>NZ_VOHS01000012.1 GCF_007896845.1 Chitinophaga pinensis | reverse complement strand
GCAAGGTCAGACGTACTGCAAACTGTTTCTCTATCCATATATCAGACGGGTTGCTATCAGGGAATTACCTCCCTGTTCAAAGAAATTAGCGGTAATGCTATTACCGTGTACCAAGGATATTGCTCCATCCTTCGAGTAAGGTAGCTTCCCATTCGTTATCCGGTAATACATCCGGCAGAGTGCTATCGCTGGTATCTACAACTAATGCAGCCAGTGCTTTACGGTCCACTTTTCCGTTACCTGTCAGGGGCAAAGTATCTATTTGTACCCATGCAGCAGGGACCATATAGAACGGCAGACGTTCTTTGACAAAAGCTTTCAATACGGGAAGGGCTATATTTCCCTGTACAGTATAATAGCAAACCAGCATGTCTTTACCGGCACCATTCTTACGGGCCACTACTGCTACCTCACCCACAGCAGGGTGTTCTGCCAGCTGTGCTTCGATCTCTCCGGTTTCAATACGGTAGCCATTGATCTTTACCTGCTGATCTTTACGACCGAGGAATTCCAGTGTACCATCTTCTCTCCAGCGGCCAAGATCTCCGGTACGATACATTTTACCGAACCGGCTGATGATATCTTCAGAGAAACTTTGTGCAGTCAGGTCAGGCTGATTTACATATTTATCTGCCACACCCAGACCACCGATATAAATTTCACCTATGGCACCAGCGGGCACCAGACATTTATTTTCATCCAGTAAGTATACTTTCTGTTGCGGATAGCACGGCCAACAGGGATATTACCTGTTCCCGGTACTACCTTATGATAACAGGCACAAACAGTAGTTTCTGAAGGACCGTAAGTATTATAAATGTTTACGCCTTCTTTCATCAACTGGTCTATCTGTGTATATTTCAGTACTTCACCACCGCTTATCAGGACTCTCAATCCTGCCATTACACCTGCATATCTGTTCAGTTCTGCGATTACAGCAGGCGTGGTGCTGAGTATGGTCGCTTTACCGGTGTCAATCGCATACAGGATCGCTTCGATATCGCGGCCACCATCTCTTAAAATATGTATAGCAGCACCCTGACAAAGTGCAGGGAATACCTCTTCCAGCAGTGTATCAAAAGACAGTGCGGATTGCTGTATAACGATATCTGTATCTGTGATACCGAAATACACCACGACAGTCTGTGCGTAGTCATATAAGGCCAGTCTGTTCACAGATACGCCTTTAGGACGTCCGGTGGTACCGGAAGTATAGATCACATATGCTTCATCTGTATCACGTACAATCGTACCATGGTTATCAGTCGGATAATCGGTCAGTTGAGCCGATACCTCCTCCCATACCAGTTGCGTTGCATGACTGGTACTGAAATCATGTTCACAGGCGGCATCTGTCAGCAATAATTGCACACCACTGTCTGCAATCATGAACTGCAGACGATTGGTAGGATATTCCTGTTCCAGTGGCACATAAGAAGCGCCTGTTTTTAATATCGCCAGTATAGCGATCAGTGATTTGTCAGAACGCGGCAGACAAATACCCACTCTGTCACCATAGCCAATACCATGTGTTGCCTTCAGGAAATACGCCCATTTATTTACCTGCGCATTCAGTTCTTCATAAGAAATGTATTTCCCTTCAAATAATACAGCGGTGGCTTGCGGTGTTTGCAGGGCCATGCGCTCAAAGCGTCTGATGATATCATTCTCTACATAGATATGAGAGTAATAAAGATCATTATGACGTTTGGCCAGCAGCACTTTTTCTTCCGGAGCCAGTATTTGCAGGCTGTTCAGTCTTGTAGCCGGTGTTTCCAGTAATGCTTTCAAAAGCATTCTGAAATGACCAGGCCACCACGCCGCCTGAGAACGGGAGAATAAAGCTGTCCTGAAATCAATATGGCAGGTCAGTGAAGAGGCGTCTTCAATGAATTCAAAAGATAATGCAGCCAGTGAAGTCTCTGCAGGTAAATCTACCAGTTGTGCTTTTACATTACCAAAGTTATCGTAAGTGGTCAGGCCAAAGTTCTGGAATAGTACCAGCACGTCCATTGCCGGTGTTTCTATTGTACTTTCCTGTTTCATATCAGCCGGATACAGCTGATGTTCAAAGGCATCGAATATCTTTCCTGCGGTATAAGACAGCAGCCATCCAAGGCTATTATCTGCTGCAAAACGATTTCTGATCACCATGGTATTGATAAAGCAACCGGCAATACCTTCCAGTCCGGCTGACAGTCTGCCGCTGCTATCTGTACCAATGGCAATGTCTGTGCGACCAGTGAATTTATACAACCATGCACTGATCAAAGTAATCAGAGCTGCGAATACAGACACCTGTTGTTCTTTGCAATACGCCTGTAGTTGAGCATAAGTAGCTGCATCCAGTCCGAAAGAGATACGGCTGGCGGAGAAGTCTTTTCCATGCTGCTCCGTTGCCTGTGGTAACTGAAATAAGGCGGTCTGTTCAAAACCTGCATATTCCTGTAACCAGTATTGTTTATCTGCCAGATACTGTTTGCCTAACAACCACGATGCATACCAGTTGGTATATTCCCTGAAAGCGGTTGCCTGTGGCAGTAATACCTGCTCACCTAACAGCATTCTGTAAATAGCGGCCAGTTCATTTTTGATCAGCAACAATGTCCAGCCATCGCTGATAATGTGGTGCATCACCACGCATACCATACTCTTGCCGGGTGCTACTTTAAACAGACCGATACGCCACAGAGGGGCACTTTCAAGGTCAAAAGGCATGCGGCTGAAAGCCTTACATGCATCCTGTGAAGCAGCCAGCGGGTTGCCGGCTGCTGACAGATCATTGTATAGAAAGCTAACGGAAGCGTCTCTGTTAAAATACTGGCGGGGACCTGCATCTGTAAGACGGAAGAAGGAACGTAACACATCGTGTCTGCGGGCCAGTTCTGCGGATGCAGCTTCCAGTACATCAGGGCTGATATCGTCTTCTACCAGCAGTGTGTAGGAAATATTCAGTGGACTATTATCCGGCTGCAACATTTCCATCATAAAGAAGCGTTGCTGGGTCAGGGTAACGGTGTGTGCATCCTGCTCTCCGTATGGTAACAGACAGGTATTTATTTCCTGCTGAGGAGCAGCATGCAGGAATGCTTCCAATGCTGCAACAGTAGGGTGTTCGAAAAAGTCTTTAATTGTCAGTTTTCTGGACAGCTTTTCGCTGACAATGGCGATAAAGCGCATGATCAGCAGACTATTCAGACTGGCTTCCAGCATAGACTGATGATTATCCGTCAGCTGCTGGCCGCTTACTTCCTGCCATGCTGCGGTAATCATTGCCGCTGTTGCACCACCGGCAACCGGTGCAGGTGTGCTCAGTGCTTTTAATGCTTCCAGTGTCTCATCCCAGTGACCGGAGCGGAACTGTTCTATCAGACGGAAGTGCTGTACTTTACCGCTTGTGGTTTTAGGTACTTTCTTAATAGGTATAAAACTTTCCACACCAAGACCGGTTGCTTCCAGTATTCTTTTCTGAGCGGCAGCTGCCAGTTCTGCGAATGCTTCCAGTCCTCCTTTATGCAGGATGAACAAAACCAATGCGTCATTCTTCTCGTCAGCCTGTTTAATAGCGCATGCCACCACCTTTCCCAGTTCCATACCGGGAATGGTCTGTACAACTCTTTCTATATCGTGTGGATAATAATTCTGACCATTTACGATCATCATATTCTTTGCACGACCGGTGATCACGAGTCTTCTGTTATGTACAAAGCCAATATCACCGGTACGCAGCCAGCCATCCTTTGTATACAGCTGACGGGTAACATCTTCCTGCATGTAATAACCGGCTGTCACATTCAGACCTTTAATCTGGATATTACCGACAGTGTCATCACCGAGCCATTCATCTTTAGGACCGGCGATTCTTATATTACAATGATCTATGGGTAATCCTACTTCAACAAAACTAACAGCACTTTTATCGTGTGGATCCAGCTCGCGCACCTGATTACCAACACTGAGATTTTCTCTGTCGAGATAATAAACAGTGAGTTCATCACCCGGTATAGGTAATGTAACAGCTACGGAAGCTTCTGCCAGTCCATAACCGGGATAACATACTCTTTCCGGCAGACCATAAGGCGCCAGTGTATGCTGGAAGTTACGGCAGATAGCAGCGTCTATCGGTTCTGCACCGTTGTAGATGATCCTGATGGAAGAAAGGTCCATACCAATACTGGTGGCTTCTTCCCTTGAGAAAGCAGCCAGAAAATACTGGTAACCGAAGTTAGGGGAATACAGCTGTGATATCTTGTGCTGAGCCGCTTTGGATAACCACAGAGAGGGTCTTCTGATGAAGAGTGGCGTTGGCAACAGATACTGATCGATACCTGCAAAAAGAGATGACAGGTGAAAACAGATCATGCCCATATCATGCGTCAGGGGCATCCAGCTCAGACTTCTGTCCTGCGCTGTGGTGCCGGAACGCATAACGATATCGCGTGCGTTGTATAAAAGATTTTCGTGGGTCAGTATTACACCTTTGGGATTACCTGTAGAGCCGGAAGAATATTGAATATAGGCAATGTCTTTTCTGTTAACAACAGGCAGTTCAGCTGCACGCTGTTCACGTACAGTAATCGCATCAGGCGGTACACAGGCAGCTACCATGGCTGCATAGGTATCGGCGCCGGCCTGATCATCAGCAAATTCAGCCATCCTTTTCAGCTGATCAGCAGTTGTGATCAGAAAGGGGTGTCTGAGTGTGCGCCATACGGCAAACAGCTTGTGTTTATATTCTTCCTGTCCGCCGAAAGAAAGCGGCACCGGAATGATCTTACCAATGAGGCAGGCCCAGAATATAAGCAGGAAGGATTTGTTATCCTCTAACTGTATGATCAGTTCATCCCCTGCCTGTAAACCTGCATTGTGCAGGTTGTACAATACAAATTCGGCCTGCGCTTTCAGTTCTTTATAAGACAGGAATTCCTCTTTATCCTGACCGGCGATAAAAGTAATACCTGTACTTTTTCCGGCACTACTATCGAACAATATTTCAATCAGGGAATTGATGCTGCTGAAAGACATATCCTTAAAGTATAATTAGGTTATTGTTTATTATAATTGTTGCTGTTCTTCAAACGGGATCAGTACGTTGGCCGGCATATCAGCGATGATGCTTCTTTGCAGCATATGTACACGTACAAGTATTTTATCTTTTCCTTTGTATTGTATCACTTCGCAATTCAGACCACAAAGCGGACCTTCTTTAATTGTCATCTGTTGGCCGGGTGTAAAGCGTTCGCTGGATACTTCAAGGTTATTACCTGCTTTGGCGATGGTCCTTACAGCTTCAACAGCCGCGTCACTTACACGTGCTACTTCATTGCCGAAGCGCACATAACTGCAGGCGCTTTCCAGATTTGATCCGTAGTAGAATTCGTGCATATTGGTGAGGCGCACAAATACGTATGAGGGAAACAGTGGTACTTCCAGTACTTTGATCCTGTCGGTCCATCTTCTTCTTACTGTTGTATAGGGCAGGTATATCTGTATGTTTTTATCCGCCATTTCCTTAGCTACTCTGGCTTCCTGCCGGGGTCTTGTATAAAGGAGATACCAACCAACGTTAAATTTGGACATACAATGCGGTTTAAAGAGGTCATTTAAGAAATTGATACAGATTGCTAGTTCGGTTAACAGAAATTCCCCTGGGTTTACGGTTTTTATATTGTTATTACCGGCGGGGCACAGCTATCGCTACAAACAGTCCCAAATTGAATTTTTAAAGGAAACAGCGGGTACAGGACATAGCTATCGCTACGAATAGTCCCGATCTGTATGTTGAAAAGAAAATGAAGGGTATGGGACATAGCTATCGCTACAAAGTGTCCCAATGTGAATGTTCTACGAAAAATGAAGGGTCTGGGGCATAGCTATCGCTACAAAGAGTCCCCGATTGAATTTTAGGAAGAGAGATGGATGATCAGGAGTGGTGAGATCATTTCATTTCTCTGATGATACAAACTTAGAATGATTTTTTCCTCTTCTCAAAGTTGTTACACGAACAAGCTCATTCTAAGTACAAACTACTCATTATTCATAATAAAAACGCTTTACTCCAGTTCAACTCATGTTCAGATACGTAAGAGAGCAGCGTGAAAGCTACGCCTATAGCGCCTTCCAACACATCTCCTTCTTTACCTGCATAAATATGCTGGGGTAGTTCTTCTTCCAGCAGAATAATCGTACGTTCGATCCAGTACTCATATCCTTTACGATATTGATCCAGTCCTCTTTCATCGTACAGTGTTTTACAAAACTGTGCGAGACCTGCGGCGCCATGGCAAAATCCGGAGGAAATAACCATTGTCGCATTTTCATCCGTGCGCATCATACTCTGCACACCGATAAGGTCTGCCAGCATGAGGAGGTTATCGTCATTGAACAGTTTACCTGCGCGATACAGTAATAACACCTCGTTCAGATCACCGTAACACCATCCCATTCTGTTGGGAGCAGATATTTCACGGGCGTCTGATTTCATGATGAAAGGGAAAAACGAATATTCGTTAAGAGAGAAGTCTATGTCTATTTTATGCTTGAGTATAAAGTGTATGCCGCCAGTAATTATTTTTCTGATCAGCTCTTTGTGTACAGAATGCGCATACGCGTTGAGTAATATCAGCAATATGCCGCATTGACCATGTGACAGACCGAAACTGATCACGTCTTCGCCGTCAATTTTGATCTGGCTGTTTTTAAACCAGTATCCACCATCTTCTTCTACGGCGTTCAGGCAGATCTTTTCAATCAGATTATCAAGGTATACGGCTACCTGCGGACTGGTATGCATTCTTTCTGTGAAATAATGTACCACGCCCAGGGCGCCATGCAGAAAGTCGAAATTATCTGCGGCAATAAGGTCGAGGGCGGATCTGTACAGGAATTCATCGAGACTTTCCAGTTCGTCGTTTACTTCGAACTGCAGGAATCCCTGTAGGGACATTGCGTTCAGGGCATAACCAAAACCGGCGGCCCCACTACTGAGTGAGGCGCCCATTAAAGCGGGAACGCCCGCATTGATATTTGCAAAGACTTCTCCGATGAGATCTTCCGTCTTGCATTTCAATGCGGGCGCTTCAGTAACTTTATAAAGGTGGGAATAATAATAGATCAGACCCAGTTTCCCTTTCAGGAAAGTATCGTTTGTAGTACGATAATTTTCCAGGAGGAGATTTAATTTGTTAAGATGTTTCTGGGCGATTTGTTGCATTGTTCCTTAATCTTTATCTGCAACAAATTTACCTTTCTACACCGCCAAAGGGTAATTTACTACACCAAAGGGCTGATTCAAGGTACGTACATTTCAGCCCATCAGCTTGTCTTTCATGATGTCGTAAAAACCTGACTTATAAGTGTCTCCCAGCAGGATTTCAGCCTTTACATCCTTCAATACAACCATACTACCTTCGATGGCAATAATCTTGCTTAAAGACACGATAAATGACTTGTGCACCCGGTAAAAGTGCTTTTTGGGCAGTCTGCTTTCAAGATCTTTCATATTGAGCAGGGCCATTGTTTTTTGACCGGCATGATGAATGGCCACATAGTTTTTCATCCCTTCTATGTAGTCAATATCTTTGAGATTCACCTTCAGCATTTTGCCTTTAAATTCCGTTTTCAGGAAAATGTAGTCGTTTTCAATAGAAGACGCATCTTCTACCGGGGTTGCCGCCACTGAAGAGGTGACCATGTTCAATACCCGCTGTACGGCCTTCAGGAAACGGGGCATTGGAATAGGCTTCAGCAGGTAGTCCACTACCTCCAGATCAAAGCCTTCCGCCGCAAATTCGCTGTATGCGGTAGTCAGGATCACTTTACTTTTTCCCTGTATGGTTTTCGCAAAATCCAGTCCTGACATTTCAGGCATCTGGATATCCAGAAACACCAGGTCAATCTTCTGCATGTTTACGATCTGCAGGGCTTCAATGGCGTTAGTAGTTGATGTTACCAGCTGCAAAAACGGTATCTGACTGATATGATGTGTTAATACGTCAATGGCATGCTGTTCATCGTCTACTACTAAACAGTTAATCATAATACGAGGGTTTACGGATTATCAATGAGGAGATTATAATTGGCATAACCGGCATAGCCGTCTACGGCACCAGCTTTATCTGCAGTCGAAACAGCTTTTAGGGCTGCGGCCTGCTCAGTTCCCGGATGAATAGCCAATGACACGGTGTATGTATTGTCTTCATCTTTTATTTCGAGCAGGTATTTGTCTTTATATACTGCCGAGAGCCTTTTACGGATATTGTCCATACCAATACCGTGTGACAACTCTTTGGGGCCGCTTTTCTTTTTATTATGGGTGGAAAAGTGTACCATTCTGCCATCCTCACTTACCGTCAACCGAAAGATCACCGGGTGATCCGGATTATTAAGATCTCCGTGTTTAAATGCATTCTCCACCAGTGTGATAAGTACCAGCGGGATGATGCGGAGGTAACCGATATTGCCGGTAACATCAAATTGTACCTGCAGACGGTTACTAAAGCGGAGTTGATTGATCTTAATAACGTTTTGCAGGTGTTCCACTTCTTTGGAAAGTGGCACCATTCCGCTCTCGTCTTCACCACTGTTCAGCGAGTAGCGCATAATTTCACAGAGTGTGACAATGCCTTCTGCCAGTTCTCTGGAACATCCCAATGATTTCGCATAGAAGAAGTTCAGGGTATTATGCAGAAAATGCGGATTGATCTGCGCTCTCAGGAAGGCGTACTCGGCTTCCAGTTTTCCTCTTTCTGCCTGCATCTTTTTCAGTTCGCTTTCTCTCAGCTCTTTTTCTTTTGTAATGAGCCTTGCAGCGAAATAATATCCGAAAGCAAAAAAGGAATATCTGATAAAAGTCCATAAACCTGCAACGACAAAACTGCTCAGCTCAAAAGGCGGTACTTCTACATTGGGCAGCATCATCGGAAAGATAACGTCACCTATAAATGCAAAAAGCAGCAGGTAGGTAATAAAAAGCATCATCTCTGCTGCCAGCAGCAACAGGTATTTCTGTTTCCTTGCTGACAGTAGCTTCAGGTAAACGTAAATGCTACCATAGAAAACATAAATGCCGGGCAGCTGTGTAAGTACGACGTCTGCAAGGTCAAGCGCGTCTGTATGGGTAACGTAGATCTTATTCAGCGTGCCAAATGCGATGTATAGCAACCAGGCCCCTATGTGGAGTAACACTACCCTGTATTTCCTGTTTATCTGGAAATGCATCATATAAGGGTTATTTAGTTCTGACAAACTCTACCCAATCTACAACATTATCGGGAATTTCTACATCAGGTACAATGCCTTTGTTATCCAGCGGCTCTTCCGGCAATCTGTTGGTCCGGGAAGTAGCATAACGCAGGGTATACAATTGGCAGGGCATTGTTGTGGAAGCCACATCGAGATAATCGATGGCGCCCATACTGTGCCGTCCGTAGAGTTTCACCTTTTTGCTTTGCTTTGCTTTCAGCAACAGGATCTCTGCGGCACTGGCACTGCTTTCATTCACAATAAAGGAGATCGTTTTCGGATAAGGTAACACTGTTGGCATAGTGAGTGTGTCGTCTTTCCAGAGTTTATACATGCCCCCCTTGTTGGCCTGTAGTTCTTTCAATTCGTTTTTGAAAATCGTTTCCATGCTGTCAGAAATGTTGGGGTAGTCTGTAATGGAGTACAGGTCATTAATATTATCTTCGGTAGCCATCACAGACTGTCCTTTTGTGATAATAGGATTGGTATACAGATATGGCAGCAGTTTCTGGAAGCAGAGTACTGATCCGCCGGTATTATTCCTGAGATCCACGATCAGGTGTCTGATCTGACTGATAACCGCCCGGTTCTTTTCAATAAGGCTGTCGATCAGAGGCTTTGCCAATAAACTGAAACTTGGCATTACCAACAGGCAGGTTTGTTCATCCAGAGTACGGAAAAACGGATCATAATAATGGCCTCTTGACACTTCACCGCTGTTGTCTCCCGGGTATACTTTACGCCAGATGCCGGCCACTCCTGCATTAAGGGTGTGCCGGGCCAATGCCAGTATGGGCGTAATGGTATCATGATATTTATTATAGAAATACCGCATTCTGTAAGTCGTTCCGTGTTTACTGACCCGGGCTTTTACCTGTCCGGGTAGCCAGAACACACTATCCGCCCTCAGTATAATCCCCACAAACTCCTGCCCCTTCTTTTTTCTGTCCCGGATGAAGGCAATCTGATAGGCGTCGTCTTCATTTTGCCATATTCCTTCCAGTGAATCCAGTTTGTCTTTCTGGGTGTCCAGATAACGCATGAACTGGTCCCGGGAAATGGGTTGTGTCTCTGCATTTGAAAAAAGCGCTCTGATACGGATGCTGTCGCCGGGATTATCGCCCTTGATGGCGAGGGTCATATGGCGATCGTTAAAGTACTTTATCCAGCTTCTTAATACCGTCACGCAATTACGTTCATCTGTCCGGGCAGCTATCTGGCCAAGACTATCGGTATAGTGTACAAACAGGGAATGGTTGACCTGGGTCACTTTATCGGCATACCCGGCGTAATTCTTTTCCACCTTCGACACCATATGATTAAAATTATCTATACAACCACAGTTCTGGGCATTTAACTGTCTGGCAAACAAACAAAAGCAGATAGCGACTAGATACTTGGTTAATACTCGGTTACCCATTTATACTCCTTTAAGATAAAAAAAATACGGGAATCTCACTAGTACGAGGCCCGGAGTTATTAGCAAGGGGCACTGATATGTGAGTTTCCCGTAAACAATTTTTGGACGACAGTCCCTGAAACTATCAGAGTGTCAGCATAGCCGTTTCTCTGGTGTCGCACTGTGGACGACCGGAAACGTCTGTAGTATTCAAAATAATTCCGCCACCTCCCCAAAGGTTGTTCATTTTTTCAGCGTTCAGCTTGATAACAGTTACCTTGTTCAGTTTCAGCATTTGCTCTTTTTTGTCTGTAGTGTGTTCCATTTTGTTTAAGGTTTAGCAGTTAAGAAATAGTGCTGCGGTAAGGTTTGAAATATTAAGATTCGTGCGTGTTTCTGATTGTATAATAAAATTACCTTGTAAGCGCCTCCTCCGGAAAAATGCTACACGAAACGGCCGATTCTAAGTACCAAACTGCTTAATGCGGTCGGTTTCTGTTTCTTTTTCCGGTATCAGCGGGATTATTCCTCCCAGACAATAGTCTTTTTACGGGCCAAAGCAGACTGATAATAACGGGCCAGAAAGTCGTACATCACCATTTCCTGCTTACGGGAATAGGTAATCGTAGTGCGGTTGATCATCATATGAATGTAACTGCGTAACAGGTCTCTGATAGATATTTCCAGTTTACCGGCACTTTCCAGCATCAGAATATCATGAGCCACACCGGCAATATTCAGGGACTTTTCCCGGAGGATCTTCATCAGCGGCTGCAGACTATCCGACTGACTGGCATTCCGTTCCATAAAGCTGGCAATGGTTTGTCTGTTATTCCTGTATTTATTATCCAGCTGTTGCTTCATTTCCTTGCTCCAGCTAAATTCCTTCCGGAAATCATCCCGCAGGCCACTCAGCAGCTCATGTTTATCATGCAGGGAGAACATAAAACAGTCCAGCAGCTCATCCACGGCCCGGAGGCTCCAAAGCCATCTGATCTCTTCCCTCTGGTCTCCCCAGGTATTGTGTAATAGTTCTGCGAAGGCTACGCTATCATGATAGAACAGGGTTTCTGCCTGTTCGATGGTATTTGCACCATAACGGGTGATCTCACGGGAATAGGTATCCAGCTGTACTTTCCAGATGTAGCCTGCCGCAGTAAATGGTTGCAGACTGGCATGTATCTTCGCCGTCACCTCTCCTATTTTACTTACATCAGTAAGATGGAAGCGTACACGCAGATGAAAATCAGGGTCATTAAATCTTACAAAGAACCATTTATCGGTCAGCCCCTCATCTATCAGTTCTGCTCCAAGGGGTCTGAGTGCGTTTAAAAGGATCTTATCGGCTGATTTTACGCCACAATACAGTTTATAATACAACCAATCGCTCCCGGGGGTAAAATCGCGCTGTGCAGGCTCACTTACCATTTGTTGGGGTGCGGTGGTTCTGAGATGCGCATAAGAAGCTGTATTCTTTCCAAGGGTTGCTACCAACTGGTTGACAAAAGGTTGTCCGTTTTCATCGGTGATGCGTAAATGATTATTCAGGGATTCACGCAGATCAAACGTCTGTCTGCCTTTTACAGAACTCAGCCAGGCACTGACCATGCTCTGACAGGAGAAATCGATCATCAGTTCGTTATCACCATCAGCCAGTACTACTATCTGCGGCAGTTTCCAGCGTTCTCTGAACTGTTGCAGTTCTACACTCAGCTCTTCCCCGTTCAGGTTCAGCAGCTGTGTTATATCCTTTTGTGAGAACGTCCATCTGGCAAGATGCAGGATCGTGTTCCGGCAGGTTACTCTCGGGAAGAAACGGTATTTGGATTCCAGTGCGCCCCAGTGAAAGGACATACCACCTCTTTTATCCTGCAATTGTAAATCGCACAGGAAGCGATATACAGGCAGAGAGTTGTTGGTATAATTATGCGCGGTGCTCAGTCGTGGGATGATCTGTTTTCCCAGACGACGGGAGCGCATTACCACCCGGTTATTGCGAACGGAAATGTAGAGGTCCTGTAAATCGATTTGTTGCTCTTTATCCAGAGATGATTTCGCCAGATAAGGAATCTCATATCCTCTGAACACGGGATGCAATAAGATATTACCGGTACGGCTTTCAGGCAGGTGGATGATCTCTGCATATATAACCTCAGGATCCATGGCCTGTTCCTTTCCGGTAATATCACATACCAGTTTATTGATGGCATTATCTGCATAGGCAAAACGCCCGAGCAGATTTGCAGCACTGGAACCACCGGCACTTTCCAGATAGATGGCATTGTCCTTCTCATCTACAATCCTGAACATTACGGAGAAGGAAGGCGGCAGGTCATTCCAGTTGGCGGTGAAGTCTTCCACGTCTTCTTCATTAATTTCAATAGACTGACGGCCTTCTGCATACATATCGACCAGTTTGCCACTCAGCAGTTGTTCGAGGCCACCCCATGAAAAACGTACTTCATTCATTTTGCCGGGCAGACTAATATCATCCAGCAGCGGGGCGATATTCGTACTGCTGTTCTCTACATAACCGATACCGGTCTCTCCGTCCAGTACTTCCAGCAGGGGCATTTCCTGTTCTTCGTAACGTTCCCGGAAGCGTTGCATGAATGTTTCCAGATGCGGATTGGCTCTGTATTCGCTGAGCTTATTCATGACGGTCAGTGCATTCTGCAACTGATCCTGTACAGTTATATTGATACCATTACCAGCTACATGTTTCACCACATCTGTCTGGAACAGTTTGCTTTCGTCGTAAGCCACACCTAACATATCGAGCAACTGCATGATCTCGCGATAACGTTCAACACTATTGGTAGCAGCAGCATCCAGTTGTTGTAACAGGATTGCTACTTTGCTTAATACGGTGAGCAGGTCTTTTACTACAGCCGGATCCTTCAGTGCAATTCTTTCCAGCACTTCAATCACCTGTTGTAAAAATTCTTTTCCGGTGATGGCAGGTTCTATTTCACTTACGAGGATCTGTGCTTCTATCAGTTCATCTATGAAGATCCGGGCATCTTCTTCCGCGATATTATCGTCTGCCAGCCAGTTACACAGTTGGCTGATCGTTGCACCATTATAGGCGGCACTCACTACTTTATCAAGGTATTCGGAGGCGCTTACGGCACTGATCTGATGCAGGCGCATACCGCCTACATACAGAAACTCTGCATAGCGCAATTCATCGCCGATTGTATATACGCTGCTATTGGGCATATAAAGCAGGTGTTCTTTCACACCGGACATGTTAGCCAACTGTTGTGAAAGTGCGCAGAGATAGTGCATATCCAAACGGGTATGGCGGCTAAAGCTGCTGCTGCTGACAGTCACGGCGGTAGGGTTTTCACTCCACTCTGTTACGGCGCAACCGGAGAATAATCCGAATGGTGTACAACGTCTGCTCATACGGATCACATACTTTGTGAGTGAGCGGGTCAGTTTATCAATATCTTTTTTATTGGTGATACCTCCTTCTCTCCATTTGATACATTCGCTGTATAACACAGGTGAAGCCAGATAGATTGCTTCGAGGAATGCGTTATCATGCAGTAAAGCTGGCAGTTGATCATTCGTAGGAATTTGCATTAACGGGAATCTGGGCGTTCTTAGTACAAGGCGATTATCAAAAGAGTAAGGAGTGCTCATAATCAGATTGGGTTTTACTCGCTGGTATGTTTGTTGGTGCCTACTCTGTTCTGCAGCTTTTCGGCTTCCGCTGTATCAGGGTGTGGAATCATCCACCGATTCTACGCAGCTCTTTTTCGATACCTGTTTTACGGTTTACGGCTGCTTTGACTTGCTGGTTCCCGAACTTGTAACTGAATACCAGCTTAATAAAATGTGACTCTATTTTATCGACATGTGTCGCGATGACTCCGAAAGAGGCCACATCGTATGCGGCATTGAATGTATTGAAGATGTCTGTTACGTTAAATGTTAATCTCCCTGCTTTATGTAATATACTTTTGCTGATCCCTGCATTCACTGTATAACGGGCTTTCATACGGTATGTGGCCCATCGTACAGGCGAATACCAGTTAGCGCTCAACTCTCCTGCAAATCCACCCGGCAGTGTAAATGTATTTGCAGAGCTGGCATACACTCCTGCACCGGCATTATTGAGTTCAGCATAGCTTGTATATGTAAGTGTTGCTGCAGTGGTTGTCTGCCATTTGTTACCCAGCAATCCTTTTGACCAGCTGAGGCTTGCACTTGCAGTGGCTGCTCCTTTCAGATTGGCGAAAGTACTGATCACCACATTGCCTGTATCTTTTCTGTATACGTCTGTGAGTACCTGTGTATAGTGTTGGTAGCTCAGTGTGGCAAACAATTCATTACGATAAGTATATGATAGTTCGAATGTATGACCAATAGAAGGCCTGATATCAGGATTGCCCTGATAGTAAAAATACTGGCTGACATAAGTCAGGAACGGATTGACAATACTGAAGCTGAAACGCTCGATATTTTTTCTGTAAGCAAAACCATACTGATGATTGCCGCTCTGACCATACACCAATGAAAATGATGGAAAAATATTAAACTGACTACGTTTACTGATCTGGCGCATTGTTACAGATTCACCCTGCATGGTGGCGTATTCCGCGCGCAGTCCGGCTCTCAGTTCCCATTGTCTGATAGTACGCTGGTAATCGAGGTATCCTGCATGAATATTTTCCCTGTAAATAAAGTGGTTTGTTTTTCCACTATCTATCTGCCATGTTTTTCCGGTTTGTTGTTCCCATAGTACATTATTATCTGTAAGCGTGGCAGTTGTTTTAACGCCTGCTTCGAGTTTTCCTTTTTGGAGTGGCTGTGAATAATCCAACGCCAGCGACTGAATTGTATTGTCTGATGGTGAATTATCTCTTAGCAGCCAGGGATTTTGTAAAGTGCGATTGTTTGTTTGGAAATACGTTGTAGTGTAGTCATCCTTCCACGCTTTGTTGTAGTTAAAATAGTCGGCATTCACAGTTAGCTGTTTGCCTGCGGTATCCAGATTTATTTTATACCAGGCGTTCACAGCAGGATTTAACACACGAAGATGACCAGTGGTGGCTACAACAGATAATGCATCCTCTTTTTCTGATCGTGTATCCATTACACGATCTCTGTAGATCAGCAGGCCTTTGAACATAATTCCGGCGCTGCTGCGCTTATTAACATCAAAATCTATTCCTCCTTTAAAAGAATGATTATAACGTACCCTTGTTTCGTAACTATTTTGCGCAATCGTTGTTTTATTGTCAGCATAGCGGTCTGAGCATAAATCATAGTACTGCTTATTATACAAATAATCATAACTACCATATACATTCATCTTTTCATTGCGGTAGTTCAGTGCCAGTCCGCCGTTATATCTGCCATATCTCCCCATTCCTGTTCCGGCAGTCAGTACCCCATTCAGTCCGTATCGTTTATTTTTTACGGTTATAATATTTATCACGGCTGCACCTGCGGCATCATAGCGGGCAGAAGGGTTTGTGATCAGTTCTAGTCTCTCTATACTTCCGGCCGGCATTGCGCTCAACCATCCCTTCAACGCATCCCCGGATAAGCGGCTATCCTTGCCATCTACCAATACCGTTACCTTTTTCCCATACAGCTCATATTGTCCATTTCCTCTTTCAACTACACCGGGTGCTAATGTCAATACCTGTAGTGCATCTCCGCCGGCAGCGATTTTACTGTCTGCGATATT
The DNA here is from genome assembly GCF_007896845.1 of Chitinophaga pinensis. GTDB lineage: Bacteria > Bacteroidota > Bacteroidia > Chitinophagales > Chitinophagaceae > Chitinophaga > Chitinophaga pinensis_C. Next base: position 143,672 of record NZ_VOHS01000012.1, on the reverse strand, counting down.
TAATGATATTTTCCCTGTTTTCATTGTCACTACAGGAGCAGCGGCATTCACTGTAAAGGCCTGCAGATCGTGTCTGCGTAATGTATCAGCCTGCTGCGCTTTAGTTGCCTGATAGTATAGGGTTATGATGATTACATAGAGGGCTTTGTATTTCATATAGTCGGGTTAATCCTGTCAGCCTTCCGCACATAACGACGATGAAACAAACTTAGTGCAGGGAGCGGGATGAGAGAATTGAAATACACGAATGAGGATTTTCGAAGGACGAAAAGGGAATTGGGGAGTAAGGTATTCCAATATAGCTGTAAACAGCAAAAGCCGCCTCTTCCGTGGCGGCTTTTGCTGTTTATAAGATTATAGTTATGCGTTTAGTATAACCTTGGCGGCACTGATTTCAGACAACCGTTCCTTCCTTTTAATATCTCTCCTTACCTTTCTCGCCTGTTCATTGATAAATTCTCTTATTGCAGATGCCTCCGGACCGCTCTCTATATAAGATTGTCCATTTTCTTTCAGACGTGCTATGATTTGCGCTGTTTTATTTATGCGAATAGTCATTATTAAAATCCATTTAAATTTCTTGTATAAATATTAAACTTTCCTAAAGATAAATCATTCTTTACCAATTCTCTGCTTTGAGAATCGGGATAACAAAACAACTCTTTATATCCTCCAAAGATTAAAGCTTTATAACTTTCTATGTTAGGCTCCGTTGCGTCAAGAATAAAAAGTCCATGTGCTAATTTTGTTTTACATCTGACTTATCGGAAATCTCCCCTACCCAAATAAATTTGGGCATTAGTATTTCCAGAATAATCTCTTTAATATCTGGTTGAAAACTCGTATCCCGAACCAGAGAATCTTTATATGACCGACTAGAAGTCATAAATACCCTTATAAATATTTCTGTACCTTTTTGAATTGGGTATTCTCTTTTTAATAATAGCGTTTTTATATGCTCTTTGGCCTGAACAGCGTCCAAATACATTTTAGGATACATTGGCACTATAAAATGATCAACCTTACACGCCGCCCAGGCTCGGTCGTTATAATGTTGAGCTGGAGAGTCAAATAACTGCAATTGATATGGAGACATATTATCATCTACAAAAACAAACTGACGCTCAATATCATCATTGTCAAATAACTTAATCTCTTTTTGCTGAATAATTGCGTTCAGGCGGGGATCAGCTTCTATTGAGACGGGCAATTTATCGATTTGATCCTCGGCAGTAGGAGTATGTCCTATAACGACCATTGCGTGTGCTATATTCGCATTATTATCTATCGTAGCAATAAGCGGCAATCCACTTTCCACGTAAGTAGAAAACAAACGTCTGAATGCATCCTTTCCAAAATGCATCTTTGAATATATTTTTGTCGCAAACCCAAACTCTCTTAGCGCAAAACTAATCTGTTCAATCTGTAATCCTTCTGAAGGTATCTGCCGAACATTTGATCTGTCTTTTGTTACTTGAATAATTGCTGATGGTGGCGATGGCTTATACTCGGGATATTTAGAAGAAAAATATTCCATAATGGCCCATATCGCGGTTTCAGCACAGCTGATCATTTCAGTATCCTGAGAAGAATGAGGAAAACCAAATGCAGTAAGTTCAACGCCATTAACAGTTGCCGGATAGGAAGATAACACACTAAGAAATCCACTTTCTTTGAAAGCTTTAGGATTAATAACAGATCTCCCGATTACATATGGAATCGTTGGTCGCAATACCATAAAACCCCAATAATGTTGCTGCAAATTTTTTAACTTATCATTCTCCCTAAAGTCCTCTTCCTGAATTGGATTTTCAAAAAGGATACCTTAATACAATTCTTATTATAGTCTCCCAACTTAGTTGAGTAATAAGAATAATAGCTATCCCTATATACCCGGTCCACATAAGGCGACTCAATAACAAAATGTGTTGTTGGCAGAAATTTGTCAAAATAGTCAACCAATACGTCGTCATATATTGACGCCGCAATTTCATCTGAGATTAACCATTCTTCTTTAAACAATGAGAGCAGATCTGCTCGTAAATCTTTGAGATCACAAATAATGGTGGTGTTTGTCATTACTAAAATTTCATAAGATAAATTTTAAAGCAAAGCACGTTACACGCAATTTAAATCAATAAATTATATCACGTGAATAAAAAAACACATTGAAAATAATTTTCTTGATAATAGAATCTCCGTTTCAACATGACCTGATAATTGTACATATCATCGATTTTCCTTCCTTTCGATAAATCAGACAACTATTCAACGTAATTCACGATTGCCTTCTCCTGCTCTCCTGACTAGCTTTGCATTATCATCAGGGAAAGGCTTGCCTGACCTTCACTTTAAACGACAACACATGAAAAAAACGATGCTATTGTTTGCTGCTGTTATGGGAATGATGCTCTCTGTGCAGGCGCAGCAAAACCCGACACTGATCATTCACAATGCGGACATTATTACACTGGATGATGCGCAACCACAGGCACAGGCGATTGCCATTGCCAATGACAGGATCATTGCAGTAGGCAACAATGCTGATATTCTCCGGCTAAAAACGACAAATACGAAAGTGATCAGCGCAAACGGACGTACCATTATTCCCGGATTGTATGATTCGCATCTGCATGTTATCAGAGCAGGCAGATTTTATAATACCGAATTGAGATGGGATGGCGTGAAGTCATTAAAAAGGGCCTTACAGATGCTGAAAGAGCAGGCGGAGAGAACACCCAAAGGTCAGTGGGTAAGAGTGGTCGGTGGCTGGAATGAATACCAGTTTGAAGAAAAACGGCTGCCGACATTGGAAGAGATCAATGCAGCAACTGGTAATACACCGGCATTCATCTTATACCTCTATGCGCATGCCTATCTGAACAAAGCAGGTATTGAGGCATTACATATCGATGAACAGACGCCTAACCCTGCCGGCGGACTGATACAGAAAAATGCCGAAGGACAACCTACCGGCTTGCTGGTGGCTGAACCCAATGCCTATATCCTCTATTCAACACTGGCTAAATTACCTGAGTTGACACCTGCTGAAAAGGTAATTCCACCCTCGGCTTTATGACAGAGATGAACAGACTGGGGGTTACCAGTGTAATGGATGCAGGCGGTGGATTCCAGAACTTCCCGGATGATTATGGCATCACTGACTCGCTGTTTAAGCTGGGACAATTGACGGTTCGCCTGCCCTACTATCTGTTTGCGCAGAAAGCAGGTTCGGAATTACAGGATTATCAGAAATGGATCAGTATGGTGGATATAGAGCACCAGCACGGGCAGGAAGCTGAAACGGAATACTTTGTTGAAGGTGGTGGAGAAAATCTGGTTGCCACCGGCGGAGATTTCGAGAACTTTAATAAACCACGCCCGGACCTTGCACCTGTTATGGAGCAACAACTGAAAGAAGTATTGACGGTACTGGTAAAAAACAGATGGCCGTTCCGTTTGCATGCCACATATAATGAGTCCATCACCCGGTTTCTTAATGTGATTGAAGAAGTCAATAAAGAAAATCCATTAAATGGATTGTCATGGTTCTTCGATCATGCGGAAACCGTATCCGAAGAAAATCTGAGACGTATTAAAGCACTAAATGGCGGTATATCAATCCAGCACCGCATGGCTTTTCAGGGAGAGAATTTCGTGGCCCGTTATGGCAAACAGGCTGCCCGTAATACCCCTCCGATCCGTCAGATGCTGGATATGGGACTGAAAGTAGGCGCAGGTACTGACGGTACCAGAGTTGCGAGTTATAATCCATGGGTGGCCTTATATTGGCTTTCTACCGGTAAAACCATCGGCGGACATGACTACACTGCCAATGAAAACAAACTGGATCGTCTTACCGCATTGAAACTATATACACAGGGTAGCGCCAGTCTTATTAATCAGCAGGGCGACAAAGGTACCCTGAAAGCAGGTTATCTCGCAGATCTGGCTGTATTGAGCGATGATTATCTGAAAACAGATGCCGCAAAAATCAGGGATATCCATTCACTGCTGACTATTCTGGACGGAAAGATCGTGTATGGTGAAGGCGAATTCAGAGCTGTCGCACCAGCGCAGCCAAAAGCTATTCCGGCATGGTCTCCGGTGAATTTTTACGGTGGATATCAGTATAAGTAATACTTCTACCATTAAAACCACACCATATCGCTATTACACCGCTATTTCTTCGTTCCGGAACGGAGAAATAGCGGTGTAGTAACGGTTTAATACCGGTACTAAGCAGATTTAAACGAAGGAAATGTCTAAGAACGGAAGCTTTGTGCGGTAATCTTCGTATGCTTTTTAAAGAAATTTGAAAAATGGGCCAGATCATCAAATCCGAGAGTATAGCCAATATCATAAACAGGCCAATCTGTCCTTTTTAGCAGGATCTTGGCCTCCTGTATCACCCGGTCACTGATGATGTCTGTCGTTGTACGACCTGTTTTAGTTTTCAGTACTTTATTGAGGTGATTGACATGCACTGCGAGGCGATCGGCATAGTCTTTTGCGGTACGTAGTTCCAGTCGCTGATGCTGCGATTCCAAAGGAAATTGTCTTTCCAGTAACTCCGTAAACAAAGAAGAAATCCGGTCGGCTGCATTCTGCGGAGTAGTCAATACAGACATGGGTTGCAACTTTTGTCCATAATGAATGACTTCCAGCAGCAGATTGCGCAACAGGTCATATTTGTACGCATAATCACCGGCAATTTCCCGCAGCATTTTACGGAAAATATATTCGAGTTCAGTAACTGCTTCCGGCGTCAGCCTGAACACCGGTAATGCCCCCGGTTTAAAGATAGGCAGTTCATCCAGCACGACGCCTGCATTATTCTTTGAGAGAAAATCTGTCGTGAAAATACAGAATAACCCTTTCTGATCATCTTCAGGCACCCAGTGATAAGGAATTCTTGGTGTAGCAAAGAGCAATGCACTGTCTTCAATCTCAATCACCTTATCTGCGTACTCAGCTCTGCTGCGCCCCAATATCAGACTGATCTTATAATAATCTCTCCGGCTGTAAGGCATAATACGGTTACCCGTCTTTCTGTCGTACAGTTTTTCGGCTTCAAAAACATTAAAATGTCCTATCTCCTTTTCGAGGCCGTCAGGAAGATCAGCGGTTGCCCGTTGGTAAAAATTGTCTAAGGAGGTATTCTCGATCATGTTATGCTGCTAAAACAAAATACGAAAGTGAAACTAATAGTTACCAGCAACTGGTATTATCAAAGGTACCATGTTTGTGAGATCTGCAAAATTCAATCTGTTACCGGTAATCATTCCCTTTTTGGAGATCTGACTCCGCCATCGTAATATTGCGATATAGAAGCGAGTGAAACGGATCTATTGACCAAAGCGCAAAATGAGGCTACTTTGCGGGAGACAAAGCAGGTGTATGCAGTGCAGGTGTAGAAACGCATGGCGTAAATCCGCAAGCAATCACTGTTAGGCAGAAAGATGGTATAGATATATCCCGACATACCTCCAATAATGTCAGTGAATACTGCCATAGCTGTCCGTCTCTTCCTTCTTATACGCTGCAACTCCATCATAATTTCCCGGATCCTGCGAAAGCAACAGGCACTTCTGAAGAAATAATGGATGTGTTCCGCAGTATACGGGATGAGCTCAAAGCATATGCAGGCGTCTTTGCAGGTCAGTATCTCTAACAATCAGGCAAAGCCTGGGTTTAAAGCAGTAAGTATGGAAAAGGTATACGATGTTATAGTGATTGGCGGAGGACAAAGTGCACTGGCGGTAGCTTATTATCTGCGAAGGACCACACTGAATTATATAATACTTGATCAGGAGGCAAAGCCCGGAGGGGCATGGCAGCATACCTGGGACTCATTGACACTCTTCTCTCCTGCTTTATGGAGCTCGCTTCCCGGTGTTATCATGCCAGGTGGGAATAACTATTATCCTACGAGGGACGAGACGATCGATTACCTGCGCAACTATGAAGCACGGTATAATTTCCCGATACAGAGACCCGTCACGGTTTCCGCCGTCCGCAGAGAAGAAAACAGCTTTATCCTGTCAACGGATAAAGGGGACTATAAAGCGCGGGCCGTCATCAGTGCGACCGGCTCTTATGTAAACCCTTACATACCTGTCATTCCAGACAGGGAGCTTTACAAAGGAACAGTGTTACATTCCGCTCAATATAAAAACCCTACAGTCTTTGCCGGCAAAAAGGTGGCTGTTGTCGGAGAAGGTAATTCCGGCGCCCAGATCCTCGCAGAGGTATCCAAAGTGGCCAGTACACTATGGATTGTACAGGAAGCCCCTTCCTTTCTTTCCGGGGAAATAGACGGCCGGTATCTTTTTGACGTTGCGACGATGGTCTATAAAGCAAAGCAGGAAGGGCGGACTTATCAGGCGCCTGCTTTGGGGCATATTGTGCAGGTGCCCGCTGTAAAAGAGGGGATTGAACGGAATATTTATCACTCCCTGCCAGCGTTTGATTACTTTACGGAAAAGGGTATTGGCTGGAACGGCGGACAGGAAACAGCTGTTGATGCAGTTATCTTCTGTACCGGCTTCTCTCCTGCTTTACAGCACCTGACCCCTTTAAATGCTACCCGTGAAGACGGCAGGATCCATACCAATGAAACCATTGCTATGGACGTTCCCGGCCTCTGGCTGGTTGGCTATGGCCAATGGACAGGCTTTGCATCCGCAACGCTGATTGGTGTGGGGAGAACGGCTAAAAAAACGGTGGAGGAAATCCTGCTCTATCTGCAATAAACAATATTGACCTGTACAACAAAGTAAATTGACCTGTGCAACAAAGTGCCGGGACGGTCTGCTATCTACCTTTGTGTTGTAAACAAAAACAAAAGGTTATGCAAAAAGTATGGTTTATAACAGGTAGCGCAAGAGGTTTAGGCAGAAGCCTGACAGCAGCAGTATTAGCAAAAGGTGATCTCGTGGCAGCAACAGCCAGAAATCCTTCACAATTAGATGAATTCGTTCAGCAATATGGCGATCATATATTCCCCGTTCAACTGGACGTCACAGACTATACACAGGTACGCAAGGCAGTGGAAGATACCATTGCACGTTTTGGCAGAATTGATGTACTGGTAAATAATGCCGGTTTCGGTATCATTGGTGCAGCAGAAGCATTTACAGACGAACAGGTACGTAGTCAGTTAGAAACAAATCTGTATGCACCGATAGAAATTACAAGAGTTGTGTTACCTTATATGCGTAAACAACGTTCCGGCAGGATCCTGCAGATCAGCTCTATCGGTGGTCGTATCACCAGCAATGGTCTGACCATGTACCAAAGCGCTAAATGGGGACTCTCCGGTTTCGCAGACGGTCTTGCCAAAGAAGTAGATGCACTGGGTATTAAAGTGACCGCCGTAGAACCGGGTGGCTTCCGTACTGACTGGGCCGGCGATTCAATGACCTATGCAGAAAGTGTTGAAGGATATGAAACCACGATTGGTCAGCGCACAGAGATCTTCAAAACCGGTAAATTTGTGCCTAAAGGCGATCCTGACAAAGCAGCGGCAGTATTGGTTAATCTGGCAGATCATCCAACACCTCCTGTACACCTCGTGTTAGGTAGTGATGCTACCGGATTACTGCAACAGGTAAATGCAGCAAGACAGGCAGAATTTGAGCAATGGTTGTCAGTGAGTGAGTCAACTGATGCAGCCGACAACAAATAATTCAAACTATCCGCATAGCTGTTGCCATGACAGCTATGCTTTTTTACTTTTTAATCCGGCAATATATGAGTGATAGTAAACCATTAAAGCAGATCAGTTATTCCTGCTATCATACAAAAACAAAAGAAGGAGAACAGTTTGTTGCTGAACATGTATTCAGTTACCAGATAGCAGGTACGCTCATCATGAATGATGGTGAAAGGGAATATCAATTCAATGAGGGAGAATTCCGGTTCAGTAAAAGAAATACACTCATCAAATTTACCAAACACCCGCCTGCCAACGGGGATTATAAAAACGTATCCATTTTCCTTGATCAGCAGACATTGAGAAGCTTTGGTGCGGAGTATGGTTATACATCAGACAAACATGTACAAACTGTGCCGCTTTTCGCCTTACGTCCGCATGCGCTGTTAAAGAACTACATGGATTCTTTACAACCCTATGATCAATTATTACAGTCTGGCAATGAAGTATTACTATCCTTAAAAGTAAAAGAGGCCATCGCGATACTCGTACAGACAAATCCGCAGTTAAAAGATATTCTGTTCGATCTCAGCGAACCCGGTAAAATAGATCTGGAAGGGTTTATGAACAAGAATTTTCATTTCAATGTATCACTGGACAGATTCGCTTATCTGACAGGCAGAAGTCTGTCTACGTTTAAACGCGATTTCGAAAAAACCTTTAATACCCCTCCGGGAAAATGGCTCCAACAGAAGAGATTACAGGAAGCCTATTACCGGATAAAAGAAAAAGGTGTTGCTCCTTCCGATGTCTATATTGATGTTGGATTTGAAGACCTTTCCCACTTTTCCTATGCCTTTAAAAAGATGTACGGACAGGCACCCAGCAGGATATAAATACCTGTCCGGCCCTTAGCGGCGGACAGGCAGACACGGATACGCTTTTAGTGTGCAGATCCCAGATCACGGTCTTCATCTCCACCACTCAACAAACGGGATAATTCGCTGCAATAGGTGATCTTTCCGTTTGCGATATGAAACTCGGCTATCAGGTGTGTCCGGACTATTTCTCCATTGGGTTTGGTAGCTGTTACGATATGATTGGTAAACACCACATTCCCTTCCTCAATAACCGTATTATATAAAAATTCAAGCCGGGTAGTCCGCTGTTTTACCATGGCCATATGTGCCACAAACTGTTCATAGTTCAACTCCTTTCCATCTACCAGCTGACGATAAGACGGATCAAAATAGCGGGCAATCATTTCTTCATTAAATGCCGGATCTATTAATACCTTGCTGAATGCTTCTTTTACAAGCGCTTTATAGTTATTCATGCGTTCTTTGGTTTTGTCAGACAAAGTACGCGCGAATCCTCTGCTGTTAAGGTGGACAAAACCGGGTAATGTGTATACGATGACGTGTAATTGCCTGTCAGGTATTTGCTGTGTGCCTGTATTCCTCCCTGAATTGCTGCGGAGATACACCTGTTTCTTTTTTAAATATACGTGTGAAGTATCTGTAGTCTTCATAGCCCAGTTGCCACGCTATTTCATCGATGTTCAATGCTGTATGAAATAGCTGACGTTTTGCTTCTGTGACAACTGTTTCCCGGATCCAGTGTGAAACTGATTTTCCTGTAGCTGCCTTTACGGCTTCATTGAGATAATCAGTAGTAATATGCAGCATATCTGCATAAGCCGCAGGGCTTTTTATTGTTCTGAAATGTTGTATCAGGAGGGACACAAATTGTCGGCCGATATCGATGGCTCTTATACTGCTATGACTATTATTATTCTTCTCTTTATAATATACGGATGCAAATATGCTAAGGCAACTTTCTGTGAGATGCCTGATATGATTATCATAAAAATGCAGGTCATTCCTGCATTGCATCGTATCCTGCATCAGCAGCAGGGTCTGTTTTAAGAGGGAAGATATTGTATCCGTCAATGACATTGGCTGAATATTTCCCATGGCCGGATGAAAAGAGACTGGTACTGCTCATTGATCAGGTGACGGTTGATGGCGACCAGAAAAACTGCCGACTGTTGACTGGATAATCCATAGTGAATCTGTCCGGGCAAAATGATGAAAGCAGCAGGTCCTTCAAAACTCAGTTCCTGAAAATCAACGAACAACCCGGACCGGCCTCTTTCCTGATATACCAACAGATAAAAATCATCCCGGTGAACGAGTTGAAGATAATTCCTGTCAGTAATTGTTTCATCGAAATAACGCATGAAAATTCCCTCATGCTCAAGCTGCGGAATTGTATGCGTGGGAATACCAGTTAATGGCTTCATTATTATGCTATTAAAATGCAAAGGTATTTATCATCCGGTATCGATTTTATATACTTTTCAATGTGTATTGATTGTACAAAAGCAATGTGTAAAAAATAGCCTGCACAATACTAATATTATTAGTAATATTGCTAAATAAATTAGTCGCAAACAAACAGATTGTTCGTAGCAATCAGCATCAGCCATGCCAGAAAAAGCAGATATTATTTCTCAGCTGCAAAAGGATATTCTCCGATTGCAGGGATACAGATCCATACAGCAGGATAATGCACCTGTAATAGACCTGGGTCCGGTGAATACTGCCTTTCCGAATGGCGTCTTTCCTACCGGCGCGATACATGAATTCCTTTGTCCGCTGACAGAACAGGCGGCAGCTACTGCCGGTTTTGTGAGTGCACTGACCGGCTCTCTTATGCAATTTGGCGGTGCCTGTATCTGGATAAGCGTTTCCAGAACACTCTTTCCTCCTTCTCTCAAGACATTTGGTATTGAACCGCACAGGGTCGTTTTGTTGATCTGCAACGTACAAAAGATGCGCTTTGGGCATTGGAAGAAGCATTGAAGTGTGATGGGCTGGCTGCGGTGATTGCAGAATTACCGGAGATAGGATTTACACAATCACGCAGACTACAACTGGCTGTAGAACAAAGTAAAGTGACCGGTTTCATTCTGCGGACCTCTTCCAGAAGCGTAGGTACGACTGCCTCCGCAGCAAGATGGCAGATCACACCATTACCCAGTGCAATGGAAAATGATATGCCCGGAGTAGGGTATCCGCGCTGGCAGATAGAACTGCTGAAAGTAAGAAACGGCCGGAATGGGGTATGGAAAATGGAATGGTCAGAAGGCCGTTATACCATTCTTCAGGAGCCGTCTTCCAATAAAAATGTGCCCGTACATCAATTAAAAGCAGGGTGATATGCCGGCACGTTTCTTTACGATATGGTTTCGTCATTTAACGACGGACTGGCTTACCCGGCGTCAGCCGGAATTACAAAACATCCCTTTTGTTTTTGCAGCACCTGTACATGGCAGAATGGTCATCACTGCTGCGAATATTCCCGCCGAAACACAAGGCATCCGCCATGGTATGCCGGTTGCTGATGCAAAAGCGATCGTACCGGGATTACAGGTCTTTGATGAGCTGCCTGAGAAAGAGGTACAATTATTACAAGCACTCGGAGAATGGTGCATCCGCTATACACCGTTGGTAGCAGTTGATCTGCCGGACGGACTGATTCTCGACATCAGCGGTTGTGCCCATCTATGGGGAGGAGAACGGGAATACCTGCGGGAGATCATTACCAAACTACGTGCGATCGGATATGATGTAAGAGGGGCTATCGCAGATACCATTGGTACTGCATGGGCAGTCAGCCGCTATGGCAGGATTAAACCCATTATTGAAAGCAGTGAACAAGCAGCCGCTCTGCATCCCTTGCCACCAGCCGCCTTAAGACTGGAACCGGAACTGCTGGACCGGCTGCATAAACTGGGCTTACATCAGATCGGCAGTTTTATGACAATGCCGGGCAGGATATTACGCCGTCGTTTCGGGCCTGCACTACTCTCCCGCCTTAGTCAGGCTCTGGGATATGAAATAGAAGGCATACAGCCACTATTTCCACCATCCCCCTATGAGGAACGCCTACCCTGTCTGGAACCTATACGTACCGCTACGGGGATTGAAATTGCTATTCAGACCTTACTGGAGAAGTTATGCCGGCGCTTGCAACAGGAAGGAAAAGGATTGCGTACCGCTACGCTGAAAGGATACCGGACAGATAACAGGATGGTGCAGGCAAGCATCGGCACCAGCAGGGCTTCACATCATGTACAGCATCTTTTCAAACTGTTTGAGCTGAAGATTGCTACCATAGAACCTGCATTGGGTATAGAACTATTTACGTTGGAAGCGGAACAGACAGAAGAGGTATCCGCCGCACAGGAATCATTCTGGACAGCAGGCCCGGGATTAAACAATCCAGCTGTAGCAGAACTACTGGACAAACTGGCGGGAAAGTAGGTGCAGACAGCATCAGACGTTATCTGCCACAGGAACATTACTGGCCGGAACGCTCTATTAAACAGACGCCATCTCTGGAAGAACAGCCGGCTACCAACTGGCGGACGGACAAACCCGGCCGGTACAATTACTCGCCAAACCGGAGCCAATCGAAGTCACAGCCCCTATACCTGATTATCCGCCTATGCTGTTTCGTTACAAAGGGAAACTGCACGAGATCAGAAGAGCGGACGGACCAGAACGCATAGAACGAGAATGGTGGCTGGATGGAGGAGAACACAGAGACTATTACAGTGTAGAAGATAAAGAAGGAAGACGTTACTGGCTGTTCCGGTCCGGACACTATTCCGGTGAGCAGTCACAATGGTTTATTCATGGATTTTTTGCCTAGAGAAAAGTGAAGAGATATGCAGTACGTAGAATTACAGGTGACCAGCAATTTCAGCTTCCTGCGCGGTGCTTCCCATCCGGATGAGATGGTGGATCAGGCGGCAGCATATGGCTATAAAGAGATTGCTATTACAGACAGGAATACGTTGGCAGGTATTGTGCGGGCACATGCTGCCGCCAAAGCAAAAGGAATCAGGATCATTCCTGCCTGCAGACTCGATTTGCAGGATGGACCCTCCCTGTTAGCTTACCCTACTGATCAGGCTTCCTATAGCAGGTTATCGTCCCTGTTGACCACCGGCAATTTACGGGCTGAAAAAGGAGATTGCCATCTCTACAAAAAGATGTGTATGCCTACGCAACAGGTTTGATTTTTATAGCCATCCCTCCCGAACAACTGAATGCAAAATTGATTTCGAACCTTCTTTTAAAAAGGATCTCAAAGAATACAAGGATAAATTGGGAGAGCAGTTATATCTGTCTGTAACCCGTTCCTATCTGGGAGACGATCATAAAAAGATCTACCGCCTTGCGCAATTATCAGAGCTTTATCACATTCCGCTGGTCGCTACCAATGACGTGCATTATCATCACCCCGAACGACGACAGCTACAGGATATCCTGACCTGTGTAAGGGAAAAATGTACGATTTACAATGCCGGTTTTCGCTTACATCAGAATGCAGAAAGGCATTTAAAAACACCGGAAGAAATGCATCGGCTATTCCGTCAGTATCCTGAAGCGATCAGCAACGCGCGACGTATTGCAGATGCTTGCCAGTTTACTTTGGAGAGTCTGAAATATGTATATCCGGAGGAACTGACCACGGAAGGCCGTACACCACAGGAAGAGCTGACCTATTTGTCATGGGAAGGTGCGAAAGAAAGGTTTGGAGATGATATTCCGGAGAAGATTTCTTCAGCTATCACCTATGAACTGACATTCATCGAAGAGATGAATTATGCTGCTTATTTTCTGACGGTACATGACATTGTACGCTTTGCCCGGAGTCAGCACATCTTATGTCAGGGACGTGGTTCTGCAGCTAATTCCACAGTATGTTATGTATTGGGCATCACATCTGTGAATCCTACAAAAATTGATCTCTTATTTGAACGATTTATCTCTTCTGCCCGTAATGAACCGCCGGATATTGATGTAGATTTTGAACATGAGCGCAGAGAAGAAGTCATGCAATATATCTTCAACAAATATGGCAGGGACAGGGCTGCTATCGTAGCCACCGTTACACAACAACATCAGAAAGGCGCTATCAGAGATGTGGGGAAAGCGATGGGATTATCCGTAGATACGATCAACCGGATGTCTACTTCCATCTGGCGTTATACAGATGAATGGTTTGATGAAGGACGGCTGCTTGAACATGGTCTGAATCCGGAAGATCCACATCTGAAAAAAGTGCTGGCATTGACGAAACAGATGATGGGATTCCCACGGCAATTAGGACAACATACAGGTGGCTTTGTGATCACACAGGGAAAACTGCATGAGCTTTGTCCGATACTGAATGCCCGTATGGAAAACAGGACCTGTATAGAGTGGAACAAGGATGATATCGATACGCTGGGATTTATGAAGATCGATGTGCTGGCACTAGGGATGCTGACTTGTATCAGAAAGGCTTTTGATCTGGTAAAACAGTACTATGGCAAGGATTATACTCTGGCGAATATTCCTGAAGATGATCCTGCAGTATATGAAATGATCAGTCATGCGGATACGATTGGCGTGTTTCAGATTGAAAGTCGTGCGCAGCAGTCGATGTTGCCACGTTTGCGACCAAAAGAATTTTATGACCTCGTGATTGAGGTAGCCATTGTCCGTCCCGGACCTATTCAGGGCGATATGGTGCATCCCTATCTACGCCGGCGGAACGGGCAGGAAAAGCCCGATTATCCGCCTCAGCTGGAAGATATCCTGAAGAAAACACTCGGCGTTCCCCTCTTTCAGGAACAAGCCATGAACATCGCCATTAAGGCGGCCGGTTTTACTCCTACAGAAGCAGATGAACTACGACGTAGTATGGCTACTTTCAGACTGAATGGCGTCATTGAAAAGTTTGAGAAAAAACTCATAGACGGGATGACAGCTAATGGCTACGAACTTGATTTTGCCCAACGCATATTTAAGCAGCTGAAGGGCTTTGGTAGTTATGGATTCCCGGAAAGTCATGCTGCCAGTTTTGCTTTGCTGGTGTACGTTTCTTCTTATCTCAAGTGTTATTACCCGGATGTTTTCGCTGGTGCCTTGTTGAACAGTATGCCGATGGGTTTTTATCAGCCAGCGCAGATCGTGAGTGATGCCCGTGCACACCATGTGGAAGTAAGACCGGTGGATATTAATCATTCTTTCTGGGATAATACACTGGAAGAAAAGGACACTATTCCCCACGCATTGCGATTAGGCTTTCGGCAGGTAAAAGGCTTAAATCAGGAAGAAATGGCCGTCTTATTATCCGCGAGGAAAAAAGGCATTACCAGCATTCTCGCTTTGCGGGAAGCAGGGGTATCACAAACGGCACTGGAAAAACTGGCTGATGCGGACGCCTTCAGGTCTATTGGTCTTGACAGACGAAGGGCTTTATGGGAAATATCCTCATTACACGACCGGCCTATTGGTCTGTTTACCGGACAAGCATCTGAGAGCACCGTAGAACAGGCGGTCCGGCTACCGGAAATGTCTGCGCCGGAGCATGTGGTACAGGATTATAATGCAATGGCGTTATCACTCAAAGCCCACCCTGTCAGTTTTGTCAGGGAAAAGCTTAGTCTGTTGCATGTAACGGCGGTGAAAGATCTCGCGACCATCCCGGACGGGATGCCTGTAAAAGTGTCCGGACTGGTATTAGTAAGGCAAAGACCGGGTACTGCCAGTGGTGTTTGTTTTATCACTATAGAAGACGAGACGGGCTGTGCGAATCTGGTGGTATTTAATCAGCTGTTCGAAAAATACCGTAAAGAGATATTACAGGCCAGATTACTGATGGTAGAAGGGAAAATGCAGCGCGAAGGTGAGGTGGTGCATGTGGTCGTGAGACAGTGTTATAATCTGAACAGATTATTGCAGCAGATGACGGTAGTGGAAGAAACAACGGTGAAACAGGCTGAAATAAAGGCAGGTACGGAGGAGCTAAAATTACCCGGAGCGAGGAATTTCAGGTAGGAAGAGCTGTTCCATGGGGCCCAATGTTAATTCTTTATTGCTGAGGGAATCTGGCAGGATATATGCTTAAGAAGACTTATATCATGTTAACTATGAAAAAGACCTTTTTTCTGCTTTTCGCCTCAATTTTAGGTATCGGATCTCAGGGAAGTGCACAGGATAAAACACCCCTTGCCTTTACCGATCTGATCGCAAAAGAATGGAAGTTAGCCTATTACGGAGACAATGGTAAAAAGCAGCCACCTTCGAAACAGCAGGAGGACTACAGGATGACTTTTTTCAAAGACAAACGCGTTTTGTCAGTCGGACAAGGTAAACAGGATCAGGGGGTATGGCAATATGACTCCACCACTAAAGTGCTGACTATTACGGATAATAAAACAAAAGGTATTCTGGAATTGCAGGTGATGCAACTGGACAGTTCGCAATTCGTCGTAGGTTATAAAGACCCGAATGGCGCTTTAGTGGAAATACATATGCTGGCTGTCAGACAGTAACTACTTCCCTTTTACTTCAATCCATACCGGCGCATGATCGCTGGTCTTTTCCCATCCTCTTACACCACGGTCTACACCGGCTGCTTTCAGGCGTTTATCCCAATGCGGGCTAAGCAGGAAGTGGTCAATACGGAGACCGGCATTACGGCCGTAGGCATCTCTGAAATAGTCCCAGAAGGTATAGATCTTCTCCTCGGGGTAGAGTTTGCGGATAGCATCTGTCCAGCCCAGTTCTACCAGTTCTTTAAACGCGGCTCTGGTTTCCGGTCTGAACAGGGCATCATCGACCCAGCGTTCCGGTTTATATACATCGCGTTCAGTAGGCATGACATTATAGTCGCCGGTAAGAATTACAGGCACATCCTGTGCCAGCAGCTCTTTTGCGTGGGCGGTCAGCCGTTTGAACCAATTCAGTTTATAGTCGAATTTAGGCCCCGGCGCAGGGTTACCATTAGGCAGATAAAGACATCCTAATATAAAATCGCCATTGATCACCGCTTCAATATACCGGCTGTGTACATCTTCAGGATCACCGGGAAGTGCCCTTCGTATTTCTTCTATCTGCAAATTACGGGCGAGGATAGCCACTCCATTCCAGCTTTTCTGCCCATGCCAGATAGCATTGTAACCGGCATCTCTGATCGCCTGTTCAGGAAATTTCTCCTGTGGCGCTTTCAGTTCCTGTAAACAGACAACATCGGGTGCGGACTCTTCCAGCCAGCGAAGCAGGACAGGCAGGCGTCCGTTGACACCATTCACATTATACGTGGCTATTTTCATGGCGAATCGATCTGTGTTTAATGATGGATATTGCTATTAAAATCATGCCGGTTAAGGGGCAGGCTGCAATTTATCACTTTTAGCATTATCTCATCAGATCAGCGCCATAGAAAATACCTGCATCCCATTCTTTCGGAAAGGGATGCAGGTAGCAAGCGACTGTTAATGTAATTTAATTGAAACGACTTCTCCGGACTCCTTGATCTCTACGAATTCTTCTATCCTGTCGGAGTGACTAATACTGTAGTATTCAGGCGTGTAGTAATCCGTACGACCGTAGCCGCTATAACCACTTCCAGTATACACGTTTCTGGAATGACTGGTTGACCAGCCTACAATGGCTTGCAGAAAGTATCTACCGGGCTTCATTTCAGTAAAGGTAAAGTTGCCATAGCTGTCTGTCGTTGTTTCCAGGCGGAAGCGGAAGGCTTCATCTGACATATACACGTAGGTGTGCTTACCTTCTTTTTTCTTACGCAGTGCAAGCCATGCGTCGAAATAAGGAGTTACGGGAAACAACACAATTTTCGTGTTGGTAGCATAAATACGTTCAGCCAGTAGCGGTTTAACGCCAAAATTATTCTTAGGCTTTGTAAAGGCAATACCCTTGATCGTTCCCTTCCCCCTTTTCAGCTGTTCGCGGGCGGTTAAGGAATCAAAAGCGAATTCCGGGTAGAGGATCTTTGGAGGTTTTGGTCCCCTTTGTGCCAAAACAATCCCTGCAAGGCATACGAATGCCATAGTCAATACTGATGATGCGATTCTCATTATACTTAATCGTTGGTTAGCATATGGTTTTTAAAGCTTTCTGTTTATGGGCTTTTAGGTCTTTCTATTAGGGGTTGGGCTGTGCAATTGTGTTTACGAAGCCGCTAAGATATAGATTTTGCAAATATTATTATAAAAAAAACCTAATTCGCTGTAATTCAGGAAGGACGGCCATATCGGATGGGACACCCCGGTTTCCGGGCACTAACAGCGTTAAACGGGTAGCTTGTTTTAAAAAAGGCGATACATTTGTTATATGGAAAATGTATTGAAGCAATTCTTCTCCAAGAAATTCGGATATATAGATTTTGATGCTGAAACGGCAGATGACATCCTCTATGAAGAGTATAATTCTTTTATCAAAGTACTCTTTATGGAGGCCGGATCGGAAGTGATGGTGGACTTTAAAGAATATAAACTGGAAAAGGACGCACTTTTCTTTATTAAAGACGGACAGTGGTACAAGTGTGCCGGCAGGGGCACCTTATTATATTATAATCGTGATTTTTATTGTATCCAGATACATGATGCGGAGGTAGCCTGTGATGGTTTACTATATAATAATGTATATGATGTCCCGGTTGTATATCTGGATGGAGAGGCCTCCCGTCAGACCAGACACATTCTTGAAGAGATAAAGACGGAGGCTGTGAGTGCTGAAAGCAGTACAGAAGAAATGATCAGGATCTTTCTGAAACAGCTGATCATCCGTTCTACCCGTATGTGGAAGAAAACGAATGACATGGCGGACAATAGTGCCACACAGGAGGTAGAGTTCCTGCGGAAGTTCAGTCAGTTGGTAGAGGCACACTATATTAAACACCATAATGTAGCCGATTATGCTGATATGCTGAGTATTACCCCGAAGGCGCTCAGCAAGAAAATATCTAAATACAGTGCGAAAAGCCCTAATGATATTATTAAGGACCGGATTATCCTTGAAGCTAAACGCCTGTTAATCCATACTGATCTGAGTGTAAAAGAGATCGGTTACAAGCTGGGATATGAGGATCCGGCGTACTTTGTACGCTTATTTACTAATCAGACAGAGAGTTCTCCCCTTCTTTTCAGAAAAAAATACACTGAAGGAGAAAAAGTACAATAAGTGTCGTCATTCGTGCATTGATCGCCCTCATTTACTGCCGTAGTTTTGTGTTATCAAATTAAATGATCACAATCAACACACAGAAAATGAAAAAGCAAATACTCTCTCTCGCAGTTGCCAGTATATTAAGTGCAAGCGCTTTCGCACAGAACGTAAATCCGGACAATGATCCTAACATTGACAGACACACGAAAGCGTTTTTACATGCATTAAACAACAGCGGTGGTGCACCATTGGAAACACTGTCTCCTAAAGATGCCCGCGAAGTACTGGTAGGTGCGCAGAAGAGCGTAAAAGTTGATATATCAGGTATCAGTGTTACTGAAAAAACAATCACACAGGACGGTCAGACTGTAAAATTACATATTGTTCGTCCGGAAGCAGCTAAAGGTATATTGCCGGTGTTTATGTTCTTCCATGGCGGTGGATGGGTACTGGGCGACTTCCCAACTCACCTGCGTCTGGTACGCGATCTGGTAGTAAGTTCAGGAGCAGCAGCAGTTTTTGTTGACTACACACCTTCACCAGAAGCACACTATCCGGTAGCGATCAATCAGGCATATGCAGCGACCAAATGGGTAGCCGCCAATGGTAAAGAGATCAATGTAGACAGCAAACGTCTGGCTGTAGCGGGTAATAGCGTAGGAGGCAACATGGCGGCTGTAGTTGCACTGATGGCGAAAGAGAAAGGTGGTCCGGCAATTAAATTGCAAGTGCTGCTGTGGCCTGTAACAGATGCTAACTTCGAAACAGGTTCTTACAATCAGTATGCAGAACAGCGCTTCCTGACAAAAAATCTGATGAAATGGTTCTGGGATAATTATACAACAGATGCGAATCAGCGAAAAGAAATTTATGCTTCTCCTTTACAGGCGACTGCTGAACAGCTGAAAGGCTTACCACCAGCACTGGTACAAGTTGCAGAGAATGATGTATTGCGTGATGAAGGTGAAGCATACGCACGTAAAATGGATGCAGCAGGTGTAAATGTAACTTTGGTAAGATATGACGGTGCGATCCATGATTATGGTTTGCTGAATCCTATCGCAGATAATCCTTCTACACGTTCTGCAATGTTACAGGCGGGCAATGAATTAAAAGCATATTTAAAATAGTTGAGGTTAAATAAGTGAGGTTTTAATAAAGAGGGAATCCGCCCTGACAGTGGTTTGATACGCTGTCAGGGCGGATCTTTTTTTAGTCATACCGGCAACAGGGAGATTCTCATGAGAATTATTGAAATTATCGTTGCATCATTAGTCAGTAGTGGTGGCGGATACGTTAATAACGACCTCACCTGCACTTCATCCGCAGGTACTTCCAATGAATACGAATATGTGTTATATTTGGTTACACCAAAACCCAGATATGCTACACATCGGTCTTATACGGGAAGAGAAACAGCCACACGATAACAGAGTTGCCTTTACGCCACAACAATGCCAGTGGATCATCAAACATCATCCACAGGTACGCATCAGCGTACAGCCTTCTCCCTGGCGATGCTTTAAAGATGATGAATATGCCGCCGCCGGGATTCCGCTTTCCGAAGACCTCTCCCATTGTGAGGTGCTGTTAGGTATCAAGGAAGTACCGGCAGATAAACTGATTCCCGGAAAAACATATCTTTTCTTTTCGCATACCCGCAAGAAACAGCCTCATAACAGGCACATGCTACAGACGATCCTTGAGAAACAGATCACGCTGATAGATTATGAATGCCTGGTGCATGCAGACGGTGCGCGTATATTGGGGTTTGGCTTCTTTGCCGGTGTCGTTGGCGCGCACAACGGTCTGCTGACCTACGGTAAGAAAACAGGGGGCTATAACCTTGTGCCCGTACATCGTTGCCATGATTTTAAAGAACTGATCAATCATTATTTTGGAGCCAAACTGCCTCCTTTAAAGATTGTCATTACCGGATCCGGACGCGTCGCTGCGGGTACACTGGAAGTTATGGGGCTGCTGGGAATTAAATATATTCCACCTGAAGAATATCTCATCAATAGCTATGCTTATCCGGTATATACGCAGTTGAAAGCAGGCGAACTGTATCTGCGGAAAACAGATAAAACCTATAGCAGAGAAGACTTCCATCTGCATCCTGAACAGTACGACTGCCGTTTTCTGCCTTTCGTAACTGCTACCGATATCCTTATGAATGGTATCTATTGGGATGAACGTATACCACCACTCTTCACATGGAATGATCTTGCAAAAGAAAACTTCCGTATCAAGGTGATTGCAGATATTACTGATGATACCAATGGTTCAATTCCATCCAATCTGGGCGATTCCAGCATTGACGATCCTGTATATGGTGTAGACAAACAGACAAGGGCGCGTACCGCACCTTTTTTGCCGGATACGTTGGATATGATGTGCGTGAGTAATCTTCCTAATGAACTGCCACGGGATGCATCGCAGTATTTCGGGGATCAGTTGATGAAGTATGTGTTTGACGAATTACAACAGGAGAATAGTGTGACCATCCGTAATGCGACCATTGCGGAGAAAGGTGGATTGACAGAACGGTTTGAGTATTTAAGCGATTATGTAAGTGAAGGAGAATGAGGGGATCAGGCACTATGCACATGTCTTTACTTACTCTTTACAGGAAAAGATAATAAGGCTTTAGCAATTTTATAAACGCAGCGGTATACGTTTTCTTGTCCGCTTCACGTATCGACATTAACTGTTCAGAGGACGGCTGTGCAACAGCCCCTCTCCTGCCGAAAATACCCACGCTGCGGAAATAATCATGTTGTTCACTCTGTTTTACGTGCAATACCTGTTGCAGGGAGAATCCTGCTGTATCCGCCAATGCAGAAAAGTCTGCAAATGGCCCATATGGCAGCAATACGGAGAAATGGCCTTCCGCTGACAGATGCGTATCAATGACCTGCAACAGCTCACTATAGTCCAGTGTAGTGGCATGCATCGCCTGATTACGCAGCTGATTAACACTTTTCAGGTCTCCCTCGTAAAATGGAGGATTCGTGATGATGAAGTCATATAGGTCGCCTACAGGCAGTTGTTTGGCATCAGTCTCTATCACCTGTAAACGCTCTTTCCATGGAGACGCCTCAAAATTGGTGCGGGCTTGAGCCGCGGCAGCCGGATCCAGTTCGATACCGCTGATAACAGCATCAGATTGCTGGGCGAGCATCAAAGAAAGCAGACCTGTTCCTGTGCCGATATCCAGTATACGGCTGACAGGCGATTGCTCACGGAGCCAGGCAGCCGTATAGGCGCCCTGCACGCAGGCGTCTGTGCAGACTTTCATCGCACAGGCGTCCTGATATACGGTAAATTGCTTGAAACTGAAATAGTGATTGGGCATCGGTACTTACTAATGTTCAAAACCAGCTCTGGCTCCCGGAACGGCATCCAGTCCTACAAACTCACCTGCCTGATATTTGTACCATGCAGTCATGGCAATCATAGCAGCATTGTCAGTACAGTACTCGAATTTCGGGATGTAGGTCTTCCAGCCATACTTTTCACCGTACTGCTGTAATGCATTGCGCAAACCGGAATTAGCACTTACACCGCCGGCGATACCGATTTCTTTGATACCGGTTTCTTTGGACGCTTTCACCAGCTTGTTCATCAGAATGCTGACAATACGATGCTGGATAGAAGCACAGATGTCTGCCATGTTATTTTCGGCGAACTGCGGATCTTTCTGCTGCTGCTCCTGCAGGAAGTAAAGAATAGAGGTCTTCAGACCACTAAAGCTGAAGTTCAGACCCGGAATCTGCGGTTCGGGGAACTTGAATCTGTCCGGATTGCCCTCACGGGCGTATTTATCGATCAGCGGACCACCGGGATAAGGAAGACCGAGCAATTTGGCACTTTTATCGAAAGCTTCACCGGCAGCATCGTCCAGTGTCTCTCCGATCACCTTCATCTGCAGCGGACTATCACAACGAACGATCTGGGTGTGACCACCGGAAACCGTCAGACAAAGGAATGGGAAAGAAGGCTTTTCTTCACCAATGAAGTTAGCCAGCACGTGCGCCTGCATATGATGCACGGCTATCAGCGGAACATCCAGCGCCAAAGCCATAGATTTCGCAAAACAACTACCCACCAACAGGGAACCGATCAGACCCGGCGCCTGAGTAAAGGCAATGGCGTTCAGTTCGTCCTTGCGTATCCCGGCCACTTTCAGCGCCTGATCGACCACAGGGACAATATTTTCCTGATGCGCGCGGGATGCCAGTTCAGGCACGACGCCACCGTATTGCTCGTGAATAGTTTGATTGGCAATAAAATTAGACAGGATCTTTCCGTCAACCAGTACGGAAGCACTTGTTTCATCACACGATGACTCTATGGCCAGTATTTTTACAGACATGCCCGCAAAGGTAGGAAATTATAGCCTTATCAATTGCTACGGATAGCCACTACCGGATCCAGTTTGGATGCCAGATAAGCCGGGATGAAGCCTGCAATGATACCTACAACAGAGGAAACAGTTAATCCGAGGATGATATTATTGAGTGTAAGGGTAAATTCGAAGAAATGTAAACTGTTTACCGCAACAGTCGTTAAAAACACAAGCAATAAGCCCAGCAAACCACCCATCATACATAAGATCATGGATTCCAGCAGAAATTCCATCAGGATCACCTTCTTACGGGCGCCTATCGCTTTTTTCAATCCGATGATGTTAGTGCGTTCCTTTACCGTCACAAACATGATATTGGCAATACCAAAGCCACCTACGATCAGCGCGAAACACGCAATCAGCCAGCCGCCCATATTGACCATACCAAATACCTTGTTCAGGTCTCCACTAACAGCAGTGATCTCATTCAAAGAGAAATCATCCTCTTCTTTCGGACGCAAACGGCGGATGCTGCGCATTACCCCTCTCAGCTCATCCTTCAGCTGTAATAAGGTGGCTCCGGGAGCCGCCTTTACCAGAATAAATGGATCCGCAAAGCGGCGTTCATCCACGATGGTACGGCCAAATACATATGGTACAATCACACAGTTGTCATAGTTGATGCCATCTACCAGACTGGCCCCCTTCTTCTTCAAAGTACCGATCACTCTCACCGGACGACCAGCTACAGCAATCGTCTTACCCATCGCCTTATCAGAAGTACCAAAGAGCCCCTCCCAGATATTAGCACCCAGAATAGCCACATTGGCCCCATTTTCATTTTCCTTACCGGCGAAAAAGCGGCCCGAAAGGAATTTTAAAGCCTGAATCTTCTCATAATCACCACTGACAGCAAACAGCTCCGTTCCCTCCATGTAGCCATCCTTGTACTCTACCCTTTTGGCACTGGAAGAAAAAGCAAAAGCCGACAGACCCGCACTCTGCACTTTTTCTTTAATAGGTACCAGTTCCTGAAACTTCGGCAAAGGCCGGTTCACATATTTCCACCACGGAAAATCAGGACCACCATCCCATGGCCATTTTTGTACATATACAACATCACTGCCGAGGGTTTCGACCTCACTGCGGACATTTCTTTCCAGACTGTTTGTAGCGGTAAGTACAGCGATGATACAGAATATACCAATGGTGATACCCAACAGGGATAAGAAAGTGCGGAGTTTATTTACCCGCAGCTCCAGAACCGCCATTTTCAGGCTGTTCCATAAAATTTTGATCGTGGCAATCATAGATACATGTAAATTAATGATTAAACGTGACAATTACGTACCTTTGCACACATTTTCGGTCACAAACTATATGAAGTACGCAAACGAGATCAATAAAAGAAAGACATTCGCCATTATCGCCCACCCGGATGCCGGTAAGACAACCCTGACGGAAAAGTTCCTCCTGTTCGGGGGCGCTATCCAGACGGCAGGTGCTGTTAAGTCGAACAAGATCAAGAAACATACGACCTCTGACTTTATGGAGATAGAACGCCAGCGTGGTATCTCCGTGGCGACTTCCGTAATGACCTTTGAGTACAGGGATATGCTGGTCAACCTGCTGGATACCCCCGGTCACAAGGACTTCGCGGAAGATACTTACCGTACCCTGACAGCGGTAGACAGTGTCGTACTCGTGATCGACTGCGTTAAAGGGGTGGAAGAGCAGACCGAAAGACTCATGGAAGTGTGCCGTATGCGTGATACCCCGGTGATCATTTTTGTGAACAAACTGGACCGTGATGGTAAAAACCCATTCGACCTGCTGGACGAACTGGAAGAAAAACTGAGCATCCGTGTACGCCCGCTGAGCTGGCCTATCAATATGGGTACAGACTTCAAAGGCGTATATAACCTTTATAATAAGAGCTTTGTATCTTTTGCGCCCAATAAAAAAGCCACTGACGATGACATTGTCCCTCTTAGTGACCTGAGCAGCAGCTACATAGACGAACATTTCAATGCACAGGATGCCACCCAGCTGAGAAATGACGTGGAACTGATCGAAGGTGTATACGATACCTTCGACAATACCGATTACCTGCAGGGTAAAATGGCGCCTGTGTTCTTCGGTAGCGCCGTGAACAACTTCGGTGTAAAAGACCTCCTCGATACCTTCGTGGAAATCGCACCTGTACCGCGTGACCGTGAAGCCAGCACCCGTGAAGTAAAGGTCGAAGAAGAGAAATTCAGTGGTTTTATCTTTAAAATTCACGCCAACCTCGACCCGCGCCACCGTGACCGTATCGCCTTCCTCCGCGTATGTTCCGGTCGTTTCGAGCGTAATAAATTCTATAAACACGTACGTCTTGAAAAAGACATGCGCTTCAGCAACCCATATAGCTTCCTCGCCCGTGAAAAAAACATCGTAGATGATGCTTATCCGGGTGATGTGGTTGGTCTGTTTGACACCGGTAACTTTAAAATCGGTGATACCCTGACAGAAGGTGAAAAATTCTATTTCACCGGTATCCCAAGCTTCTCTCCTGAACTGTTTAAGGAGGTCGTAAATAAGGATCCGATGAAAACCAAACAGCTGGAAAAAGGTTTACGTCAGCTGACTGACGAGGGTGTAGCACAGTTGTTCACCCAGCATAATGGTAACCGTAAGATCATCGGTTGTGTGGGTGACCTGCAATTCGAAGTAATCCAATACCGTTTGCTGCAGGAGTATGGTGCGTCTTGTCAGTTCAATACACTACCTTTCTTCAAAGCGTGCTGGATCACCGGTGACAAGCAGAAAGTAGAAGATTTTATCCGCTTTAAACAATCCAACATCGTGGAAGATAAGGATGGTCTGCTGGTATATCTCGCGCAGTCCGAGTGGTACCTGAATACAGAACGTGCAAACAATCCTGATATTCAGTTCCATTTCACTTCAGAAATACACAAACAGGTAGAATAAAAAAAGCCGCTTCCTGTGATCAGGAGCGGCGTATTAAGTAATTGTACGACCAACTCAAATCGAAGTACAATTGCAGACTGTCCTTAGTATGTAAAACAATAACGCAAAGCTATACCAGCTTTGCGTTACTTATTTATGCATTTGGGAATTTGATTTACGCAATAAGGAATTCAATAATGAGACTTGCGTTATTGCTTTGTATACTGCATGATGAATTCACGGCTAACCCGACCGTCTTTGCCTTCAAAATGCGCATCCATGTGCTTTGTATCTTTCCAGCGATAGATGATCTTCTGCGGATAAGGGCTTTGCAGATTCTCCGCAACAAACCCAACGGACTTCAATATACGTAATTTAAAACGAACCGGCTCGCCTGTACTATCTCTTACCGCAGCGATTGTAAAGTAGATGCCATCTCCCTCAAGGAAAAGACGCATATCATCCACTTTCGTACTGTCCCCCTTTATAAGCCGCATGGTTCTCCCCTTCCAGGTATGCTCATCCACCCTCTTCCATTTCTCAGCATAAATACCGAGTTTGGTCTTCATCGTCCAATACCCTTCCATATTATCTATATACCGGAAGTCGGAAAGACGTACCTGTGCGCCTGCCGTAAAGGCCGCGCACAGGAGAAATATGATAAGTAAACTATTGCGGAACAACTGCTTCTTCTCCATACATCTGAGGTTTATATTTGTGAGAAGGAGAAGGAATGAAAGGTCCGAGGTTCAGTGATGACCATTTTTCATCAATTGCTTTGATGGTAGCATCATCTGCAACGATGATGTTTGGCCAGTCACGTTCAAAGTTGTCAAGCGCACGGGTTTTCAGAGTACCATCCATACCAATACCGGCCCCCACTTTACCCGGATGACCTGGTACTGCAGGACGTACGATGAAACTGTCACGACGGGGATCCAGATTGTTACAGAAACGCCAGAGTGCAGACGCAAGATCCTGTACATCAACGGTATGTTCTACAAACAATACCATTTTGATATTGCTGAGATCCGGCAGATTGTACAGCTGCTCATTCAATTCTTTGATATGCAGCGGACGCGCCTTTTCTACAGATATCAGAATACATGGAATTCCCTCTTTCAACAGGGAGTCATTGATGTCTTTGATCTCAGGGAAACGCTTCATGACGCCATCACGGTTAAAGATCTGATTAGTAGAGATCAGTTCTGATTCAATCTCTTCGTCATACTTACGGGTACCGTCGATACACATCTTACCGCCAAAGCCCATTTTAGAACAGGAGTGATCCAGTACGTCCATCGGACCCTGACTCAGATAAATATCTGTTGCCGGATTCAGATGTTTAAATACATACTGCGCGAGTTCTTTATAGTTCTGAATACTGGTATGCTCATCTGCAACTACCAGTATTTTGTTGAACATCATTTGTCCGGCGCCCCACATAGCATTCATCACTTTCTGCGCCTGTCCCGGATAATCCTTTTTGATCTGTGCAATCACCAGATTATGAAACACACCTTCTACCGGCATTTCCATATCTATCATTTCGGGAACCATTGTCATTTTGATAGGCGCAAGGAAAACTCTTTCCGTAGCCTTTCCTATCCATGCATCTTCCTGCGGAGGAATACCTACGATAGTAGACGGATAAATAGCGTCTTTTCTGTGTGTGATAGCCGTTACGTGAAAACGGGGATACCAGTCCGCCAGTGAATAATAACCGGTATGGTCACCAAATGGGCCTTCCCATATCAGGTCTTCTTCCGGGTCTACATATCCTTCGATCACAAAATCAGCATCCGCAGGCACTTCAATTTCAGGCTGCGTGATACATTTCACCAGTTCTACTTTCTGCTTACGCAGGAAACCTGCCAGCATGTATTCATCCACATTTTCAGGAAGCGGTGCAGTAGCGGAATAAGTATACGCGGGATCGCCACCAAGAATGACCGCCACCGGCATACGTTTCTTCAGCTTTTTATATTCCATGAAATGCTTCGCAGACACCTTGTGTTTGTGCCAGTGCATCCCTGTCATGGTTTTATCGAATACCTGCATGCGGTACATGCCCACATTACGGGTACCATTGTTCGGATCTTTTGTATGAATAACGGGTAAGGTGATGAAAGGACCACCATCCTTCGGCCAGCACGTCATAACCGGTATCTTGCTGAGATCCGGTTCACTCATAATCACTTCCTGACAAGCGCCACGGCCGCTTACAACTTTCGGCATCCAGGAAGCAAACTGACCTAGTTTAGGCAACATGGCCAATTTGTCGAGTATACCTTCTTTAGGTTTTGATAATAATTTCACCAGAGATTCGATCTCATTCGCCACATCATCCAATTCCTGTACACCCAGCGCCATACACATGCGCTTGTAGCTACCCATGGAATTGATCAGTACAGGGAAATCATAACCGGTATTTTCGAACAGCAGTGCTTTACCTCCGTTGGGCGATTTACTTACCCTGTCGGTAATTTCTGCGATCTCCAGCTTAGGGTCTACATAAGTCTTGATCCTTATCAGCTCTCCTGCCTTTTCTAATGTGTCTATAAAGTGTTTCAGGTGCTTATATGCCATATTTCTAAATGCTATAAATGCGAATGACGAATTACAATAGGTGCAAAGATACACACAATCGTAATTCGTCATCCTTAATTCCACTGTTCTGACGGCTGAAAACCGGGTAAGGTGCTTTCCTTCCGGAAACTGCCGCCTTTTCGGAACAATTATTTTACAGCCCTACTACAATCGGACCTGTAGCGATCACTACTTTCGGAGAGCGCTGGTATACTACTCTCGGACGTGGAGGTGGCGGTGGAGCAGGTACATAAACTACAGGAGCTGGTTGTACATACACTACCTGAGCCGGAGCCGGACGGCAGCTATAATAAGCGCCTCTGTAATCCCTGTTGCAATCATCCCAACGACCATGGTGTACTCTGTAGTTCTTCGGACGACATTCATCATGATGACCATGTCCTCTTCTTCCCTGAGCCTGTGCACCGAGTATACCTCCCCCTATCAGCAGTAATACTAATACTATCTGTTTCATACGTTGTTCGATTTTGTAGTTGATGGAAATTAAATTAATTAGATTGGAATAGTTGTCCGCTTAGATTAAATAATTTAAATAAAGATGATGGTGTTTCGTGTTTGTGATTAAACGGTTTTTTTTAATATCTAGTATGTGTATTCGTTGGCGACGTTTGTTTTTGTTCCGTCTGGTAGATAAAATTCAAGAAGCATGCCAAAAACTATTTCTACCTCTCAGCGTGCTCATTTTTTTTATACCTGTTTAAAAAAAGACCGCTTCCTGATGAAGAAGCGGCCGCTGAATATTATGAAAGAATAATCTTTTACAATCAGAATCTCGGACACTGTGATACTTTCTGTCTCCTCCAGTTATTACGGGCATTGCTGCCACCACCAAAGCGATAACTGAGTGTTAGTCCGGTAAACATATACCAGTCTTTATATTTATCAGAACCGCGTATCGTACCATCTTCCGGATAAGTGCCCGGTGTTACATGACTTCCCACAGGTACTTCATCACCACGGTAAGCATAGTCTGCAGCCTTTTGTCCGCGCGTTCTGACCAATGTATTTCTATCCACATAAGTAAGACTCACATCATCCAGATAATCGGTGAAGGTCTTACGTAAACCAAATTCGAAACCAGCAATCCAGTTCTCCGTCAGCAGTATTTTCACACCCGCACCAAAGGGGATAGAAATCTGGCGGAGATTATATTCCTTACGGGTCGGATAAGCTGCAAGACCTTGTCCTTCAGTACCAAGCGGACGAAGATTAATGGTATTACCAAGTGAGTCTTTAGTAGTCGGATAAAAACTAAAAACAGCCACGCTGGCAAATACATAAGGCGTGATCTTCTTCTCATCCAGATCGAGGAAATTAAATTCAAAGCCCAGTTGTCCTTCCCATATCGGAGAACGGAAACTCAGATTACGCTTCAAGAGGAAAGTGTCTCTGTTGGTACTATCAGCGCCCGCAATCCTTCCGTAGGAAAGACCTCCACGGATTGTCAGATAACGATTGATATCTCTTTTTAAGAATACACCGAGTGCAAAACGGGTGTATTTGAGATCAACTCTTGTTTGTACAAGGTCGCCGCTATAGTTACTCGTACCAATGAAACCACCTGCCTGCCAGTATTGCGAGAAACCGCTAAAAGGGGCACAGATCAATAAAATAACAACAACTCTTTTCCATGCAGCACGAGATAAGCGATTCTTCAATAAACTTAGTTTTGGCATCAATAAAGGGATTGATTAAAGATCATGATTTTATCCGTCCGGACTCGTTCCGGAGGTACTTCAGCAGGCATAAGGGGTAAACAGGCGGAACAATTGCAATAATTGTACTAAGTTCTATTCAAACGCGGGAAATCAATAAAAATTGTTAAATATTTCCGTTTTGAAGGCCGCGAAAGTAATAATTTTCTATTTCTCTACGCAAAAAGTACTCAATAACATTTGTCGTTAACACGTTTTTTTTCGTCATATTCTCCCAAAAGCTTAAATTAGGATACTATCGCTTAATGATTTATCTAATATGTAAAATATTGTTTAAGTAAACAACAGCGTGGACCTTAGAAAAACCTACTGGAACCATTTAACACCTCAAATTAATATTGTCTATGAACCACAACCCTCCGGCTCGTGAAATGGAGCTGATGGCCCTCAAAGCACTTAGTTATGCGGACGATCGTTTGTCCGAATCGTTCGAGATGAAAGACGTATCCGAATACTTAGGAATCTCCTACTCTTATTTTTATCACAGTTTTACGACTGTCATCGGAGAACCCTACTGGCAATATGTGAAGCGGCACCGGCTGGAAGTATCCGCAGGTTTGTTGCGACACAGCGGATACAATATCAGTGAGATAGGCGACAGAACAGGTTATGCTACCGTTGCCGCCTATACCAAAGCTTTTACGCAATACTTCAACAAGAGTCCGCGCAACTTCCGGAAGATCGAAACATTGCCCAATGAAAAGCGGACGCTTGACATGGTGAATCTGATCGTACAAGCTTTTGATAAACAGGGAGAACTGTTCACCCCATTGTTCAGTTTTGAAAGAACGGAGACAGATCATCTTCCGGATAGTACCCTGTTTTATACTTTGCTGTCCCGCGGACAGGATCCTGTCGCACAGATGATCATGAAAATGAACCGTGAAGAACAGCGGATGCGGAATATTATTGGTAATCATAACCTCGTCAATGCAAAGGTGATCACCAGTACGCTGGACTCCGTTCCGGTGACTGATTATGAGCGCATGAGCATGTACGCAGGCATTCTGATACCCAATAAGGATATCACACCCGCGTTGGAACAGACCATCCTCGGAGAAAAATTAATGACCAAACATATACCGGGCGGACATTACATTACTCTGCCGGTACCAACAGATTTTGCCACTGCAGGTATTCCCATGTACGAGTTTATAGACCGATACATCAAAGAAGGCGTCTTCAAAATGAGTGGTACTCATTTCTTTATATCGATGCTTGCGCCTAATTCCTGCATCATTTATATCCCCCATTTCAAACAACTCATCTGATGTGCAGTTTCGGTTTCCCTCTTTAAAAATATATATTTGAGGGAAATACGACTGTCCCATGAATCAAGTAAAGCTGCCATTTAATGCCCGGCTGGCCTACACCCTGTTATGCATTATACTGATCATCTATGTTGCCCGCTTAGGGCATGAGCTGATCATTCCGCTTGCATTCGCCATGCTGGTGTCCATTATGCTGCTGCCAATGGCTAATCAGCTGGAAAAGTGGCGCTTTTCACGGGGAATGGCGGCATTTACGGTGATATTCCTGTTTGTGATACTACTGGTAGGTATTCTTTTGCTGCTGGCAGCGCAAATGGGATCATTTGTGGCGGATTTCCCACAATTACAGCAACAACTGTTGAATTCGCTCAACTCTTTACAGCAATGGATAAACGTAAAGTTCCATATTGACACGGCCCGCCAGATGGATTATCTGGAACAAATGGCTATGGGTACACTGGGCAGCGCCACCGGTTTTATAAGCAGTACCCTTTTATCCTTATCTTCTCTGCTGATCTTCGTCATCTTCGTCTTATTATATAGTTTCTTCCTCCTGTTATACCGCTCCCTGATCTTCACTTTTCTGATACGCCTGTTCAGGGAAAAGCATCGCGACAAACTGCTGGACGTCGTAATGCAGACGCGTTATATTATTAAGGGTTATGTATCTGGTCTGATGATAGAAATGTTGGTAGTCGCTGTTGTGAACTGCGCGATGTTATGGATATTCGGTGTTAAATACGCCACCCTGCTGGGTATCATGGCCGCCCTGTTCAACCTCATCCCCTATCTGGGCATCTATGTGGCCACTATTATCTGTATGCTGCTCACGCTGACCAATAGTTCTCTGGCCGCCTCCATACAGGTGGGTGCAGGTTTGCTGCTGGTTCATTTCCTCGATAGTAATATCCTCTTACCGCGTATTATGGGTTCTAAAGTGAAGATCAATGCATTGGTGACCATCCTCGGTGTTGTATCCGGTAATCTGATCTGGGGCATCCCCGGCATGTTTCTCGCTATTCCATTTATCGCTATTCTCAAGATCGTATTTGAACATATAGAATATATGCAGCCCTGGGCTCTGTTATTGGGGGACGTCACCTTAAAGAAAAAGAAAGCACCGGTCGTAGTTGAAAAGGGACCGGATCCAGTCAGTGAATAAACAGTCATGATGGAAATACCCACGCTTACAACCGGCGATATCAGTCTGCGGACAATAGACGAGAGAGACATTGCAGCACTCTTCAGCCTTTTTTCTCACGAAAAGGTAGTGCGCTTTATGGACATCGAAAAGTTTGTCAACGTATCGGAAGCTGTACAGCTGATCTCTTTTTTTAGAGAAAAGCTGGCCAGTGGAGAGGGTATGCGCTGGGCGATCACTATTAATGGCCGGAATGAGCTGATCGGCACCTGTGGCTTTCATCATATCAATCGTACGCATTATAAAATGGAGCTGGGGTATGACCTCCTGCCCGCTTACTGGGGAAAAGGTATCATGACAAATAGTATTCACCGTTTGCTGCAATATGGATTTGAAGAATTGCAGATGAACCGCATTGAAGCCTATGTTGATCCTGCCAATATTAATTCTTTCCGTTTGCTGCAGCGCCTTGGTTTTGAACAGGAAGGACTTGTACGGGAAGCCTTCTTCCAGAAAGGAAAATTTGTGAATGCGTTTATTACAAGTTTACTGCAGAAGGATTACCGTTATGATATGTTATTTTAGAGGATCAATCACCAGTTAGTTCCCCTGCTATTTCCCTGTTTTTATATGTCTGATAATAGTCTGACTATACTCATCCTTCGTTAATCCTCCGTTTATAACGTAGCATTAACGAAGGATGAGTATAGTCAGACTATCAGAAAAGCATCTTCTTTTAACCCTCTTTAAATAAGGA
This sequence comes from Chitinophaga pinensis, assembly GCF_007896845.1. Lineage (GTDB taxonomy): Bacteria > Bacteroidota > Bacteroidia > Chitinophagales > Chitinophagaceae > Chitinophaga > Chitinophaga pinensis_C. The sequence goes on along the minus strand of NZ_VOHS01000012.1, from coordinate 110,179 downwards.
TATAAGTGGCGAAGATTTCATGCTGAATGATACAGCTTTTTATTACGTTTGCGTCTATCTAATTACATCAGTATAATGAACTACAGGAACGCTACGCAGGAAGATCTTCCGGAAATTGTCGCAATTTACAACACTACTATTGCGGGTCGTATGGTAACCGCGGATACCGAACCGGTTACTGTGGAAAGCAGGCAGCATTGGTTTGACATTCATTCTCCGGAAAAACGTCCGTTGTGGATGGTGGAAGATGAAGGTGTTTCGGTGGGATGGGTGAGTTTTCAGTCTTTTTATGGTCGTCCGGCGTACGACGGCACTGCGGAAATCAGTATTTATCTTCATGAAAATACACGCGGTAAGGGATATGGTAAAAAGATCCTGCAATATGCGATGGAACAGTGTCCTTCGATCAAGGTGCATACTTTACTCGGTTTCATTTTTGCGCATAACATTCCCAGTCTGAAGTTGTTTGAACAGTTAGGATTTAAGGAATGGGCGCACCTGCCGGATATTGCGGTGCTGGATGGTGTAGAAAGGAGTCTGAATATATTGGGTAAAAGAATCTATTGAGCATGTGGTGGTTATATGCTTTGCTATCTGCTTTATTTGCTTCACTGACGGCAATTTTTGCGAAAGTGGGGGTTGCCGGGGTAAATTCTGATCTGGCGACGGCTATCAGAACGGTCATTATCCTGATGATGGCGTGGGGGATTGTACTTTTCAGAGGGGAGGGTAAGGGATTGCAGCAGCTGTCGAAGACGAATCTGATATTTTTAGTGTTGTCGGGTATGGCGACGGGGCTGTCATGGATCTTTTATTTCAAGGCCTTACAGATGGGTAAGGTGTCTCAGGTAGCACCGGTAGATAAGTTGAGCGTGGCATTGACCATTATTTTGTCATTAGTTTTTTTGCATGAGGCGTTGACGGTGAAGATGGCGATTGGGGCTGTTTTGATTATAGCGGGTACGTTGGTGCTGATTTTATGATTGGAAGTTAGTCTTTGGGACATACGGCTCTGGGTTTGAGAAGGGCTGTCGGGCTGATGCCCTTTGCAGTGACTTGCTATGGGGCGTTGTCAGGGCGGGGTTGGGCTGGGCATGCGATGAGGCGCTGTCAGTCGTGTGGGGCGCTGCAAAGGGCTAAGGCCCGACAGCTCCTTCTCAAACCCGCTGCATGAATTGTCTTTTTTGAAAAATTGGAGGTGTATTTGCATATATGCTTACTGATGGCAGTGCTAAAATCTTAAAATGCCTATGATTTGTAAAAAGAGGAGTTCTTTTTTCTGCCTGCTTATCTACTTATTATAATACTATTTTCTCTCTCTTTTATTCCGATCAGGTCCACCTCATGTCCACCTTATCTCCGTATTATCAGCTGGTGTGTCTCCCCTATTGTAGGTAATTACCGCTGATTATCCTCCTGTTTTCGTCCGCATCATTACCTAAGGTGAAAATAACATCAATATAAGCAATCATCCGGATCAATGTATAATAATATACGTGTCGGGTGAGCATATATGGGGCGGTTGCGGGCAGAAAAAAGAAAGGGGACATCCTGTGGACATCCCCTTTTGTAGTTATTTATAAGCAGTCGTTTTTTAACGGCTGGCAACGAGTTCTTTTGTTTTGGTGATCTTATATACACAGCGGCGGTTACCGGCAATGATATGATCGATGCGGTTGACTTCTACGTCGTCGCCCATGAGGCTGCGGAAGGTTTTCAGCTCAGATTCGCAGATGTTTGCGCATTGAGTGGCAGCACAGCAGATAGGGCAATGATTTTCAATGAATATGAAACCGTCCTCTTCCTCTCTCCATTCGGCAAGATAGCCTTCGGAGGAACGGATAGTGGCGAATTGAGCCAGTCTTTCTGCCAGACTGCTGATGCCTGTCAGGGCGTTCATATATTTCTCCTGTTGCTGGAATTCGCGGGCGGCCACTACTTTTTCAAGTGCGGCCTCCCCCAGTTCGCGGCGGATGGTTTCTATTAATTGCAGTGTCAGCTCTACGTGTGTATCCGGAAAATGGGCATGGCCAAGTGGTGTGAGATCCCAGATCTGAACAGGCCGGCCTACTCCTCTTGAGCTGGTAGCCGACACCACAAGCCCTTCTTCTGCAAGCTTCAGCAGCTGCAGGCGGGCGCCCTCTCCTGTTATACCTAAGGCGGCAGCTAACATAGCGGCCGATTGAGGCCCCTTCGTTTTGAGTAACTGCAGAAACTTGTCGGCAGTTGCTTTTGTGATGGGTCTATAATTTTCCAAGTTATTACTTGTTTTATTCTCAAATGTCGTAATTTTGTAGGAGTTAAAAAAATTTGTTGCCAGAACAACAGCTTAAAACAGGAGAATTTTAAATGAACGTCTTGATCTTCAACGGCACAATGGACAGCAGCCCCTATACAACTGCCAATCAGTTGACGGGCTACTTCGAAGAACAGTTCCGCCAAAAAGGATTTTCTACGGAAGTGTTCAGCCCTGTTGACGGCCATATTCCGTTCTTTGCATATCCCAAGGGAGAAATGCCCGGATCCGTTAAAAAAATGTGTGATGCCTTCTGCAAGGCGGATGTCCATGTATGGCTCACTCCGCTTTATCATGGCAGTATGACGGGTGTCATGAAGAATGCCCTGGACTGGCTGGAAATGACCAGCAAGCTCAGTAATCCTTATTTAACGGGAAAGGTTGTAGCTTTGGTGTGCTGGGGAGACGGTTCTCAGGCCATGCAGGGTATTAATGCAATGGATTCGGTAGCGAAAGCCCTCAGGGCATGGGTGCTTCCGTTTTCAGTACCCATTATGAAAGAACATCTTTATGACCAGGAGACTAAAACATTTACCACGTCATATAAGAATAAGTTCGACAGAATGATCTCTTTATTAGGAGATGCCAGAATCGGGGAAAGAATCCCTCTGGTAAATGTGAATGATAATCTCTGAGCGGAAGTATTTACAATTTCCCGATAAAACAAACGTCAGGTAAATAATCTCACCACGCATTATCATAATATGGTGAAATCTGTATAAAAGGAAGCAATATGATAACAGTATCAGAAAAAGCAGGCGAATATATAAAAGACCTTATGGTCAAGGAGAACCATGCTCCCGGTACTTTCGTACGCGTTGGCGTAAAAGGTGGCGGTTGCTCAGGACTGGAATATGTGTTGAAGTTTGAAAATTCGGAGCATGAGGATGGTGATCAGACCTTTGAAGATAAAGGTGTTAAAATTGTGGTGCAGATGAAAAGCCTCCTGTACCTGTACGGCACTGAGTTGGATTATTCCGATGGTCTCAACGGCAAGGGGCTTTATTTCAACAACCCTAATGCTACCCGTACCTGTAGCTGTGGGGAAAGCTTTGCGGTATAATTCCCAATTATCACCAGCAAGCTTCTGCATTACTTAATTAACTCGGAAAATGAGAAACAGCAACGAAATAATTGATGACATAGCCAACCGGGAATATGAGTTTGGCTTCACTACCGACATTGAAATGGAAATGGCGCCGGTGGGTCTGAATGAAGACACCATCCGTTTTATTTCTGCCAAAAAAGAAGAGCCGGAATGGATGCTGGAATGGCGTCTGAAGGGTTTTCAGGCATTTAAAAAGATGCAGTTCCCTAAATGGCAGCATTTTGAAATGCCGGAACTGGACCTTCAGAAACTCTCCTACTATGCTGCTCCCAAGAAGAAGAAACAGCTGGGCAGCCTGGACGAAGTAGATCCTGAACTGCTGGCTACCTTCGAAAAACTGGGTATTCCTATCAATGAACAGAAAGCACTGGCCGGCGTTGCTGTAGACGTTGTATTTGACAGCGTTTCCGTTGCCACTACTTTCAAAGCCAAATTACAGGAACTGGGCATTATCTTCTGCTCCTTCGGGGAAGCGGTAAGAAACCATCCTGATCTGGTTAAAAAATACCTCGGTACTGTAGTACCTCACTCTGATAATATCTTTGCCGCCCTGAATGCAGCAGTATTCTCCGACGGTTCTTTTGTATACATTCCAAAAGGCGTACGCTGTCCGATGGAACTGAGCACCTATTTCCGTATCAACGCGGAAAACACAGGTCAGTTCGAACGTACCCTGATCATTGCTGACGATAATTCCTACGTAAGCTATCTGGAAGGTTGTACGGCGCCAAGACGTGATGAGAACCAGCTGCATGCTGCAGTAGTGGAACTCGTTGCGATGGACCACGCAGAGATCAAATACTCTACTGTACAAAACTGGTATCCCGGTGATAAAGACGGTAATGGCGGTATCTACAACTTCGTAACCAAACGTGGTATCTGTAAGGGTAAAAGCAGCAAGATCTCATGGACACAGGTAGAAACCGGTTCTGCTATCACCTGGAAATATCCGAGTGTGATCCTGCAGGGCGATGATGCTGAAGGTGAATTCTATTCAGTAGCAGTAACCCGTAACAAGCAGATCGCTGATACCGGTACCAAGATCTACCACCTTGGCCGCAATACCCGCAGCCGTATCATTTCCAAAGGTATTTCCGCTGGCCTCAGCGATAATACTTACCGCGGACTGGTACAGGTTGGACCACGTGCTGCCAATGCACGTAACTTTACACAGTGTGACTCCCTGCTGATCGGTGATCGTTGTGGTGCACACACCTTCCCTTACATCGAATCAAGGAACAGTACTGCCACCGTTGAACACGAAGCAACTACTTCCAAGATCGGGGAAGATCAGATCTTCTATCTTAATCAACGTGGTATAGAAACAGAAAAAGCAGTTGCACTGATCGTAAATGGTTACGCACAGGAAGTGCTGAACCAGCTTCCGATGGAATTTGCCGTGGAAGCACGCAAACTGCTCTCTATCACACTGGAAGGTAGCGTAGGATAATAAAAACATTTTCAAAGCAAAAACAACAGAGAAACATACAATCATGCTGACGATTAAAAATCTGCACGCAGAAGTAGACGGTAAAAAGATCCTGAAAGGCATCAACCTGGAAATCAGGAAAGGTGAAATGCACGCCATCATGGGCCCTAACGGCTCAGGAAAGAGCTCATTGTCTTCTGTGTTAGCGGGTCGTGAAAATTATACTGTGACAGAAGGTGAAGTGATCTTCGAAGGTAAAAACCTGCTGGATCTGTCTCCGGAAGACCGTGCACGCGAAGGCCTGTTCCTGGCATTCCAGTACCCGGTTGAGATCCCAGGCGTATCTAACCTGCACTTCCTCAAGACTGCCTTAAATGAGATCAGGACTTACCACAATCTGCCTCCGCTGGAATCCAAAGAATTCCTGAAGCTGACCAAAGAAAAACAGCAACTGGTAGATTTTAACGCCAACCTGATGAACCGCTCTCTGAATGAAGGTTTCTCCGGCGGTGAGAAAAAAAGGAATGAAGTGTTCCAGCTGGCTATGCTCGATCCGAAATTAGCTATACTGGATGAAACTGATTCCGGCCTGGATATTGACGCACTGCGTATCGTTGCAGCAGGTGTTAATAAACTGCGCAATGCAGATAAGGCTTTTATGGTTATTACCCACTACCAGCGTTTGCTGGAATACATCGTGCCTGACTTCGTACACGTATTGTACAACGGTCAGATCGTAAAGACCGGCACCAAAGAACTGGCGCTGGAACTGGAAGAGAAAGGCTACGACTGGCTGAAAGAAGAGGTACACCAGAAAGAATCTGTATAACGCAAAAAGAACCATGACGAGCGATAAATCATTCTACGAATTTATATCCAATGGGGTACCCGGACCTGAGCAGAAAGTGGATGCGGATAACGCAATCATGCCTGCACGTAAGCTGGCTTTCAGCCGCTTCAAGGAACTGGGTCTGCCTACCATTAAAACAGAAGAGTGGCGCTATACCAACGTACAGCGCTTTCTGAAAGATGCTTTCACTCTCGCACAGGAAGAACAGGCAACTGTTACACCTGAGCAACTGAAAGCAGCCAGCATCCCTCAACTGGACAGCTACCGCGTTGTACTGGTGAACGGACGCCTGCAGACGGATCTTTCCGAACTGCCGGCTGGTGGTAAGATCACCGTTTCCAAACTGAGCGATGCAGCCGGTAACGCACAGCTGCAGGCATGGTTTGACAAACACCCGCATCTGCAGTCGCAGCCATTCGCAGCACTGAACGCGGCACTGTTTGCAGACGGTCTCTTTATCGAAGCTGGTGTCAATGCAACGCTTGACAAACCAATACAGATCATTCACGTATATACAGCTTCCGCTAACGCATTTATACAGCCACGCCATCTGGTAGTGCTGCATAAAAGCGCAACACTGGAAATCATCGAAAGCGCTGTAGGTCTCAATGACTCCGCCATCGCCTTCGTGAACGCAGTAACAGAAGTGGTACTGGAAGAAAATGCTGAACTCTGGCACTACAATATCCAGAGCACCATTAAAAACAGCCGCCACATCTATCATACTTCTGCTACCCAGAAAGCTGATAGCCGCTATCATCATTTTAACTTCACCCTGCCTTCCGCAGAACTGACCCGTAACAACCTGAGCGTAGCGCTGACAGGTAGCAATACGGAAACCAATCTGCACGGTCTCTATCTGGCTACAGGTACCCAGCACGTAGATAACCACACCTTCGTGGATCACCTCGTGCCAAACTGTAACAGTAATGAGCTGTATAAAGGTGTACTGCTGGACGACGCTAACGGTGTATTCACCGGTAAGATCCACGTACATCAGGATGCGCAGAAAACAAACGCTTTCCAGCAGAACAATAACCTGCTGATGAGCGAAAAGGCCAACATCAACTCTCAGCCACAGCTGGAAATATATGCAGATGACGTGAAGTGCAGCCACGGTTTTACCGTAGGACGCTTCAGTGAAGAATCTCTCTTCTACCTGCGTTCCCGTGGTATTGGTGAAGAAGCCGCCAAGTCACTGCTGGTGAATGCTTTCGCATTTGACATTACCGATCAGGTACACATACCGGCATTACAGGATTTCCTCGCAGAAAAGATCCGCCAGTATGTAGCCGGCGCTATCAATAACTAATTCGATCAGAAATTCCGATCTTTGCACGAGGTCATCCAGGTTCATCCCGGATGACCTCTGATGCTTCAGAGAAGAACGATAAATTATAGAGTATTATGCAACACGTACCAGACATCACTGTTCCGGCACTAGACGTAGAAAAGATCAGAAAGGACTTCCCGCTGTTACAGGAAAAAGTATACGGCCAACCGCTTGTATATCTTGATAATGCGGCCACTACCCAGAAACCGCAGGTTGTACTGGATACGCTGATAGAATACTATACCCGCATCAACAGTAACGTGCACCGTGGCGTACACCACCTGAGTCAGGAAGCAACCAATGCTTACGAAAACTCACGTAAAATCATCGCCTCCTTTATCAATGCCCGCAAACCGGAAGAAGTCATTTTTACCAAAGGCACTACCGATGGTATCAACCTGATCGCCTATTCTTTTGGTCGTGGTGAGATCAAACCCGGCGACGTGGTACTGGCATCCGCTATGGAACATCACTCCAATATCGTTCCGTGGCAGATGATGTGTGAAGACCGTGGTGCAGAACTGAAAATCATCCCTATGGATGAAAAAGGCGAACTGCTCATGGACGAATTCAGCGCATTGCTGACCGACAAAGTAAAGATCATCGCTGTTACATACGTATCCAACTCCCTCGGCACCGTTAATCCCGTACGCGACATTATTGCCCAGGCACATGCCCGTAACATTCCTGTTCTGCTGGATGCAGCACAGGCAGTACAGCATATGCCGGTAGATGTGCAGGAGCTGGATGTAGACTTCCTCGTATTCTCCGGTCATAAGATCTACGGTCCTACCGGTACCGGTGTGCTCTATGGCAAGGAAGAATGGCTGGATCGCCTGCCGCCTTATCAGGGTGGTGGCGATATGATCAAAACCGTGACCTTCGCTAAAACTATCTACAACGTACTGCCCTACAAATTTGAAGCAGGTACGCCGGATATCAGCGGAGCCATCGCACTGGGTACAGCCGTGCAATATGTACAGCAGATCGGTGTAGAAAATATACAGGCATGGGAAGAACAACTGGTGGAATATGCCGTACAGCAGCTCCAACAGATTGAAGGCATCCGCTTTATCGGTAATCCGAGACACCGTTCCGGCGCCGTTTCCTTCCTCGTGTATGATATTCACCCATACGATCTCGGCGAACTGCTGGATAAACAAGGTATCGCCATCCGTACAGGTCACCATTGCGCAGAACCTGTAATGGATTTCTTCTGTATTCCGGGCACCGTGCGCGCATCATTCGCAGTGTATACTACCTTCGAAGATATAGACAGATTAGTGGCAGGCATAAAAAAGGCTGTCTCTATGTTAAGATAACAGGATTATGACTATCAAAGAACAACAGGACGAACTTATATCAGACTTCTCCTTTATGGAGAACTGGATGGATAAATACGAGCACATTATTCAACTGGGCAAGGAACTTCCGCTGATAGACGATAAATATAAAACGCCTGATCACCTGATTAAAGGTTGTCAGTCGCAGGTATGGCTGCACACGGAAATGCAGGACGGTAAACTGGTGTTTACAGCAGACAGTGATGCCGTAATTACCAAAGGACTGGTGAGTCTCATGGTAACCGTATTCTCCGGTCATACGCCTAAAGAGATCGCGGAATCTGAAATATACTTTATAGACGCTATCGGTTTGAGTAATCATCTCTCCCCTACCCGTTCCAACGGGTTACTGAGTATGCTCAAACAGATTAAGTTATATGCAGTTGCCTACGAGGCAAAATCTCAATCACAAAAAAACGGCACAGAACTATGAGCGAAAATACAATGACCTTACGCGATAGGATTGAAGAGGTACTGCGCACAGTATATGATCCGGAAATTCCGGTGAATATATTAGAGCTGGGTCTTGTCTATGAAATAAGAATAGGCGAGAATAACCGCATTGGCATCACTATGACACTGACTGCTCCGGGTTGTCCCGTAGCGGGCGATATCATTCGTGAAGTCGACGAAAAAGTAAGAGATGTAGAAGGCGTATCCGATGTAGATGTAACACTCACTTTTGATCCACCATGGAACAAAGATATGATGAGTGAAGAAGCCAGATTAGAATTGGGCTTCATGTAGAACAACCAAACCTCAGTATAAACGGGTCGTATCATTTATCTGATATGACCCGTTTTTTATTTGGACACAAACATGCGATGCCCAACCGCAACAGGGTGAGGAAGTCTTTCCTGTTGTAACGTCTTTCTATATCACCTCAGTGCTCATTGCTCACACAAGCTATATCAGCTGACCACAGCAACTATAATGAAGTACAGATGTTCACTTCCCCACCTAACAATTGTCTGTGTGCACACCAGTTAATTAATTATCATTTTTCTGGTAACATATTTGTTATGAACCAACCTATAGATAAGATTGTTATAAGGTTCCATACCTTTGTCATCTTATTTACCTTATAAAACTCTTTTATGTTAGAACAATTAACACAACTGATCCAGCAAAGCGGTCTGCAATCTGTCATCAACAATCCGGAAGTGCCTAACGAGCACAATGATGGCGTAATCGCAGAAGCGCAGAGCACGATCCTCTCTACCTTCAGCCAACTACAAGCCAACGGTGAAACACAACAGGTAAATGAGGCACTGGAATCAGCTGATCATCCGGTAACACAGAATATCCAGCAGAACTTCGCCGGCAACATCATGGAGAAATTCGGTATTAATGGTTCTACTGCTGCCAGCATCGCTGCTGTACTGATCCCAACGGTATTAAATGCCATGAAAGGTGGTCAGCAAAGTGGTGGCGCGGGTAACGGTTTCAATATTCAGGATATCCTGTCTTCACTGGGTGGTGGTAATCTGGCTGGCGGTCTGGGCAACCTCGGCGGCGGTAACATCCAGAACACCATCAACAACATCGGTGGCAAATTCGGTTTTGATAAAGACGGCGACGGCGATGTTGACCTGAGCGATCTGACCAAAATGTTCAGATAAAACACTCTCCCCGAAAAATTTTTAACCATCCAATCTATAATTCTTATGAGAAACAAACAATTGAGCATCGCGTTCCTCTGTCTGGCACTGGCTTTCATGGTAGCTTGTAAAGGCAAACCATCTGATACACAGATACAGGCAAAAGTAACTGAACAACTCAGCGGCATGCCGGAAGTAACGGCTGACGTAAAAGAAGGTGTTGTAACCCTGGCGGGAAATGTACCTGACGACGCAGCAAGAACTGCTGCAGAAACCAAAGTTGCTGCTGTAGACGGTGTAAAGAGTATTACCAATAACATCATGGTCACTCCTCCTGCTCCACCAGCTCCTGTTGTGGATACCACCGCTGTACCTATGAATGCTGCTGAAGAAGCTCTTCGTACAGGGGTAGCTGATATCACCAAAGACTTCCCGGGTGTAGATGTAAAAGTAGACGCCGGTGTCGTGAGCGTTACCGGTGAACTCTCTGCCGCTAAATGGAAAACACTGAAACAGGCGCTTGATGGTCTGCATCCGAAGAAAGTAGATGCTGCTGGTCTGAAAGTAAAATAACCTTCTAAATTCATTGTTTTATGTCATTACAGGACAAATACAAAGAACTGATTGATACTGCCAGATCATCCGGCACAGACAATCTTCAGGTGAATGAGACAGATGGTGTGCTGCATATTAGTGGTGAAGCACCGAGTGGTGCGGTAAAGGATAATCTCTGGAATATTTATGGGAAGATTGACCCGAATTTTCTTACGGGTGATGTTGTGATGGATATTAAAGTGGCAACCGCTGTTGAAGGCGCTAAGCTGGAAGTGGTGACGCAATCGTCCAATCTGAATGTGCGGAAAGGTCCGGGGACGGATCAGCCGATTATCGGGAAGGCGGGGCATAAAGAAATTGTCTCACTGGTGAGTAAGCATAGTGATCAATGGTGGTTGATCAGAACGAAAGACGGCGAAGAAGGATATGCGCATGCGCAGTATTTACGGCCGGTGGAGTGATGAGTCATGGAATTTATTTTATTAGCCGGATGGTGGTTGCCGTCCGGCTTTTTTATTTACACGGGGGGCTGTTAAGCATGGGAGGGTTATTAAAAGTTATATGGAGTTGCTGTGAGTGGACGCTGCGTAAGCGCGCTATTAACAGGTATTTGGAGGGAGGCTGTTGTTATTAAAGCAGGTATTTAAAATTGCGGGGCTGCTGTTGATAGTTTATTTGAGGTTGTTGTTATTAAAGCAGGTATTTAAAATTGCGGGGCTGCTGCGTGCGGTTTCAGGAGGGATCCCCGGCTGACGCTCTTGAAGTTATTGCTATGGGGCGTGGTGGGTCGTGTTGAGCGGGGAGTGGGATTAAACTCTGGGACAACGTGTCGGCATACTTCAAGAGCTAAGGCCCGGGATCTCCTCCTGAAACCTGCCGCTGAATATGCCGTACGATGGTTTTTTATGAGTACTTTATCAATGTGCTGCGTACGATAAGTATTGTTTGTTATCTCTTTTTATTTATTCTTTATTCGTCTGTGACCTATTACCGATCGATTCTATTCTCTTATTATTCTTTACGTCTTGCTATTCACGCTCCAATTTCTCCGTTCCACAGCCAACCCTTTGTTTCTTCTATTCCTGCTCCGTTCACACGCTATTCATCTATTATTTACTATCTTTTTTTTACTGTTATTTCTTCTCTATCGCTTCTATTCTCTCATCATTCTTTATGCATTGCTATTCATTCTCCATTCTACTACCAGACTTTGTTTCTTCTGTTCCAGCCCGTTCACACGCTATTCATCTATTATTTACTATCTATTTTTTTTACTGTTATTTCTTCTCTATCGCTTCTATTCTCTCATCATTCTTTATGCATTGCTATTCATTCTCCATTCTACTATCAAGCTTCTGTGTTTTCTCGTCCAGCCCATTCACACATTATTCATCTACTAATCCTTTAGTCATCTGCTATTCATTCCTTACCTTTTCTCCATTCCTCCTTTCAATCCACTATTCCCTCCTATATCATTACACTCCTCTCTCAGTTCAACACAGTTCCCATCTGAAGGTCCTTTACTTCCAGCTCTTCTGAGGTAAATGTTTCCTGATATGTGCGATCACCGACTTTGTAGTAGACAATGACATTAAAGTCCTCCTGTTTGAGCAGATTGACCTTTGTGCCGGGGATGACCAGACCAGAGTAACGACGTTCAATTGTCTTCTTCCCCTCTACATTAAAGCCCGGTTGAAGCGGATTACCTTCGAACTTGATCATAAATTTCGTCAGACTGAATCTGCCGGAAATAGCAATGTCAGTGACTGCTCTTGTTGTAGCAGAAGTGTTGTGAAATTTGAGGTTAATTTCTGCTCTGGCAATCGTATAGCCGGTACGGACGATTGAGTAGCGGGTGTCATATCCGTACAGGATCAGTCGCTTTTCCTGCAGTCTGACTTTTCCGCGGATTTTAAAGAAACGGCCGAAATAAATGGTGAAGATGCGTACCAGCAATGCGCCGGCTGCGAATCCGGTGAGGCCCCAAATTAAGTTTTCTGTATCGCAATCCATGGTTTTTCAGATATTGATTAATGTGATTGACTATGACTATTCAATGGTTGTTGTTGTTATGCCTGACTCCTGACAGCGGATGGGGGTAACAGTATCTGATATCAGCCGTCAGGTCATTTAATGGTCCCTGGGTTAATTGTTGTTGCAAAAATAAGAACTTATTTTGCTTCTTTGAGCATGTAACTGTTACCTTGTTTTGTCAGCTTATATTTTATCGTGCGTTTACCACCTGAAGGTTTTCCGTCAGGGTCAGATTCTCCGTAGACCGGATAAGTACGAACGATGTGCTTTTGCTGTACATAGAATGAATCCCTTCCACGATAGCCTTTCAGTTCAGGATCATCCACATCACCGGAGAAAATACGAACACCTTTGTTATTAATATAAGTAATACCGTACACACTACCTGTATGTTCTGTTCCGTCTGAATAGGTAAACAAATAGATTTCCGGGTTCTTATCATTGTCAAGGTCGTCAATAGCCGTCTGCTGCAGGATGCCCTTTACATCATGAATGGTGGTACTGTCAGCTTTGAGTGAATCGATCCTTGTATCTGTGTCAGCAATCGTGATAGAACGACCGCTGCCATCTCCTTTAGAAACGATCGCATACTTAAAATGCTTATATCGGAGTGTGTTTGATACGGCGTTATTGCCTCCTTTTGTCACGTTAGAGCTTTCCTCTCCCGGAGCAGGAGCACTGCCTGCATTGGCCGTTCCACCGCTGGCATTATCACTGGAGTTGCTGGACGCCGCCTGTGTGGCATCTTCCTGAGAACTGGCTGAATCTGACATCTCCTGTTTACTTTTCATCGGGGAGTTACAAGCGATACCGCAGATCAGCAGAAAGTAAATAATGGGTTTCATACAATCGTTTTTATTTTTTAATCTGTCTATAATTCTAATGTGTCTCATAATGTGTATGTTATAAACGAAAACAAGGAACATGCCTGAACAAGAGAGCACAACTATAAATTTGTGTGTATCTTGCCACTATGTCACTCCTACCCTACTTATTGGTGCCCTTATTATCTGCTTTTCTCCGGCCTTACACATCGGCATTATTTACTTACCTGTTCACCATCGCATTGTTGCTATTCTATCCACAGATCTATTTTTTTGTGGAAGAAAAGCTGCATCCCAGACCAATTGAGGAAGCATTTACCGGCAGATGTGGTATGATAGAATTCTCCTTTATTTTTAGTCATTGGCTCGTTTTTATGCCGGCGGCACTACTCTTACAGGTAATTTTTAACAAACTTTTTAAACGCTGGAGAGCCACAAAGGAAGCATCCGAAACGATTAACAAATAATAATTTTTTACCGTTCGTCAAATCCGTATTTGGATTAAGCCCGCTTCATTTTTATATTTGTGAAACCAACTGAGAGCGAATTATTATTCATGATCAACACGAACAGGCATATTATGCGCAGGTTTTTACTGTACTTCCTGCTGTTCTGTGGCCTTATGACAGGCCACTCAGCAGTCGTACACGCAAAATCGCCCTTTAAGCAGAAAAGTCTCTGCTTTGAGCGCCTGTTTGACCATGAAAAGATAGAGATCCGCTGCATTGACAGTGAAGACCTCGGTATTGAAGAACCAGATGATGTGCCCGTTTTCCTGCACGTCACCAAGGTACCACGCAAGAAAAGATATTATCTTAATAGTCCATCTCAGACTTCAAGTTACACGACCCGCTTCACCCAAATGGAGCATAACCTGGAGTTTTATATACCTGTACAACAGAATAAGACTGGTGTCTATCAGCAACAACGTGCGTTCCTCCCAGCTTATTATAGTTTTCTGTCCAGGTATACCCCCTTCTGATCTGAATAGTTTTACCCATTTCTCTCCGTCACCCGTTTTTTACAAATAACATGCAGCTGCCAACAGCTGACAATCATCCTTTTGCTTGTCGGCTGATGCTGTGTGTATTTCAACATGACGGACCACCTGCAGTGGTCCCGTAAAACTATTCACTCCTATCATGCAAACGTACAGGAACATATATATTTTAGCTATAAGCGCCGCCCTTGGTGGTTGTATCACCAAAGGTGAGAACGTGAACAATGAATCAGCATTAAATACCTACCCGGTCCTACAACTGTCACTCTGTGATACCGTTCTTCACAAAAATTACGTGGCCGATATCCAGGCCGTACGTAATGTGGAAATACGTGCCCGCGTCAACGGGTTTCTGAACAAGATTTATGTGGACGAAGGGCAACATGTCCAACAAGGACAGTTGCTCTTCTCCCTCAACGATGAAGAATATCGCTCCGAACTGGCAAAAGCCAAAGCGGCACTCAGCAGCGCCATCGCGGAAGCAAAAGGCGCCCAGCTTGAAGTAGAACGTGTCCAGCTGCTGGTGGAGAAAAAAGTCATCGCCAAAAGTGAACTGGAAGTAGCCAAAGCGAGACTGGCTGCTGTCAACGCCCGCATAGATGAAGCCCGCTCTTCTGAATCCAATGCCGCCACAAGATTGTCCTATACGATCATCCGCGCTCCTTTCGACGGATATATTGACAGAATACCTTCGAAAACAGGTAGTCTGATCGGAGAAGGTGAGCTGCTGACCTCCGTTTCCGACATCAAAGAAGTATATGCTTATTTCAATGTGTCCGAAACCGAATACCTGCAGCATAGCCGTGCAAACAAAGGAAAAGAACAGGCAATAGTCAATCTGGTACTGGCCGATGGTACAGACTATCCATACACCGGTAAAGTCGAAACTATCGAAAGCGAATTTGAAGAAACAACCGGCTCCATCGCCTTCAGGGCCCGCTTCCCTAACCCGCAATCCTTATTGAAACACGGCGCCAGCGGCAAAGTACAGCTGAGCAATGAAATGGCTGACGCAATGCTCCTGCCACAAAAAGCCGTGTTTGAAATGCAGGACAAAAACTATGTATTCATCCTGGACAAATCCAATCAGGTAAAAATGAAAAACTTCATACCCGGTGCAAGACTCGCCAACTGCTACATCGTACAATCCGGCCTCAATGCAGGTGACAGGGTTGTCTACGAAGGTGTACGCAACCTGCGCGACGGCATGAAGATCAATCCTGCTGCTATTACACTCGACAGCATTAAAGCACTGTAAAAACAGCTGCTATACGAGGCAACATATAACCGATACACCACAAGTACCGGTATATGACAGGCCGGCGTATTTTCTGCTGACAGCCGCTTTGCGGATACCGGACTTTTCAGTCCGGACATATTTTTCATTTTTTATTACACAGTTTTATGTTCGATACTTTTATCAAACGGCCGGTATTGTCGCTCGTGATCTCATTGATCATTGTACTACTTGGATTGCTGGCATTATTTACATTACCCGTTACTCAATTCCCTGACATCGTTCCTCCTTCTGTAACGGTGACCGCCAAATATACCGGTGCGAATGCCGAAGTGTGTGCCAAAGCCGTAGCCACACCACTGGAACGCGCGATCAACGGCGTACCGGGTATGACATATATGTCTTCCGTTTCCAGTAACAACGGTATCACACTCATACAGGTCTTCTTCAACGTTGGTACCGATCCCGATCAGGCCGCGGTAAACGTACAAAACCGTGTAGCCACTATCATCGATGAATTACCGGAAGAAGTAATCAAAGCAGGTGTGACCACAGAAAAAGAGGTGAACAGTATGCTGCTGTACCTTAACGTGATGAGTGAAGACAGCACGCTCAATGAACAATTCATCTACAACTTTGCAGACATCAACGTATTACAGGAACTGAAAAGGATTGATGGTGTTGGTTTCGCGGAGATCATGGGTGCAAAGGAATACGCTATGCGCGTATGGCTCAAACCTGACCGTATGCTGGCTTATAATGTCTCTGCAGATGAAGTGATCGGAGGTATCCGTAAACAGAATATCGAAGCCGCTCCGGGTAAAACAGGTGAAAGCGCAGATAATGATCCACAGGTATTACAATACGTACTCCGCTATACCGGTAAATTCTTTGACCCCGCACAATACGAAAATATTATCCTCAGAGCCAATCCGGATGGTTCTGTGTTAAAGCTGAAAGATGTGGCAGACGTTACGTTTGGTGCACTCAGCTACGGCATGGTATCTAAAACAGATGGTAAGCCCTCCGCTTCTATCATGCTGAAACAACGTCCGGGTTCCAATGCACAGGAAGTAATTGCCAATGTGAAAACGCGCATGGCAGAACTACAGACAAGCTCCTTCCCACCGGGTATGAGCTATAACTTCAACTATGATGTATCCCGCTTCCTCGACGCTTCTATCCATGAAGTATTGAGAACACTCATAGAGGCATTTATTCTGGTGTTTATCGTTGTATATCTCTTCCTGCAGGACTTCCGCTCTACGTTGATCCCCGCACTCGCCGTACCGGTAGCACTGATCGGTACCCTGTGTTTTATGCAGATGCTGGGCTTCTCTATTAATCTGCTGACACTGTTTGCGCTCGTACTGGCCATTGGTATTGTCGTCGATAATGCCATTGTGGTGGTGGAAGCCGTGCACGTAAAAATGCAGGAAACCCATCTGCCGCCATTAGAAGCAACACTGGCAGCTATGAGAGAGATCAGCGGTGCACTGGTTGCCATCACACTGGTAATGTCTGCTGTATTCGTACCAGTAGCATTCCTTTCTGGTCCGGTAGGTGTATTCTACCGGCAATTCTCGCTTACACTCGCTATCGCAATCGTGATATCAGGTATCAATGCGGTTACACTGACGCCTGCACTGTGCGCCATTATGCTCCGGCACAACCATGATACGGGTAAGAAGAAAAGTCTGCTGCAACGTTTCTTTGATAAATTCAACTTCGGATATAATAAAACAGAACGTAGTTACTCAAAACTGGTTGGTTATATAGCGGGCAGAAAGATGATCACGTTTGTGCTGATGATCGTCTTCTTCGTAGCTACATGGGGAGCCAGCGCTATTCTGCCCGGCGGTTTCATTCCATCGGAAGATCAGGGGATGATTTACGTTAACGTAACAACTCCTGCTGGTGCTACCGTTGCCCGTACAGAAGCCGTACTTGATCAGGTACAACAGATCGCTGCACGGCTGCCGGAAGGAGAATCTGTATCTACACTGGCTGGATTCAGTCTGGTGAATGATGTGGCAGGCGCCTCTTACGGTATGGGTATGATCAACCTGAAACCATGGGAAGAGCGTAAACGCTCAGTGAAAGAGATCATTGCCGCGCTGGAAAAAGAGACACGGAATATCGGCGACGCCAGCATCGAGTTCTTCCCTCCTCCTACAGTACCCGGCTTTGGTAACTCAAGCGGTTTCGAACTGCGTGTGCTGGATCGTAGTGGTAGTGGTGACCTGCGACAAACTGCTGACGTCACCAATAACTTCATCGCCGAACTGAAGAAACGTAAGGAGATCGGTAGTGCATTTACCAGCTTTGACCCCGATTTCCCGCAATATATGATCCATGTAGATCAGGCAATGGCAGCAAAGAAAGGTGTCAGCATAGAAAATGCGATGTCCACCCTGCAAACCCTGCTGGGTAGTTTCTATGCATCCAACTTTATCCGTTTCGGACAGATGTACAAAGTAATGGTGCAGGCCTCTCCACGTTATCGCACAAAACCGGAAGATGTCATGCACCTGTATGTAAAGAATGACGCCGGAGAAATGGTCCCTTTCTCAAACTTTATCCGCATGGAAAGAGTGTATGGACCTGAACAGCTGACCCGTTACAATATGTACACAGCAGCGATGATCAATGGGGATGCCGCACCGGGCTTCAGTAGTGGTGATGCAATCAAAGCGATAGAAGAAGTAGCCGCAAAATCACTCCCGCGTGGCTTTGCCTTTGAATGGAGTGGTATGACAAGGGAACAGATCCTGTCCGGTAATCAGGCTGTCTATGTCTTTGCATTGTGTCTGTTATTCGTATACCTGTTGCTGGCAGCACAATATGAAAGTTTCCTGCTGCCTTTGCCGGTAATTCTTTCACTGCCGGCAGGTATATTCGGGGCCTTTATTACCCTGAAAATGGCCGGACTGGAAAATAATATCTATGCACAGGTTGCGCTGGTCATGCTGATAGGTCTGTTGGGTAAGAACGCTATCCTGATTGTGGAGTTCGCGATACTACGTACCAAACAGGGCCTCTCCGTGCTGGAAGCTGCCAAAGAAGGAGCCGTATCCCGTCTCCGTCCGATCCTGATGACCTCTTTTGCATTTATTGCAGGTCTGATACCATTGTGTGTGGCCAGTGGCGCAGGCGCGATGGGGAACCGGTCTATTGGTACAGCCGCAGCTGGTGGTATGTTGATCGGAACTGTATTCGGCGTACTGATCATCCCCGGACTATATGTTTTATTTGCCTCTATCGGCAGTAAAAAGAAAGCAGGAAAACAAACGCCTAAACATGCTGTAGGCGCATTAACAGTGTTATTGATAGCGGGCATACTGACGGGTTGTTATACACCCTCCAAAGTCAATTTCCCTGACGCACCTCAGACACCGCAGGCGTTCAATAAACCGGCGGATGACAGCAACAATGTGGCGACTCCCGACAGCAGCAGTATTGCCACCTTATCCTATAAACAGTTCTTTACCGATCCTTTGCTGCAGCAGTTGCTCGATACAGCACTGCGCAACAATACGGACATGCTGATAGCCACACAGCGGATGGAAACTGCCCGTGCCCAGCTGATGGCAGCCCGCCGTGCCTGGGCTCCGGAAGTGAATGCCGTGATCAGCGCCGGCGTGGACCGTTGGGAGATTATACATTGAACGGAGTGGGTAACTACGACACAAACCTTTCCCCTAATATTGATGATAAACAAAGAATACCCGGACCTACTCCTGATTACTTTGTTGGCTTGCGCAGCTCATGGGAAATAGACCTCTGGGGAAAAATACGCAGCCGTAAAAAAGCAGCTATGCTGCGGTTCATGTCCAGCGAACAGGGACGTCAGCTGATCAGTACCCAGCTGATCTCGCAGGTGGCCGGTATGTATTATCAGCTGATGGTACTGGATTATGAGCAACAGGTAATAGAACGGAATATCGGTTTACAGGAAACAGCACTGGCAACCGTACAGATACAACAGGAAGCGGGTCGCGCTACCTTGCTGGCAGTACAACAGTTTAATGCACAGTTGCTCAATACCCGCAGTTTGTCACTTGGACTCCGTCAGCAGACACTGGAACTGGAAAATCAGCTCAATGCTTTACTGGGTCGTTTCCCGCAAAACATCAAACGTGATACTGCCCTGCTGGCAATGCCCCTGCCTCCCTTTGCACAAACAGGTGTTCCCGCCGGTATGCTGGCACTCAGACCAGACATCCAACAGGCAGCACTGGAACTTGAGGCAGCCAAAGCAGACATTCACGCAGCTAAAGCGTCTTTCCTGCCATCACTGAATATCACGCCTTATCTGGGGCTCAATTCCTTTAATGCGGGCACGCTGTTCAACACCCCTGCTTCTGTGGCTTATGGGGTACTGGGAGGTCTGTCAGCACCATTGCTGAATAAACAGCAATTGCGTTCGCAATATAATATCACCACAGCCGCCGGTATGTCTGCCTTTTATGACTACAGACAGCGGGTCATCAATGGTTATCAGGAAGTGATATCAGCGCTGGGAAAGATCCGGAACGGTCAGGAAGCCTATACGCTGAAAGAAGCAGAAGTGGAGATGCTGAAGAACGGTGTCTCCACAGCCAATGTCCTTTACGCCACAGGTTATGCCAATTACCTCGAGGTGATCACTGCCCAGAAAAGTGTGCTGGAAGCAGAACTGGCACTAGCCGGTAATAAAAAAGAATTGCTGCTTGGCACTATTACCCTGTATAGAGCGCTGGGCGGAGGAAAACAATAAGAACCAGGGTTTTATACAATAAATACCTGTATGCGGAAGCGCGAAAGTATGAATATCCAAAGTAGATATTCGTACTTTCGCGCTTCCGCATTTTACGAAGACAGTACCGGGGCGGAACGATTTTTGAGGTATCCCTATGGCCAATTATATTAAATAAGAATGATATTAATTGTAGATGATAAGCCGGAAAACATCTTATCCCTGAGAAAGGTCCTGGAATTGCATGATTTTGAAGTAGATACGGCGTCTTCCGGTGAAGAAGCATTAAAGAAGATACTTAGGAATAACTACGCGCTCATCATACTGGATGTACAGATGCCCAGTATGGACGGCTTTGAAGTTGCAGAAACTATTTCCGGCTACAGCAAAGCAAAGGATGTACCCATCCTTTTCCTGTCAGCAGTCAATAAAGACAAGAAATTTATTGCCAAAGGTTACGCCTCCGGCGGATTGGACTACATTACCAAACCCGTCGATCCGGATATCCTGTTGATGAAGGTGAAAACCTTTATCCGTTTATACGAACAAAACAGGCAGTTACAGGAGATGCATGCTTCGCTTCAACAGGAAGTAGAAGTGCGTAAACGTGCACAGGCAGCCCTGAATGCTAAAGTACAGGAACAGCACTCTATTCTCGAGTCATTACCACAGGTGGCCTTTACCGCCCGGGCAGATGGCGCGGTGGAATATGCAAACCGCTTCTGGTTCCACTATTCCCCTTCCCTCGGACAATTCCCTGTCACATACGATCATGAACATGCGCCCATCTCCGTGTGGGAACATGCCATCAAAGCAGGGCTTCCATTGGAAAAGGAAGTCTATCTCCATCACCGGTTACATAACCATTTCCGTTGTCATCTGCTAAGAGCCATTCCCCTCGAAGAAGATGGTCACATTGTGAAATGGGTAGGTACGTTTACAGATATCGCCCATCAGAAACAGGCCAACGAAATACTGGAACAAAGGGTCATCGAACGTACGCACGAATTGCAGGAGATGAATCAGGCACTGGAAGCCAGTAACCATGAGTTACAGCAGTTTGCCTCCGTCGCCTCTCACGACCTGAAAGAACCGCTGCGTAAAATACAGTTGTTCGGCACAATACTCCGCGATCGTCATATTGGTACCAATCCGGACGCCATGCAGTATATGGAACGTATTGTCAGTTCTTCAGAACGTATGACAAGACTGATCAACGACCTGCTGCGTTATTCCAGACTTTCTGCAGATGTCTCTTTTGAACCGGTGGACATCAACATTATCATCAAAGAAATACTGGCTGACCTTGAACTGTCTGTACGGGATGCCTGTGCGGATATCACGGCTAACCAGTTCCCGGTATTGGAAGCCGTGCCGGGACAGATCCGACAAGCCTTACAGAATATTATCAGTAATGCGTTAAAGTTCAGTCGTGAGGGAGTAGCGCCCTGTATCCGGATTCATGCCGAACGTGTGGAGGAGAAAGAATTTGACAGTATTCCCGCTGAAGAAGGCGCTTACTGCCGGATCACTATCAGCGATAATGGTATCGGCTTTAATGAGCTGTATCTGCCAAAGATCTTTACACTGTTCCAGCGACTGCATAGTCATGAGGTATATGAAGGAACAGGTATCGGACTGGCCATTGCAAAAAAAGTAGTGGAAAGACATCAGGGGATCATCGGGGCCAGCAGCAAGGAAAATGAGGGGGCTACATTTATCATCGTGTTGCCATTGGAGCAACGGCAGATGGTCAGTTAAATCTTAACGGAGGTCCTTTACAAAGGCCACCAGTTCACGGATATTTAATACCTTATCCACCGGGACGGAGTTCATCGCATGACGGGGCATAAAAGCCACTTCTGCGTTAGCCGGGTCCTGTACGGCGGTAAAACCACCCAGGTCATGCACTGCCTGTAATCCATCCGAACCGTCCATATTGGCACCGGAGAGCAGAATACAATATAAGCGCTTCCCAAATACTTCTGCTGCAGACATAAAGGTGACGTCAATACTCGGACGACTGTAATGCACCTTTTCAGAGGCATCCAGCGTGAGTGATCCATCGGGTTCTATGAGCAGGTGATAATCTGAAGGCGCTATGTAGATACATCCCGGCGTGAGTACATCTTTCTCCTCCGCATCTTTTACAGGCAATACCGTCTTCGCTGACAATAATTCTGTCAACAGTGTATCATTATCATTCTTACGATGTAATACGATAATCATTGCCAGCGGCCATTGAGGTTCCAGTTCCGGCAAAAGCTGCAACAGTACGTCCAGACTGCCTGCGGAGCCGCCGATCACCAGTAGTTTGGGAAGAGCCGTCATGTCGAAATTTTTCTCCAGATCTTTTCTTTGTTTGCAAAAGGTTTAAATAATGGGGCTACCGTTGTAAAGCGGAGCGTTTCTTTAGCGCCTAATGCCATGAAACCCAGTTGTTCGAGGCTATCGCTGAAGAGATGTAATACTTTATCCTGTAGTTCCTTATTAAAATAGATCAGTACATTCCGGCAGATGATCAGCTGAAACTCGTTGAAGGAGTGGTCTGTCACGAGGTTATGCGCTGCAAAGATGATCTTCTCACGTAATCTGTCAGTGAACTTTGCATATTCATAATTAGCCGCATAATAGCCGGAAAATTCCTGTTGCCCGCCGGATGCGAGATAGTTCTGCGAATATTGCTGCATATGTTGCAGGGGAAAGATTCCTTTACGGGCTTTCTCCAATACGCTCTCGTTGATATCTGTCGCATAAATAACAGACTTATGCAGCAGGTTCAGTTCATCAAGCAGGATCGCCATTGAATACACCTCCTCCCCTGTGGAACAACCTGCGTGCCATATCCTGATCAGGGGATAGGTAGCCAGTACCGGCAGGACCTGTTTACGGAGGATCTCGAAGAAATGAGGGTCCCTGAACATTTCTGTTACATTGACCGTGATCTGTTCCATGAGATAGATGAGATATTCGGGGTCTGATTTCACCCTGTAGCGGAACTCGGCAAAACTGGGGAATCTGTCTGCACTATACACACGCTGCAACCTGCGTTTTACTGAGGCGAATGAATAATCTGTAAAGTCATATCCATACTGCTCCAGCAAGTCATTTAACAGTACTAAAACATCTTCATCCTTCAAATGGCGTAGGCTATCCATCATTGCGTAGTCGTTCTGTTTTGCCGCTGTAAGTTCGCAAAGTTTTCTGGCATTTCAATAATCGTATATTGTTATAGCCTCATATTGCAGTATAAAGTAAGGCGTATAGCCATTAACGACCTGTTAACCGAAATACCAGATCCAACTTTCTTTACCATACGTATATATAATGAAATTTTACTATCTTTAGTCTATCTTGTTGTCACTGTGAATCTTTAGAGTAACTATTCCGTATCTGGTCAATGCCAACTTATGCCAATTAACTTTACCGGGGCTCGTATTGTAGCGGCCTTATTGCTGGCAGGTATTACTGTCAGCGCATTTCGTTCTCCAGCGGATAAAGGCAGGATGCGCCTGCGCGGTATCACAACTGCTACCGACAGAACCGTTATTTCCTATAATGAGGATAAGACGGTAGCCGAACTGCTTACCACTTATAAAACGGAGGAAGGGAGTTATACAACGACCCGTATTCCGGTATATAAAAACGGACGGCTTGTAAAAACCTTTGTGACTGATGATGAATCATCACATGCACCTACCCTCTTCGCTTCATATGACTATTCAGAGAAGGGGAATATCAGAAGGATCATTTATTATCTGGATGGACTGGTGCATAGTTATGATTCGCTTGTGTATAATGGCAGCGGACAAATCACCGCCCGTTATTTCTTCAATGACACACAGGACGGACTCGCCTTTGAGAATAATAGTTGTCAGTTCTACACCTGGGATGTAAAAGGGAATATCGTCACTGTGGAGAATATGGGACGTGTGAATAAGAAATTGCCCTTTACAAAGGCATCTACGACCACTTATACTTATGATGATCATCCGAATGCGCAGCACAGTATTCCTGTACTGCCTTATCTGGTGGACATTGCAGCAGTAAATCTTTCTGCGAATAATATTATTACAGAGACCATCACGCCTGTTATGGGTAATAACAGTATTGTGAACCAATATAAATATGCTTACAATGAAGAAGCCTATCCGAAGCAGATTACAACATCATATGCAGAGAGAGGCGAAACAGTGGTGACAGAACTGGAATGGAGCTGGTAGAGGTCAACGCGCAATAAAAGAACACCCGACGGGCGAAAGCCTGCCGGGTGTTCTCATTTTAAATCCCTTTGTATGCACTGTATTGATTACTGTGGATACAGGATCTGTGTTGCCAGAACATCACCTGCGGTGAAGCCGTTCCAGTTCAACACAAAAGAGTTCATTACAGAATTGGCATCAACACTAGGCGTACCAGAAATGAAGATACCCTGATTCTGGTTAGTGTGATAGAAGCCGATGGTGTGACCCAGCTCGTGCGTGATAGCGAACAGTTTCTGGGTGGCAGGCAGACTGTTGTAGTTACTGTTGATCTCAACGCTTACACCCGGACGGCTGTTAGAGCCTGGCAGGTAAGCACGTGCGATCCAGTTGGCAGATTCAAAGCCCATGAAAACTCTTGTGTCAGAGTTAGCTTGTGAAGTCACGATAGACATTCCCAGTCTGGTACCGTTAATCGCATTCCAGTTGTTTACAGCACCCTGAATAGCGGTTCTCCATGCAGTAGGCACTGCCGGATCAATGTACAGTCTCACATTGGAGTTGTAGGCATTACTGATAATGTAAGTACCTCTCCAGTGTTCAGTACCTGCGATACCATCTGTTTTGTCTTCGTTAGCTGCACGTTTGGCCAGTTCAGATTTTGTAATGAGTACATCGCCATCGATGATGTAGGTATCACCTTTCAGCTCGATGTTCTCTTTTTTGAAACCTAACCTTTCCAGATAACTTACCAATTTGTCTTCAGCTGGCTTAGCTTCTGTTGCGATCTTGTCTTTGCTACAGGCAAAGAGAAACATTGACAATGCGAAGAAAAGAAAATGAATTTGACGCACATAGATTGACTGGGTTTTCTTTTTCATACTTAAGTGGTTTTTATTTGAGGGTAAAAAAAGAGCTCGCTGACAGATAAATTGAATTTACAATAAAAATGGAATGCAAAAACAAATATTACTATCACTGCTAAACGTAAACAATGCAAATCTGCAATGGCTGAAAACAAGACAGGACAAGCCTTTGAGGCTTGTCCTGCTGCAGACATGTTGCGGCATCAGTGTCTGTTAATTAGCACCCTGTTGCTCTTTTATAAATGCATTTAATTTTTTCCCGCTGCCTGCAATCCAGACAATATCACCTTCCAGTAAATGCATACCGGACTCCGGATTTAAAATCCTTCTTCCTTGTCTTTCCACGCCCAGCACGATTCCGCGGGTGCGTTCACGTATACCGAGTTCACGTATAGTCTTGTTGGAAAGACGTGACTGTTTACCTATCAGGAATTGTCGCAAAGCGATCGGATCCGTATCCTGCGGCTGTGCGTCTGCATCTGCTGATAATGGTTCGAGAAAACTGTTGAACTTTTCCAGTTGTTCATCGGTACCAATTCCCGTGATAATATCCCCAGGAAACAGTCTTTCATATTTATCCGGTGCATAGATCTTCTGTCCACTTCTGTTGATTAACGCAATGTTTATCCCGAAGTTTTCACGCAAAGCTAATTCGAGCAAAGTCTTCCCTGCCACCGGCGATAATGGCCGTATCTCTGCCACAGCAAGATGTGCATGCCATGGAGCGAGCACATACTTATTAATATTGCCCACTTTAGCTTCACGTGCATTGAAATTGGAAAAGAAGCGCTCTTCGATAGTAGTGTAGAACGTTTGTATCTTATGTCTTAACAGGAAGATCAATGCAATGATACCTGCGGTCACCAATACTGCAATAGAATAAGAAAAGAAACGGTCAATAAAGAAACCGATCAGGAACACGGCCAGTATCATTCTGGAGAAACGTACCAGCAATAAGGGTCCGCGGTATTTTTTCTGTTCCCATATATTAGAAGAAGCCTGACTGCTGATATTCCGTAGTGCCAGTGCCCAAAGGAACGGCATCAGTAATATCAGTGTGATCAATGCACTGGCTATACGCCCCCAGTTATAACCATTGAACTTAATATTGATCAGTGGTAACAGATAATAATAAGAAAGAAGTGTGATCGCCAGAATCACCACTGCGTAGATCGTCATGTTGACCACATAAGAACGTAACAGCTGTTTCCAGTCGCTTACGACAGCAATGGTTTGTGTCGCCGCACTATAACGGTTCAGGGAAGTCTTCCAGCGATGCGGCAATACGCCTGCCAGTTTCTCGTAAAACGGAGCAGACAGGCGTATCATATAAGGCGTAGTAAACGTCGTCACAGCCGATACGGCTACGGCTACCGGATAGAGGAAGTCACTTGTTACTTTTAAAGACAATCCCAGCTGGGCAATGATGAAAGAGAACTCCCCTATCTGTGCAAGGCTCATACCTGCCTGTACAGACGTTTTCAGAGGCTGCCCTGAAAGTAATGCCCCTATACAGGTACTGAGGGTTTTACCCGCCAGTGTAACCAGTGTGATAATCGCCACAGGAAGGGCATATTTAACCAGCATTGCCGGATCGATCAACATACCGACTGAGACAAAGAAAATAGCGCCAAAGAGCTCTTTTACCGGTTTAATGAGATGCTCTATCTTTTCTGCCTGCGTCGTTTCTGCGAGAATAGATCCCATGATAAAAGCACCCAGCGCCGGAGAGAAACCAGCCTGTGTAGCCAGTACGACCATCAGCAGACAAAGACCAATAGCAGTCACTAACAGGGTTTCTTCATTCATCAGCTTCTTTGTTTTACGCAACAGCGTAGGAATGAAAAAGATACCTGTTATAAACCAGGCGATGAGGAAAAAGACCAGCTTAATAACAGAGGAGAGCATTTCTCCGCCGGCAAACTGCTGACTGACAGCCAGCGTGGACAATAACACCAGCAGCACGATAGCTACCAGGTCTTCCACGACGAGAATACCGAAGACGAGGCCGGCAAACTGTTGTCCTTTAATCCCCAGTTCTTCAAATGCCCGTATAATGATAGTTGTGGATGATATAGACAATATTCCTCCGAGGAAGATGCTATCCATAGAAGACCATCCCATCAGCTGACCGACAAGATATCCCAACAAGAGCATGAACACGACTTCTACGATCGCGGTAATAGAGGAAGAGCCACCGACTTTGATCAGTTTCTTAAAACTGAATTCGAGTCCGAGACTAAACAGTAGGAAGATGACGCCGATTTCCGACCAGATCTTGATATTCGCCTCATCTGAGACCGTCGGAACGAGGGATACGTGTTGTCCCACCAGGAGTCCGGCCACAATATATCCAAGCACCAGCGGCTGCTTCAGTTTTTTGAAGATCAGTGTTGTGATAGCAGCTGCAATTAAGATCAAAGCCAGGTCGGCAATCAAAGGTGGTAAATGTATCATTCGTAAAATCCGGTTTAGTGAGTTGAGACAATTGAATAACGCCAAAGTCCCCGCCGATGTTAAAGCGGTAGGGACAGCAATAAAACAGTGTAATGTCAATTACTTCACCAGAAAATATGCTGGGGGAAAATTAGCGAGCGAATGATATTGTGCAGGTCCGGCAATAAACGCGCAGCCTGTATTTTGCAGGAAAATAATGTGATCCGTGCAAGAAAAAGCTCCCTGCCAGATCCCGTACCTTCGCGGGTATCTGTTTTAACAGATACGATAAAAGACTGATGAGAGGTTGTGCACACCGTATCGGGGAGTCTGGATTCCCCGTGATGGTTCAACTGGTGGTCACATGACAGTACTTTCAGATATGGTTGGACGGAAGCTGCTGTTATACCATCTTTACGGCATTCTGTCATTGCTGCGCTGACGCTAAGTCCGCAGCAAAACAGTATAATGGAAAGACACAGATAAAAAAGATTCCGCATACGGACAAAGATATCGTTTTATCCTTATCCCCGTACTTTATCGAGCAGATCGCTGAGTGCAGCAGCTTCAGCCGCTGTAATCCTGTCTGCCAGGTCATCATAAAAGGTATCCATCAGTACATCTACGTCAGATAAGAGTTTCAGCCCTTGTGGCGTAATGTTGATGTCCATTTTTCGTCTGTTATGCGGACAAAGGCGGCGCTGTACATACTCCAGCTTTTCAAGTTTGTCCAGCAAACGGGTCACGTCGCTGGCTTTATCGAGCATAACGTCTTTGATATCGCCGGCTGACACAGGCTCCGGATGGCGTCCCTTGATGATGCGCAGGGCATTGTAGTGCTGCGGTAACAATCCGTGTTCTTTCAGGTTGGCTCCAAGGGCGTCGCGTAGCCAGTTACCTGTGTATAACAGGTTCACTACGATCTTGTGGTAGTCGTCCTTGAACTTCCGCTGATTAATCGCTTGTTCAATCTTCATAGCCCAAAGATAATAAATATGGGTGTTGCAACATATTTGCTTTAATGTATTCTTTTAACAGTCTGTGGATATTTTAAATAAGCAGTGATCACTATATTTGTATACCACCATATTCCTTATTACAGACACCTTCCTTTTATACCATCTGCAATTTAAACTGTCTATGCATATCTTATCTACGCCATGGCCATGGTATGTCGCTGGTCCGCTGATAGGGCTGACTGTCCCCCTCCTGCTATTGCTTGGCAATCGCCACTTTGGCATTTCAGCCAATCTGCGGCATATCTGTGCGGCCTGTCTGCCAGCTAAAATCCCCTTTTTCTCTTATGACTGGAAAAAGGAATCGTGGAACCTCTTCTTTGCCGGCGGCATCCTGATCGGTGGTTTTATCGCCGTCACCTTCCTCGCAGGACCCGCACCTGCTACAATCGCACCGCAACTGGAAACGGAACTACAGGGCTACGGCCTCTCCTATACAGGTTCCTTACTCCCTGCGGATCTCTTCAACTGGCCGGCCTTGCTGACTATAAGGGGCTTAATCCTGATGGTCGCCGGTGGATTTCTGGTAGGTTTTGGCACCCGCTATGCCGGTGGCTGTACTTCTGGTCACGCCATCATGGGCCTGTCCAACCTGCAATGGCCATCACTGGTAGCCACCTGTTGCTTTATGGCGGGTGGTTTTATTATGGCCAATCTGATTCTTCCATTTATTCTGCAACTGTAAATCTGTAAATCATGTCTTTACAAAATATAGATACTGACTTTGAAGTAGTGAGCATGCCTGCCACCACTACTACTACAAAAAAGACACCATGGTGGTCTCAGCTCCAGTTTATGGCAGCAGGTATATTTTTCGGCATCATTCTGATTAAATCAGAAGTCATGTCGTGGTACCGCATACAGGAAATGTTCCGCTTGCAATCTTTTCATATGTATGGTGTCATTGGGTCTGCTGTCGTGACAGGGATCATTTCCGTACTGATCATAAAAAAAACCGGCGCTAAAACGCTGTATGGCGAACCTATCACTTTTCAGCCCAAGTCCTTTAATAAAGGCCAGATCTTTGGCGGATTGCTCTTTGGATTCGGCTGGGCGCTGACAGGCGCTTGTCCGGGCCCTTTGTTTGCACAGATCGGAGCCGGGTTTTCGGTGGTGATCGTCACACTTTTCAGCGCGATTCTGGGCACCTGGGTGTACGGCAAGTTACGGGATCGGTTGCCGCATTAGCAAACCGTAGCGCTGTATATGTCCCTTCCTGCTACAAATAGATAGCTCCCCGGCGACGGGCAACAGACGTTCATACCCGTTCCTTACGCTTCAGCTGTCTGGCGTTGGTCAGTCACCTGAAGCTGTATATGTCTTTTCCTACTTCGGATGATAGATCCTTGGGACAGGCAACAGACACCCTCACCCGTTCTTCACGCTGTCAGCTGTCTGGCGTTGGTCAGTTACCTGATGCTGTATATGTCTTTTCCTACTTTGGATGATAGATTCTTGAGGACAGGCAACAGACACCCTCACCCGTTCTTCACGCTGTCAGCTGTCTGGCCTCGGAGCTGTATGGTTCTGATCAGTTGCCCGAATTGACCATCTCTTCTTTAGCTGACGCGCGCAAAGTACATGTACTACGCATCGCATTTCAGCATAATTCACTGATTGAATGCTCAATACGTACTGCCGGGATCAATTGCCCCGGTCAACCACTTCTCTACCTCTTTTATAGGGCACTTTCCAATAGAAATTACTTGTTTTAACAAGTTTAAAAATGACACTTTTCAATACAGGCAAGCGAAAGAAGAGATCAAACGATTACAAAGTTGTTAATTTTTGGTTAACGGGAGGCTAAACCATGCGTTAACCAGATAAAATATAGCCTTTACCAAAATGAAGTTGGATGCTGACCATGCTCGACTATCTTTGGTATAGGTTTTTCATAGGATATGGTTAAAAAATTTAGGGCGGTATTCTTACCGCCCTTTTCCTTTTCTACTTCTTTCGGTTTATATACCATAGTTTAGCATTCATATTAAAAGTTACTATCGGGATGACATACGCACTCATTACAGGGGCCAGTAAAGGTATTGGTCTGTCTATGGCACACACCCTTGCTTCCAGAAAATATAATTTATTGCTGATTGCCCGTTCGGAGCAGGAATTAACTGCTGCCGCTGATGAACTGCGTAATAAATGGCAGGTGGAAGTCGCATGGCTGGCAATTGACCTCTCCTCCCCTGACGCTGCTGCCCGCGTAGCTGAATGGGCGGGTAGGTATGCGGTGTCTATCCTGATCAATAATGCCGGCTACGCCGTATGGGGCAACTTTGCTGACCGCACCTTATCCGAGCACCAGCAAATGATACAGGTGAATGCGGGGACTCCTGTAGCACTTTGTCATTACCTGCTGCCGATCCTGCGTCAGCAATCGCAGGCTTATATATTAAATGTTTCCAGTACCGCTGCTTATCAGGCAGTAACTACGCTGACTTTGTATGCAGCGACCAAGTCCTTCATGTTGTTATTCTCACGGGGATTGCGACAGGAGCTGAAAAAGAGTAATGTGTCGGTGACGTGTTTGTGTCCGGGGCCGGTGAAGACGAATTTTATTGATCGGGCGGGGATGCAGGCTATTAAGGAGACGGCGGATAAATATGGTATGCTGGCAGATGATGTGGCGGAGATTGCAATCAAAGGGATGTTCCGGAAGAAAGCGGAGATTATTCCGGGTGCGATGAATGTGGTGACGGCGTTTATGACGCGGATAGTGCCGAAGGCGATCGTAGAGGCAGTGGCTGCGAACCTTTACAAGACGAAGTCAGGTTCCTGAGTGAATTGATTCAATCAATGCTTTATTGTTTATTGTCTCCGATGACGGGCGGCTGTCAGCCGGTATTGCCTTACGTTATGCTGCCGATGTTATCTTATTGCTATAGTGCGTGGTTAATATATGAATGCTGCATGGTGGGGTTGCGTCCTGCTCCCAATCTTAGTTTTGTTATAGTTTTATATGATGTTTATTCAGGGGGGTAGCCTATTGTAATCCTTGGAGAATTGCTCTGTTAATTCCTTACACGGATATTTATAGTTTATTGCTTACCGGGGTTGATGCTTTATGGCGGCGTCAGATTTGCGGATGGGATGACGGGCTGACGCCCTCCACGCGTTCTTGCGATGAGGCGTGGTAGGGGGATTGGGCAACGGGGGATGATTAAACATTGGTGCATGGGCCGGGCGATGCGTGAAGGGCTAAGGCCCTTTCATCTCCATCTGCAAACCTGACGGCTTCGCATGGAAGTTGTGGTTTGGGGTTATGATGGTATGGGGTTGTTTGAAACAAGGGATGTGATGGAGGGATGTGATAGAGTGATGTGATAGAGTGATGTGGTAAGAGGATTAGGTAAGGTGAGCGGATTGCAAAAAATAAGACGAATCTTATGCAGATTCGTCTCTATAAAATGAAAGAAAGCAAATGTATTTGTATGAGCATGATACCT
Organism: Chitinophaga pinensis; assembly: GCF_007896845.1. Taxonomy (GTDB): domain Bacteria; phylum Bacteroidota; class Bacteroidia; order Chitinophagales; family Chitinophagaceae; genus Chitinophaga; species Chitinophaga pinensis_C. The sequence continues at coordinate 77,859 of NZ_VOHS01000012.1, read as the reverse complement.
TGTTTCTGTAGCCTTTGGCTTTTACTACTGACTGATATCTACTTGCCTCTATATGTTTATTCCTTATCTCCTTACGCTTATTCATAACTATATCATATACCGCGTATATCGCAGATACCTCATATACCACACTATTTCTGTGGTTTTCCATTGGCACAGATAAAATCCATTACTTCAGAATAACGCCTGCCAGACGCTGATACAGGAGGGTCGGACTATTCTCATGTTTCGGTTCATATTTTCCGGCGATGATAGGCACATAAATAACCCGTCTGCGGCTGGCCTCTCCTATTACATTTGACTGGGCCACACGATGCCAGAGACGACCGTCATGTACGGTGAGATCACCGGCATTGGGGGTAATGGCCAATTCGTTTTTATCGGGCTTGTGACCTACAAAGTATCTCTTTCTGAACAGCATATTGAAGATGTTCTGTTTGTGGGTACCCGGAATGATACGAAGTCCGCCGTTTTCCGGACGCAGATTACTCAGATGGATACCGACATTCAACATCGGATTCAATTTTCCATGCAGAAAGATGTCACGTAAGCCGTCCGTATGCCATCCCATTTTAGTGAAAGTACTTTCCGGACCATTTACATAGTGATTCAATACCATGCCATCCTTTTCGTTCTCTCCTATACGGGCGCCGGGGCCAATTAATTGTAAGAGCGTTTGTAAGCGGTTATCCTTCAGTAGATCTGAGAGAACACGTGTATGTTGATTGATAAAAGCAAATCGTTGTACAATTGGCTGACCATCGAGGTCTTTCCCATATTTCACCGGTACCCCATTGACTTTCTCTACATTTCCTGAAATCCATTTTTCTTGTACCTCTTCTGATGCAGTGACAATTTCCTGCACCTGCTCCGGTGTCAGAAAATTAGAGAAATGGATATAACCGTTTTCTTCAAAAAATGATTGTTGCTCTTCGGTAAGCACGTTACCGAGTGTAAATGTTGAATAAGCGACAGACATAGATGCGTAGGTTTAATAAGTGTTCAGCTGTAGTAAGCTTTAAATTAAAATCTGAATGCAAATAGAAAGTGAGCCTCACCTCCCATCCATAGAATAACGATGGGATATAGATAATTCAGCAACAACAATAAGGGCACCTTTTGCTTATGGGTAAGCAGGAAGTCATTAAGTGATATGTGCCTGACTGGGGATGCATTATTAGTCTACTAGTTTTGTAGGGTAAAGATAAACGGTATTTTATTATTGAACAAAAAAATCTCAGAGACAAAATGAAAAATCTGCCACCATTATATACTCCTGCCGGAAGGTTTACAGATGGAGATGAAGGGCCTTAGCCCTTTACGCATCGCCGGGACCCTGCACCAATGTTTAATCCCCTTCCCCTGCCCAATCCCCCTACCACGCCTCATAGCAGCACGCGTAGAGGGCGTCAGCCCGTAATCCCATCTGAAACCGGCCAGGCCCATAAATGCCCAACCCACTCAACAGAGACAATACATATAAGGAGGACCAGTCTGAAAAGTCATCAAGCCTTAATCACCTCGTTGCTTCTCCTCAAACCTCCTCCTATTCTCCTTTATCGCCTCCATATTCTCCTGCCCCCAACTCGTCAGCTGCTGTATATGCGGCACTAAACTCCTCCCCAACTCCGACAACGCATACTCTACCCTCGGCGGTATCTCCGGAAAAAACTGCCTCGTAATCAACCCATCAGACTCCAACGACCGCAACGTCACCGTCAACATCTTCTGCGAAATATCCCCTATCATCTGCGCAATCTCACTAAACCGCGACTTCCCCTCATGCGACAACAGCTCTATCACCAGAATCGACCACTTATCGCCAAAACGATCCAGCACCTGCCGTATCGGACAATCCCCTATCCATATTTTTCCATCACTATTTTTCACCATAACAAATTGATTTTCACGATCGTTACTAAAAGGTAAGTAAGTTGCCATGACGAAACGTTATTGTTTAACATGTGTCCGCCTCCTACCTTTGTCCAGCTTTCCAAAAGAAAGTAGCTCTCTTATAAGAGTAAAATTATCATAAATATTTAAAGAAATGAGAAATCGAAAATAGTGTAATACCTTAACCTAGTTTAAGATTTCTGCAACGATATATGTTGAAACATATATTCTCATAAAAAAGACCTAATTTTAATTTTCTAAACAAGCGCAAACATGAAAAAAATCACAATCATCGCCTCTTTACTGGCACTTTCCGCAACAACATTTGCACAATCTAAATGGTCTGTAGATAAAGCACACGCAAGACTGGGTTACACTATCTCTCACATGACACTGTCTGAAAGTGAAGGTAACTTCAAATCTTACACTGCTGATATCACCGCTTCCAAAGCCGATTTCTCTGACGCAGCTTTCAACATCAGCATCGATGTAGCAAGCCTGAACACAGAAAACGAAATGCGTGATAAACACCTGAAAAGTGCAGATTTCTTTGATGCTGAAAAATATCCTACCATCACTTTCAAGAGCACTTCCTTCAAGAAAACCAGTGGTAATCAGTACAGACTGGTGGGTGATCTGACCTTCCACGGTGTAACTAAACAGGTAATGCTGAACGCAGTATACAACGGTACTCAGGAGAATCCACAGAGCAAGAAACTCGTTGCTGGTTTCACTATCACCGGTACTTTCAAACGTAAAGACTTCGGTTTCGCTACAGAAGCTCCTGCAACCATGCTGGGTGAAGATGTTAAGCTGAGAGCAAGTGGTGAATTCGTAAAAGAATAATTTAACTTACGGCAATGAAAAGATTAGTAATATTTTCATCAACACTGCTGCTCACAGCAGCAGTGTTTGCCTTCGCCGCACTGGCACAGGCATGGAACATCAGTGGCAAGTATAATATTGCCTTCTCTACAAACGAAGCAAGCGGTATCTTCAAAACCTTTAAAGGTTCAATCGCTTTCGATGAAGCCAATCTGGCTGCTTCTAACTTTAGTGTATCTGTTGATGTTGCTTCTATCAACACCGGTAATGCACTGATGAACAAACACGCTAAAAGCGACGAGTGGTTTGATGCAGCAAAATACCCTGAAATCAAATACACTTCCAAAAAGATCGTAAAAGCAGGTGCTGGCTATCAGGTAACCGGCGACCTCGAAATCCGTGGTGTTAAGAAGGAATTCACTATTCCTTTCACTTTCAAACGCACAGGTAACGGCGCTACCTTCGACGGTACTTTCAAAGTAAACCGTAACGATTTCCATATCGGTAAACCAGGTGGTGACGTAGCTGATATGATCAGCGTAACTGTAGCCGTTCCTGTAGTGAAGGCCTAATCCTTAAATCAGATATATGCTTAAAAAATTATCGCTACTTGCACTGCTTGCAGTACTGGTAGGTGGACTTTCAGGTGTGGCTGGTATCGTTTATCAGAAGGTGTATATTGAAACTGTAGGAGAAGGATTCGTAAACATCGCCAGCACTGCCAATATCTTCAAATATACACTGGCAGGTGCATTCGTAGCAGCAATCGGCTATTTCTTACTGAGCCTCGTGCTGAAAGGTAAAACTGAGATGGTGTTCAACCTCCTGTTCGTGATCCTTACCTTCGCAAGCATACTCGGTCCTATCGGCGCTAAACTGCCACTGGAACAGGATATGCCTGAATTATTCCCCGGACTCGCAGTGCCCATGCACTTCTTCCCGGCACTCGGATGGTTCGCTTTAAAGCCACTGTTCGGCAAATCAATCTAACAATCCATTTACACTGAAATTATAAAAAGCGGGGCCGCTCAATATTGAGCAGCCCCGCTTTTATTGTCAGCACTATAGTCATAGTGCAATATTATACAAACGCACTGAAACCAGTGATCGCCCTTCCCACTATCAAAGAGTTGATCTCTTTTGTTCCCTCATAAGAATAGATCGCCTCTGCATCAGCTACAAAACGCGCCACATTATATTCCAGCAGTATACCGTTACCTCCCATTACCTCCCGTGCACGACTCACAATATCACGGGTACGTAATGAACAGAATACTTTTGCAATAGATGCATGTTCATCCTCCAATCTGCCCTCATCCTGTAATTCAGATAAACGGTAGACCATCGTCTGCATCGCCGTCAGGTTGGATAACATCTCCACCAGATGATTCTGGATCAGCTGGAATGAGCCTATCGGACGACCAAACTGCTTTCTCTTCTGTGTATAAGCCAGCGCATTCTCATACGCTCCCCTTGCACATCCTACTGCCAGCCACGCAACGCCTGCACGGGTCATACGTAACACCTTCGCCGTATCTTTAAATGAATTTGCATGCTGCAGACGATCCTTCTCCTCCACTACACAATCCTTCAAAGTGATCAGGCCGTTCTGTACGATACGCAATGCCATTTTATCGTGCATCTTCTCTACACTGAAACCGGGCGTATCCTTTTTCAGCAGGAAACCTTTTACTTCATTGTCATCCACATCTCTTGCCCAGATCACCAGTACGTCCGCAAAAGTGGCATTACCAATCCACTTCTTCTGTCCGTTCAGGATCCAGGTGTCCCCATCCCGTTTGGCCGTAGTGGTCAGTCCGCCGGCTGCACCAGAACCTACCTCCGGCTCCGTCAGACCAAACGCACCAATCTTCTCCAGCCGCTGCATACCGGGTAACCACTCCTTCTTCTGTTCTTCCGATCCCAGCAGATAGATAGAACCCATCGCCAGACCGCTCTGCACACCAAAGAAAGTCGCCATGGAACAATCCACGCGGGCAATTTCCATGGTAATAATCCCCTCCATCAAAAAAGAGGACTGAATACCGCCATAACCCTCGTAAGTGGAACCACAGATATCCAATGCTGCCAGCTTTGGCAGTAACTGAAACGGAAAATCTGATTTCACCCAATGCTCATTTACAATGGGCTGAACCTCCGACTCCATAAATTCGCGGACCTTCAGCTGCAATGCCCTGTCCTCCGGGCTCAGCATGCCGCTCAGATCATAAAAATCACCATTTACGGGTGGTAACTCCTTTTTTCTTTCTCCGCCGCTGCTTTGCAGCATACGCATCAGACCAGAAAGTTGCTGGTCATTCATTTTACCTACAGTGGCCATTACTTTCGGCAGATCTATCTTCTCGGATAAACGCCCCAGTTGTTCGAAGTCAATGTTCTTCAATAAATGGAAGGCCTGCCTGATGGTGGACAATTTAACTGCCATGGGATCAAGTATTAGTCCCTTAATTTAGCCAAAACTGTTAAATGTTCATTCCACCTGGAACAATAATTTCGAAGAATCAGTCGATATACGAATATGAGACATCTCCTCTTCCAGTTTTTCCTCCACTTTTTTCCGGGCAAAAAGATTGTAAGGGAATCGTAACCAGATCTTAAACTTAATGGCAGGTTCTTCATTATCCAACCGGTAGCCAAAACGGATCTGTCGTACTTTACTTTTTCCCAGCGCGTTGGTGAGATGACGGACTACTTCCGTCGGATTCTCCAAAGTTGTGAACTCTTGCATGATTTGACGGCTTAGGTTTTACCCTCTAAAAGGCATTTCAATAAAAAATATTAACTCTAAAGATCATTTCACGGACTTTCATGGGATAAGGACGGTAGACTCAACAATGAATTTCTGGATCTAATCAGGTATCTTTGGGCGAACACGTATCCTACTATGTAACGCTGATGAAACTATACCTATTCTCCCCCATAGAAAAAAAATACAGGGAGGAGTTTAACCAACATACGAGACAGCAGAATATTAAAGTAACTGCATATATAGCACTGATCGTAGCCTTTGCGGCTATCTGTATCAGAGTGGCATCCTGGATCATCCCATACCAGAAGATGCTGCTGCCGCAACGTTATACGGAATACGTTTTTATTAATAATTGCATGATCGGCACTTCCGCTTTATTTGCCTGTCTCCTTTATATCATTAAGAAAAAGCCTCATCCAAAGCAGCAAAATCGATACCACTTTGTCAGTATCCTCTATACGCTTTTATTTACAGGCAGTTGCATGTCCCTGACCTTCGTCGCACAACACAATCCGAAAAACACGATGACGATGCTGTTGCTTGGATTACTCACTGTGGGGGTGTTGCTTATCTTCACAATCCGCAATCTGTTGCTGGTCGCCGGACTGTCCATTGTTACATTTGTGTTATTCTTCGATCTGTTTCAGGTTTCCGAAGAAACGCGTGCACTCAATTACGTCGCTTTCTGGCTAATCATCGCCTGCTTTATGGTTATTTCGCGCCTCATATATTCATATCATGCGAATTATTTTATCAAATTGAAAACTATTGAGGATAAAAACGAAGAAATCCAGCGGGCCAATAAACTGAAAAATGAAATCTTAGCCATCGTAGCACACGATCTTCGCAATCCTATTGCAGGGATCCGTTCTGTGACACATCTCATGGAAGAATATCCCTATACGCCGGAACAGGAGAATAAATATCTCTTCTGGATAAAAGATGCCTGTGAAACTGCTGACCAGATCATTGAAGAATTATTGCTTGCCGCCAAACAAAGAGAAAGTGGTCAATTACAGACAGATTTTATCTCGCTGAATGACTGGCTGCAGGATGTGCGTGACAACTGGTTACAGCAATCCGGCTTTAACAGAGCCATATCACTCGAACTACCCTCAGAAGAATTGAAAGCACGGATACATACCGGTAAAATGCAGCGGGTCGTTGATAATCTGCTGCACAATGCCGCCAAATTCACACCTGTAGAAGGAGCCATTACAATAGGCATGCGACAGCACAGAGGAGGCGTGCGTATATCCGTTTCTGATACAGGCATCGGTATTCCGGAAGCATTGATCCCTCATCTCTTTGATCAGTTCACCAGTGCCAGCCGCAAAGGGTTAAACGAAGAACCCTCCAATGGCCTCGGACTGCATATCTGCAAACAACTGGTACAGGAACATGGTGGCAAAATATATGTCAATTCACAGGAAAATAAAGGAACAATATTTAGCATAGACCTACCGTTCACGTTATTGTAAGAATTAAAATTAACACCAGCAATTACAAACTCAATTACACAGCTCAATTACACAGCTCAATTACACACCTCAATTAAATAGCCCAATTACACAGCCCATTAAGCTTTAAACACACTTACCCAACCGCCCGACATAATCAGCGGAGGGGTTGAGGTGGAGACAAAGGGCCTTAGCCCTTGAGAGCCTGCCCCGCTTGACAGCGCTCAATCCCCCCACCACCACCCAACACGACCCTCACCAGCCCAATAGCACCCCTCGCAAAAGGGCGTCAGCCCGGCGTCCCACCTCAACCCGCAGCAAATTTATGTCTCTACCTATCCTTACCCGATCTTTACCTTACACAATAGTCACCCCAGCTTAATCTTCCGTTTCCATTACAGCATTAAAGCAAGAAGAGTATAATATAAGTACAGTACAACAATGAAAAAGCCCCCAAAGCTGAACACTTTGGGGACTTTTTCATTGTTATAACACAATTTCTTATATCTCTTAATTCTTCATCAGTTTCTCCGCATCTTTATCATCATACTGTCTTATCAGTACATTCAAACGCTTCTTCAGGTTCACAATATTCTTCGCCTGTGCCGGATCATTGTAAATATTATGCAGCTCCTGCGGATCATTTTTCATATCATACAATTCCCAGAAATCAGCAGGGCCATAGAAACGCACCAGCTTATATTTTTCCGTGCGTATACCGAAGTGAGGAGACACATGATGTGGCTCCGGAAACTCATAGTAGTGATAATACATATCTTTTCTCCAACGGGCCGTATCTCCTTTACCATTCACCAGTGGCATAAAAGAAGTGCCCTGCATATCTGCAGGTGCTTTTACATGCGCGATATCCAGTAAAGTAGGTGCCCAATCTATGTTCAGCATAAAACCATTGCTGCTGGTACCGGGTTTGATAACACCGGGATAACGCATCACGAAAGGTGTATGTAAAGATTGCTCATAAATGAAACGTTTGTCAAACCAGCCATGCTCTCCCAGATAGAAGCCCTGATCAGAACAATAGATCACGACGGTATTGTCTGCCAGTCCGGTACTATCAAGATATTGCAGGATGCGGCCGATGTTTCTGTCCAGCGAACGGGCGGTAGACAGATAATCGCGCATATAACGCTGATATTTCCACTCTGTCAGCGCTTCGCCACTCAGGTGCAGGGAATCAAATTCGCGGCTAATTTGCTGCTCGTAATACTGTGAGAATTGAGCCTGTTGTGCGGGACTGAACCTGCCGTATTCACTATTCTTATTTTGCTGGTAGTTTACATGCACTTTCAGGTCTTCTTTCAGCCGCATCGTGTTGGAGATGGTCATATCCTGATCATGGGCGGCATGACGGCCTTTATAGTCATCAGCGAAAGTAGCGGGCAGCGGGAAGTGGATGCTGTCATACGCGCCCAGATCGGGCAGGTCAGGCAGCCATTCGCGATGCGTCGCTTTCTCTCCGACAACCAGCATAAACGGACGGCTTGTATCCCGGCCGTTCAACCAGGATACAGACAAGTCCGTAATAATATTAGTGACATAACCCTCCATCCTCACCGTATCATTCGGTGTGGAAATAAAGTCCGGATTGTAGTATTTACCCTGACCAGGTAAAATGCTGAAGTAATTGAATCCCTTTGGCAATGTACCAAGGTGCATTTTACCTATCCATGCAGTCTGATAACCATTTTGCTGCAAAATACCGGGGAAAGTCTGCTGCGTATTGTCAAATCGTTTTTCATTCAGTGGATACCCATTCTTATGGCTGTACTTTCCTGTCAATAACGTAGCTCTGCTTGGCCCACATATGGAGTTGGTGACCATGGCATGATGGAATAAGACCCCTTCGCGTGCTATCCGGTCGATATTTGGCGTTTGCACATACCTGTTACCATAAGCACTGATGGCCTGGTAGGTATGATCATCTGAAAGAATGAAGATGATATTTGGTCGTTTCGACTGTGCACGCAACAGAATTGGTGCAAAGAGTACAATAAGTGCGACAACTACAGATCTGATATTCGTAATTTTCAACATGGGAGCTAAGATACTCAATAAGATTTAGTATCCTGCTATCCATTCATGGATCAAGGGTAGGATGTAAAACCATGTCCCCTGTCTTCCACATGTACAACCTGAAGTATACGTGTGGCAATTGCATTTACTAATTGTGGATCTGCGGCATAGTCTGCATTTGGCTGGAGGTAACCATTGATCTGCACCAGATAGTCAATTGAATGATCTTCGTCCAGTACAGCTTTGTAGTGCTCAATGCCCATTGATTCGTGAGGCTGTACAACTACGATGTAGTTGTCTCCTTTCAGATCAAAATCTAATGTAAAATCTTTCATACGGCATTTTGTTTAGGAAGAACAGTTGTATGTTATCTAAATATAACAAAATTAAAGCCATGTAGTTGCAAAAAGATTTCATTTCTGCTAGTCTTCTTTTGCCCCTTTTTCTCCGGCAAACCACTGCTCTTTTTGCTTAAAAAGTACATTAAAGGTTGTCAGTGAACCGTATATCCGGGTGATATACTGTTGCATATTTATTTTGTCTTCATCGCTCAACTGTTTGTGACTGTTAATCTGCTGTTCCAGCACACGAAGCCGGTCGCGGACCATCACTATTTTATGGAAAAAGACTTCAATAGGTATCTCCTTGGCCTTCAATGAAGGATCCTTTGGCTGCAATACCATTGTGCCGCCCTCCCATCTGTCTCCCAGCGGAACGACTTCAGAAACATCGCTCCAGAGGCGCAGAATCTTTAATAATGATGTTTCAACGGCTGATACCGTTTCCACTTCAATACTCCGGTTTTCTGTGTGTAAAATCTCAAACAGCGGATCTGTTTTGTCCACTTCTATTATCCCCTGATCCATGAAGGTAACTACGTACTGTGCGTATTTCACATCAATGATCACTCCGGGGCCATAACGTGCGTGCTGAACTCTCGACCCTTTGCCGGCGGTTAATTCTTCCATTCAATGTAATATTTGCCAGACAATATAATACAAGTTATTGAAAAAGTGCTCTTTACGATATCCCCAAACAATTACATCCGGCAGTTAACTGCTCCCGTATCGCTGTTGACAATCCAACCGTACGGGAGCATACAATATACTACATATCTCCAAACATTTTCTGTTATTTATAAGCGTCACTTATACACACATTCAATCTAAGCTGACAATAGCCTTTATGACGCCGTTAGAAGGATTCAACCAACCCTCAAACTCGTCTTTTACGGCATCAAAACCCACTCTGTGCGTAATATAGGTCGTCGGATCTACCTGCCCGCTTTTCATACTCCTGATCACATGTTCGAAATCTTCACGGGTAGCATTACGACTGCTCATCAGCGTACCTTCTCTTTTGTGAAATTCCGGATGACTCACAACCAGTTCCCCTTTCTGCAAGCCGACCAGCACATACCGTGCACCATGCGACATATAGTTAAATCCATTATTGATCGCCTGCTGACTACCGGTGGCGTCAATCACAACAGTCGGCATATCATTATTGGTGATTGCCTGCAGACGTGCCATCACATCTTCCTGCTTTGCATTAATCGTATAAGATACCTGTAATTTCTCCTTACAGAAGGTCAGTCTGCCATCATTGATATCCATCGCTATCACCTGCGCACCTGCAATACGTGCAAATTCCATGATACCCAATCCGATAGGTCCTGCGCCTATTACCAGTACAAACTCTCCCGGTGTTACCCCTGCCCTGCGTACGCCATGCGCACCAATTGCCAGTGGTTCGACCAATGCCAGTGCGTCCATACTCAATCCTTCGCCATGCACAAGGGAGGCAGCCGGTACCTGCAGGTATTCTACCATACCTCCGTCCACATGTACACCGCAGACTTTAATATTCGTACAACAGTTGGGCTTCCCGTTGCGACAGGCGATACAGGTACCACAATTGAAATAAGGAATAAAAGTCACCGGCTCTCCTACCGTAAATCCGGGTGCATCGTCAAAAGATACCAGTTCGCCAGCCAGTTCATGTCCCAATATCCGGGGATAAGAGAAATAAGGCTGTGTTCCTTCAAAGGCATGCAGGTCGGTACCACAGATGCCAATCCTTTTAATCTTTATAATGGCATGGCCGGCTTTCAGCACGGGCATGTCCGCTTCGCCATATTCAAACTTACCAGGCGTGGTACAGGTCAGTATTTTCATAAGTGCACTATCTTTCGTGTCAGGGACTAAAATAGTAAAAAAAAGGCCGCACGGTATATACCGCGCGGCCATATATGCAAAAACCAATCGTTTTATCCTTCTTTAGGCATTTTAAGGCTCGCAGAATCCTTGCTGCTACTTTTCTTACGATCCTTGTCCTTTTTCTCTGCTTCCTTCTCTTTTTTCTCTGCTTCTTTTTTTGCAGCCTTCTCTTTCTTCTTATAATAACCCCGTAACAGGAAATTATGTTTTAAAGCTTCCATATTTTCACTAAATCCATCCGATCCTTTACGTATGGACCTCACCGTTCTCTTGGCTTCTGTCACAGTACCTTCCAGACTGGTAGCCAGACTATCACTATACAGTAATCGTCCTATACTACCCTCGCCATGGTTGATTCTGGTAGCAATATCGGCCAGTTGCTCCGTAATGACCTCCGCATTGGCCGCCACCCCGGAAACCCTGTTGATCACCTGATCATAGTCCAGGGGATCTACTGCATGTACAGAATCCCCATCTTTTACAGGTTCTGCATTGTCCCGGCCGGAACTGATCGTAATCAGTTTATCTCCCATCAATCCGTCAGAACTGATACCGGCCACTGCGCCTTTTTTGATAAATGGCTGCACCTTCTCCTTGATACGCAATGCCACACGGGCTGTAGTATCAGATAATATTTCGATACTTTCCACCGTGCCTACATCAATACCTACGAAGCGGACATTATTACCGGCTTGTAATCCGCCGACATTTTTAAAGGTACCATAAAGCAGAAATGTGTTACCAAACATATTCTTATTTCTTCCGATAAGGAAAATACCTATGAGCAATAATGCAAAGGCGACCGTAGCAAAGATGCCGACCTTCATCTTTTGTTTTGCTTTCTGCTGCATACTTTACTATTTAAAAAAGTTATTAATGAGATCATCAGGCGAATTCGCCAGTTCATCGTAAGTGCCTGTTGCGATATACTCACCGTCATTCATGACAACGATACGGTCTGCTACAATACGGGCACAATTCATATCGTGGGTAATAATAATAGACGACGTTTCATATTTCTCCTGCAGCTTGATGATCAGTTCACTGATCTCTCTGGAAGTGATAGGATCCAGTCCGGTAGTAGGCTCGTCATAAAGCATAATTTCCGGCCGTAATATAAGTGTACGGGCCAGTCCTACCCTTTTACGCATACCGCCTGACAAATCGGAGGGGAGTTTATCAATGGCATCTTCCAGTCCGACGCTTTCAAGCACTTCCTTCACCCGTTTTTCTATTTCAGCTTCATCCTTCATTTTCAGTACACGGGTAAGCGGGAAAGCGAGATTTTCGCGTACAGTCATCGAATCATAAAGCGCACCACTCTGAAACAGGAAACCAATTTTCATGCGCAGTTCTCTGAGTTCATCAGGAGAGAGTGCCTTCACCTCTTTTCCCAGTACCTCTAAGAGCCCCTCATCAGGCTCCAGTAAACCGGCAATACATTGTATTGTCACTGATTTACCCTGCCCCGAGCGACCAAGCACCACAATGTTTTCGCCTTTGTGCAATTCAAGGTTGATATCTTTCAACACCTCATTATCTCCGAAAGATTTTTTCAGATGTTCAATACGGATCACCACTTCATCATCGGTGGCTGCCGGCGTTTTTTTGTCCTGTACTAATGTGTCATCCATACGTGTGTCTGCTTGAGGTTAATAATAAATCAGGTTAGTGATCTGTACAGCTATTGCATCTATGAGGATGATCCAGAGAGAGGCGCTTACCACAGCGGAGTTAGCTGCCTTTCCCACGCTTTCAGTACCACGGGCGGAATGATACCCCTTATAACATCCGACAAAACCGATCGCATATCCGAAGAAAAATGTTTTGATCACAGAAGGGACAACATCACTGAACTCTAATGCCTTGAAGGACTTTTTAAAAAAGAGGGTCGCACTGACGTGATCCTGTATATTAACACCTACCCATCCTCCTAACATTGCCAGCCCATCAGCCATAATCGTTAGTAAAGGCACCATGATCGTACAGGCCAGAATACGCGTTACTACAAGATATTGTACCGGATTGGCAGCAGAGACCTCCATGGCGTCGATCTGCTCCGTTACTTTCATACTGCCCAGCTCTGCCCCGATACTTGATGCTATTTTACCCGCACAAATCAAGGCAATGATGACAGGCCCTATTTCACGGATAATAGAAATAGATACCATGCCGGGCACATAACTTTCTGCACCAAAATCTTTTAAAGTCGGCTGCGTCTGCAAGGTCATTACAAGCCCGATAATAAAGCCTGTAATACCAACCAGTCCAACGGACAGGTAACCAACAATAAAACACTGGCGGATAAATTCTCCCCATTCAAATCCTCCCCGGAAAATATTCCTTGCAAAGCGACCGGTAAATAATACCTGATCACCGACTGTTTCCATATATCTGTTAATGGAAGATGTAAGCGCACTAGCCATAGTTATAAGCATTGGGTCATGTACAGTGGAAGCGAGGTTCGCTATATAAACAGATGCAATTTCATGCCATCGTCGTAATGCATGATTTTCAGGCGGAAACAGCAATAAAAAACTACTGGACTGGGTAATATTTTACACAAAATGTGAGTGACATCGTATTTACAAATCTGTTTATTATTTTTGGAGAGAATATATACATTAATATGGCTCATGTAAAAAGATGGCGCCTGTGTTTGTTGATCCTGTTGATAGCCGGCGCCTGTCGTGAAAAAAAGAATGCAGATTTTGCGGTAGATAAGATACCGGACCCTATGCAGCATAATGGTTACGTCAGTAACCCGGATCACCTGATCAGCGATGCTACTGAACAGGCATTAAATGAACAGATGCGGCAGATGGATAAATCCGGACGTGCGCAGATAGGCATTGTACTATTAGAAAGTATTGGTGAAAGGGTGCCGAAAGATGTCGCACATGAAATATTCAGGCTTTGGAAACCGGGACAAAAAGATAAAAACAATGGTCTTATCGTTTTACTGGTGAATGATCAGCATCGGATTGAATTCGAAACAGGCTACGGACTGGAAGGAGATCTTCCGGACGTGGTGTGTTATCGTATACAGCAGTCGGAAATGTTACCTTCTTTTAAGCAAAAAGATCTTGATGGAGGGATGTTGAAAGGGATGACCGCTGTCATCAATGTGCTGAACGATAGGAATGTCGCACAAGGTAGCGCTTCTGATAATGACTCCTCCGCAGATGAGGGTTTATCAGATACTGCTATTGCCGCACAGGAGATCATGGCAAAGGTGGATAGTTTTGTAGCTGCGGATAGTGCAGGCTTTGCGCAGCAATTTGGTGCTGTACCTGATAATAGCGAGCCAGTTATCAATGAAGGAGAAACATATCCTGACTATCCACAGGAAACATACGAGGCGAAAGAACGCGGAGATGATATGGGTGTCGGGACACTGGTGCTTTATGTCTTCTATGCAATATTCGCAACCATATTTGTTATCCAGACGGGTAATGCAAAGCGCAGGAAGAACACCACTTCGCTGTTTAAGACCAACATTTTCCATATGATCTGGATATATGCAGCACCATTTATATTAACGCTGGTGCTGATCAATTTCTTTGGTATGGTGTATCGCTGGTGGATATTACCATTGATCATGTACGGTAATCTCCTCGCCTACCTGATCTATCGCACAATTGTCGTTCACACGAAGGCGGCGTTTCTCTTAAAAGCCGCAGACAGACGCCAGCAATATGATGCCTGGAATCAGGCGAATAAAATCACCTCACTGGCAGGCTTTTTCTTTCCACTTCCTTTTCTGATCTACTCCAAATGGCATAAAAAGCGACTGGAAGCCCTTCGCTATGAGCCATATGATTGTGAAAATTGTCATCAGCCAATGACAATACTAAAAAAGAAAGAAAAACAACAATTCCTTAACACCAGTCAGCTGGCAGAAGATAAGGTAGGTTCTGTCATGTATGACGTATGGAACTGTAAGCAGTGCAACAGCAGAAAAGTGCTCGGTTATCAGGATCTGGATGTCAATGCAGATGAATGTCCGTCCTGTAAAGCGATCACCATGGTACCCGGCAAAAAGAAGGTGTTACGCCGTGCTACCAGCAGCCGGGAGGGTGAAGGCATTCAATATTATGATTGCAAACATTGCAATCATACAAAACAGGAATATTATGTCATCCCAAAGCCATCTTCTGGCAGTTCAGGCAGCTCAGGCTCATCAAGCTCTTCTTCTTCTTCCTCGTCCAGCAGCAGCTGGGGCGGAGGTAGTTCAGGAGGTGGTGGAGCAGGTAGCAGCTGGTAAAATTATGATTGACTGATCATGATCATTGTTTATTGTCCGGAATAGGGATATTTTTGTACTATGAATTCTGAAAAACAACTGAGGAAAGGACCTAACTGGTTGCGTCAATTCGATTTTCTGGGGTTACACCTGGTGCCGATACTGGCTATTTGGACGCATGTCACAACATTTGACTGGATTTTATGTGCCGCTTTGTACGTAGCACGCATGTTCTTTGTAACAGGCGGCTATCATCGATATTTCTCGCATCGGACGTACAAAACTTCGCGTTTCTTCCAGTTCATTCTGGCAGGAGGAGCACAGAGTAGTTTACAGAAAGGTGTATTATGGTGGGGAGCTAACCACCGTGTTCACCATAAACATAGTGATACACCGGAAGATCCGCACTCTGCAAATATTTACGGTTTCTGGTATGCACACATGGGCTGGATCATGGGCCCTGAGTTCAAACCAACCCGTTACGAACTGATCAAAGACTTTAAACAACCAGAATTATACTGGCTGAACAAATATCATTGGGTACCGGGTGTTGTACTGGCAATTGCCTGTTACTTCGTTGGTAATAAAGTAAATGGTGAAGGCTGGTTCGACTGGCATGCAGGTCTCTCTACCCTGCTGATCGGTTTCGTATTGAGCACCATTTTCCTGTACCACGGTACATTTACTATCAACTCCCTGATGCACAAATGGGGCAAACCTCGTTATAAAACAGGCGATTTCTCCAAAAACAGCGCAATTCTGGCACTGGTGACTCTGGGTGAAGGCTGGCATAACAACCACCACTACTATCAGAGTGCAACCCGTCAGGGCTTCTTCTGGTGGGAATTTGACATCACCTACTATATCCTTCGTACACTCGGCTTCTTTGGTATCGTTTGGGATATCAGAGGCGTACCTGAGAAGGTGAAAACCAGCAATCTGCTGACAGAAGAAGGCAGAGAAGAGGTGAAAGCTGCAAACAGGAGATTAGTGGAAGAAAACAGATAAAGCAACTTTAGTATTTCTTTTTATAGAAAGGACGGTCTGGCAACAGATCGTCCTTTTTGTTTCGATCAAGTCCACCTATACTCCCGGTATACGCCCGGTATGAAGCATGTATAAGCCGCGTATGACGGCAAGACCTCCCGGCTGATTTTAGCCTTGTCCGCCAATTTCTTACTCCTGATTCCGGTGAAACAGATATAATCTGCATGAATGGCCGCAAAGTGCCCGCTGACGTAATTACCGGATTGTAAAACTAATTCTGCGCTCAATACATCTGCTTTAAAATTTCCTTTGTAAACCTATATCAGGATTATACCTGATGCCGTCCGGATATATGGGATAATTGCAGGATAAGCCGTAGATACCCCGTAGATAAGCCGTATATAAGCCATTCCTATAGATACGGGTTATATACGGCTTATCTACGGAGTATCTCCGGGAAAAGTACGGATTATGTTCACGAAGCAAGCGGGACTACACGCCTTTCCGCCCATCCCTAAATATTCCAACAAAAACAACCTTTAAAACATCAGATGTTTGCCAAAACATCATACCTTTGTGAAACATCAGACGTTTAAAAACAATGACAAAACCAATAAAACTTGCAGACAAAGTCATTTTTGAGCTGCAAAAGGAGATCTCCCTCGGGAAATACAAAGTGGGCGAGCTGATCCCACCAGAGCCGGTATTAATGGAACAATTCGGTGTAGGCCGCTCTACCATCCGGGAAGCCATTAAAACCCTCTCTAATGCAGGTGTACTTAAAGTACAGCAGGGCGCAGGCACCTTCGTATGTGCCCCTGCCGAAACAACCGAGCCTCTGGATCAAAGACTCAGAAGAGCCGCATTACAGGAAGTAAATCATGTGAGACAGTTGCTGGAGGTTGAAATTGTACAACTGGCAGTCACTTACCGTACACAAGAGGATCTGGAAATGATGGACAGCCTTTTGAGAGAAAGATGGAGGCAATCATCACAGATAATTATGAAGCCTGTGCAGATGCCGATATCCGCTTCCATAAAGCGGTAGCTGGCGCCTCACACAACAGCGTGCTGGCTGATCTTTATCAGACTTTCTCCAACGCGATCATGCGCACTTTCCAGCAAAGGGAAAAGCCACATGTATCGCAGTTTCAACGCACGCATGCCCTGCACGTTGAACTGGCAGACGCTATCCGTCAACAGGCAGCCGAACCGGCCATCAAAACCGTCAGGGCCATTCTTGAAAATAATTTTTAACCAATAACTATTGTCATGTCGATTCTGGTATTCACACTCATTCTGCTGGTAGGCGCCTTTACGGCGGGCATGCTGGGATCTCTCACCGGTCTCGGTGGAGGAGTCGTATTAATCCCTTTACTTACCCTCGTATTTCATGTTGATATCCGTTACGCTGTAGGCGCCTCTCTGGTAGCCTCTATTGCCAACTCTTCGGGCGCTGCAGCAGCTTATATCAAAGAAGGTATTACAAACGTGCGTATCGGTATGTTTCTCGAAATAGCGACCACCACAGGGGCTATTATCGGCGCCGTATTGGCCGTGTACACGCCGACGCACCTCGTAGCGATCCTCTTTGGATTTGTATTGCTGTTTTCAGCGGCCATGACGCTCAGAAAAAAGAACGAACACGGCGACAATGAAAGCACCAGTAAGCTGGCCCGCATCATGCGTCTCAACAACTCCTACCCTGTCAATGGTGTAGAAGTGCCCTATAAAGTAAAAGGTGTGGCCGGTGGTTACGCACTGATGACCGTAGCTGGAATTGTATCTGGTTTGCTGGGCATCGGCTCCGGCGCATTAAAAGTATTGGCGATGGACGGCGTGATGCGTATCCCGTTCAAAGTTTCTACCACCACCAGCAATTTCATGATCGGTGTAACGGCAGCTGCCAGCGCAGTGATCTATCTGCAACGTGGTTATATTGATCCGGGTATTGCATTGCCGGTGGTATTGGGTGTACTCGCAGGTGCATTCGGAGGCTCCCGTCTGCTCATGAAAATGAATACTCGGAAACTTCGTCTGCTGTTCTGCGTAGTGATCAGCGCACTGGCATTGGAAATGATTTATAATGGTTTCACCGGGAAATTATAAGAAGATGAAAAAGATATTCTCAAAAGAATTCTGGCAGGAAAGAGACGTAGAACTGTTCATCGGACAACAGCTCAGATGGGGAGTAATTACCTCCAGCATTATCGCTTTCATCGGTGGTGTTATTTACCTGATCAAAAACGGTGGTAATACGCCCTCCTATACTGAATTTGTAGGCGCACCAGAATATGTCAGACACATGCCGGGTATATTACATGGTATTACACAATTCGATGGCCTGGCCATTATACAATTAGGCGTAGTAGTATTACTGGCAACCCCCATTACGCGGATCGCGTTTTCTGTATTGGCTTTTGCAATGGAGAAAGACACACTGTATGTGATCATTACACTGATCGTATTAGGGGTGATTACGTTTAGTATTTTTAGCGGATTCGGGGGTTGATTTCAATCAGGCATTGAAGGGCTGATAACTTGGCTGTGAAGCAATCCGTCGCCATCGCATACCATCTCAATATAAAAGAAAAGCGTCTGCCATTGGTCAGACGCTTTTGCTATTTATTCTTAATTCTTTATTCCTGATTTCCGATTGACTAGGTGTTTCGCTCGTGCTGCAACAACATATTCATCGCATGATCAAACGAACCTGCTCTTGTGATCTCTCCATGATTCACAAAGAAGATTTCATCCGCATTTTCAATAGTATTCAATCTGTGCGCAATGATTACACGGGTAGTATGTGCCGGCAGCTTTTTTAATACTGCTTCCAGTTGCTGTTCTGTTACGGTATCAATATTCGCCGTAGCTTCATCCAAAACTAACAGATCCGGATTGCGTAACACCGCACGCATAAAGGCAATCAGCTGTTTCTGTCCGAGGCTGATGCCATCATTACCAGAAACAATATTCGTGGCCAGTCCATCGTCAAAACGTTCCAGCAAGGCATCCAGACCAACTTTCTCCATGACTGTCTGTAATTGCTCTGCGCTATAATCGGCATAGGTCGGGTTACCATAAACGATGTTTTCCTGAATGGTACCGGAGAACAGGAATGGCTCCTGCAGAATGAAGCCGATCTTACTGGTACGTTCTTCCGGTGTATAGGAACGGATATCACGACCATTCAGCAATACCTGTCCTTCGGTAGGATCATACAGCCGCGCGATAAGCGAAGCCGTTGTTGTTTTACCTCCACCGGTAGGCCCCACCAGCGCATAAGTTTTGCCCTGTTCCATGTTGAAGCTGACATTCTTCAATATATCCTTACTATCGGCATAGCGGAAGTGTACATCCTTAAAACTGATCAGCGATCCATTTTCTTTAACCGGAGCAGCAGGAATTACTTTCAGATCAGTTTCCAGATCAAGGATCTGGGAGATCCTGTCCCAGCCTGCCATCGCCATCTGGAAATTGGTCCATAAAATAGCCAGCTGACGGATCGGGTTATAGAAATAGGTGGAGAAAGACAGGTAACTGATCAACAATCCCACCGTGAACTCACCTGCGGAGATCAGATAGATGCCATAGGCCAATACAGCCAGCATGGCGATCTGAGAACAGAAAGAGAACACCGGGTTGAAGATATTATTCAGCACGCCTGCGGCGGTAGCTGTTTTATAGTTCTGCTGATTGACCTGATCAAAACGTTTGCGGAAATAATCACGGCGGTTGAAGGCTATGATCACTTTAAAGTTGCTGAGACTTTCCTGTATTTCCGCACTCATGCCACCGGTGCTCTTCATATTGGCGGCATTCCTTTTCTTCACCATCGGAGAAAGAATACGGGTGAAAAGCAACAGTAATACTGCCGGAATCAGCGTGGCGATACCCAGTTTTATATTGATGGACAACAGGAAAATACCTGCGCCGATCATAGACATAATACCACTTGCAAACTGTACAAGGGACTGTGAAAAGAACTGATTCATTTTGTCCGTATCGTTGTTGATACGGGAGATCAGATCACCGGTTTTATTCTGATTGAAGAAAGCGATCGGCAATTCCTGCAATTTCACAAAGAGTGCGCTTCTCAGCATATAGAGCATCCTCTGTCCTACTTTTCCCATCATCAGGGTCTGGGAATAGGCGAAAATCAGGTTCACCAGAAATATAGCCAGCAGCAGACCTGCTCCCCGGAGAATGCCGGAAAAGTCTTTATGTGCTACATAATGATCGATCGTATAACCAACCACATATGGTACGGTGATGGTCAATGTCTGGCTGATCACCATGATACCGAATACGCCCAGTAATGCACGATGTTCTGTTTTTATATAGGCCAGTAATTTCAGGAGGCGTTTCCCCGAAGTACTCTGCTGTTCGTTTGTATCTGTATTATTCAGGTTGTAATTCATAATTGCTGGTACTACGTTGGGAATTAAAGATCTGTACGTATTCGGGACATGTCTGCATCAGTTCATGATGTGTACCTGTGGCCACCACTTCACCATCCATCAGCAGGATGATCTGATCGAAGTGTGCGACAGCAGCTATTTTCTGAGTCACAGAGATGAGTGTCAGGTGCGGATAATTCTCCTGTACATTTTCCAGTATACGCTGTTCGGTATTGGCGTCCACTCTGGCGGTAAAGTCATCCAGCAGCAGGATCTGCGGATTGATGGCAAGCGCTCTGGCCAGCATGATACGTTGTTTTTGTCCGCCGGAAAGACTGTTCCCCCGCTCAGAAACCACTGTATCTAATCCTTCCGGGAGACTGGCAACAAACTCCTTCAGCTCTGCTGTAGCAATCGCCTGTTTCATCAGCTCCTCACTCACATTCTCGTTGAAGGCAATATTCTCCCGCAAACTCATATTGAATACGATACTATCCTGAAATACCAGTCCAACCTGTTGTAACAGGGCTGTTTTATCATAATCTGTCAGATCAGTGTTGTCATAGCTGATATGACCACCATTTGGCTTCAGCAAACCGACAATAATATTGAGCAACTGTGTTTTACCTGCGGCTGTCGGACCGATAATCGCGGTACGCGTACCTGCTTTTACGGAGAAGGACACTTCCTTCAGGATTGGTTTGCCGTCAAGGGAAAGATCGATATGATCTACATGCAGATCGCCTTTCAAGGCATCTTTCACAGTTCCTTTTTCTTCAGATTCGGGTGCATGGAGCACTTCTGCAATACGCTGATAGGAAGCGGTGGCCTGTGCGATCAGGTTACTCATAAAACCGATTACAATGATCGGGAAGATCAGCATGGCGATATAGCTGTTAAAGGCAGCAATATTACCGAGGGTCATTTCTCCGTTGATCACGAAGTGACCACCCAGCAGTAAGGTTGCCAGTGTGGCCATACCACCGAGGAAACTGATCACCGGTACCAGACCGGCAAACAGACGCACGACAGCAATACCGAGGGACATGGATTCACCATTCGGTGCTATAAAACGATCATATTCCTGCTGCTGTGCATTGATCACCCGGACAAGGGCAGCGCCGGTAATACTCTCGTTAATGGTCTTATTCAGTTTATCGACTACTTCTCTGCTTTTCCTGAAGGTGGTTCTTACCTTCCGCAGGACCGTCCCGAATGCCACGGCGATGAAAGGCACGACAGAGATAACGGTCAGACCAAGTTTCCAGTCGATGCTGATCAGCAATACGCAGCAACCGATGATCATAAATACGGAAGAAGCGATCGAGATGATAGCCTGCGACACGAACAGTTTGATACTATCGACGTCGCCGGTGAGGTTGGTCAGTAGTTTGGAGGGATTGACCTGCTGTATATAGGCATAGTCCTGACGGGAGATACGCGCAGCGAGGTCCGTACGTAACTGGCGGCCTACCCTTTCAGACATGTAGGTCTGAATGATACTCTGCACATATGTAAAAATGAAAATGGCGACAGCAGCACCAATGAATTCTGCCACCAGATGGTTCAGATTGAGTGTACCGGCGGTGTAAGCGTCGATTCCTTTGGACGTCAGGTAAGGCAGCACCAGATTCAGCAGGTTGCTGCATAGAGCCATCAGAATCAGTAGGAATAACTGGCCACGGTAAGGGCGCAGCAGAGACATTAATCCGGAGTTTCCTTTGCCCGTTTTGGCTACGGGCGTGTTGGTCTTCTTCATATCAATAGCAAATATATAACAGGCGGCAGACCTGTGGGCTGCGGGAGGCCAAATTTACTTTAAAAAAATAGTGTCAGGCGCAGGTATAAGGTAATGGCTATCGGGCCACTTATGGAGAGACGAATGAACAAAATGAATATTGTATGCACAAAAAAATCCTTCCGGAAAAACCCGGAAGGACTTCGACGCGTCCGCGTCCCAGATATTTTTTATGGAGCAACCCGGTTAGGCGATACCAACCGAAGGTTTCCATGAATATTCTGTAGATTGCATGAATACCTCCTTTTCTTTGATGAGTTATGAAATTACGGATTTTATCCGAAAAAGCTTAGCCCATTTGTCTGTTTTAGCGAATAATTTTCGTGTTATTTATGATACTTATCGAGACCTATATTCCAGCGCAGCTGACCCATCTGATCAAAACCTGCTGGTACCTGCAAGTACCGGCTGACCTGCCACATCCTTATCAGGAAGATATACTGCCCGACGGGCATCATGAAATTATTTTTCACCTGCCTCCACATACAGGCAAACGCTGTTTCAAAGACGGCAACTGGATCGAAGAGCCTGCTGCCTTTATTGCAGGTCAGACGCTCACCAGCTACCGGCTGCAGTTGATGCCGGGAGCACAATTGTATGGTATCCGCTTCTATCCGCATACACTGTCAGCCTTCCTGAAAATGCCGGTGCCTGATACGGAGACAGGCATCACACCTTTGAGTGATATCCTGCCGGAAGCACCTTTTTTACAGTGTATACAGGAAGATCCGCAGACGACTTTCAGGCGGTTTGAGTGTTTGCTGACAATCAGCATCAGCAGACTGGAGCAGCCTTCAGGAGCTTATGATTATGTACATGCAGCGGTAGCCGCTATCCTGCAAAGCAAAGGGAATATTTCGGTGGACAAGCTGATACAGCGTACCGGCGTTTCGGCCAAACATCTGGATGTCCTTTTCAAACGACAGGTCGGATTAACCCCAAAGGCCATCAGCAATATTATCCGCTTTAATCATTTTATTGCGTCGAAGAACCGGCATCCGGAACAGAATTATACGGCCGGTGGCTATGAAACAGGTTTTTATGACCAGTCTCACCTGATCCGCAGTTTCCATCAGTATACACAACAATCACCTAAAGCCTGGTTCAATAACAACACCGGGATCAATGATATATTTGTCAATATCTGACAGTTCACTTTTTTACAATTTTACCCATCTCCCGCAGAATAGCTTTGCAGTAAAAAACATATGCGACTATTACTGATCATAGCGATTCTTCTCTCATTTCGCGCATCCGCACAAGATAAAAACATTGCTCAGTTTGTGATCTGGGAACCCAAAGAAGGCATGGAACAGGCTTTTGAAAAAGGCTACCAGCAACATTTGCAGTGGCATGCCACTAACAGTGATCTATGGGATTGGTATGGCTGGTATTTCATATCCGGACCAAGGGATGGTCAGCTGTTAGATGCGACGGTGGACCATACATGGGCCGACTTTGATCAGCGGCTGAAACCTGCTGAAGATGCGGCAGATAATCAGCTGCATGTCCACCCTTTCGCAAAATTAAAGGCAGTTATAAAAATGGAAAAGATCGGCAGCTGCGGACATAATAAAGGCCTGCAGGCACGCTTCTTACGCATGATCACGATAGACGCCTGGCCATTGACAAATGCCATAAATGCACTCAGTAATGTAACAGGACAATTACACGCAGGGTGTTTTTATACGTATAAGGTCATCGATGGCGGGCATCTCCATCAATTGATCTTATTGCTGGGATATGACAGCTTCAGCGACTTAGGCAAAGATGCAAACATTACGGAACTACTGGAAAAACAGGCCGGTATCACATTGAAGGAGATCAGTTCGGAACTGCTGTCATTCAGGAAAGAGATGAGCCGCCTGCATCAGTAAATGGCTGCTTTTTCTCAAAGACTTCCGCTTTCCAGAGTAATAAAAATATCCAGCCGGTTTCTATGGTGTACAACAACAAGGCAACAATATAGAGTACCCTTTGTGTGGTTTCACTGACAATCTGATCTCTCGAATTCAAATAGCAGAAAATGACATTTTCGGCTTCCAGCGAAGGTTCTGCAGCTCTTACTATGCCCGGAGAAAAGGGTTCTGTTTCTTTTGGTGGAAATACCTTTTGTATGCAATACAATGCCGGCTCGCCCCAGCCATATGCCAGTACCAGCGCAAAACCAATCAGCCAGTTACGGACCTTTCTGGCCTTTGCGGCGTTGGCAGCGTAGCCCCTGCCCCAGAGAAACAGCAGGAAAACCGCGATGAATACAGGAATAAGGAATATCAGATAAAGCAATAGCCCAAAAGGGACGAGTATGGCCCATTCCCATAGCTTTTCCGGGAAAATGTACAGGCTGAGTACATCTGCTACAGTACGCGACGGATAGAAATTGTGCCTGATATGGAATAACAGGCCGACAAACATAACGGCTGTCAGGATCTGTACGTGAATGGATATTTTTTTACGTAGGGTTGTATGCGTGGTCTGGTTCATTGACATAGTTAATGACTGAAATATAGTCATTATTCTTTATTTCAGTAAAAAGGCCCTGCTTACGCAGGACCTTCTACAGATTATTTGTACCACCCAGCCACAGTGTCCAGATAATTTTCTATTGGCATCGATCTGCGCATTTCCATCAGTTGATTACCCATGGCGCTGAGTACAGTACGGAACTGTTTACTTGCGCCGGTAGCCAGGGCGTAGATAGCATCTACAATGGTTTGCGGATCGTCCAGCGGGCCATTCTTTGCCTCCTGCATCATCTGTTTGACGCGTGTCGTAATGGCCTCATAATCCGTTATTTCCGGATGTTCATTCCAAATGACTTTATCTACGAAATTGTTACCACTGGATCCACCCTGTTCTATCAGGTGCAGACTGATATTCAGTGGCTCCAGTTCGTAATACAGTCCTTCGGTCAGTCCTTCCAAAGCAAACTTCGACATGTTATATAAAGAGCCTACCGGCACGGCGGTAGTCACGCCCATGAAGGAGCTGATATTAATAAACTTTCCTCCTTTCTGTGCTCTGAAATGCGGCAGGAAGGCACGGATAACATTGATAGGACCACGTACGTTTGTTGCAAATTGCCAGTCAATTGTTTCTTCTTTCGCCAACTCCAATGCACCATATGTGCCCGCCCCCGCATTATTTACCACTACATCAATTTTACCGAATGCAGCAATCGCCTGTTCTATTGCTGTATTGACCTGCGCGATATCTGTAACATCCAGTTTGAAGATCTTGACATTATCATATTGCGTCAGTTCTGTTTCTTTTTCAGGTGTACGCATCGTAGCCGCTACATTCCAGCCCTGTGATGCAAAATATTTAGCTGTCAGCTTACCCAGACCACTGCTGGTACCTGTAATGAATACTGTCTTTTTCATATCTGATGATGATTATTTTTATAATATTGGAACTTTTATTCCACTAAGGTAGTTATAACGGAACAAAAGTTCCAAATAAATCTTTCACTTTTTTAAAAATTCCGGAATATTAGTTCCGTTTCGTACCTTTATGCCGGGCAACTAAGCATTAAGACCTGAAAACTAACGTGAAGCTCTTCGCTGCATGTCAATTCATAGTTCTTAATTGCTAATTCTTAATTTCACTTTGTTATGGCACGAACAAAAAGATTTGACGAAGAGGAAGTGTTGGATAAAGCGATGCAGTTTTTCTGGCACAAAGGCTATAACGGTACTTCTCCGCAGGAGATACTGGATGAACTGGGGCTGAGCCGTTCCAGTCTGTACGATACATATGGCGACAAACGAAGTCTGTTTATCAGCGCACTGACGCGTTACAGAAATACAGTGACGGGCAGTATTCTACAGTTATTGGCCAATGCGGAGAATGTACCTGAAACGCTGAAATCATTATTCCTGATTTCAAAAAACAGCTGTTTTGTCAACGAAGATAAAAGAGGCTGTTTTATGGTAAATTCTATCATGGAACTGGCCACGCATGATGACGAAATTGCGGAAATTGTAAAAGAGAACAGGGAAGCTCTGGAAAATGGTTTCACAGCGGCCATCAAACGTGGACAGGAAATGGGACAGATCCCGAAGGAAAATACGCCACGATCGCTGGCACGTTTTATTATGAATAATCTCTGGGGATTGACCGCACATTCCAAGTCAGGGGCTGACAAGAAAGTGTTTGATGACATTATCAGACTAACAATGTCAATGCTGAAATAAAAAAGAATTCACACATAAAAGAAGAGGCTACCCACCATACGGCGGATAGCCTCTTTTTTGTTGACCACAGCTTTTACTGCTGCCGTCTCATGGTTTGTAGTCATATAACGAAGGCTTTAAAAGCTGGTAGATTTTGTCAATGCTTCTTTTTCTTTAAAAGCGTCTTTCAATAATTCCAGTTTTGCCATACCCCGTTCGTAAGCGTCTGAACCCAGCAACAGGTATACCGGAGGTTTTTGTTCGTTGACAATCGCGATCATCGCTGCCGCTGCTTTGTCAGGATCTCCTGCCTGTTGACCATCCATTGATTGGTATTTTTCATGCGAATTTCTGATAGCGGTATATTCCGGAATCGTATTTTTCGCCAGGGTCAGTGATTCTTTTGTCAGGAAGCTGGTCCTGAATGCGCCCGGCGCCACAACAGTCACTTTAATACCAAATTCTTTTACATCTTCTGCCAGTACCTCGCTCAGTCCTATCACGGCATGTTTTGCAGCACCATATATAGACCAACCAGTGGCCGGAGCAATACCTGCGATAGAAGAGATGTTAATGATGTGTCCTGAACGCTGTGCCCTTAACTGTGGCATAGCCAGACGGATCACATTGAGTGTACCGAAAACATTGACGTCAAAAGCATCCCGGGTTTCTTTATCTGTCAGCTCTTCGATACTACCACCGATACCATAACCCGCATTGTTTACTACGACATCCAATCTGCCGAAAGTAGCAATCGTCTTTTCAATTGCTGCTGTCACACTGGTTTCGCTGACAAGATCAGTTTCCAGCGGGAGAAAATCTTCAGACTGTTCACTTACCGCCTTTACCAGTTCTTCTACCTTTCTTGAAGTTGCTGCCACGCGTTGACCTGTGGCGAGCAGCTGTTTTACCAGACTTAATCCCAATCCCTTGGAAGCGCCGGTTACAAACCATACTCTGTTGTTGTTGTTGCTCATCGTTTGCTAAGTTTAATGATGCAAAACTACACCGGATCTCTATGCCGGCTATTACATCATTCAAAGCAATACTTGCGGAATTCAAACAATCCTGAAAGAGGATGGTGTCTGGCTGGTCTGCTTCCTGAAAAAGTTATTGAAATGCGCAGGTTCTTCAAAGCCCAGACAGTAACTGATCTCAGAAACGTTCCAGTTGGTATGTTTCAGCAGGGCTTTGGCCTCGCTGACCAGTCGTTCTGAGATGTGCTCGGTCGTCGTTTTACCCGTTGTTTCCTTGATGGCCCTGTTCAGGTGATTGACGTGTACGGCCAGCTGATCTGCAAAATCTTTGGCCGAACGGAGCGTAAAGCGCTGGGATGGTGATTCGATAGGGAACTGTCTTTCCAGCAGTTCTGTGAAGATGGAGGTAATCCGGGACTTGGCATCCGGATGCTTATATAATGTCTCACTGGGCTCCAGTTTCAGGGCATAATGGATCATTTCTGTCACATAGTTCATCAACAGATCATACTTATACCGGTAATCCGAATTGATCTCGTCCAGCATTTTGGTAAAGATCTGACTGACGTGTGCATCCTGTTCTTCCGTCAACACATAGGAAGGTTTACCTCCGGGGGCAAACATCGGCAGTTCATTGATACTGCCTCTCATCCGCTCGGTGAAGAAGCCTTCTTTAAAGATGCAGAAGAAACCTGTCTTTGTTTCGGACAGGGTCTCATATGTATATGGTACCTGAGGATTGAAGAAAGTCAGGGTACTGCCATCCAGTTCCACGCTTTTATCAGCGTAATGATAAACATTCCGTCCTCTGACCAGATTGATCTTATAAAAATCCCGGCGGCTATATTTAAAGGTCTTTGCAGACGGCCCCTGGAAGTCTTCCAGCCGGAATACATTGAAATGTCCTATATCCTGCTGGAGGTTTTCAGGCAGCCAGTTGAACTTCTGCTGATAGAACTCCGCTAATGTTTGTGTTTCTGCCATACTGCTAAGTTACAAAATTCAAACATTCCGAAAAACGGGTTTTCTCAAAGGCTATTGATAGGGCGTCAATGTCACCGGACCGATCAGGCCTGAAGCCTGTAAGGGCCAGCCTGCGGCATCAAAAGGTTGGTAGTTGATATTGACAAAATTGATCTCATGGTAGTTACGCCATTGAATGCCCCGTTGATCCATATAACGGATCCTGTTGGCCATCAGATTGGCCACCTCGATCCGGATCTCATTTTTACCCGGACGCAGGTATTGCCCTACCCTTCCCCGGAACGGAATCGCCCAGTAAATACCAGCGTCCTGTCCGTTGATCGTCACCCGGGCACTTTCATGCACTTTTCCGAGATCCAGCACATATTCCTTTTCCGGCTTATCCGGCAGGGTAAATGTCTGGCTATATACAGCCGACCCGCTATAGGCAATTGCCGCTGTATCGGAGAGGTTTGTCCAGGAGACCAGTTGAACCAGCTGACGGTCCGCAGGTTTAAAAGGGCCTCCCTGCGTAAATGTAAGGTCCCATTTACCTGCTAAAGGAAGCGGTGTTCCGGGCTTATTCAGATACGTCCAGTTACCAGCCGCCTTTTCTGCGGCAGTGACCTGACCGGTTCTTATAATCAGGGACTGACCGGGTTCCAGCTGGATCCTGACCACATCATTAACATGCTGATGTCCTACTGCTGTAGTACCATATCTTCCTGTCATAGGGTCGAGCAATAGTACGGTGTCTTCTTCCCCTATCTGATTAAGAGGTATCGCGTCATCTACAGCGTCTGCCGTATGATTGACGATATAATACCATGTTCTGTCTTTATCTTTTCTACGGATAAACTGCAGACCATCAGCCGTCAGTTTTTCTCCATCAATGTGCTGTTGATGCAAGGCTTCCTGTATGCCGTAATAGTCATACATAATGCCTTTTCCCATCTTTTTACGGACCATTCTGCCCGGTAAAGGTCCTTTCACCTTTTCCCGCAGTGCTTTAAACTGTTGTCTGCGTTTATCAAGATTATACAAACCCGGCACATCCTCTGGCATTGATTCAAAAATAACCGTCGCACCTGCTTCTACCAGTCTGATGATCTGCTCAAATGTCTCCGGAGGCATCAGCTTCATTGTAGGAATGATCAGCACTTTATAAGGTGCAGCATTGGCACCTGTAAGCAATTTCCCGTCCTGCACATGCGTCCTGCCCAGTTGCTTATCTGAGACAAAATCGAGCGAATATCCTGCCTGCTGCAGGCTTTTTACCTGTTTATAAAAAGGTGTCGGATGCAGCCATTCGTCAATATCATGCACTTTCAATGGCAGATCCCTTCCTTTGGTATTTTCCCAGCAGTCATACACCGGCCAGTAGATCAGCAGTTCATTATCAGGTATGCCGGTCTGTAGTACAGACTGTACTCTGGTAATATAGCTATTGAGACCAGTCAGGTGCGACCAGAAACTATTGGCAGGTACGAAATTGACAGATGCATAAAACAGCCAGCCGGGCCATGCTACATCTGGTGGAGAAAAGGTATTACCATGATAAAACACGTGATTCACACCTGCCAGAAATGCCTGTTCTACTTCGGGTTTACATTGGGAAAGGGAGGTCTTGAAATGCTCCGTCAGCCAGGTAAATGTCTCACAGGATACCAAAGGATGGCCTGCCACATGCGCTGCCGAGGAGGCAAACTTTAACATGACCGGATCGGGTGCTACGTTACGGATATCGGCACTATCCCTTCTGAGTCCGGGGATGGGGAAATAAGTGGAGCCAAAGGTTTCGCATTCGGGGATATCGACCGCTGCGTATAAATCCAGCAGATTACCGGGAGAGCCATGCGCCTGATTCTTCGACACACTGCCATAGCCATGGGCCCATTGGGTCCACGGAGTAGTAAAATTGTCCAGCAGTAATGCTGCCATGGTTTCCCGGTAGTCAGACTTTACCCTGCCCACCAGCGCTGTACTATCTTCACTGAGCAGTTCCGGCAGATAGTCACTGAGCTCATAGCCTCTATGCGTTTTAAAGGCAGTAAGAAAAGTGGGTGTCCAGTCTGCATTGTACACTTCATAACTATCGTTATAGAAAGAGCGTATACCCGGTGACTTCCCTTTAAAAGCAGTATCAAAACGTTGCAGATATACAGGTAAAGCAGCAGCGGAAAGGTGATCAAGCGTATACCCTTCTCCACCGGGAGCGGCTCTTTTTACCTGCTGAAGCGTCCAGCCGCTGAACAAGGCATATAATGTCCAGTCACCCGCAGGCGGCGTCCATTTCAGGTAACCGTCCTTATCCACTTTATTGAGCAGGGAGAGACGTTGTTTACCATTATACGCGGTCAGGGCCTGTAAGACGGCGCCCTGTTGTCTGGCATCATTTACCCGTATCTGTGTTGTGAAAGCAGTGCCGCCTTTTACAGGATAGGACTGTATGATCATACGGGAGGCGGCTTGTTCTTTTGTCAGCTGTGGACCACCAAAAGGCCATCCTGTACCGGTAGTTAAGTCCACGCCCATATTATACCCTGCAGCCGTTTTTACTGTATACCGTAATAAATCCATCCATTGTGGCGAGAGAAAACTGACATATCCGGATTCATATCCTTTGGCCCCATAGATCGGGGCTATTTCAACACCACCGAATCCTGCATCATGCAAAGTCTTTAATGAGACCTCCAGACTTTTTTCATTTACTGCACTGCCCGGCCACCACCACCGAGTCCATGGCTGCTGCAGCCTGTTACCCGGCGCAGGCCATACGGATGGACGCAAAGTGTCAGTATGTGGTATTGAAGGCTGTTGGGCCACAGCCGGCTGTACAAACAGCATTGACAGGATAGCTGGCAGTAATCTGCAGGATCTTCTGATAACAGTTTTCATAACGTCATTTATTGTTCGGTAGCCGACCAGTCAAACTCTGGGTTTTCCGCCGGCGTTTTGGATTGCAGCATCAGTCCGGAGAGCGCTTTCACTTTCTGTGGATATTTAGCGGCCAGATCATGCTCTTCTCCTATGTCTTCTGAGAGATGATACAGTTCAAAACGTTCGGGTGTGCCACGTTTTTTAAAACGGATCAGTTTCCAGTCATCCTTTAGCAATGCTTCCTGTAATCCGCCTTCATTGAACTGCCAGTAGAAGTAGTCATGCTGCCTTGCGGGTTTCTTTCCGTTCAGCGCTTTACTGTAAGATAAGCCATCTGCTCCGGATAAAACAGGGGAATGTGTAATATCACTCAGAGTTGGCAGTACATCCCAGAAAGCCCATGGAATACTGCTAACCTGTCCGGCAGACACTTTACCCGGCGCTCTCACGAGCAGGGGTACTCTGATACCTCCCTCATAGAGGTCTCGTTTAATGCCTTTTAAAGGGCCATTGCTGTCAAAATAAACAGGGTCTGCGCCCCCTTCTCTATGCGGACCGTTATCGCTGGTAAAGAAAATATAGGTATTGTCGTCCAGTCCGAGTTGTTTTATCAATGCACTGATCTCCCCTACATTCCTGTCCAGTTTTGTAACCATGGCTGCAAATGCAGCATGCGGATTATCCTGACTGCGATAGGTTCCATTCTTTCGTTCGTAAGGTGTTTCAGGACCGAACTTACTGCCGCCATCCGCATTCAGGAAAGGCTGCATGTCAGCCGTCGGTGGCGCCAGCTCCGCATGTGGCAGGGTAAAGGGCAGGAAGAGGAAGAAAGGTTTGTCTTTATTCTCATGGATAAAAGACAAGGCATGTTGCAGGATCTCATCCTGAGAATATACATTCGTATCCCTTGGCACACGGCTGATCTGCCCGTTCTTCACTTCAAAGAGATAGTCTGTATAGTAGTTATGTGCGTGTTGCTGGTTCAGATAACCAAAGAAGGTATCAAAGCCTTTTATCTCCGGCGATCCGGTTGTACCTGCTTCTCCCAGTCCCCATTTACCAAACATACCGGTACGGTAGCCATTCCCTTGCAGCAGCTGTGCCAGAGTGCTGTCCTGCGCGCGTAAGGGCAGCCGTGTATTACCTCTGATATAGGCATGTCCCATATGCTTTCCGGTGAGCAGGGCGCAACGGGAAGGAGCGCAGACAGTATTGCCGGAATAGAAGTTCGTGAATTGTATGCCCTCCTGCCCCAGCCTGTCAATATTAGGTGTTTTAACAGGGCTTTTGCTGTTATAATCGCTGATATTACCATATCCCAGATCATCTGCCAGTATAAAGATGATATTGGGTTTGCGGGTCTGTGCCTGACTCAGGATAGTAGTCAATAGCGCACATCCTGTCAGGACGAGGCCCAAAAGTTTCTTCCGGTCCATAGTGTTGGTTGATCGACGTAAATAATCTGTTAGCGAAAGCCAAGATACACAACTCCACTAAATTAATAGACTAGTCGGTCATAAAAGAATAGAATGGGGTAAGCCGGGACAATAGTATTCAATAAAAAAGGCTTCCGTTATAGCGGAAGCCTTTTACCTATAATATGTTGTCTGACTATTCAGCTACTTTGAAAGTACCTACTGCGCTTTCGATCACAGGTGTAACAGTGGCTTCATCTTTTACTTTCGCCACACCGGTGATAATATAGGCGATGCCATTTTTCACCACGGTATAGTTGCGGGCAATAACGTCAGCACCGCCTGTCTGGTCGGAACTGTATTTAAACCATTTACCCGGCAGTCCGCTGATGTCTTTATCACCGCTTTCCAGCACCTTGAAATTGCTCATATATTTACCCATGGTAGCGAGGGTTGCTTTATGATAATCCTCGAAACTGAGCTTACCGACATTTTCACTTACAACGTTAATATTGGAACGGAAACCGTCTGTTTCAACAGGCGCAAACAGGAAGGTCAGCTTGATACCATTCAGTGTGGTATCGGTTTTTCTCCATCCTGCAGGTGCATCAATTGAAAATTTACCTGCACCGCTGTTCATATTCTTCTGGGCTTGTTCCAGCAATTCCTTAGACGTCTTTGGGGTATTATTACCATTCTTACAGGCACTGAAAAATACAGCTCCTGCAACAACCAGTAAAGAAATGTACTTCATAAATTGGTGTTTATTAGTCCGCTAAAGTAAAATCATTTTATTTAAAATCAGCATATTTCAGACAAGTACCGTGCCGTCCATACTATTCCACATTTTGCTTTTTTGCAGATTTTCTATATTTAATACAGGTTTTTACCTTTTAATATATTATTTTCAACTTAAGTCTTATTGTCACTACCTGTGCCAGATTATGTGGTAGAATATTTCAAACAGATAGCAAATTATGGTCAGATACTATGCAATATTCAGGGATGGAAGTTATAGTCCGCTACACAATCTCGAATCAATTTCTGCTTTTCCGGAGTACGCGTATATTCTCATGACAACGGATACCTTAAAACCCAATGGTTATGTTGAATCCACCATTTATCAATTCGTGAATGCAAAAGGAGAACTGGAAATGCTTAGAATAGCTAACTGGGAACTCCTGTATATCAGTCCATGGACCTTCAATTCAGAGGGCCTCCGTTACTGCCTGTACAATCACCTGACGAAAACAGCCCATGAATTCCGCGGAGAAGAAACCAGTCTTTCCTTCTTCAAAAATGACCTGTTTCCGAAGTTACGGGAGCTCTCCATCATACCTGATTATCACCAATATCTTTTGAGTGAAAAGGTGGATCTGCTGGAAGAAGAGCTGACAGAACTCAGAAGACGGCTCTATGAAGTAGAGAAAGTATTAAAGAGATAAGCGTCAAAAGACATAACTTGCTATGACTGAACAGACAGGTTATGCGCACATCAGAAGAAATCATCATTATAGGGGCTGGCGCCGCCGGCCTCATTGCAGCAAGGGAATTATCTGCACATCATACAGTTACCGTGCTGGAAGCCCGGGAAACTACCGGCGGAAGGATACAGACCGTTTATAAGGACGGTGTCAAATCCGCCGAAACCGGTGCTGAATTCGTACACGGTGAATTACCCATCACACTAGGTCTGCTGAAAGAAGCAGGACTCTCCTATTATAACATTTACGGGAAGATGTTCCAGGTACGGGACGGTAAATGGGATGCCCGATACGAAATGATCGAGGACTGGGACGGACTGCTGGAAAAAATGAGCGCCATACCAACGGATACGACCATGCAGGCATTTCTGAATGAACATTATCCGGGGGAACAGTATGCCAGTCTCCATGAAAGCGTACAATCATTTGTGCAGGGCTATGACCTTGCCGATATGACGAAAGTGAGCGTAAAGGCCCTTTACCGTGAATGGACAAATGAGAGTGAAAAGAACTTCCGGATCGACCGGGGCTATTCTGCTATGATTCATTTTCTGGAAGACGTCTGCCGCCGGCAGCAGGCACGCATTATTACCAATGCAGTGGTCAGCCATATTGAATGGTCAGCCGGTATGGTCAAAGTCACCACAAAAGCCGGCACTACCTATACAGGCACTAAGGTGATCATTGCCGTTCCTTTAGGCATCCTGCAACAGGGAGCCATCCACTTCTCACCTGCCCTTCCTGCACACACGACCGCCGTCCATCAAATTGGCTGGGGTACCGTCATCAAAACAGTGCTTGCATTTAAGGAGCCCTTCTGGGAGAAACATGCTGAACAGATGGGCTTTCTCCTCGGAAAAGCGCCCATTCCTACCTGGTGGACGCAGCTGCCGGATAAAGCAAATGTGCTGACTGGCTGGCTGGGTGGCCCTCCTGCTATTCCTCATTTGCACAAAACAAATGAAGCATTACTGGAAATGGCCTTACAATCACTGGCGATCCTCTGTAATGAAAGCATAGATATGCTGAAAGCACAGCTGGTAGAAAGCCACATTTCTAACTGGGCGACTGATCCGCACATAAGCGGTTCATATAGTTACAGCACACCGGCCACAACAGCGGCACAGGTGGTCCTGAATACACCAGTGGATGGCACCATCTACTTTGCAGGAGAAGCCCTGTATAATGGCGCCAGTCCGGGTACAGTAGAAGCCGCACTCAGTACCGGTAAAGCAGTAGCAGAAAGAATATTGAAAAGGGCGTCGCAGAAGTGACGCCCTTGTTATTCATTCCATTTTTTATAACTAATTACTCCTTAGAGCAAACTTTCCAGTAGTGGCTTCAGTTCCGGCATGGAAGGTCTTGGCGCATCAACAGAGACAATGTTGCCCTGTTTGTCAAACACCATGAAACGGGGAATACCGTTTACATCATAGAACTTCTGCATGTCAGACCAGCCACCGGCAAAGAGCTGGATCCCGCCCATGTTTTGCGCTTTCACAAATGCTTTCCATTTCTCTTTATCTTCAGCTTTGTCTGTTGAGATACTGACAAAAGCTACATTTTTACCATGCATTGCTGCCTCCAGTTCTTTCATAAAAGGAATTTCTTTTTTGCAGGGACCACACCAGGTCGCCCACATATCCACCAATACTACTTTCCCTTTCAGACTGGCCAGCGTTACTGTATCTCCGTTGATACCGGGGAAAGAGAAGTTATAGCCTGCAGTTCCTTTTTTGAAAGTGCTGAGGGCTTTACGTGTGTCAAACAGCGCCTTCTGCATGTTATCTGTCATCAGGTATTTTTGATAAGGTGTATACACCGCATCAAACTTCTCCAGTGATCGGTAAGACCTGAAATCATTCACCAGCCACACGCCTTTCAGGGTATCATTGCATAATACAGACAGAGACAGCTCAACGCGGTTGGCCAGCGTAATACTGTCCACCCTTGATGCTGCCAGCATCGTATAACGTTGCACCAGATCGGCGCCCTCTCCCAGTTCCAGTATATTGGCCGCACAATAGCGTTTAGGCTGCAGAATGGTATTGTAATAAGCAGGCATCTGCTTCTTGTCAGGATGTGTGGAACGT
Source organism: Chitinophaga pinensis (assembly GCF_007896845.1). Taxonomy (GTDB): domain Bacteria; phylum Bacteroidota; class Bacteroidia; order Chitinophagales; family Chitinophagaceae; genus Chitinophaga; species Chitinophaga pinensis_C. The sequence goes on along the minus strand of NZ_VOHS01000012.1, from coordinate 41,240 downwards.
GGCATTACCAGTATTCCCATGGCAGTCGATTCCATATCTGCGTCAACGGTCATCGTCAGCAGCCGGTTAAATGTTCCATTCTTTGTATGAATGGATTTCTTAAACGTCGCTACCGCTGGCTGAATGGCATCCACAGCCGGAAAGAAAGCCCGGTAAGTAGTTGTGTCATTCAGACTCGCTTTACTTTTCAGTGGTCCGATCAGCTGCTGCCACGCGTAAAGGAGTTTATTCTCCTCACCGCCTTTTACAACGCTGTAATGACCCTTATCATCCTGAATATCCAGCGTCACTTGCTCGCCGGATTGCAGGTATACGCGGATATTGTTTCTGCTCGCCTTTCCGTCAACTGACATGGCGATGTAATAATAACCGGCAGCAGGTACAGGGATAGCAAACGCGAAGTTGTGTTCCTTGTCAAGGGTGGTACTGGCAAATTCTACCAGTCTGCCTTCTCTGACGTTATAGAGTTTCATGCCATTGGCCGTTTTCAGGGCACAATTACCGCTGATCATAGCTGGCGAAGGGTTGGCATACGTTGCCTTCATACCTGCCAGCGCTGCCAGCAGGAGGATCATTTTTTTCATATGTGAGCAGGTTTAACGTTCTCTGTAAGTAACCGTTTTGATTTTACCAAAGCCAGTATAGGATTCACTCAATACCAGATTGCCATTTACAGGCGGTACGGTATATAGTTCGAAGCTTCCGGCACTTTCAGCAGGCAATGACGGGTCATACACACCTACCTGTAATTTGTTATAGTAAGCTTTCGCCGCTACTGTTGTAATCCCCATAAAGCCATCGCACTTCAGGAAAGACACAGATTTCTGACCATAGTCTATCATCAGCTTTGTCGCCTTTGTACTGATGTCATATTCATACAACTTTCCTCCTACGTTATAGAATACATATCCCAGATCGGGATGTATGGCAATATTCTCTGCTTTTGTAAAATCAGTCGCCAGCAACTCTTCATAATAGGTCTGGGCAATAGTAGCAGCTACATTGAACCTCGCCAGATAATATTTCTGATGCAGGGAATCGAGTATTGCATAAGTATCCCCGCTGTTGAAACGGGTGGTCTCCATAAAGCGGAGATCCTTGCCTGTTGTAAAACTAAAGCGGGTACCCGCAGGCATATCGGTACAGTTGGCCGGCAGACTATATATATGTCTTACAAAGCGTTTTTCATCCTCGTTATATAAGACGTGTACCTCTGTAGAACCCGCTGAATTGTCAACGTAGCCGATATACTTTGAGACTTTGAAGGGAACAGATTTACCATACATTACATTTACCGGCAGACCGAAATAAATGTTGAATGTGTACATGTAGTAGTACATGTTGTTATCATTCCCGTGCAGGTACATCGTCGCAGAAGAACGCTGAGTGACTTTATCTGCATAAAATCCTGTCGGTAAGGTGCTGAAAACATCTGTCTGTAAAGGAGACTTAAACTTGAACGTTTCCCCATCCAGCCGACTGGTTCCATTGGTGGTACTGACGTAAACCGTGTGACCGGTAATGGCAGCCGTCGTACGCGCAAACTTAACGTCAACAGGTTTACCTGTTAATGTAAGACCGGCACCGATACTCCCTAATACATCATATATCGGTTTATAGCCGTTGACGCCTTTAGACAGCATGTCAAGCCGGCTGTTCGCATTCACCTCCGACAATAATACCCATCCTTCATAGACACTGGTCACCACCGCCATCAGAAATCTTTTGGAATAGCTGATGCCCGTATTCTTATCGGTGACTCTGTATATAACCGTATACTGACCGGAAGGCAGGGTAATGCGTGCTTCGAGGTCATGGCTGTAAGCCAGTGTATCGTTATCTATTGTATTGCCGGTATTGGTAATAGCGGCTACCCACAGATAAGTATAACTGCCGGTATCCTTCGTGGCGTCCAGTGTAAAAGACAGGTCAGGCCGTAGGGTGAATACACTACCGTAGTCAACCGTATACAGGCTGTCAACGCCGGAAATATTCACCACATTGACATCGACGTAATCGTAGTTTCCCTTGTCCTTATAGCAACTGCTCAATGCAAATGCGATAAGAATATATAAGAATAATTTCTTCATGTTAAGTTGATAAAATGATGATTAATCGTTTGCCATCTGCACAGATCACTGGGAAGCCTCTCCCATGATCATTTCCCTGCCATCTTCTTCATAGATAATATTACCGGCTTCACGCTGCTGGTTCAGATAACGCTGCATGGCCTTACCCATATACACCGCTTCTGCAACAGATATGGTGGTAAAATCATTAATGGTCATATCCAGTTGCTCACATATCAGCAGGATCTTTTTACGGGAAAACTCTCCCAGATAAGTATCCAGCCAGCGGCCCGGTTTGGGGATCAGGTCTCCGATATATAGTGTAATCGAACCGGTAGACACCAAAGAGTCTTTTGTCTGCGGTTGTGTCAGCGTCGTATCGAAATCCTGATTGGGTAATAAGCGGAAATGCAACAGATACTGACGTTCCGACATTTCTTTCGTGCGATGGATCTGTATGGAATATACATCCATGATTTATTGGCCGGCATGATATATGAATCGGCCAATGCTTCATAATGTACACCTGCCACAGCAGAGCTGAGGCTGTCGATCACCTTCACACCAAAGCTTCTGTCATGATCTGCCTGCCGTCCCATCAGATCAACTCTTATCTGCAGAATGCTATCCTTAAGATTGGCATCTGCCAGAGAAAAGGTGAACAGGAGTGTATCTATACGCTGGGTATTTCTCACGTTACCGTAATTGATGGAATTATCGAATACAGCGTGGAACTACCACTATAAAAATCTATTGTTTCCTTTTTGCAGGCGGTCATTGCGAGTAGCAATGCCGCGGCGATATAGAATGCTTTCATACTATGATCAGTTATAGGAGATTAACGATAATCAGACTCACTTTTCGGCAGCGGTACTATATATGTCTTTGCTGACATGGTGAAGTTTCCGCTGGTAGCACCACCTCTTGGTACAGTTGTCTGCCCTTTTCTTTTATAATAAAAAACACCTGTCCTTCGCCATAAAATTCTTTCTGATATTCCTTCCTGAGTTCCGTTTCAATCGCTGCTGCCGGTGGCAGGTCTGCCAGTCCGCGGTTATACCTGACCGTATTCAGATAGACAATGCGGCAGCCGGATCCGTTTCACATTCCGCCGCGATATAGTACATCTCGCTGATACGCAGCAAAGGCATTCTGTAGCGGAATAACTCCGAACTATCTTTATTATCCAGATCTGCAAATTTGAAGAAACAGCGGAAGGTTTTATTACCACCCGTAGGGATGATCCAGCTTGGATTATAGCGGTAATCGCCTTCCAAAGATTCGTAGGTGGTTGTCAGCCTTGTAGGATGCGCCGCCAGAATAGTACGGTCGGTCGCACTGGGCGAGAAACTACCGGTGTAGGTAACATACAGTCTCGGACAATAAATATCAAAGAGATGTTCGGTAGAAAAGTCCGGTCGGGGAAACCTCCATTACCGGTCACCAGCTTCAGATTTGTCCACGGAAACCATTTTCCGGCCCCTTCTATCACCGCTTTCGCCTCTGCCAGTGCAGCTGGTTTATTCGCACGATACAGCTGTACTCTTGCCTTCAGTGCCTTTACAGCAAAGTAATTAAGGCGGCCATTACGCTGTTGCAAAAAGAAATCCACCTGTTGCTGTCCGGGAATACGGCGTGGTCCGGCAGTGATCACAGGATCATTACGTAAACAGCTTTCTGCACGTTCAAGATCACCAGCACACTGTCGATGACATTATTGGCAGACAGCAGAACGAACGTTAATATCAGCATGTGTCACATATGGTACGCTCGGTGCTGTAGAATCCGTCATATACAGGTCCATACAGCCGTAGCAGGTCAAAGTGCATAAAAGCCCTGATCGCATAGGCCTCTCCTCTGATGGTAGAATCTCTGCCCGACGTAGTATACCCGGATATTTGTTCATATTTTCCAGCAGGTTATTACTGGACATGATCACTTTATACCCGTTGGTCCATACCGCGTCTATTGCCGGTTCTGTGAGGAGTTGGTATAAATATAATTGGCATGCTGATACCAGTCATGTCCGGCTGTGCCGGAAACATTATACTCCTGTCCTAATACACCGACAAAGGTGAGCGTGAGATTACCACCATATAAGCTGGTTGATCCCATATCCTGATAGAGGCCGTTCAGATGGTTAATGAAGCCCTGTTCTGTACTATATACAGAGCTTTCTACGAACTGATCTTCCGGTTTTACCTCAAGGTATTTTTTGCAGGAGAATAATCCCACAGACAATAAAGTTATAATAGCAGAGATCCTGAATGATCTTTTCATAATCTTACTTTTAGAAAGTGGCTCTTACACTCAATGAATAGGAGTTAGAGAAAGGATAGTCCGTACCGCGTTCGCTCTTGATAGTCGCCAGACGGAACACATCGTTGGTATACCCTGTGAAACGCAGTGTAGACAATCCGGCCTGACGCATCCATGGTTTGTTTAGCAATTCATAGCTGACATTGATCGATTCTCCTGCCAGATAATTGTTACGCTGTACATAGCGGGAAGTCATTTTCACCGCCGTGAAATTATTGATCGCCTTAAAGCGGGCGACATCTCCCGGCTTTTTCCAGCGCTCATACAGGGCACGTTTGTCCATATTCTCTTCTGCTACTTTTCTCACAGTGATATTTTCTACACGGTCATACAAGGCCTGATTAAAGACGTCGCCACCATAAGTATAGCGGATGTTCATACCGAATGTAAATGCACTCCAGCGAAGATTAGCACTGAGGATACCCTCCATTTTAGGTTGCGCATTACCAACTACCACTTCATCTTTGGCTTCATAATCGAAGGACTTTGTACCATCTTTTTTGATGAACACCTCTGTTCCTGTACCCGGATCTATACCGGCGGAACGTACAGCCCATATTGCATCCGGACTACTTCCGTCTCTGAAGCGCTGTAATGAGTTATTATCCTGTGCCAGATCATTTTGTTTCTCCATCATGGTCAGGAAACCACCATAGGTACTTTTCTGGTAACGGCCGGTCATCCCCAGTGTGAGATAGAGATTTTTCCGCAGGTTACGGATAGGGGCCGCTTTCAGGTTCCATTCCACACCGCTGGTATGCTGATAACCGATATTAAAAGGATATGCACTGATACCCGTAGAAGATGGTGTTGTTACCAATGCTATGAGCGGATCTGTATTCTTTTTATAGTAGTCCACCGTCAATGTGATACGATCTTTCAGGAAAGACATATCCGCACCGATGTCTGTTGACATGGAATTCTGCCATTTCAGATCGGGATTACCGATGTTCCTGATAGTATACCCCTGTCCGAATTGGTTATTCGAAGAATTGATACCATATACGGATTCAGAAGAAAGTCCCTGAAAGTTCTGGTTACCGGTGAGACCGATATTTGCACGGATCTTTAATAATGAGATCCATTTCACACCGCGGAGCAATGCATCATTGTGCAGGTTATAACCGATACCGGCGGACCAGAAAGGAGAATATTTATTATTCGTACCGAAAGAGGTAGAACCGTCCATACGGAAAGATCCATCCAGCAGAAAGCGGCGGTCGAACATATAACTTGCTGTTGCCAGCGCGGCTACGCTACGTCTGATTGTCTTGGTATAAACAGGTATACCATCCGGCTCATAGCCATAGGCAAAAGATGGATTACCCGGTGCACCTACCGGAAAACCAGCAGCAGTAAAGGCTTCGCGGTTATTCTGTTCATTCCTGATCTCACCACGGGCATTCAGGTTGACCTGATGTTTGTTACTGATCAGTTTTCCGTAGGAGAGCATCAGGTTACCATTGTACCCGTATTGCGTTTGTTCATCGTAATCGTAAGTGCCTCTGTTTTCGGCGGTCTGCCCGATAAACGTTGTATTCATCGGAGACAGAAAAGTCTTTGTTGTGGCGTTATCACTGGTGATGTTGATACCACCGGTAATACGCAGGTCGCTGTTAATGTCATAGATCATCTGCAGATTTTCTGAGATAGCCTGTGACTTTGTATAATCATAGCTGTTGAGGGTTGCGTTATACAATGGATTACCGGCAGTATCAACCTGATTGTTAGAAGTTGTATAGATGTCAAGATACGGATCGACTGAACCGTCCGGGTTTCTTTTTTCGAAGTATGGCAATACCTTCACCCAGTCTGAAAAAGAACCGTATGGTGACTGATCCGCACGATACCCGTTCAGGTAGAGTTTATTGCTGATATTTAATTTTCCTTTGCGATACTGAAGGTCAATATTGGCGCCCCAGGTATTACGACCGGAACCTTTCATCACACCGTTGAGGTCTTTGTAATTGACCCCTACACCGTAGCGCATCTGGTTATCTCCTCCTTCTGCATACAGGGCATGTCCGTTGGTAGTTCCGATACGTACCGGTTCATTGAGCCAGTAGGTATTCACGCCACGTTTTACATTGGTAAGACGTTTCGCATACAGTTCATCCAGCAGGATCTGTGATTCATACAGGGGGGCGGTGCTTCTGTTGATATTATATCTGCCTGCCAGCTTTTCATATTCCAGCTTCTCTGCTGCGTTCATCATGTTATAGCTGGTCAGGTCAGGCGCTTCCACACGAAAGTCGTAGTTATAGCTCACGCGCATAGCACCGGGCTTTGGCTTCAGTGTTTCAATCACGACCACTCCATTGGCAGCACGCGCACCATAAAGAGCGGTAGATGCCGCATCTTTCAGCACGGTGATAGCTGCCACACGGTTCATATCCAGATCGTTGATCACCTGTAAGGTTGTTTCAAAACCATCTAATATAAATAATGGCTGATTGGCGTTTGCGTTGGATTGCGTCTGAACGGAGATAAGGCTGCTTTTACCACGGATCTCAATATTGGGCATTGCATTCGGGTTAGCACCTACCATATTGTTTTCGACGATAATAAAGGAAGGGTCCAGTGTTTTCAGACTTTGCAGTACGTTCTGGTTACCTACGGTTTTTAGCTGACCGCCGGTATAAGTGGCAGCAGCGCCCGTAAAACTTTCCTTCTTACGGGTAACGATACCGGTCACCACGACTTCCTTTGCATTGTTCCTTGCTACAAGAGAGATCTTCAATGAGGTGCGTCCTTTCAGGGGAACCATCTGTGGCTCCATACCGATATAAGAAACCTGCAGAATGGCGTCCGGAGAGGTTGTTATTTCGAAGTTGCCGCTTTCGTCGGTAAAGGCACCTATATGACCCTTGAGGTCTAGTATGGTCGCCTTACCCAGCGCCTGTCTGTTATCGTCAGTAATGGTACCGCGGACAGTCACCAGCTGGGGCGCCTGTTCGGTGACGGTATTGTTGTTTGTCGGCGTGGGCGGAGGTGTACCACGTTTGATCACCAGCACACCATTTTCCACGTTCCAGGAAAGGCGGGAGTTGCTCAGTACTTTGCGCAGTACTTCATCAAGGGTGGCGTTTTTCACGCGCATGGTCACAGGAGGCAGCTTTTTCAGCTCTTCCTGATCATAGATAAAGCGTAGGCCGACCTGTTTTCTAATTTCATTCAGTAATGCAGGTACAGTGATATTCTTTACATCAAGGGTGATGCCGGGTGTGGCCGGTGCTTGCGCGTAGACACCGACGGGCATGAGGGATAGTGAAGAAAAAAGCCCGGCAGGAGCAGCTGCGAGCAGTAACCATACTGCGCCCCGCCTTAAACGGCTTCCATAACAATACTTTTTTTTCATTACTTTTAATGAGATTTTAGGTAATAGAACCCCACTCCTTGTCTCCGACAAGGAACAGGTTTTTACTTAGGGCGGGTCTTGTTGCAACCAGGACCCGTCTTTTTTTGGCTGTGATTGTGCTACTTGTTTACTGCATAACCTGTTATTATTCTCTCTTTTTGGTTGACATTAAAATGAATAGCTGTCATTTTCTCAAGTAATTCTGTTATGGTGCTGATTTCTTTGTATTGTGGCAGATTGGCTTCGATCTTACGCTCCCTTATTTCGCCCTCAGGCAGAATGATCTTATAATTGTATATCCGCTCAAGACGGCGGCAGATATCTTCCAGCGTCGTTTCAGCAAAGACCAGTTCTCCATCTTTCCAGGCCGTATATATTTCTGTATCTACATTACGGACCTTTGTATTGTCGTATGGCGCCTTGCTGAGCAATTGCTGTCCCGGTTTCAGGTAAGTGCTGTCCCCCTTATGATGCACTACTATTTTCCCTTGTACCAGTGTAGCCGCAATATTGTTTTCGTACGTATTAATGTTAAAAGCTGTCCCTAAAACTTTGATTGATGCATGATTGCTCTGTACTGTAAATGGCCGGGCGGCATCTGTTGCCACTTCAAAATAGGCTTCCCCTTCTACGGTTACAAGACGCGCATCCTGTGGGAATCGTGATGGATATCGGAGACGGGTATCAGCATTCAGCCATACTTTTGTGCCATCTGACAGTACCAAATGATACGTGTACCCTCTGGGCACTATCAGTGTATTATAGGAAATATGATCGTTCGTTCCCTGTCCCTTCTCATATATCAGTTCTTCACCACTTACTGCTGTTGCCCCCTTAAGTCTGCTGAGCGTATCCAGCTGCACCTCGTCTCCTTCTGCTGTCAGCAGTGTAATGGCCGAAGGAGATTGATTTTCGGTTGATCTGACGGCTATCTGAGATGCATGCTGACCAGCATACCGGAAATAATACCACGCAGCGCCTGCCAGTAACAATACGGCAGCAGCTGCTGCATATCGCCACATAGGACGCACACGGGTGTTCCGTGGCATCGTCCAGTCAGTATCCTGCCGTTCCAGACGTTGCGTAAGCGCTTCCCAGCCTTCAGCTACATCTGCTTTTGCCCATTCTTTCAGATCCAGTTCATCTTTTATGGCCTGATACTGGCGCAGCAATGCCTGTTCTGATTCATTTAAATCAGAATAGTCCTGCGTTTGACCATTTTCCAGATAATGGAGCAGTTTATCGTTATCGATATTCTTTTTACTGTTATCCATGGGCTACTACTATAATGACAGGTGAGGTGTAAAAAAGGGTGACTGCCCTCCACAACTTTTTTTTAAAAAATAGTGAAGTATACAGGATCTTGAAGATTACCAGCGAGATAAGCAGCTTTTCCAGCCTTTCACGTTCTTGTCTGAGCGTCTCATAGGCTTTGCGAAGCTGGGTCTTCACGGTATTCAGGGAAATATTGAGCTGTTCAGCAATTTCGCTGTACTTATAGCCTTCTCCATTGCTGAGCAAAAATATCTTACGCCGCTGTTCCGGTAAACGTTGCACAGCCAGCAGTAAAGCGGCTTTCAATTCGTCTTCTTTTTGCAATATGGCCTCTTCCCTCTGAGGATCATAGGCATCAGGGGCGGCGGATTGTACATTGTGTTTAGTGCGGGTAGCTGCGCTGTTCTGGTAGTTGATGACGCCATTACGGATGGCACGGAAGGCATATTTCTCGAAACTATCTGGCGTAGGCAGGGTGTCGCGTTTGCCCCAGCAACGGAAAAAGAAGTCCTGCACTACATCTTTTGCAGCTTCCATATCTTTCAGGTAGCTATAAGCAAAAAGGCATAATGGTTGATAATGGTCCCTGAACAACTGTTCATACCGTTGTCTGTCTGTCCACTGCTCATGCATCAGTAGTTCGTATCATCTTTTTTGTAAGCGGAGGCACAAAATAAAAACAAAATCGCGATTTATGCATATGCAATTAAGAATTAGGAAGGAGGAATCAGGAATAGCGGCTATCAGTGAACAACAAAAAAGCGCCCGTATCAGATGCTGATACGGGCGCTAACGACTACGCTCTTGTTTTATAATCTCGGATCAACCGGTTCACTTTCCAATGCCAGCAGTCCGAAGACACACTGATGCACTTTCCGCAAAGGCTCCTTCGCTACAAAGTGTTCTATTGCCTGTACCCCCAGTGCAAATTCCCGGAGCGCCAATGCACGCTTGGCTCCTGATCCTCTCTTCTTTAACCGGGTCAGATTAGCCTCAAGGGTATATTCAGGCCCATATATTATCCGCAGATATTCCCGCCCTCTGATCTTTATAGCGGGCTGTAAAAGACCTTTACTGCCTCTTTCAATAAAAGAAAGTGATTTCACCACCATTCCCTCCCCTCCTTTGGCAGTCAGGGCTTCCCACCAGTTGACAGCATCCGCTACGCTTTCTGCATCCTCCAGATCTACCAGTTTCCAGTTAGTGGGGATCAGGGGATTCCCTTCTCCACCGCAATAACGGGCGATCGTTTCTATATGCCAGACGTGGTCTTTATCGAAATATGTCCTGCCTTCGGTGGCCATAATATGAAAAGGCGCCAGCTGATAATCTGCAAGTGATTTCACCTCCCAGCAATACTGTCTGTAAGCCTCCACAAACAGCCTGCACATCTCTGCCCGCTCCTCATACCCTTTCAGCAAAGGAGCCGTTTCTGGCAGGTGGTCAGCGATACGGAGTGTTTCCACTACTTCTGTCATGGCATGTACGGCCGCCGCTCCTGTAGCAGCATATTGGTGCTGTAACAAGGCTTGTGCTTTCGCATTCCAGGGCATCAGTTCACAGTCCAGACACACCCAGTCCGTCTCCATCTCCTCCCAGAAGTTCCGGGCAGTAAGGGCGTCTCTTACCATCCCAAGGAAAGCCTGTTCCAGTTCTTTGTCAGTGAAGAAGACCCTTCCTGTGCGGGTGTAACAGGTACCAATGCTGTCCTCTTCCAGACCGAAGCGCCTGCTGACCACCGTACTATCTTTGCAGACAATCACAACAGCTCTCGAACCCATGTGTTTTTCCTCACAGATCACCTTTGTGACGTCATTCTTTTTATAATAGCTGAAAGCGCCGGCAGGATGTTCCAGATAATCTGGTAAGGTGCTTGTTTCCGTAGGCGACATGGTTGGTGGCAGATAGATCAGCCATTTGGGATGTATGCTGAAACGGCTCATGGTTTCCAGTGCTGCCGCGGTATAGTCCTCCCTGACGGTCACCAGATTGAGCAGACGGGTTTCTATCACCTGTTTGCCCATAAGATCTTCTATATCCAATACATCATCCTGTTCATGCTGCAGGTTATTGCCTGTACCCGGCATCCTGAGCGGACGCGTAGGTTCCATATAAGTAGCCAGAGCAGGTACATTGATCAGTTCTTTTTCCGGATAACGCAAGGCCGTCAGTTTACCGCCGAACACACAACCCGTATCGATATCAATGGTATTATTAAACCACTGTGGTTCATATACCGGCGTATGTCCGTATACCACCATTGCCTTTCCTTTATAATTGGATGCCCAGTTGTATCTTACCGGCAGGCCGAATTCATCGATCTCTCCGGTCGTTTCGCCATACAAACAGAATTCACGTACTGCTCCGGAACCCCTGCCCTGCATCTCTTCTTTTAATCCGGCATGCGCGACTACCAGTTTACCGCCATCCAGTACATAGTGACTGATAAGACTATCGAGAAATACTTTTAGCTCTTCGATGAAAGCGGTATCCTCTTCTGCCAGTTGATCTACTGTCGCTTTCAATCCGTGACTGAGTTTTACATTACTGCCCCGCAGATATTTCAACAGTTTCATGTCGTGATTACCCGGTACGCAAAGTGCGGTTCCTTCTTTCACTGTATGCATGACCAGTTTAAATACCGCCGGACTTGCAGGTCCTCTGTCACAAAGATCTCCCAGAAACAACAGCTTCCTGCCTGTCAATACATCAACGCGATGTGTTGCTGCATCCACCGTATGTCCCAGCTTTGTGAGCAATGCACACAGTTCGTCGTAACAACCGTGTATATCACCGATGATATCAAAAGGACCGTGTTCTTCTTTCTTTACAGTCCACAATGGTTCACGGTCAATCCCTGTAATATCAGCCACTTCTGCTTCCGTACGGAACTCAAATATCTTGCGGAACCCTTCTGTTTTCAGTTTGCTGATACCTCTTTTTAAAGAGTTAATATGACTGTTGACTACATGTACCGGCAAGGTTCTCTCTGTACGCATTTCATTGCGGGACAAACACACGGTATCCGGCATATTCATAACAATGGCCACCGGCAGGGTGTGATATTCTCTTGCCAATGCCACCAGCTGCTTTCTGTCTTCAGGTCGTACATTAGTTGCATCTACCACAGTCAGCAGGCCACGCTTCAATCGTTTACCAACGATATAATAAAGCAGATCGAAAGCATCAGCAGATGCATCCATCGCGTTCTCGCTATTGCTTACCATTTCCCGGCAACTATCACTGCTTACAATCTCCGCAGCACCGAACCATTTTTTTGCGAAAGTGCTCTTTCCTGACCCCGTCGCGCCGATCAGTACGATCAGGGATAATTCAGGTACTTGTATGTTCATTAAAGGGAATTAAAAATTAAAAATTGAATCAGGAAATAATCAGGAATCAGCTTTTCTTAACAACCAATTCCTGATTCTTAATACCTAATTCTTAATTAGTGTAAAGATGGCCATTTGCGTAGGCGCACCTACATGCTCCGCTTCTTCACCTATTGCTTTGATGACATAAGTATACCCATAAGTTGTACTTACTTTCTCACACCAGTCACTGAACTGAGCGCGTGTCCATTCAAAGCGGTGATCGCTGTGCCGCATCATACTTTCATCTTCAGTAAAGGTGACATTCCATTCTTTGTTAGGTGTGGTCACCACTACTTTACCCGGCTTTGCATATTCAAATACACACTTCTCCATCGCTTTGAGCCGCACAGTATCCAGATGCTCGATCACTTCCACCAATGCGGCTGCATCAAAACCTTCCATCCGGCGGTCCCTGTATACAAGAGAGCCTAATATCAGCCGGAGACGCTTACGTTGGTTATCAGGCAGCTGATAATATTTTAATCTGCGGTATGCTATTTCCAGCGTGCGGGAAGAAACATCCATACCCGTAATATGCGTCAGTTGCTGATGCGTCATTAAGCGTTTCAGGAGTTTACCTTCTCCACAACCAAGGTCGAGAACAGATTTTACAGGTGTACTGAGCAATTCATCACATACTATCTGTAATCTGGAATCATGTAGTTTAGGCGTAGAGATCTCCGGCTCGGGAATCAGTTCCGCTTCCACTATATCCTCCGGAATATCGTCTTTCATCAGCATCGCCATCGCATCATTCATCAGGCTTTTCTGATGACGCAGATAGCGTCTGGAAATCAGTTCACGCTCCGGATGCTTATCCAGCCAGCCTTTTCCTTTTGCCAGCAGTTTCTCTACCTCTTCCTTATTTACCCAGTAATGTTTATCATTATCCAGAACAGGAATCAGAATATACAGATGCGTAAGCAGTGTCTGTAAGGTCACTGTATGTTTCAGGACAACTGTAAAATAACGGCTATTCCCCCATTCGGGGAATTTGTCATCCAGTGTATACCTTGTGGCAGTGACCGTATACCCCAGCGGCTCAAACATTCTCAATAACAGCTGTTCTCCGCCATTTACCGGTAATACAGAGAGTTTCACTTCAAATGGCAGGGGCATATCTACCAGTTCAGGTTTATCCTTACACTTGCCATTTAAAGCGGAGGCAAACGCTTTTGAAATAGCATTACTCATGATGGAGGACGCCACATAGGGCCTGTCATTCACATACTGCTCCAGTGCGAAGCTATTGCCCGAAGAGCCATCATTGGTACGCACCAATCCTACCGGATCAATATCCAGTACCATGGCACAGGTACATTCCTGTTCGTTTGCAACGGGGTAAAATATATGTGCTTTCCCTTTAGACAGTCCTATGTCCTGCACTTTTGCGGGGTGTTTATGCAACAGATACCCGAGGTCTGTCGCGGGCGTATGTCTCGTCGTAATTGTTAGTAACATCTTTCCTTAAAATTGACAATGTAAAAGTGCGCTACATGTGTGAAGTCTTTTTGCGCAGTTGGAAAGAATCTTAAAAAAATCTTGCAAGGCAATAACAAACAACGGATACTACAAATGCCCTTGCTTCAGTTTCCAGATTAAGTAAAAGCCCATAGCAGCCAACACAAAATATATCCACCACCAGTTGGCCACATGCGATTTATGCGCATCTTCGTCATCATCATGATGATGGTGATCCTCCTCATGATGCCCGTAGTACATGAAGATCTCCCAGTAACAGTTCTCCACTTCTTCGGCTGTCAGTGCTTTTTCTACCCCATTCTTATGAAAACGGGTACCGGTCAGCAGGGTCAGCTCATTCTTTTCGATCAGCTCCTCCATAGCCAGCAGTAACGCTTCTCCTTCGGCATCGGCAAGCGGTCCTGCTTCCAGGTATTGTATCAATAGTGTTCTTATCTGTGGTAATTCCATACGCCAATTTATAAAACATTCCCGAGTGGCGAAACTTCCTGCATGATAACTTTGCCCCACATTCCCCCTTGCCATTCTGGAAATACCGGGTACCTTTAAGGTGAAAACTCAGCCGGGTATGCAATTCAGACAAATACCTCCACCGGAATATCTCAGGGACTACATCCGGTTCTTCTGGGTACTGGAAAGTAACGATACAGACGTTTCTGCCGCCACCTTCAGAACAATTGCTGATGGTTGCCCGGGACTTATTTTCCAGCATCAGGATCAGGGAATACTATTTCAGAATGACAAACAGCTACCGGGTACGATCCTTTACGGACAAGCCACCCGGCATGCGGCACTCCGGATAAACGGCCGCTTCGAGACCATCGGTATATTCTTCCACCCACACGCCTTAAAGTCTATCTTCGGACTGAATGCTGATGAACTGACTGATACCTGTCTTGACGTGGACTTGATCGCAGCATCCCTTGATTTTCAACTATCTGCGCAACTGACAGACATCACCTCCCCGGAAGCCAGAATAGATATACTCTGTTCCTTCCTGCTGGCGCAACTGACGAAACATAATCAATTGGGAGACAAAGCAATGCACCATGCGCTCGACCGTATCAGGCAAACCAATGGCAATATTTCTGTAAAGGCGTTGCGGGAAGAGTTACAGTTGTCAGAAAGAAGCTTTGAACGTAAGTTCAAACAACATATAGGTATCACCCCAAGCTCTTTGCACGTATTGCACAGTTTCAGGCATCCATGCAGTTACTCAGACAAAGCGATTATAATAAACTCTCTGATATCGCTTTTGAAAATGAATATGCCGACCAATCGCATTTCATCCGCGCCTTCAAAGAATTTGCCGGCGCTTCTCCTTTTCAGTTCATGAAAAAATCAGAAGAACTGATCGAAAATCTTTCCATACTGACGAAATAATCCGCTGCCGGTTTTGTTCTATTTTCCGGTGTTAGCCCGCAATAGCTTTGTGATATAAAACAATCTATCATGAAACTAATCATCTTTGGCGCCACAGGCGGCACCGGCAAACAACTCACCGAACAGGCACTTGAACAGGGACATATGGTGACTGCTTTTGTACGCGATCCTTCCAGATTGGGTATCATGCACTCAAACCTGAACATTGTAAAAGGCGATGTCATGGACCCCGCTTCTATTATACCTGCCATGCAGGGACAGGAAGCCGTATTATGCGCAATCGGCTCTCCTGCCAACAAGATCGGTACTATCCGGTCTACCGGGACCAGCAATATCATACAGGCCATGAAAGCAACAGGGGTGAGACGCCTGATTTGTCAGACATCATTGGGTTATGGCGACAGTAAAAAAACACTCGACCAGACTCCTTTTATCTTTAAATACATCATTGTTCCCTTCATCCTGAAAAAAGGTTTTGCGGACCATGCGTTACAGGAAGAATATATTAAACAAAGTCAGCTGGATTGGGTCATTGCCAGACCCGCCAATCTCACAGATGGTACGCTGACACGCCGTTATAAAAAGGGATTTCCTGCTACGGAGAAGCATCTTAAAATGAAGATCTCCCGCGCAGATGTAGCGGATTTTATGTTGGAACAGATCAGCGGGAGTGCGTATCTGCGGAAGACAGCGGGATTGTCTTACTGAACTCCAGTTCCGTTCCTGCTTCCACCTCATAAGCTGCTTTGTCTTTCTCAAAAATCTTTGCTGACAAAGTGCCTTCCAGTGTAATGCGTTTATCTTTTATCCGGATCCAGCTTCCTTCTCTCAATCCGACTACCGGCAGATCCTGCTGTACCTGAAACTCACGGATACGTGTTTCTCTTGATTCACCCATATGCGGCAATCCCGGAATAGGATCAAGATAATGCGGATTCAGATTAAAAGGGATCAGTCCCATGGTCTGGAAACTGGGAGGATATACAACCGGCATATCATTCGTCGTCTGCATGTTTACACCGCCGATATTGCTACCCGCACTGGTACCCATATAAGGCGTGCCTTTCTCCACTGCTTCAGCCAGCAGATCCATCAGGCCCAACTCATGCAGCTGCTTTACCAGCAGAAAGGTATTGCCACCTCCGGTGAAAAATGCCTGTGCATTTTTAATTGCTGCTGCAGGTTCTTCAAAAGTATGCAGTCCCCGCAACTGATAGCCTGCAGCGGCAAACACTGTCGCTGCTTTTTCTGTGTATTCATCATGAGAGATGCCACCCGGACGGGCATAAGGCACAAAGATCACTTCTGTGACGCCGGCAAACAATTCTCTCATAACCGGCAACAGATAAGACAGGTATGCTTCCCCATGTAAGGTGGAGGTACTGGCTAAAACGACATTTTTCATGGGCTGCAATATAAAGAGATCAGCGATAATCACCACCTTTTCTCCTTGCGGTTCCCATCAGAATGCCTCACCCAGATTAATACTGAAGCGGGTACCGTATCTGCTGATACCATAGTCCACCGCTATATTTGTATTGGATTTCTTGTTGAATTTCAGACGCAGACCACCGCCTCCTGCCGGATGGAAAGCGGTAAACCGGTACCGTTCGCCATCTGTCACAGTATTCATATTGGCAAACACGACGAATCCCAATAATCCATCCCGGGTAATATCCCTCCTGTATTCTGCCTCAAGGTCAATCAGCCCTTTTCCACGGAAACGGTTCTGATCCATCCCTCTGCCACTTCTGAAGCTGGGATCCCAGCCAATACTGGGCAGATCCAGATAAGGCGTCTTTGTACTGAGTGATGTCCAGTAAAAACCCCAGAAAGCCAGCACATTTTGCTGCTTCCCATTGCCAAGGTTGAGATATTTGCGGTAATCGAGGTAAAGTGACTCCCAATTATCATTACTGCCCAAAAAGGTCGGATTGATCCTGAAAACGGCGTTAAAGTAATGTCCTGACTGAGGGTTAATAGAGTTCTGGCGGGAATCTTTCAACAGGTTGAGTGATACACCGGAGGAAACTGTTTGTCCGCCGTCAGTGCCATAATTATACCCTACAAATTTAGACAACTGCACACTATCATTCGACCGGATCCCTATATTGGAATGCCAATCAAGGTGATAACCCACACCTACCAGCCATTCTTTAGTGACTCTGCGGTAGAAGGTCTCATATACGCGGAAGTAATTGTTGCCCAGCAACTGTTTCTCCTCATCAGGCACACCGTCTCCCATACCCCAGGTATACTGTGGATTGATGATAAAACGGATATCACCTACCATATTGTAGGCATTGTCCTGAAACCAGACGTTAGACCTCAATGCAAAAGAAAAGCGTCCTTTAAAGGAAAAGGAGGGCGTAAAGGATACGTTAGACAGGTTGGTGGTACGTCTTGGTCCCATATAAAACGCTGCATTGGTAGATGTGATCAGCGCAATACCACCACCGGGTATGTTCGATGGTGCAGGCAGCAAAGAGTAATAAATCCGGCGTTTCCCCCGTTTTGGTGGCTTCGCCTTATACTTAATCACACTTTTAAAGATATCAATGACGTCCTTATGCGGCACAGTGTCCTCATCTGACTCGTAATCCCAGGCCCAACGTTTTTCTTTATCCTGAGCGGCTACCCAGCAAGGCAGGGCTAAAAACAATATTATCAGTGCAAGCTTATTCATCCAGTTGTACGGTCTTATTGCTGACGGAATACTTAGACTATGTCCTAATATTGTGCCAGTAGAAAGATCGCCACACCCGGTATTATGCAACCGCTGGTTTAGCCTTTGCAAGATTAGACAGCGCTATCAGCCCCGCACTGGCCATCACAGCGCCTGCCAGAAAAGGGAATCCTGCGCCCACAAGGTCTTCCATCGAAGAGGAAAAGAGGAAAGGCAGGCAAAACAACATCCCCAGTGTGCCCAGAATAATCGCGGTATAAGCCCCATACGGGTCACCCTGCCAATCTCGAATATACCCGGTCCCCGCTCTGGTTGATAGCTGAAGACCACCTCCCGTAGTGTATTTGTCCTGCACATGGCATATTCTTCAATCGTCCACGTACTGATAGGCTTCGCCTTCCGCCCATTCAGGAAGTCTTTGTAAAATGTATGCCACAGATCGGGTAACAATACCGCTCCAAACAGGAAAATGGCAAAACTCGCCGGACTGTAATTCCCGTTCCCCAACATAAATGCCTGTAACCTGATCTCCCCTACCGGTGTCATTTTAAAATCCAGCAGTATGTGTTTCATATCATGGCTCTCAAAACCCGGTACCAGCCGTAGCCCATGTTTTTCCAGACAATCAGCGATGTCCTTTCCCAGCGTACCTTCCGGCAAAGCACTCAGCTCCCGGGTCTTTTCCTCATAGATGGCTATATCATAAAACTGCTCAATGGTAAATACAGAAAGATGAAATGACTTACGGATGATCCATCTGGCGGCAACTTGTAAAATATTCATAGATCGGCGATACTGTTTACTCCAAAATAAGAAAAAATCATTATATATTAGCAATACTTAAATATCCTATGCAACGAATACCTATCCTGCTGATACCACTATTGTTCCTGCTTGTCCGATTGCAGGCGCAAAAAGCAGCGCCGTTATCCATAGGTGAAACACATACGTTCCGCTCGGAAATACTGCGCGAAAACAGAACGGTCAATATCTATCTTCCAAAAGAATATGATCCTGCTGCAGACAAACACTATCCCGTGATCTATCTGCTGGATGGCGCCATGGATGAAGACTTTGTACATATTGCCGGACTCACGCAATTCCTTACCATGATAGATACCCTGCCTCCGTCCATCCTTGTAGGTATTGCCAATGTAGACAGAAAACGGGATTTTACATTCCCCAGTGCCATCAGGGAACTGACGCAAAAATATCCCACTACCGGAGGCGCAGCCAACTTCATTGCTTTTCTCTCGCAGGAACTGCAGCCTTTTGTAAAGAAACATTATAAGGTCAATGATACCAGTACGCTGATTGGCCAATCCCTCGGCGGATTACTGGCAACTGCCATCCTGCTGAAACAACCGGATATGTTTCTGAATTATGTCATTATCAGTCCGAGTCTATGGTGGGATGAAGGCGCCCTGATGACAATGGCCCCCTTCCTCATCTCTCAAAGGAATATTCGTGCACATGTGTTCATTGCTGTAGGAGATGAAGGAGCAGAGATGCAGGACGCAGCCAGCAATCTTGCCACCGTATTACAGGATGCAAGACAAAAAGAGCTCTATACCAATTTCCTGTATATGCCCAAAGAGACGCATCGCACTATCTTACACAACAGTGTATATAAGGCTTTGCAGGTCCTTCATGTAAAACGAAAACCATGAGTGAAAACAGCAGCCGTATCACTTTTAAAGATCAGGTGATCTGGACCAGTTCCGGTTGCCGGGATCTGGTATTGCTATTGCTGCTGCAGGAAAGCGCCTTACCACAATACCATCCGGAAGGTGGCATACTACAGCACTATCTGTTGAAGAACTTAAGCGTTTTTTACGATACGGAACTGGATACCATCCTGTCAGGTACAACTGTTGCTGACCAGTTGGAAAAGATGCTGTCACATATAGATGAAACGATCGGACAAAGTACAAAAAAGAGTCGCGACGACTGGTGGCAACAACTGGTCGGCATTTATCTGCGAAACAATCCCGGCATTGATAAAAAGAAAGCAGGAAGAGCCTTACAGGAATTACCAGACATCGGCGACCCTGCCGTCACAACATTGCTTCGTCAATTACGCAGACTGATCAAAGGAGAATATATCTTTGACACGGTAACAGACCTTACTATAGCACAACTATGCGGCACATGGCAATCAGTTAGTGTAAAAGACACACCACAATACGATATCAACTTCAATATGCTGGATGATATCAGTCCGCAGAATGAGCCGATACGCCTGTCCGTTCAAGCTTCAGCCGATACATTTACTATTCTCGTTGAAATCCCGGTATACAACTGGGCTGCCCGCCAAAGCGATACACTGGACTGGCTGGTGGGTACTACTACTGTTAAAGACGGCTGTTTACATGTCAGTTATGCTGATGGCAGGATATACAACATTCCTATATTGAAGATGGAGCTGCATCGTTTTGAAACCTTTCTCTTCCGGACGCATATCATTTTTGAAAAAATAACGTCATAAAAAAACGTCCGCTAATGGCTGGACGCTTTTCTCAATATGTTATCTGTATATCTTCCGCCCCTTCTGGACCAGCTCTTTCTCAACCAGATATTTAATCGCTCTGATAACCGTCTCTACCCTGAGTCCGGTAAGATCGGCTATTTGTTGTCTGGTGAGGGTAACAGGATACAATTCACCGGTATATCCATCTCTTTCCTTCAGGAAATCTATCAGGGTAATGATGCGATGACCGGCATCGTAGAGGCTGATCTCTTTTGCCATCATCGACTTAAAGTAAATACGTTCAGACAGACTTTTTACCAGTTGCATCTGCAGGTCAAAATTCTGCGACAGTAATGTCAGCAGTTTTGCTTTCTCCAATACAAGCACGTCACAGTCTGTAATCGCGATAGCTGATGCAGGATAGGCCACATCAAGGAATAAAGGTGGTTCTGCAAAACTGTTACCTTCCCTGAAAATGCCTTGTATGAATTCCTGTCCGTTCTCTCCGGTATTCACCATCTTTACTTCACCGCTTATCAGCTGGAAATAAAATCTGGCATGATTGCCTTCTTTCAGGATCGTATCCCCTTTCTTAAAACTGCGTGTCACTGCGCCAGCCTGTATGAGTAATTCGTAATCCAGCATTTTTTGTCTTTATGATCCAGGTCATAAACCCGGGTGCAAATGATTAGTTCCTTTGTGATATAAAATTACACATTTATGGAAACGGTTCATATCAACTTAAACGATACGCAAAAAACAGATAACGTAATCGCGCAACAATTTGTACAGGCAAAAGCGCAGGCTATTCCTTACAATGCCGTACAGACACTCAGTTTATGGCAGCGGTTCATGCAATATGCAGCAGCACAACAGCCTAACCGCTTTGGCTGGCTCGCCTTCTCTTTCTTTATGCAGGGTTGTGTACTGGTGCCCATTACTCTGATGATTGTTGTGATGCGTGGTAATCCGTTTGAGTTGTGGATCCCCTGTCTGGTTGGTTTTGTCATTACAGAAACCACCAATCTGGCCGCCATGCCGACAAAAGTCACTATTCCTGTGTTCTGGGCAGGCGTTATTATAGACCTGTTAGTAGTGGCCAGTTGTTTCCTGTTTTACTGATCACAACAGGTAGCAGGTAACACAGTGGCTGCCTGCCTTCCGTTTTATTAAACTGAATCATAAGACCATGAAAAAAGATATCACCACGATAGAAGATATACAATTGCTTGTCAATACCTTCTATAGCAGAGTAAGAGAAAATGAGACACTTGGCTACGTCTTTGACGGTGTTGCACAGGTGAACTGGGAGAAGCACTTACCTGTCATGCACAGTTTCTGGGAAACGGTATTATTTGGCATAGCTTCATTCAAAGGCAATCCTTTGGCAAAACATACCGCATTACATGAACGCGTACCACTGACAGACGAGCACTTTACAACATGGCTGCTACTCTGGCATCAGACAATAGACGAACTGTTTGACGGCAAGGTAGCGCAGAGCGCAAAAAGCAAGGCTGAACTGATGAAGATACTGATGCTTGGCAAGATACAACAGCTCAATACCGCGAATGCAGTGTAGACAAATATTTGTGTGAATGAGTGCCTGATTATGAAGCGACTGCAGGTCAGATGGATGAGACATGCTGCAGATGGCTGAAGGTCATTCCGGAGTACCGGAATGACCTCTTTATTTTTAGGGTCAGGCATTATCTTTGCACCTGTCGGTAAAGCTAATCGTTACCAGCCATGACTAAGAAACACCTGTCTTTATTACCACTACTTCTTTTAGTAGGTCACTTCGCCGCCGCCCAACAATCACCTGCTGCCATACCTGTTCAGTTTACACTCAAACAAGCCGGATATGTTACTTTGGTAGTTGAAAACAGCGACGGTACCCGTGTACGGAACCTGATATCAGAAACCTACTTCCCTGCCGGCGCCAATACGGTACAATGGGATGGGCTGGACGATCTTGGCAGAGATGCCGATGGCGCTAAACATGGCGTTTACAATGTACCGGGCAAAATGGTTGCGCCGGGACAATATACCGTCCGCGGACTGGTCAGAGGCGCTATCCACGCTCATTATGAAATGGCCACTTATTCCCCCGGTACACCTCCATGGAGAACAGAAGATCACACCGGCGCATGGCTGGCCAATCACACTCCTCCGCAGGCCGCATTATTCGTTCCTGCAAAAGCATCTCCTTCGGGACAGCCTGCCGTATTACTCGGCTGTTATGTTACTGAAGGTCCTGACGGACTTGCATGGGTAGATATGAGCGGACGCAAACGCGGCGGACGTAACTGGGTAGGTGGTGCATGGACTGCCGCCCCTTTTATTGCGGCAGATAATGGCCCTAAAGCAGTGCCGGGTAATGATGTATATGTAGTATCTGCATGGGAAACGGATAAACAATCCGGCGTAGCCGAACTGCGGCTGAACGCTTTAAGTGTAGGTAAAAAGAATGATTATAATGTCAGGCAGATCGTAAAACGTTCTCTTGGCGCCGTTCCTCTGGAGCAGGTAAAAGAGATGATCACTGGTTTTGCGGTCAATAATGGTATTGCACTGATCAGTATCGCAGGTAAAAATCGTATACTGATTGCCGATATCGCTAAAAGCAGACTGACCGACAGTATCAAAGCAAATGCACCGGCAGGTATGTGCTTTGATAAACAAGGCAGATTGTTGTTGCTCACCGGGAATCAGCTGTTACGCTTCTCCGGTACACTGCCGGATGATAAAGGACAGGTATTGATCAGCGGACTGGAAGGGCCTGTCGCACTCACCCTCGACAATAGCGGCAGGATTTATATCAGTGACCGCGGAAAGAGTCACACCGTAAAAGTCTTTTCTCCGGAAGGAAAGTTCGTCCGTCAGATAGGTACCCCTGGCGCACCTGCTGCCGGTCCTTATGATCCGCAACACATGAACAATCCCGCCGGTATTACCATCGATGCAGATCAACAATTATGGGTAACTGAAAATGATTACCTGCCTAAACGGGTCAGCGTGTGGTCACTGGATGGAAAACTGATCCGCGCGTTCTATGGTCCGCCAAAATATGGTGGTGGTGGTACCCTTGATCCACAGGATAAAACCCGCTTTTATTATACAGAAGAGAGTAAAGGTGCGATGGAATTTGCGCTGAACTGGCAGACAGGCACTTCCGCCGTAAAGCAGGTCTACTATCGCCCGGATGGGGATGATATGCCGCTGGCCTTCCGTAGTGCTGCTCCGGAAACACCGCTTTACTATAACGGACAACAATACTTCACCAATTGTTATAACAGCAGTCCGACCAATGGCTGGACCACTGCTTTTCTATTCATCAGGCGTAATGGTGTGGCTGTGCCTGTAGCTGCTATGGGACAAGCGTCCCAGTGGGACTTGTTGAAAAGCGATGCATTCCGGTCCGGATGGCCTCAGGGTGTAGACCTCAATGCAAAGGGCGCTTCCTCTCAGGCCTTCTTCATCTGGCAGGACCAGAATGGCGATGGCCGTGCGCAGGCAGGAGAAATACAGTATCAGAAAGGCAACAGTGGTGGTGTTACCGTTATGCCGGATCTGTCCTTCTGTATTGCGCGTGTCAATGATAAAGCGATGAAATTTGCCGTTTCTGGCGTTTCCAAAGCAGGTGTGCCGATGTACGATATCACAAAAGGAAAAGTGATTGCACAGGGCGTGCTGGCGCCTGCTTCTTCCGGTGGCGATCAGTTACTGGATGGAGCTGATGGATGGAGTGTGATCACATCAGGTGTGAAGCCCTATTCGCAGCTATCCCTCAGTGGCGTTAAAAACGGTGTCCCTGTATGGAGTTATCCGGATCTCTGGCCGGGTTTACACGCTTCGCACAATGCACCGGAAGCTGACAGACCCGGACAGCTGATCGGTACTACCCGTCTGTTAGGAGGCTTTTTTACCGTAAAAGGATCTGCTGCTGGTCCGCTGTGGGCGATCAATGGCAACCATGGTAATGTGTATGTATTTACCGCAGATGGACTATTCGTTGCCTCCCTTTTTGAAAATATGCGTAGTGGCACACAATGGCGGATGCCGGGTGGCAAGAGAAATATGTCATTGGACAGTATCACGCTGGGTGAAGAAAACTTCTGGCCGGGTATTACTGCTACAGAAGATGGGAAGGTATATCTGGTAGATGGCGCCCGTAGTGCGATCGTAAGACTGGATGGACTGGAAAGCATCAGCCGCCTGCCGGATATGCAGATCTCTGTTAATCAGTCCTCGCTTAACCGTAGTCTGGCAGTAATGTCTTCAGCACCCACCAGTCAACAACAGGCAGGCGGTCCGCGGGTACTGGAAGTAAATATCAGTAATCAAAAGCCCGTTGTA
Organism: Chitinophaga pinensis; assembly: GCF_007896845.1. Lineage (GTDB taxonomy): Bacteria > Bacteroidota > Bacteroidia > Chitinophagales > Chitinophagaceae > Chitinophaga > Chitinophaga pinensis_C. The sequence continues at coordinate 16,465 of NZ_VOHS01000012.1, read as the reverse complement.
GACGGTAAATTGAATGAGTGGGCAAAAGCGTCATGGGCAGATATTGACAAACGGGGGGTAAAAGCAAACTTTAACTCGAATTCCAAACCATATGATGTAGCCGGTGCACTGATCGTCTCCAATGGAAGACTGTATGCCGCCTTCCGTACCGGTAATGCCCATCTTGCCGATAATTCCGGGGAAATGCCCATGGCGCCGTTCAAAACAGGAGGTGCACTGGATATCATGATCGGTTCTTCAGACGCGAAAGCAGATCCTGAGCGCCGTACCGCCATTGCCGGTGACTACCGCCTGCTTGTCAGCGTTGTAGATGGGAAACCACAGGCACTGCTCTATAAAGCGGTAGTACCGGGCACCAGACAAGATGATAAAGTGCCATTCTCCTCTCCCTCCCGGACGATTACTTTTGACAAGGTAGATAACATCAGCAGTCAGCTCCAGTTTGCCGCTTCTGAGGGCAATTACGAGCTTTCTGTGCCTCTGACGGCTTTGGGTATCCGGGCAGACAATGGAGCGCAAATAAAGGGCGATATAGGCATTTTAAGAGGCAGTAAGGGAGAAACCACTTCCCGTCTGTATTGGAGCAATAAAGCAACCGGTATTACGGCAGATGTTCCTTCTGAAGCAATACTTTCACCCAATCTCTGGGGAACATTCTTATTCAAAGGGAAATAAGACTTACATAAAAAGAGAAGGGCTGATGCATTACTTGCATCAGCCCTTCTCTTTTTATGTAAATAACTATTCTGATCTGAGACTCTTCACCGGATTCACCAAAGCTGCTTTACACTTTGAAAACTCACCGTAGCCATTGTGACGATAATAATGCTTCACGGGTACCTGACAACATACTGACATCTATCAGTTCAGGACCGCCGGTTTCCATAAAACGGCCTGTTTTACCCAACTTTTTATCCCCTACTGTCAGTACTTTGTTGAAGTCCAACGAAGACTTTACTACCTGTTTAAAGTTACCACCATACTGATCACGCAAAACCTCTCCCATATAGTAGGGCATGGTCTGCTACAGTGTCCGGTTTCGTTAGACGAAGGTGTCCGTTCCCGGATCTTTATTATCTGCGGTAGTGTTGCGGTAAGATAACGTATTTTCATGCTACAGCCGTCAAAGGATACATACACTGTTTGAACCCATACAATGCCAGCTGATCATGAGGGCGGACGAAAAACACTATACTTATTTTATAAATCATAACCATGCACATTGCATTTGTAATTGACCTTCCCTCAATGGAAGGCTTAGGCGCCACGATTACTTCTCTTGTGAGAAACTGTTCTGATACAGCACAACTCCACCTGCACTTTATCTGCAATAATTTAAGCACCAGACATAAGAACAATATCCTGATGTTGTTACAGACGGAGAGTTATCATGGCCGTACACGGTTCTATGATTTCGATGCACAGGAAATGTTCGGACATCTTAGTGCGGTACATGGCTCACGCACCAGCTACGGCCGTTTTCTGATTCCTAAGTTGCTGGACGTTGATTATGTGCTCTGTCTGGACCCTGATCTGCTGATACTACTGGACGTTATCACATTTGAGCAGATACGTTTTGAGGACCATTTCCTCGCAGCAGTACCGGGAGGTTCTTTCCGGAATACACTGGAAGCAAAATTGCTGCCGGGGCAGTTGAGTGTCTGCAAGGACGAACGTTCTTTTATCAGCGGGATGTTGTTACTCAATCTCCGTAAATGGAAAGAGCAGGACATCTGCCATGAAATAGAAAAGATCTGTCTGCGTCATGCCACGGCTTTACAGGAGGCCGATAATACCGTGTTGAACACTATCTGCAATGGTCGTTTTCATCACATTGATGACAGGTTTAACTGTATCTGGACACCCGGACAGGAAACCCCCTCTTTTAAAGAAAATACCATCCTTCATTTTGCCAGTACACCGAAACCGTGGGACTTTCTGGGCAGGGAGGTACATGCAGGTTATCAGCGATGGGCGGACTATGATACGACCTTCTGGGACAGAAGGTATAAGCGGGTTGCTTTTGCAGGATTACAGAGGATATGGAAGATCAGGAAGTCACTGATCAGATATTATCTGAAGAGTTTCAGAGGGACGGGCAATTTGAAATTGGGGATTAAAAACTAAGAATTGGTGTGACAAGGTTGGCGATGAACAACCGGTGGTATATGAATAGCTGAAAATCAGGAATGACTGACTGATCACGGTTCGTTGATACTATACTTATACAGTACTCAACTTACGTTAATGCTACCTTTTTTACGTAGCATTAACGTAAGTTGAGTATTGTATAAGTATAAATAGCCCCAAAGTTGTTGTTCTTCCGATGCTATTTCTTAATTAAAGGCCTTTTTCTATAAATGCGTAATACTTAGTGCGTAATTGACTCCAGGTTCCAGGCTTTCAGTGTTTCCAGTCTCACATCTCCATCCTTTGCGAATACCGACCATCCTGTAGCCTTTGCATCCGGGAACAACAAGGTTGTCAATACTTTCTCTCCACCGTTCACAAATACCTCCAGAGATGACTTATCCAACAGCACCTGTAGTCTGATCTTACCATTAACTGGTTTTACAGTGAGTTTATCTGTAGTAACAGCAGCCTGTCCATCTTTCACGGTGGCTACATACAGCTCATTAGTAGCAGTATTATAGCCTAGTATTGCTTCACTTTTTGTTTCCTTATGCTGGATGAGTTTCAGGCCGAATTCTTTTGCTGTTCCTGTTGCAAAAGTCAGGTCTATCCAGTTTGTGTTTGCATTAAATTTATCGCCTTTATTTAAAGGAATTTCTTTACTGCGAATGTCGGTCTGCTGCATCACCAGTTTTTTGGATGCCGGTAGTGCGTGCAGTATTTTATCCAAGGTAGCGGAAGGTTGCTGGTATAGTGTTACTCCATCCGCACCAGACTTCAGTGCCAGATCTCTGGGAATAGACATCTGGCCTCTCCACGGATAGGTAGGCGTTTCAAATGGCATCAGCCATCCCAGCATCATTTCACGGCCATCCGGCAGGTTATTGTAAGGAATAGCCGCATAATAGGTTCTGCCATAGTCTACAAATTGCTGATGAGTAGCCGGACGATCATTGGTGAATGTCTTCCCATCGAAATCACCGGTGAAATATTGCATACCTGTAGCGCCGTCCTGATTGCCGGAAGAGATCATGAGCAGCCATTTCTTTTTAGCAGGATCTCCGTCCACGAAGAGCGGCGTCATGGAAGGACACTCCCATATCTTACGCGTATCACCCTGATTACCGAATTCACCCTGCAAGGTCCAGTCTCTCAGGTTTTTTGAGGCATAGAATTGTAATTTATGCTCATGCGGTACAGCTACTGTCATGATCCATTGTTGCTGGTCTTCCATCCAGACCACACTTGGATCACGGAAATCTTTTTTCCGGATATTGACTACCGGGTTACCGGCATATTGTACGAAGCTGGCGCCGCCATCGTTACTATAGGCGACAAACTGTGTTTCCAGCTGTTGTTTAGGCTGATCTGCGGTATATATTGCTACCAGTGGCGCTTTACCATTCTGCCCGAAACCACTGGTATTTTTAGTATCCAGTACTGCACAACCCGAGAAGATCCAGGTAGTGGTATCTTTTGTTTCGATTTCGGGAATAGCTACCGGCAGGTGTTTCCAGTTCACCAGATCTTTACTGGTAGCATGTCCCCAGCTCATATGCCCCCATTTGTTTTCAAAGGGATTATGCTGATAATAGAGATGATATTCACCATTCAGGTAAATGAGGCCGTTAGGGTCATTGGTCCAGTTCTTCGCTGGTGTAAAATGGTATACCGGCCGCCATTGCGGTGTGGGTGTCTGATCCTGCGCAGATACTGCTATCGGCAATAAAGCGGTCAGGAGGGCAAACAAATGTTTTGTCATACGGTGGAGCTTTAGTCGCCTGTAAAATAGACAATTCTGTAAATAAAACGAGGCCACCCGGTAAAACCAGGTGGCCTCGTCGTCTGATATGTTCAGCGGCATCAGAGTTCCGCAAATATTTTCTCTCTGCTGGCAGCCAGTAAGTCCAGAACGTCCTGTTTATTACCCGTGAATGGTCCGGAAGATTCGATGTTCATTGTGGCCATTGCAGCGGCAAATTCACCCGCATATTGCAGCGATGCACCTTTACTACGCTGATAGAGATAACCGGCCATATAGGTGTCTCCGCAACCTGTTGCATCGATAACCATATTCGGCAGATAAGCAGGGATACGATGGAATACACCATCCGCATAGATCACAGAACCCATACTTCCCAATGTGATCACCACTTCCTTTACGCCCCACTCGGCCAGTACCATGGCACCTTTACGTACGTCCTTATGACCGGTCAGTACTTCCATTTCGTGCTCATTGGCCTTCAGGGTGTGAATATATTTCAGGGCCTCCTGTTTGGCCGGCCAGTCGATCGCGTGTACATTATGATCTTCCACTTTACGCAGGTAGCCCTGTACGTCCAGTGATACCTGTCCTCTTGCAGAGAGTGATTTAATCAGCTCTACAGGAAAATCATCGGCCAGTAATGGTCCAAGATGGAAGATACGTGCGTCGGTATGCGACAGTGCTTCGATGGAAAATGGATCTGCTTTCTTCAATACACGCTGGGTGCGGTGATCCTGATTTTCTGAATAGATATTCTCGAAATAGACGGTATGTTTACTTGGCAATGCATCCACTTCTATGCCTTTCGCCCTGAGCTCATTTACACTATTCATTTCACTCTCTGCCAGCGCGGTTACCAGTCTGTATTTAACGTCCATATGACGGATAGCATTGGAAAAGTAAAAAGAAGTGCCTCCTGCCATATGTACCACTGATTTCGTGGTCACTACTTTATCCAATGTGATATGCCCTACACAACAAATATCGTACATGTACTTTCTTAATGTGATTAATATTCCAGCTAATTAGGCATCAAATATAGTTAATAGATGTCTATCTGCGGCCGGAATACTGTTTTTGGGCATCCCACAACACCTTTTCAATTGGTTTTCATCACTTTAAGAAATTCATCATTACTCAGGTGGACTCCCTTTTCCGGCGCACGCATTTACCCTTCCTATCTTCTGCAGGCATCCCTGATCAGAAAAGCGACCGCCACGGTACCTCGCTGATAAGCCGCTTTCGTAGCTAAACAAAAATCCATATATCAGTTAATCACACTTTATCTGCAATTCAAATATGCTATAAGTTTTATCTCAAAAACATAATTTCAGCCGTATTGATTATTCTAAATAATTTATTTACATTCACTTAACCCTTAAGAAATCTGTAGCAAGAAAGTCAACCAAGAGCACATTACCGATATTCCGTCCGTTTTCTATTCCATCATCTTTAAACAAAAATCACTATGAAAAGAAATCGACTATTGGCCCCCGCGTTCCCCATTATGATGCTGATGCTGATGACCGTTGCCTCCTGTACAAAAGACGACAAAATGCTCAACGTCCGTAAAGATGCACTGACACCCCAACAACACCAGGACAGAGGTTTTCTTATTATCGCTAAAGAAGGCGCAAAATTAGCCGGTATCTCCGAGAGCCTGACTAAACTACGTGTAAAGAATTTTAAGCTGAAAACAGCCAACCAGGAGCTGGGTCTGATACGTGTACAGACGCCCGACCCTTCATTCCCTGAAAAAGCAAGACAGATTGCAGATGTGCAATCTGTAGTAGTAGACGTTGTAATGAACTGGCGTCTGCCCGAAAAAACCTTCCGTGCCAACAAACCTTCTCAGCCTGCTGCCAACGCAAAACTGAACAATCCATTAGCCAACAATCCTTTCAGTCCGCTACAGTGGGGACTGCAGTCTGTAAAAGCACCACAGGCATGGGCAAAAGGCTACAGAGGACGTGGTGCGAAAGTAGCAGTACTTGATGGCGGTTTCCTGCTGCAAAATCCTGAAATCAAGCCCAACATCATTCTCACCCAAAACTTTATAGAAGGTGAAGAAGTACAATACCACGGTATTGAAGGTTTCAGTCATGGTACACACGTAGCGGGTACTATTGCTGCTATCGATGATGCCAATGGCGTAGTAGGTGTTGCTCCTGATGCCAAACTGATACTGGTGAAAGTATTAAATGATGCCGGTAGCGGTCCATTCAGCGGTATTGTGGATGGTATCTTCTATGCGGCCAATCACGGTGCGGATGTTATTAACATGAGTCTTGGCGGAGAACTCCCACGTAAGACCTACACAGATGATAACGGTACACCGGATGATCCTTCCGATGACTACGTAGTAAAATATGACAGAGACGTAAAGGACCTCATCATTGCCATTAACAGAGCTACCTTGTATGCTACCCTTCGTGGTACTACAATCATCGCTGCTGCAGGTAACGATGCCTATAACTACGATGTTGAAAAACGTTTCATCACCTATCCTGCCGCAGCATTGGGCGTTATTTCCATTGCGTCTAATGGTCCGTTAGGATGGGGTATCAATCAGGATACAACCTTGTACCTGCCTTCTATCTTTACCAACTATGGTAAGAATTTTATCTCTTATGGTGCACCGGGTGGTAACTACAGCATTCCGCTGAATACGCAGATCGTGACCGTAGCAGGTATTACCTACTATGAATATGTATTTGACTTCATCTTTAATATCGGCTTCTGGGATGAAGCGACCAACGAATTTGGCTATGGATGGTCAGCTGGTACCAGTATGGCAGCTCCGCATGCAAGTGCTGTAGTGGCACTGTTGTATGGTAAACATCCTAGAATCAGCCCTGTGCTGGTAGAACTGATACTGCGCAAATCATCCAATGATTACGGCGCTCCGGGCAAAGATCCGTTCTTTGGCAATGGACAGATCAATGCAGGAAAAGCAGTTAGTTATTAAAATGGGAAAAGGCATCCGCCAATGTTGGTGGATGCCTTCTTTTTATCATTCAGTTGTTACTTTTTCTTAGCATAATCAAATACCAGCTGACAAAACACTTTCACACCTGCATCCAGTTTTGAATCATCTATATAAAAGTCCGGCGTATGGTGTGCGGCTGCTTTCAGCGGATCCTGTCCGGCAGGTAAGCCTCCCAGAAAGAAAAAGAAGGCCGGTGCTTTATCACCATAAAAAGAAAAGTCTTCTGCCCCTGTTGTCCATTCTGCTTCTTTTACATTTTCCTTTCCGATAGCGGCCTCTATTGAAGGTACCATCTGTTTTACGAGTGCGGGGTCGTTATAAGTTACTTTGGTTTTTGTATCGATGGAAACTACTGCTTCTGCGCCGGAGGCTTCTGCAATTTTCGTGGCTGTCAGTTTCATCCGCTCGTGTACATCTGCCTGCATACGGCTGTCCAGTGTCCTGATCGTACCTTCCATGATCAGTTCTTCAGGAATAATGTTACTTCTGACACCGCTATGAATCTTTCCTACAGTGATCACTACCGGGGCTCTGGTCAGTTCTGCCTGACGACTCACAATCGTCTGAAAACCCTGTATGATCTGAGCGGCTACTACCACCGGATCTATACCATGCCAGGGTTGTGAGCCATGGGATTGTTTCCCTTTCACTTTTACAACAAACCAGTCGCTGGAAGCCATTTCTGCACCTGACTTATACTTTACAGTACCTATGGGCGTCTGTGAGTTGATATGCAATCCGAAGATGGCATCTACTTTAGGATTATCCATGACACCTTCTTTGATCATCAATGGTGCGCCACATTCTTCGTCTCCCGGAGCGCCTTCTTCAGCCGGCTGGAAGATAAACTTCACAGTACCCGGTACATCCTTCTTCATCGCCGTCAGCACAGTTGCTGTACCCAATAACATAGCAACATGTGTATCATGTCCGCAGGCATGCATCACTGGTACCTGTTGTCCGAGATAATCAGCAGAATCGACTGATTTAAACGGCAGGTTTGCTCTTTCATAGACTGGCAATGCATCCATATCTGCGCGTAAAGCGACAACGGGACCGGGCTTCCCTCCTTTCAGGATAGCTACCACCCCTGTTTTACCGACGCCTGTCTGTACTTCCAGTCCGAGGGCTTTTAAATGAGCTGCAACATAAGCGCCTGTTTTATACTCCCGGTTAGACAGTTCCGGATACTGATGCAGATATCTTCTCCACGACACTACGGAATCTTTGACCCCGGCAACCTGTTTATCAAGGTCTTTCAGCTGTGCCATCGACCATAGCGGCAGGAATGTAAGTAAAGCAAGCAAAGGGGTTTTCATAAGCAATAATAGGTTTTGGTTGATTGATGTTATACAAAATAGACATTTTCAGTAGAATGACATAACCCTTTAAGAGATAATACTCACAGGACCGGCTACTCATTTCAGTCAGTCCTCCGGGAAGTGATAATCATCCGGCTGACTGACCACCGTCATGCTTCACCCCGGTCGGGCCTGCTAATTTGCAGTATCAAATTCAAGTAAACAGACTATGAAAACATTATTAAAATCGACCGCCCTGTTGTTGTTTATCCACTTTATTGTCAGTACAAGTTTTGCTCAGGTACAGTATCAGCAGAAAAGAGACTTTAATCTGAGTGTCAGCGGCACTTCCACGATGCATGACTGGGAGATGAAAACATCCAAGATCGCCTGTAATGCTACTTTTACCTTCTATGAAGACGGAGAATTAGGCGGCTTATCCTTACTCGATTTCACTATGCCCACGGAAAGTCTGAAGAGTGAACGAACGGGGCTGGATGCTGTCGCTTACAATGCCCTGAAAACAAAACAAAATCCGACCATCACCTTCAATCTGATCAAAGCGTCTGTATCCAAACAAGGTACTTTAATCAATTGCTCCGGCAAACTGACCGTAGCCGGTGAGACCCGGGAGGTAGAGCTCGTGGCTGCAGCCAGAATGAATCCGGACCACAGTATCAATATCAGGGGTAGTAAACAGATTGACATGCGTGATTTCGATATTGAACCGCCTACTTTCCTCTTCGGTAAATTCAAGACCGGAGAGATGGTTACCATCAATTTCGACCTTACTTTCAGGCAATAACCACATATTCCAGCGTCGTCCACGTAAAAACAGCTAAAAGTTCATCAGCATCTGTTAAAATATGCGTACCGGGTACAGATCAATTCCGGATCTTACACGGGCATCACAATACTTATTTAAACAGGTCAATACATGAGGAAATCATTCGCCGTATTCCCATTGTTAGTAGCATGCATGCTGACGGGAAAGCAGGTATCAGCCCAGGAGAAAGAGGGGGTACACGAAATGTCCAAAGATTATCAGGCGCCTAAAGACCCTCTGGTCATCAGAAAATTATCACAATGGCAGGACCAGCGCTTTGGTCTGTTTATGCACTGGGGCACCTATACACTATGGGGTGAAGTAGAAAGCTGGAGTATTTGTCCGGTTGACTGGGTAGTAAGAAAAGGTCCGTACAGCGAGGATTATAACACTTATAGAAGCGCGTATGAACATCTGCAATACGACTTCAATCCGGTGCAGTTCAACCCTGAGAAATGGGAAAAAGCGGCTAACGCAGCCGGTATGCGTTATGTGGTGTTCACCACCAAACATCACGATGGATTTTGCATGTTCGATACAAAAGAAACTGATTATAAGATCACCAGTCCGAATACGCCATTTTCCAAAAATCCAAGGAGTAATGTTACCAAAGAGATCTTTGATGCCTTCCGCAAGGATAGTTTCATGATCGGTGCTTATTTCTCCAAACCAGACTGGCATAGTCAGGATTTCTGGTGGAAGTATTATCCGCCGAAAGATGAGCATGTTAACTATGACATTAAGAAGTTTCCGGAGCGTTGGAAACGATTCAACGACTATACTTACAACCAGATACAGGAGCTCATGACGGGGTATGGTCCTATTGATATTCTGTGGCTGGATGGCGGATGGGTAAGACCGGATGGCAAACAGAGTCTTGACATGCCACGTATTGTGGACATGGCTCGTAGTCACCAACCGGGTCTGATTGTCGTAGACAGAACAGTACCAGGTGAATATGAGAACTACACCACACCTGAGCAGTCTATTCCTGACAAACCATTGCCTTATCCATGGGAGACCTGTATGACGATGGGTTATTCCTGGAGTTATAGTCCGCGGGACGAATACAAACCTTCCCGTCAGCTGGTATCCCTGCTGGTAAAGATCGTTTCAAGAGGTGGTAACTTCCTGTTGAACATCGGCCCCAGCGAAAAGGGTGATTGGGCACCGGATGCTTATAAACGTCTTGAAGACATGGGTAAATGGATGGCGATCAATGGCGAAGGGATACATGCCTCAAGACCGGTAGCACCTTATTCAGATAAGAATGTCTATTTCACACAATCGAAGGACCAGCATTCTATTTATGCTTACTACCTCTCTGAAACAGATGATATCACACTGCCGGCTGAAGTAAGTTTTGCTGTAACAGATGTAAAGAAGATCAATAAGATATCCCTGCTGGGTAGCAAAGCTAAACTGCAATGGACACTGAAAGATGGTCAGGTGACCATTAAGATTCCGAAGAATGTGCAGACACAAAATGGGCTGAAATACAGCGCTGCCTTCAAAATAAGCGTATAAGTAATTCAAATACAATCAGAAAGGGCTATATCAATATTTGATATAGCCCTTTTGTTTATATGAATGCATTATTAGTTAACGTTCCTTTATCAATCCCTTAACTTTTTATTTAAATACGATTGTCCATTTTTACAGCGAACCTATACGTAAACACTCTTAACAATTAACTATGTTCAGGAAATGTACACTTGCATTGGCGTTAACTGCTTTCACGACATTTATCGGATCAACAGGATTTGCTCAAACGAAGATCGCCTACATCAATATGCAACAATTGATCACAGGCATGCCCGAAGCAAAAAAAGCATTTGATACGCTCTCGGTTTATCAACAGGAATTAGCAAAAGACGGACAGGAACTGGTGAATGAATTTCAGACAAAGCTGGCTAAATTTCAGGAGACAGAAGCTACTTTAAAAACGGATATAAGAGAGGCGAAGATAAAAGAACTGGAAACGATGAAAGCTAATATCGACCAATATAATACACGCATGGAACAGAGACTGGCCGAAAGAGAACAACAGCTGACAACACCGATCATTGCGAAAGCGAAAAAGGCGGTGTCTGATCTGGCCGCAGAGAAAGGATTTGCCTGTGTACTTGATAACTCAAAAGATATTGTTATAACGGCTACCTGTGAGGATCTGTTACCAGCAGCGAAACAGAAACTCGGTATTAAGTAGTCATTCATCCATTGTGAACCCAAAAGGGCGTCCGCCATATGACGGAACGCCCTTCTTTTTTATTGTAAGCATTTGCTGATTAAAATCCGTATCTGATACCAAACTGGATCTGCCATGGATTACCGGAAGGAACGATCACACCGGAGTTCACATTCACGTTATACACGTAGCTCCTTGTATCCTTATCAAAACCACCGATAGAATACAGGTTCTGTTTACCCAATGTTTTGATAGTACCCCAATCCTTTTTGATCATATTAGCGATATTGAAGAAATCGGCAGAAAGCTCAACGAAATGTGTTTTGTGGATCTTGATCTTATTGGCAATACGCATATCCCAGATACCATAGAAAGCATTTACACCTCCATTTCTTTCAGCCACTTTACCACCACTTTTCTGATATAATCTTTGATACTTTCTGATGCCAGCGGATTGTCGAGGATAGACTGTATTCCCTGACGCACCTTCTCCGGAACATGCTGATTTTTTGTATCAAATACGTAAGCCAGATCGTTGGAGTTCACAAAGTCACCATTTACGTTACCTCCTACAGCCAGTGAGTAGCGGGTACCACCAATACCGGAATAACGTACACCGATGTTAAAGCCCCAGAAAGAAGGCAATGTACCGTAGAATACTACTTTATGACGGAACTGGTTATCTGAGTAAGACATGGTGCGCAGGTCACGCGGATCATCCTTCACCATCAGTGACAGGGTTGCAGTGTTTGCAACGTCACCATTGTAAGAAGTGTTATCTTTTGCGTCATTCCATGTATAGCTGAAAGAGATCTCACCATCTCTGAAATAACGGTAGGTACCATCCACCACAAAGGCGAACTGGTTTACTTTACCTTCACTATTCAGTTCCAGTACGCGGCCTACTTTTTTGCTCTTACGTCCATCCATCCAGTTGGAGTTACCTGTTGTTCTTCTCACACTATCCAAAGGAACAAATACACCACGATTACCCTCGTCAGGCAATGTAAATAATGGTTTGTCTACCATGTTGCGGTCTACGTACATGTAGTTATGACGCGCCAGAGTCATGAAAGCAGTAATACCCATTTTAAAGCGCTCATTGAAGAAGTGGTTATAAGAGATATTGGCTTTATATACCACCGGAATGCGGGCGTCTTTGCCATTCATGTTAATAGTACCCTGACGATCCAGTCCCAGCTGGTCAAACAACTCTTTACCGGGTGCTGCAGACGGATTCTTGCGGTATTCCACAAAATTAGGTGCAGGTACACCCACATTCTGAATATCCACTGTCAGTACTTTAGTACCATCAAACAACTGGTTGTTGATCATTGCATAGTTGTTGATATCGGAACCAAAGATCGCTGCACCAAAACGCAGATAGTCCTTGTGTTTATCGTTGATGTCCCAGTTGAACTGTACGCGGGGTTGTAACTGGAATGTATTCAGTTTATTATCGGTGCGCAGTCCCAATTCCTGATATACAACAGGATTGTAATTGGCATTATTCAGATAAGTCGTATAATCTGCACGGATACCGGCGATCATTTCAAAACCTTTGAAGAGTTTGGTCTGCATTTGTGCATACAGGCCACCTGCCACAACATTCTGGTTGATAGCCGGGTCGTCTGCCAGTGCTACTTCACGTGCATAACGATATGGCGTCATGTTATTGAAATTCTCCAGACCGGTAAAATAAAAGCGACCATTCATTTCACTGCCATACAGAGAATTCATATGACTGTACATAATGTCTGTACCGAAGGTAAAGTTCGCCTTGTTGGTGCTGAAATATACGTTATCTACGAGTTGTACTACGTGGTTGTAGAAATGCTCCGGAGAGTAACGCTGACCACCTAACTGTATATTGGTAAATACACTGTTACCACCGATGTTCGACTCAACGCGCTCAATAATAGCGCGCGGAATGTTTTGTTTTGGCAATTCACCGCCCGGAGAACTTTCTTCAAAAGTATACAGGTGCTGTACTTTCAATTCATTTGTCAGACGTGGATTCAATACGGTACGTAAGGTAGCCAGTATACTGTTGTTAACAGCCTTTGCATCTGCATACACTTCATAGAGATTGATGGCAGTATTGTCATCACGGCCTAATGGTGCGCGGTCACTAATAAAGTTATCACGCAGTGTAAGCAGGCTTTTTTCACTCAGCTGAATATCCACACGGGCGAAGATCGCATCGGTACTTCTTTTCTTATCGAAAGAACCGAATTGTTTCGCGTTGGATACACCATATTTGCCACGGGCGATGGTCAGGAAATTATCCAGTGTGCTTTGTGTAACGTTCAGGCGTTTTTCATCCGCAGAGACTGAATGTCTGCCAGCTGTAAAGGACGTGCATCTGCCTGACGATCCCATGCTACAAAGAAATGCGCTTTGTCTTTTACGATCGGTCCGGATAAGGTGAAACCGAACTGTTTGGTAGAGAAGTCATTTACGCGTTTCGCACCACGGATGTCGTAGTTGGAAGACAGCTGATCTGCTCTGTAAAACAGGAATGCGCTACCTGAGAAGGTATTGGTGCCTGACTTGGTTACGGTACTGATCGTACCTCCGCCACTACGACCAAACGTCACGTCATATTGGTTGGTCACTACCTTGAATTCCCTGATAGCTTCCATGGATAATGCATAAGGACCGCCGATACGGGCATTCGTTCCACTGCTGGAAGTAGGGTTCTTGGCACTGGTACCATCAATCGTAATGTTGGTAGAAGAGCCGAGCTGACCCGCAAGATTACCGCCACTACTTAATGGTGAGAGATCAATGAGAGAGGAGAAATTACGTCCGTTCACCGGTAGTCTGGCGATGTCCCGTGCAGTCACGGTAGTAGCAGCGCCGAAGTTTTCCGTTTTGTTCTTTAGTGCGTTACCTGAAACGGTGATCTCTTCATCCCTACGGTAGAAGATCTCATAGCAACATTAATCCTGACGATATCTCCCTGATTAAGAGAGTAGCCGGACAACTTCTGTTCGCTGTAGCCTACGAAAGATACGGTTACGGTGTACGGTCCACCAAGTGGCAATTCCTTCAACAGGAATTCACCTTTTGTGTTTGTAATGGTTCTGCTACTAAAACCAGTAGATTCATTCCGGACGAGTACGGAGGCGCCGGGAATCAACTGTTTTGTTTCATCTGCAACAACCCCTGCAATGGAGGCTTGCGTGGTCTGGGCGAACAACTGTGTATGGGCTAAACAACACAGCAGTAGCAATGTAATGCTGGCAAATATAGGTTTCATAAGCGCGAAAATAGAGCCATGCGGAAAGCAATGCAATACAGTTGCGGCTTGTTAACGAAGAATTCATATTACGCGTCAGTGCGACATTATTTACGTGTCCATTCTTCATGAATAGGATCCCCTTTTGAGCTCTTTCCACTATGATCCCATTTATCACCTGATACACTGCCTTTAAAGGTAAGCATTGCACCTACCTGCTGTTGTCTCTTGAGAAGAATTCTATCTTTTCTGTATATGCACCGTTTTCAAAAGTATGTTCCACCACCAGTGCCAAAAAACTGTCCTGTCTTTGTATCATGGCAATCCACTGGAACTTTGTACCTGTGAGTATTTTGATGGTTTTTCTATCCCCGGGTTTCATGGCATTCATTGCGCCATTGTTCTCTCTTCCGGTGATCTGCCATACACCCTGCCAGCTGACTGGTACCGTCATATTCTTGTCCAGGTAGTCGTTTATCACCTAAAGTGGTGACTTTTATCTCCTTCAAAGGTTACGTTGGCTTCAGGCCTCGTGCCAACCTGTGCCGAGTCTGCTGAATTAAATTCGATATTAATCCCGTTATCATCCAGGTACCTCCCATAGGGATTGAAACCAGCATCGTCATAGATGGTAATACTGAAATAACCGGGTGAGATCAAATCAGTGAGTTAGTATTGCCTGATACAGATTTCCGCGCCTACCGGGGAATTTTGTGCTTTAACGGATGCTGTCAGTGGTTACAGCAAAAAACAGGATAAGTAAGGAATGGATGATTGTTTTCATAACTGGTGGATTTTATGATTGTAAATGTACATCATAACACGTGGATCAGTAAAAGAAAAAACTATCTTGATACGTTTCCAATAAATATTGATGACAAATAATTCAACAGCAAAAACACCGGCAGCGCTCTATCTGGAGCACCTGATAAGATCTTTCAGGTGGAGCCCGCTTTCTACAGGGAAAGCAGCATCACCGAAGGACTACCCGGCATCACCGCCATTGTGTACAAGGATATTCCGGAAAAGGGGTATACTACCGCTTTTACATATGGTCTTTCCTTAGGTACGCACCCTGAATGGAAGGCTGGCAGACCGGAATTATGTGTATGTGTGGCTTCTGACAATGACGCATGGGGGCAGGTAGCAGCGTATCGCGAATAAGTACGCGGGGATTGCCCTTTCCTCTACGGACAGACCATCAACTTTGGTACACGTATCAGTGAAGATGCTGACATGGATGCATTCTTTGTATTTGCCCCGAGTATAATGGAGAGAGAAGATTATACAGATATAGACGTTGGCGCTGACTATAAGATCAATATTGCAGGGTTATATCCGATGTATGCAGATGAAACGGAGGCTTATGAGAAAACTGGGCTTAAAAGACTTCTGGCATCAACGGATTATGACAATATAGCGTGAACAGAAAGAGATCACTATATAAAAAAATCCGGAGCGTTCACTCCGGATTTTTTTACTAATACACACCGCTCAGGTTAGTATGACCATTACTTGACGGCATATCGTATATTTTCTTCAGATTCTTGCCGTCCACATCACAGGAATAGATATCGTCTTTATTGGCGGTTGCCTTTGTACTATTCCAACAAAACAGTTTTCTTACCATCAGGAGAAAGATGCATCCCGTCTATTCTACACCAGCCGGAAGCGTATATTCACTTTCGTCTGACCGGTACCGTCATAATTCATCAGCCATATCTCATTGCCTTTATCCACGTCATATTTGGAAAAAACAATTTTATTCACGGTGTGGCGCCGCCCGCATCTGACACAGAAAGTACACCTGAATTGCTTACCGCAAGACCATCTCCCACTATACTCCACCTAATACAGACTTCGTTGCGGTGGAAGAGTATAACTGCCATTTCCGCTACCTGCCTGGGGCATCGGCAGACTTCTGACAACTGATCTGGAATAACCAGCATTGAAGAGGAAAACAGGATCAACGCAAAGGTCCGAGGATTACTTTTTTCATACAATAAATTTAATGAGATA
>NZ_VOHS01000011.1 GCF_007896845.1 Chitinophaga pinensis | reverse complement strand
GTGTTTCACAATCAATCTACCATTCTTTCAGGCCGCATCTTCCGGTCATGTATTGTTGTCAGAATTACCTACACTTTTGGTCTTCTCTTCGCTGATTTACTTCGTTTATATCTCTTACGTTGCCTGCGCATGTATGGTGATGCGCGCTTACATTTTAACACAACCTAAAACAATATGTATTTCAACAACTAAAAATTAATCGATGCGTTCGTTACTAAAAACGCTAATGGCTATACTATGCTCATTGGCGAAGCAGTTCGGAAGTAAGCTGAGTAGCTACGACTAATATTTTGTTTAGAAGAAATGGGATTACATTCATGAACCGGATAGAAAAAGCGGAAACGCTGCTGGATAAAATCGTAAGATATGGCGTATTGAGTATTCATTACAATGACATTAAAGAATGGATTACACACCACATACATTTTTTTTTAGACAAAATATTTTATCTCATCAAAAGTGAAAATGGCTGACCTGTAAGTCAGCCATTTTTGCGTATATCAGGTATGACAGTACTTATCTGTGTAATCCTTTTTTCTGAAGATAGGCCAGCAGCATGGCTGGTCTGTCTGTTTGTATGACGGTGAAGCCTTTGGATAGGATGAAATTGTTATTGTTTCGGGAGGGGGAATTGTATGGTTATATACTATCGGGATTACAAACAAAAAGCCTTTCAGGTTTACAACTGAAAGGCTCTTAAATATACACATACAGGTTGATTATTTAACCCAATCTGTTCAGGATTTGTAAATTTACACTGATTGCATCACTGGTACTGCAAGCGCTATTGTTGGCAGTTGTACACCGAGATAATTAGCGTAATTGTTGATCTGGTGTTGAGCACCTGCCTGCATAAACCAATTGCCAATAGTGTTGTCTTTATATTTAGGATACAATTCTGTGCCAAAGATCGTGTAGTTATTAGTAGGTTGCTGATAATCGTACAGATTAAATACACCTGCCAGCACGAGGAAGGCCTCCGCAGACTAACCGTATGCCCTTTATAAGTAGTTGTGATTGCGCCTGCAGACGGTGAAGGATTATACAGCAGACTTGAGTAAACCAGTCCGTCAAATGTTGGGAAATCAGGAACCAGATCATTTGCGTTGTGGTAATGCCACGCATTAGGCAGCTTACGGTCAAGGGCTATGGCAAATGCGCTGTTTCCGGCAGCAGGTGCTGCAAAGGTGTAAAGGGAAATGTTGCTTGAAGGCAGAAGCCGCTGTCCAAGTGATAAGAAAAATGATGTAAATACATTCGCCATATTACCGCCCAGACTATGGCCTGTGATGGTGAGGTTCGAACCTCTGGGTACACTATCACTTACTAAAAGTCAACGATAGATTTACCTGATCCCAGTGAGTCCTGCATTTGCATGATATTTCCGAAGGCAATGTGCGCTCCTTCACTGATACGTGCCCCTGTGTTTTGTGCATAAGGCCAGTTGCGTAGTACTGCCACATCAAGGTCTTCCAGCACCCAGTTAGCAAAAACGTCCCAGTCGCTGAAGCTACCGAAGGGAGGAACTGAGCCTCTGAAAGCGAGTCCGAAATTTTTTCCTGTGGGGTCTACAGCAATAAATGCGTAGTTAGCGTCATTCGTCTGAATGCCATTCCAGACGATTTTCCAGCCTGGCAATACCTTTTCGATGTCAGAAACCGGATCAGCGGCAGAAGCGGTGTACAAAGTTTAACTGCAGTTTGCGCATTGGGATTCGCAGCCTGATTGCTGTTTGTGGTGATTGGTCTCACGGTGATGGTTTTTGAGATTAAAAAATAAAGGGATTAAACTGATTATTTACGTGGTGTAATGGTTAGTTTGAGGACTTTAAGATACGTAAGTTTATATTGATTCAACAAATCTAATTTCGGAGCGTCTGCTCTTTTTGTACCCAGGACGGGAGAATTAGCGAATCAGTTGTTACAGGATTTAATGGTTTTCAGTGAATAGTTCTAATATGCCCATTGCGGCTTAAAGTGTCATCTTATTTAGTTGGTTTAAAAATATATTATTGTCGTACTATCAGTACTAAAATTTAATATTTAATAAACTTTCTTATTGCTTTGGTTTAGATAATATCCTATATTAGTACTATGAGTACGGAAATTGAAAGGAAAATAAACCGATTGGCCTTGCTGCAACCATCAGGGGTTGTTCTTCAGTCTTCGTGGCTTGTAAAAGAGGGATATAGCCATGACTTGCAGCAGCGTTACAAGAAGAGTAAATGGCTAAAGCCAATCGGCACAGGCGCTTTTATCCGTATGGGTGAGCAAGTCACATACGAAGGTGCCATATATGCATTACAACAACAAACTGGTTCGTTTATTCATCCAGGAGGCCGGACAGCCTTATCTCTTTTAGGCAAGGCTCATTATTTAGAATTGGCTACAAAACGAATCATCTTATTTGGTTCCACAAAAGACAATCTTCCTGCATGGTTTAAACAATATGAGTGGGATTATCATATTGATTATCATGAAACATCTTTTTTACCTCCCGACTTAGGGCTTATGGAAATCGAGACAAAAAACTTCTCCATAAAAATATCAGGTGCCGTCCGCGCAATGCTGGAATGCTTATATTTGGCTCCCCAAAACCAAGAACTCATTGAATGCTTCGAACTAATGGAAGGACTGAATAACCTTCCTCCCAAGCAAGTTCAAACTTTGCTTGAGAATTGTAATTCAATCAAAGTAAATCGATTGTTCCTTTACATGGCCGAAAAAGCGGGTCATAGCTGGTTTAATTATTTGAACTTAGACCATATTAAGCTAGGCTCTGGCAAACGCAGCATTGTCAGTAATGGGGTTTACATCGATAAATACAAAATCACAGTCCCCCCGGAGTTGAAGCAACATGGAAGAAATATATAAAAAGCAGGTATCGCTTTTATTGTCAGTATTGCCAGAAGTGGCAAAGGAGCAATGCTTTGCCCTTCATGGTGGCACAGCGATCAATCTTTTTGTGCGGAATATGCCTCGTTTGTCCGTTGATATTGATCTGACTTATTTACCGATTGAAGATAGAGCGGCCTCACTAAAAAGTATTGAAGATGCCTTGGAAAGGATAAGGGCAAACATTGAAAAAGTTATCCCTGGTGTTAGAGTGACCCATCGGCGGGATGCAGCTAAACTCCAGATATCAGCGCACAAAGTTGATATAAAGCTGGAAGTCAATTTGGTTAATCGTGGTGCTTTAGCAGCTCCAAGGGTAATGGAATTATGTGAAAAAGCTCAGAATGAATTTGAAGTCTTTTGTGTTATGCCTGTTGTTACAAATGGACAGCTTTTCGGCGGTAAAATTATTGCTGCCCTGGATAGACAACATCCCCGGGATCTATTTGATGTGAAATATTTGCTGGAAATGGAAGGTTTCACTGAAGAAATAAAAGAAGGCTTTCTACACTACTTACTTTGTAGTGATAGACCGATCAATGAAATCATTGTTCCTAATTTTCAAGATCATCGGGCAACAATGGATAATCAATTTACAGGAATGACAGTTGACGCATTCGGTTATGAGGAGTATGAAAGCATACGCGAAAATTTAGTTCAAACCATACATAGTAACCTAACGGAAGGTGATAAGAAATTTCTATTAAGCATCAAAAATGCAACTCCAGATTGGAGTATTTATAACTTTGAGAAGTTTCCGGCAATCCGTTGGAAACTACAGAATTTACAAAGTCTCAAAGAGAAAAATCCCGATAAACATCGTGAGCTGTTTGAATCGTTGGAAAAGAAATTACGACTAAATTGATAGTATAGTAAATTTCAATTTATGGGACACTGTTCCACAAATTGAAAAGTAAGCAATCTTGAACGATACTAAAACAAAAAAGCCTTCCAAGTTCACACTTGAAAGGCTTTTATAATTCGTACCCAGGACGGGAGTTGAACCCGTACGAGCGTTGCGGCTCACAGGATTTTAAGTCCGGCGTGTCTACCAATTCCACCACCTAGGTATCCTGTAAACAAAAAATCCAAACTGCTCAGCAATTTGGAAATCTTGTACTGAGCGGAAGACCGGGCTCGAACCGGCCACCCCGACCTTGGCAAGGTCGTGCTCTACCAAATGAGCTACTTCCGCTTATTCTAAGAACTTATCCCTTCAAAAGAACCCGTTGTTTTTTCGTTGGGATTGCAAAGATAACGATTGTTTCTAATTAACCAAATAGTTGTCCTTTTTTTTTGAATTTATTTTTAAAGTAATGATAGGTTTGCAGACAAAAGGCTATCCGCTGTATAGCGGACAGCCTGAAAGCTATAACCCATGTTTACCTGACCCTACCCGATTTCAATCATTCTTGGCGCTTTTTGTTTGGCATCTTCGCGTTTGGGGATGACCAGATGTAATAAGCCATTGTCATAGCGGGCATTTATTTTATCCTCATCCACCACGTTCTTCGGCAACTCGAAACTGCGTTGAAAAGATTGGTAACTAAATTCGCGTCTGGTATAAGTTGCTTCTTTTTTCTCCTGTGTCTGCTGCCTGGCAGAGGAAATAGTGAGGGTATTGCCGTCAAGCGTAATATTGAAATCTTTTTTGTCCATACCGGGAGCAGCTACTTCCACTTCGTAACTATCCGCAGTCTCCTTGATGTTCACAGATGGCACAGTGGTGCTGGTAGATGAAAAATTGTTGTTACCCCAGTTAAAGAATTCACGGCTGAAAAAGTCGTCAAACAGAGATGGGAACGCCGGAAAAGTGTTTGCAGTTTTTTTAACGAGTGACATAATTAACCTCCTTTTAATAAGTTAACAAATAATAGTATTAAACTTAAATCAGGGTTGGCCAACCTTTGTACAGGAGAACTTCAAACGCAATGCCAGCGGCGTTTTTACTGAATTTTTTTCAGTATTACTGTCATTTTTTTAGTGGAAATGTACATCTTGTCAGTGTACTGTTTTAATCCCCTTTTTTCATCCTTTCAATCGTCTCCAACATCGTCTTATGATCTGTCTCTCTGGCGAGAGGAAGCGCAAGGATCTGCCAGCGGATCCCCTGTTCCTTCTGACCGGACTTATATAATAACTGCGCATTCCGGCTCATATAATCGCTAAAAGCATATCGTTGCTTAGCCGGGATACCGGGACCGTATTTCTTCGCATAAGGGATGATGGCCGTGGAAAAATTGGTCCAGTCATCCTGCTGCATACTGTATATCGTCTGACTAAGCAATAACACCTCCTCACCGGTATCTCCGTAGAGACTGATCAGTCGTTTGCCGAATGTGCTCCAGTCAGGTGTGCTGTCGCAGGTATTCAGATAAGGAATGACCTCTTCGTGAAAGATCTTGTTCATTTGTTGTTCATGAAGGGTATCTGTAGATGTTTGTGCAAAAGCGGAGCAGCTTAGCAGGCAACAAAGGCTGACAATGAATGAATACATGGCATAAGGTATTAATGAGGGTCTGTTATGAAGTTACATCATAGCAGCTCATTTCACATAGGAGACAGGGAATAAACCAATAGCAAAGCCTGCAGTTGGTCATATAAGCATAATGTTGCCGTCAGCGGTTTATCAGCTATCTTGTTTCATACAACTGTTACCCGCTTATGCAGCACATTAACGTCACTCAGGTGTTTATTGTCATCCTCTTTGCTATTGCGTTGATCGCATTCGTCATTATCCGGAACCGCAAAGACAGGAGAAAACTGCTGAAAGATGATCCGGTAGAAGGGGAAATAGACGAACAACAGCGAAAGAAAGATAAAATGTGATATCA
Source organism: Chitinophaga pinensis (assembly GCF_007896845.1). Classification (GTDB taxonomy): domain Bacteria; phylum Bacteroidota; class Bacteroidia; order Chitinophagales; family Chitinophagaceae; genus Chitinophaga; species Chitinophaga pinensis_C. The sequence goes on along the minus strand of NZ_VOHS01000011.1, from coordinate 180,892 downwards.
GCCGTTACCTACGCCATGACCACCTGTAATAACTACTTTTTCATCTGCTGATATCAATACAGGCTGATTTCTCAACGCCAGCGAGGTATCTACCTGCTCCATACCCACACCTTTTTTTACCGGTGCAAATGCATCTTTCTTTTTAAGCCCCGAACTAAGCGTCACACCATATGCTTCTGTAAATGCTGCTTTGGCATACTCATAAGAAGCATAAGCAAACCCTTTATCTCCCCAGGTTTTATCTCCCCAGCTATTTCTGATGATAATACGATCAGGGGTATAGCCCACTATGCAGACGGCATGCCCGCCGTCAGCAGAATCAACATCATAGGCATCCAGTTTGCCTTTGGTCGCTGTTGCATTCATCCACGTGTCATCCACATCGAGCCTTACGAGAATAGGACCATTACCATTCGCAATCCACTGTTTCCATGATTGTATCGGATCGGCATTTCTTCTGAGGTTAAAATAGTTGGCGATTTTCATGACAGATGCGGTAGCAAAGAAGGCTTTTTCATCCAGATGACTCAAACGGGCGGAATCAAAAGGCAGTACTTCGTCTGTAACACAACCGTATTTTCTGGCGATATCCAGTGCGGCCTTCAGACTAGTACCGGTTGACTCTATAAAAGTGCTTGGTGTATCTGTGAATTCATCCGTTTCCTTGGCCGCCATCCAGATAAAGCGAACAGACAATAGCTGCTTTGGAATGATCAGACCATGTTTGACGAAATGCCAGCGTAACAAACCATCCGCAGTAGCCCAACCCACACAGGATCCTGTATCTTTCTGGTCATTAATATGCCACCATTTCTCCCGCAGGTCAATCTGCTTAGGAAGACTTTTTCTGGCAGTTGCGATATTGGCGGCTACTGCAGCAGCCAGGCCCCAGTCATTCTCGACTGCTTTTGAAGGGATACAGTTGAGTATACGCTTTGCATGTTTTGAGGAATGCTTCTTCATATCGTGGGATTAATGGTGGAATAATGGCGTCCATGTGGTGTGCGGACGATAAAGATTCGCTAAAAGTAAGCATTACGCATCCTTTCAAAAATACCAACTACTTTGTATTTTTTGTAACGATGCGCAATGGCTTTAACCGCTCCTGACAAGAGAAAGCGTGTAATAATATCCTCATTCTAAGCTGATGGAAATACAAGGGACATGACACCCCCTTTACCCGCTAGCACAGGCGTTTTACATGCATACAGATGGAGACTGTGAGAGTTGGTTGGCTACGGAGAAAGAACGTTGTGCTTATCAGGCTGCAGCTTTTTTGCCAGCTGTTTTCTTTCTTGTTTTAGTAGTCTTCGTAACGGGAGCCACAGTTGCGGTTTCAATTGCAATTTCCTGTGCCGGGATATGTTCTTTTATGTAATTGTCCAGAGTCGTCTTCAGTTCAACCTGCACGGTACCTTGCTTTTCAGGTGCTGCCTTACCGGAGATGACAGCCTGTGTCATTTCAACAAAGTTTCTGATAGCATCCGGTGTAAATCCAATACCATGTAAGGTACTTTCCCATTCTTCTCTGCGGATCTGTACTGCCTTTACTTCCTTGCCCAATGCAGCAGAAAATGCGGCTGCCACATCGTTGCTGCTGTACATAGCAGGACCAGTGAGTTCGTAGATTTTCCCATCCTCGTCCTCTTTTTGTATAACATTGGCAACAAATGCGGCCACTTCATCAGGTGATACCATCGGAAGCGCAAGATCTACCGGGAAGAATGTTGGCAGAATACCTTTCTCCTGTACTGATTCCAGGTACATCATCCAGTTACTGAAATAATAAGAAGGACGTACAAATGTCTGTTTGACAGGCATAGCCGTAAAAGCATGTTCCAGTAAATAGGACATTACCAGATTACCGGTTCCTGTCTCATACTGCGCGCCAATTGAGGAAAGACCTACAAGTCTCTTGATAGGAGAGTTAGCCAGCGCCTTTCTGTAATTATCAAGAATGTCGATGGTTTCGCCGATCACATTGCGTTCATGATGTGTCTCCGGAGTAATGGCAAACAGGGTGCTGCCATCCTGAAACGCTTTTACCAGTGCGGGAAGATCATTGGCGTCAGCTATGGCTACATCTGCGCCGAGTGCTTTCAGTTGAGGGGCTTTCTTTTCATCTCTGATAATACCTTTAACGGATTCTCTGCGTTGGATAAGATGGGATACTATGCCAGAACCGACCCGTCCTGACGCGCCTAATATAATATGCATAAAATTTTGGGTTTTTTGTGGATACTCCAAAAATTAGTCCATACATACAAAAACAGGCTACTGTTTTTACAGATAGCCTGTTCCCGGATAGGAATAGGGCATCTTATTTTTAATTCTGATTAAAGGTCAGATATTCTCCGCTGTCGTCATTATCGTCCTTCAGCTTGATTTCAGTGGCACTCACGGAAATAATTTCCCAGTCATCTGTGAGTTCGCCGAGGGGTTTATTGGCGTCTGATTTCACTCCAAAATTTAAGTTAAATTTTTTCGAACTGCTACTGACACTCCAACTGCCATTTTTGCCTGTCCCTCCTTTAGTGGCTATAGCCGTTCCATTACTGTCAAATGTGAATACATAACCACTGAAATCACTGGTTTCATCTTTATCGCTGTCGGTAAATAATGTTACACGCCAGGTGCCCGTTGTAGGCGCATCCGGATTAATTGAAGGCGTTGGATTGTTATCATCATTATTGCTGCATGACATGACACATGCACAAAAAACAAAGCGGGTATCCAGCTGCTGCTCTTCATATACGTGAGTTTTTATTGATTTCTTTGGGGCCTTCTATTCTATTAATACGGATATCCGGCTCCTTTGGTTGCCTCAGCCCAATAATAATTTAATTTGGCACCGTTCGCCAGTATGACGGACAATTACATTGTATGCAAAATCTCCACACTTTATGGATCACGGCAATACGCAACATTATTGCTGTGAACGCCTTCGCCCTGCTATCTGCCGTGTAACACTTCAGACCTCTACCTCCCGGCCTCCTTTCCCTAAGTTCATAAAACCGCCATTTTATTGCCCCATTTACCCAATCTGCCCTCCTGTTAATACTATCAACTAAATTTTTCTTTTTAAAACTAAATATTTAGTTTTAAGCTTAAATGCTATAAAGATGAATCATCTGAAGTCTATACTATGCCTGCTTTTTCTATGTGTGATGACAGTCCGGCTGACGGCACAAACCACCATTGACAGGAACCGCGTGATGGAATACCTGCAGGACTTACAGTACGATGAAGCCATTGCCTACCTTCAACCCAACATCGACAGTAATAATGTACAACACGTCTCCCTGCTGGCCTATACCTACTATCAGGCAGGAAAGTTATCTGATGCGGTTAACCAGTATCAGCGCGTATTACAACTGGATAGTAATCATATTACCGCCCATCAGTATATGGCGACTATGCGCATGCAACAGGAACAACCCTTTTCTGCCATTGAGCATTATAAAAGGATCGTTCAGTTACGTCCGCAACATGCAGCGGCATGGAAACAACTGGGAATGGCAGGGTTTACTGCCAGACAGTCTGACTCTGCATTTGTATGGCTGACACGGGCCTATGAGCTCAATCCTGCGGATGCAAGAGTGGTATCCAGACTTGCAGAAGAATGGATCGACAGGAAACGCACCGGTATGGCTGATACGCTTATCAATACCTACCTCGTTAAAGATTCCGGCAGTGCTGTCATACTGATGACAGGTGCCCGGGTTTCTTTCCTTTTAAAAGATTATAAACGAACCGTCATAATGGGGGATAAATTGAAAACACTCAATATCGCCTCTCCCAACGCATTTCTTTATGTAGCCGCTGCTGCATTCAATCTTAACCGGTTTAAAGACTGTATCGCCGTACATGATTACCTCGCCCTCCGCATGTCCAGTTCGGAAAATATCATGTATTATGCTGCTATGTCTTATACGCAGCTGGGCAAATATCAGGAAAGCAATGATCTCTTACAGACCTGTATCGACATGGCAAAATCTGCCAGTCTGGATAACTACTACACCGGCATGTCCATCAACTATGAGGCAATGAAACAATATAAACCCGCTATTGCCAGTCTGGATACGGCTTATTATATGTTCCACCAACCCCTGAAACAGTACAGTATTGGTCGTATCTATGATGCACACCTGAAAAATGAAGCCATGGCTACCCGCTATTACAAACGATATATTCAGCTCTACAAAGGAGAAAGCACCGAAGAAAAACAGATCTACGATTACCTTAAAACCCGCTTCCAGAAGTAACCTGACATTCTGTACAGGGCATAATCTTTGTGCGGTTCAGGCATGTCAGATAAATCTTTACAGCCTGACCGCTCTTCAATGAGTGGTTTTGTTCAGGTAAGAGGTGCAAGGGAACATAATCTCAAAAATGTAGACCTGCAGATCCCCGTGATGCCCTCGTTGTGTTTACTGGTGTATCCGGTTCCGGAAAGTCCTCACTGGCCTTCGGTACCTTGTATGCAGAAGCCCAGCGTCGTTATCTGGAATCAGTTTCTCCATACGCCCGCCGGCTCTTCCACCAGATGCCCGTTCCGGAAGTAGATGAAATTGACGGTTTGCCACCGGCAGTCGCCCTGCAACAACAACGGGGTACACCCACCACCCGCTCTTCGGTAGGTAGTGTAACCACATTATCCAATCTGCTGCGTATGTTGTATTCCCGTGCGGGAGATTATCCCGCCGGACAACCTATTATCTACGCAGAAGCTTTTTCTCCCAATACGGCCGAAGGAGCCTGTCCGCAATGTCATGGTCTGGGTCGCATCTATGACGTGACAGAACAATCCATGGTCCCTGATAATACACTCACCATCCGGGAAAGGGCAGTCGCTGCCTGGCCTACTGCATGGCAGGGACAGAACCTCCGGGATATCCTGACCACCCTCGGTTATGATGTGGATACCCCATGGAAAGATTTATCCAAAAAAGACCGTAACTGGATTTTATTTACGGATGATCAGCCTGTAGTGCCTGTTTACCCGGGATATTCGCCCGAAGAGGTGAAACGTGCGCTTAAAAGGAAAGAAGAGCCGAATTATATGGGCACCTTCATGAGCGCAAAACGCTATGTGATGCACACCTTCGCCAATACGCAAAGCGCCATGATGAAAAAGCGTGTCACGCAATATATGCTGAGCACTGCATGCCCTACATGTGATGGTAAACGCCTGCGGAAAGAATCGCTCTCCGTAAAGTTTGCAGGTCTCGATATTACCGAAATGTCAAGACTGCCACTAGCGCGTCTGTATAATACCGTGAAACCCTATGCAACCAGCAAAACTCCCCTGAGTGCTGATCATGATCACCCGGAAAAAGCAATCGTAACACAACGTATTGTCGTAGATCTGGCAGCCCGGCTGGAAGTATTGATGGAGCTGGGTTTAGGATATCTTACACTGGAACGTAGTACACCCACTTTATCTCCGGGTGAATTACAACGTCTCCGGCTGGCTACACAGGTACGCTCTAATCTGTTTGGTGTAGTGTATGTACTGGATGAACCTTCTGCCGGTTTACACCCCGCCGATACAGAGGCGTTGTTAAAAGCGCTGGACAGATTAAAAGTCGCCGGTAACTCCCTCTTTGTGGTAGAACATCAACTGGATGTGATCCGGCATGCCGACTGGATTGTGGATGTAGGTCCGGCGGCAGGTGAGCACGGCGGACAAATCCTGTATAGTGGTCCGCCTGCCGGACTGGCAAACGTTACTCCATCTCTTACGCGTAAATACCTGTTTGAAGAAAATACCGGTATTGCCCATCAGCCACGTACACCCAAGGCTTTGCTGCAACTGAAAGATATTACCCGCAATAACCTGCATCAGTTGTCAGTAGATTTTCCATTGGGCGTATTTACCACCGTCACTGGTATATCCGGTTCGGGAAAATCCAGTCTGGTCAGTCAGGCACTGGTGGAGCTGGTACTGGAAAAATTAGGTCAGCAGCATAACACAGACGAAGAAAATACCGATCTGCTGGAACAGGAAGCACCCACCACACTGGAAGGCTATATCGCAGGGGGCATGGAGCATGTTAAACGATTGGTGCTGGTTGATCAGCAACCCATCGGGCGTACACCAAGGTCTAATCTGGCCACTTATACAGGCTTGTTTGATCATGTACGTAAGCTCTTTGCTTCCACCAAACAGGCCAAAGCCCGTCGTTATGATGCCGGCAGGTTCTCCTTTAACATCGCCAAAGGACGTTGTGAAAACTGCAACGGAGAAGGATTTGTAATGGTTGAATTGTTGTTCCTGCCCAGTGTATACGCACCCTGTCCTGTTTGCGAAGGATCGAGATATAATGCTAAAACACTGGAGATTAAATACCGGGAGAAATCCATCGCAGATGTATTGCAGATGACAGTCAATGATGCGTGGGAATTCTTCAGCGATGAGGCCACGATTCATCACTCTTTACACGTATTGCGGGAAGTTGGTCTGGGATATCTTCGCCTCGGGCAACCGGCAACAGAGCTCTCCGGAGGAGAGGCACAACGTATCAAACTGGCCACCGAACTGCAACGCATGGGACGTGGTAATGCACTCTATATACTGGATGAACCTACTACCGGTTTACACCCCGCTGATGTGGAAAAACTCATGTCGCAACTCAACCGGCTTGTTGATGCCGGTAATACCGTTATCGCAGTAGAACACAATATGCGTGTACTGGCCGGCAGTGACTGGGTGATCGATATCGGACCCGGAGCAGGAGAGGAAGGTGGTCAGGTAGTGGCCAGCGGAACGCCGGCTACCATAGCAAAAGACCGGAACAGCCGTACAGCCGCATATCTTGCACGTCATCTTAAATAGGCTTAATTTCACGCCACTTTGATAACCGGCAGTATCAATGACTGCCGGTTGCCATTTGTATAAATAATGAATCAATGAGTATTAAACAACCCGACCTGAGAACGGTCAATGTAACAAGGTATGTGACGCCGCTGCGTGAAGGCGGTTCCCTGCCTGCCATTGCCGAAGCAGATGATGGATTCCTGTACGTATTGAAATTTCGTGGCGCCGGACAGGGTATCAAAGCCCTGATCGCAGAACTGATAGGAGGAGAAGTCGCCCGTACCCTTGGTATGAAGATACCGGAAATTGTATTTGCTAATCTGGATACTGCCTTCGGCCGCACAGAACCGGATGAGGAAATACAGGACCTGCTGAAGGCCAGTGTGGGCTTAAACCTCGCGCTCCACTATCTCTCAGGTGCTATTACCTACGATCCTACTGTAGCTGTAATAGACCCGCTTACAGCTTCTCAGATCGTGTGGCTGGACTGCCTGCTGACCAACGTAGACCGTACCCCCCGTAATACCAATATGCTGATGTGGCACAGGGAATTGTGGCTGATCGATCATGGTGCTTCCCTGTATTTCCATCATTCATGGGATAACTGGGAAGAACAGGCCAAACGTCCTTTCATACAGGTGAAAGATCATGTGCTGCTGCCACAGGCTGCCGAACTGGAGAAAGTAGACGCCGCATTCCGTGCTATATTGACGGAAGAACAGATCCGTGCCATCGTTGCCGTAGTACCTGACGAATGGCTGCTGACCTTATCACATCATGGTACACCAGAAGAGATCAGAGAGGTATACGCCCGTTTTTTAATCACCCGGATAGCCAATGCCGGAACATTCGTAAATGAAGCGCAAAATGCAAGAAAAACACTTATTTGAGTACGCCGTAATCCGCGTCATGCCGAGAGTGGAACGGGAAGAGTTTCTCAATGCCGGTGTCATTCTCTATTCTAAACAACAGAGATTCTTACAGGCAATCATTACACTGAATGAAGAACGGCTCCGGGCGTTTTCCCCCGAAACAGATATTGAAGAGGTGAAATCCTACCTCAATGCTTTTGAGTACATTTGTAAAGGTGGCAAAGAGGCTGGTCCGATCGGACAACTGGATCTGGCTTCCCGCTTCCGCTGGCTGACGGCCACACGCAGCACGGTCGTACAGGCAGGAAAGGTACACCCGGGCTTCTGTAATGACCTGCCACAGGCACTGATCAGGTTACATGAAAAGCTGGTATTATAGCCAGTAATGTATGGCGATTTTCCCCTTAATGGACGCTTAAAAAAAACACCTTTTTACACATTCTTCACTTTTGTGCTATATCCGGTCAACTATTGGTTAATGTATAGTCTGACTATAGTCAACTTACGTTAATGCTACGATAAAAACGTAGCACTAACGTAAGTTAACTATAGGATAAGTACTATCAGCACAGTACAGACAGCCCCGTTTTTTCATCACAGATAGCAGACTGTTTACAATGCTATATATGCGTCCCCGGATGCCTATGTTAAGTTTTCTGTACGCTCTTTTTTGTATGCACTTTTTGGTTAGATTTACAAGAAACAACCCCGTAGCCCAATGTCTTTACACGTAAGCACACTACAACTGTTCCGCCGGAAAGAAGCAGCATCTCTGCCACGTTTTCTTGACCTTGTACAGACTTGTAATGATCATAGTGAAGCCACCCGCTTGCAATACGTCTATGACGGGAATGTTTATAATGAATATATATCCCCCGCTGCGCTGGAAAAGGCTTTTGCCGATCTGGAGCAATACTGGAATAAAGGCGATTATGATAAAGACGTGATCCTGTTCACCGATAAAGAACACCCTTTGTTCTCACTCGTACATACGGATCCGTTTGAATATACACATGAAGATACTGCCGCATTCACCTTTAATGGTGGCAGACCATTATTGCAACCACAGGGGCACTTCTCTTACGAGACCTTCCATGCCTTCTTTATAGCTGCCATAGACGCCTATCAGGCGACCTATGCTGCCGTATATGATACAGATCTTGAAACACTGATTTCTTTTGCTTCTTTTTATGGTGAAGTAGAAATAGATGAAGAGATCTCCACGCCGGAAATAGTATTGGAAACACCCGATCAGCTGACCGCCCGTATAGGCCGTGTTATCTCGCCGGAATTGTTTAATCCGCTGGAAATTCCACCTGCTATCTATTGGTTCAACTATTGGAATGAAGCACAGGTAAAAGCAGTGGGAGAGGAGAAGATAAAACAGGCGCCATTCGAAGTGATAGAAAAACGGGCAGATGGTGGCTATATCCTTGTGGTACAGAAAGAGAACTTTGATACCCATAATACCGCACATCTGGAAAGACTGGCCGCTCTTTATGATCATTTTGATCTGTATGCGCTGCAGCAGGGAAATGCCTGATTGATCCGCTGGCGCAGATCTTGTATACTGTTTCAGTATTAACAGTATCATATGCCAGAAGGTCCATCCATTGTTATACTAAAAGAGGAAGTCCGGTCTTTTACCGGAAAAGAGGTCATTGATGTGAGCGGATATGCTAAAATTGACCTTGAAAGACTCCGCAATAAAAAAATCACCGCCTTTAAAAGCTGGGGCAAACACTTCCTGATCTGTTTTAAAGGGTTTACTGTACGGATTCATCTGTTGATGTTTGGCACTTACAGGATCAATGAGCAAAAGAACAGTAATCCTACGTTACATCTGCAATTCGCCAAAGGCGAACTGAATTTCTATACCTGTGCAGTCAGGATCATTGAGGAACCACTGGATGAAGTCTATGACTGGAGCGGGGATATCATGAACGAGGCCTGGGATGCCAGAAAAGCGATGGCTAAGCTGAAGGAAATACCTGACATGCTGGTGGCCGATGCCCTGCTGAATCAGGATATTTTTGCCGGTTCCGGTAATATTATCAAAAATGAGGTCCTTTTCCGTATCAGGGTACACCCCGAGACTAAAATAGGCGACCTGCCGCTTAAGAAGAGACGTGAGCTGATAAAAGAGGTAGTGAATTATAGCTTCGATTTCCTGCACTGGAAAAAAGAGTACAAACTAAAGGAACATTGGCTGGCGCATACGAAGAAGATCTGTCCGCGCTGCGATATTCCTTTCCATAAAGCCTATATAGGTACCACAAAACGCCGTACCTTTTATTGTACCAATTGTCAGGTCAGATATTACAATACTAAATAAAAACGGCCGCATCATGATACGATGCGGCCGTTTTTATTTAGTATTTACGGTATTTATACCGGACTGTTCCCAATAGTTCTTTTTTCTTTCCGTAACACTCTTCCTGTATAGGCAGGCCCTTTTCATCATAAGTATATCTCCAGATGGTGTAGGTGGCCGTTTCTCCGTTCACTGTGGTCATCGCCCCAAGACGGTTTTTAGCGTCATAATCGAAGATATAATCGGGCAGCATCTTTTTACGGGTAGGAGAGTAACGCACGATATCGCTCAAAAGGCCCTGATCATTGTATTTGTAGTAAATACGGCGGCCTTTGGCGCCTTTGCCGGTTTCAATCTCTTCTGATACCTGTCCGAGAGAGTCCAGCGTAAAGGAGACCGTTGTAGAGTCTTCTATTCTATCTCCGTGAAAATGAATCATTTGAGATAAACGACCCTGTTGATCATATTGATAACGGCGCGTCTCTGTGAATTTATACTTGGTCTTAGGCTCGTATGAGGTCAGGTATACTTCCTGTATCTTACCACTTGTGTCATTGGTATTACGCATATAGATCACGGTGGTAATGATACTTCTGGTACTGTCCACTGTTTTGGTCAGCTTCCCTTTCGTATTGAAATAGGAGGTCATTGCTGAGTAGCCGGTTGACCGGGATACGGTTACAGAGCGGATCTGGCGAAAGTTAGGTGATAGCTCCCGCGTACACCGGAAATCATTGTCGCTGTTGCGATCCTCATCAAAACTCTGCACTACCTGGGCTACTATCTTATTCTCCTTTAACAGGGCCATATTTGCCTCGGTACGGGCAGTATTAACAATGTCCTGATAATAAAATTGGGCGGAAACAGACAAGTTTAACCCAAAAAATGCCATAACAAGCAAAAAAATGGTTCTTCTCGTGTACATATTAGATACAAAAATAATGATTCAGGAACATTCGGCAGTTCATTTCTGTAAAGATAATTTTTATATTTACCTTCTATAACCTATCAACCACCTATCAACCAGTCAACCGCTTTGAAAACACAGCCACTCAGAATAGAAACGAACTGTCTGAATTGCGGGACGGATGTACCCGGCAGGTATTGTACGAACTGCGGACAGGAAAATATCATACCCCATGAAACTTTTGGTCATCTGGTAAAGGAATTTGCGGCCGATATCGTTCATTATGATTCCAAAACTATATTGACTTTCAAGTATTTATTCACCCGCCCCGGACACATTACCAGAGAATATACGGCAGGTAAGCGTGTAAAATTTGTACAGCCCATTAAGTTGTATATTTTTTCCTCTTTTCTGTTCTTCCTGTTATATTTCGCGCTGACGCCGAAAGAAGATAAGGTAAAAATTGACCACGAAACAAAAGCGCAACTGGACGCCAACCGGAAGACAGCCCGGGAGTCTTTTGCCAGTCTGCCGGATTCTTTAAAAACCGGCGACCTCTCTACAGAGAACTGGTTCAGAAGGCTTTACACCTTTGAATCCAGAGAAAAATACGACTCCTTTCAGGAAACATTACCCGATGAGTACAGGGACGGTCTCTTAGAACGTAAAATGGCCAGATATTATTTTAGTGCAGCCAATGGTGTTACAGGAAGTGATGAAGAAAGCAAACATGCGGAAGAGGCACAGGAGGAGTTATTCCACCACAATTATCCTAAAATGATGTTTGTACTGCTGCCACTCTTTGCACTCTATCTCCGATGGATGTACGACAAAAAGAAATGGTTCTATGCCGATCATGCCATTTTCTCTATCCACATCCACGTTTTTTTCTTCATCTTTTACCTGTTCTGTGCAGCACTGGATCGTCTGTTTCATACAGAGGCCGTTACGAGTATAGGGCTGTTGGTTATATTTGCATATCTGATCATTGCGTTGAAAAACACCTATGGTCAGTCGTGGGGAAAATCGGTGCTGAAAGGCTTTTTGCTGACGATGACCTATCTGGTGACATTGCTGATCGTTTTTATCGGATTTATGGCAACGCTGACGCTATTAAATACGTAAATTAGGGAATGCAACCACAATTTATAATCATACACCAGCAGGTAGCCCCCTATGTGGCTCACATACAGTTAAACCGCCCAAAAGAACTCAATGCACTGAACCTTGAACTGATGATGGAGCTCAGGGATGCATTAAAAATGTTGGATGCGGATGACAATGTGCGTGCAATCGTCATCAGCGGTAATGAAAAAGCATTCGCCGCAGGCGCCGATATTAAACAGATGGCAGGGAAAACTGCCATGGATATGTACAACATTGACCAATTCAGCACCTGGGACACAATAAAAAAAACTAAAAAGCCGTTGATTGCGGCAGTAAGCGGCTTCGCGCTGGGAGGGGGATGTGAGCTGGTCATGCTATGCGACATGATAGTAGCCAGCGAAACAGCGCGATTCGGACAGCCGGAAATAAAAATAGGCGTTATGCCTGGCGCAGGAGGTACACAACGCCTGACACGCGCCGTAGGTAAAGCACTGGCCATGGAAATGGTATTGACAGGCCGCTTTATCACTGCAGAAGAAGCTGCACGTGCAGGTCTCATTAACCGGGTAGTACCGGTGGAACTTTTCCTGAATGAAGCCATCCGGCTGGCAACAGAAGTAGCTGCTCTTAGTCCGCTGGCAGTGAAAATGGCTAAAGAATCTGTACTGAAAGCATTTGATAGCTCCCTCGAAGAAGGACTACATTTTGAACGTAAAAACTTTTATCTGCTGTTTGCCTCTGAAGATCAGAAAGAGGGCATGCAGGCTTTTGTTGATAAGAGAACACCTGTTTTTAAAGGAAAATAAGCTGCGTATTACGAGCCGGATCATGCGAAGGAAGTTGCTTCGTAATGCGCAGTCGCAATTCGTAATTGAGACCATGACCATGAACAAACATCTGGCAGCAGTATATGTTGTAGCTGCCTGTATTCTAGGATGCAAAGAACCGGCTGCCAATAAAGACAGCCAGCAAAAAGGAGGTACTCCTCCACCCACCACAGACACCATGATGACCATCGCAGACACTATTGAACCCACTCAGGTCGCTTCATGGCATTCATTTGAACAGTTTGAGGGGAAATATATTGCTGAGACAGGCATGCTGCAGAAAGAGCCGCTAAAGTCCCGTATTAAGGCGCTGCTGGAAAAAGAAAAACAGGATCCCATCTTTGCTGAACGCTTTGATGTAACTCCGCCTGTTGAACTGGAAAATGAAGTACTGTACAATCAGGGCTGTCGCCGCCACTATTGTGGTGCAGACGAAGCAGCACTGGCAGTAGATATGCGCCGCGATGTCGTTTATGTCGGTATTGCCGTAAACGGCGTCGTGAAACTCTTTAGCGAAAGAAGTGATTCCACCTTCCCGGAAAAACTGAGACGCTGGAAATTGAAATTTCCTTCCATGAATTGATAACATATTGCCTTACCGGCATAAAAAAAGCTGTCGCGCCTTCGGCGGACAGCTTTTTTTATATTATTGCTTCAGACGTTTAGTTGAACTTCTTCTTCAGCTCAGCCAGTTTAGCCTGGAAATCATTCAGTGGCGCAGGTGCGCTCTGTTTGGTATTCCTGTTGCTGTTACCGCTGTTGCTGTTGTTACCACCCTCTCTTCTTTCTCTGCGCTGTCCGCCGCCTGCCTGTGGCGCTTCATTGTCTTTCATAGACAATGAAATACGCTTACGGGAAGGATCTACCTCCAGTACGGTTACCGTTACTTTCTGGTTCAGTTTTACCGCCTCATTAGGGTTGCTGATAAAACGGTTGCTCAGATGAGAAATATGTACCAGACCATCCTGTTTTACGCCGATATCCACAAAAGCACCGAAGTTGGTAATGTTAGTCACCACACCCGGCAGTGTCATACCTACTTTCAGGTCTTCCATTTTGTGAATACCTTCAGCATATTCAAAGATAGCGATCTCGTCACGAGGGTCACGGCTTGGTTTGTCCAGCTCTTTCAGGATGTCTTCCAGTGTCAGCAGACCTACCTCTTCGCTTACATATTCTTTCGGATTGATCTTCTTACGCAGCTCCTCTTTCGCCATCAGGTCCTGCACAGTACAGGACTGTTTGGTGGCCATGTTTTCGATCAGAGAATAACGCTCAGGGTGAACAGCTGAATTGTCCAGCGGATTGTCACCATTTTCGATACGTAAGAAGCCCGCACATTGTTCGAAGGCTTTATCACCCAGACGGGTTACTTTCTTCAGCTGTGTACGGTTTTTAAATGCACCGTTTTCTTTGCGGTATTTCACGATGTTCTCCGCCAGAGAAGGTCCCAGACCGGATACATATGCCAACAGGTGTTTGGAAGCTGTATTCAGGTTTACACCCACATTGTTCACACAGCTTACTACTACTCTGTCCAGACTCTGTTTCAGACTGGATTGGTTTACATCGTGCTGGTACTGACCTACACCGATCGCTTTAGGATCGATTTTCACCAGCTCAGCCAGTGGATCGATCAGCCTGCGGCCGATAGATACTGCACCACGAACGGTTACATCGTAGTCAGGGAATTCTTCTCTCGCCACTTCGGAAGCCGAGTAAACGGAAGCGCCGCTTTCATTTACCATGAACACGTTCACTTTTTTACCGAAATCCAGTTTCTTTACAAATTCCTCAGTTTCACGACCTGCAGTACCATTACCCACGGCAATAGCAGCAGTGTCATATTTGTCAGCCCATTTTTTCAGCAGGGCTTCTGCATCATCTCTCTTGTAGTTCTTTTCCAGAGGGAAAATAACGTCGTGATCCAGCATGTTACCCTGATTGTCCAGTGCTACTACTTTACAACCTGTTCTGTAACCTGGGTCAATTGCGATGACTGCTTTTGGTCCCAGTGGAGCTGCCAGCAATAACTGACGCAGGTTTTCTGCGAATACTTCGATCGCCTCGGCATCTGATTTTTCTTTGGTCAGTGCACGGAACTCGTTTTCCAGTGATGGGCGAAGCAGACGTTTGTAAGAATCAGCTGCTGCTTTTTCTACCTGTTTGCTGCTTTCGTTATTACCAGTTACGAATTGTTTGTTGATGATCTCAGCAGCATCTTCTTCCGCCGGGTT
This sequence comes from Chitinophaga pinensis, assembly GCF_007896845.1. Taxonomy (GTDB): domain Bacteria; phylum Bacteroidota; class Bacteroidia; order Chitinophagales; family Chitinophagaceae; genus Chitinophaga; species Chitinophaga pinensis_C. The sequence continues at coordinate 165,808 of NZ_VOHS01000011.1, read as the reverse complement.
GATCGTTGCATACAGGAAACCTTCAGATTCTCCACGGAGGATCGCCAGCGCCCTGTGAGAAGGGATCGCATGGATTTCTTCGCTGAAATCAAAATAGTCTTTGTATTTGGCACCTTCTTCCTCTTTTCCTTCTATCACTTTGGATGTCAGTACGGAAGTATGGGTGAAGAGTTTACGCAGTTTGTCACGTACCTCTGCATTTTCATTGATCCACTCTGCCATGATATCACGGGCGCCTTTCAGTGCCTCGTCGGTAGAAGCTACCTGCTCATTCAGGAATCCTTCCGCAGCGGTGAGCGGAGCAGCTTCCTGCTGTTCGAAGAGCAGTTTGGCCAGTGGCTCCAGACCTTTCTCAATGGCCTGTGTACCTCTGGTCTTACGTTTCGGTTTATAAGGCAGATAAATATCTTCCAGTTCGGTGAGTGCCCAGGTGCCTTCAATTTTACCCAACAGTTCAGGCGTCATTTTCTCCTGATCTGTAATGGTTTTGATGATGAAAGCGCGGCGTTCATCCACTTCCTTGTAGCGTTTTTGCAGGTCCTCGATCTTTCCGATCTGTACCTCATCCAGACTACCGGTTACTTCTTTACGGTAGCGGCTGATGAACGGAACGGTGGACCCTTCCGCCAGCAAATTCATGGTGTTCTCCGCTTGTCGCGCTGAGATGTTCAGCTCCGCTGAAATTAGCGCAATGTGTTTGCTATTCATGAACTAAAAATTAATCGTTTTCCGGTTAACCAAAACCGGCGGCAAATGTAACTAAAATGCCCTATCTGTCAACAAAAAGAAATTAACATAAATCCCATACAGGCTTCTCCCTCCGGGAATTCTTTATATTTGACAGATGGAAAATAATTCGGCCTTTAACCGCCTGCTGGAAATCATGGATGATCTGCGCGAAAAATGCCCTTGGGACAGGAAGCAGACCATTCAGACGCTCCGCCAGCAGACTATCGAAGAATTGTACGAACTGACAGACGCAATCACAGACCAGGACTGGAAATCAATCAAAGAAGAACTGGGCGACCTGCTGCTGCACATCGTATTCTACGCCAAAATCGGTAAGGAACAACAGCAATTTACCATAGATGACGTCATCAACGGCATCTGCGAAAAACTGATTTACCGTCACCCGCACATATATGGCGATGTGAAAGTGGAAACGGAAGAAGAGGTGAAACAAAACTGGGAAAAGCTGAAGCTCAAAGAAGGTAAAACCTCCGTTCTCAGCGGTGTACCCGTATCACTGCCGGCATTGGTAAAAGCCATGCGCCTCCAGTCCAAAGCCCAGAAAGTAGGATTTGAGTGGGATGACGCCGAACAGGTATGGGACAAACTGAAAGAGGAAATGGACGAACTCCATGAGGTTGTACAGCTGGGACAGCCGGACAGGATGGAAGACGAATTCGGAGATGTCATGTTCTCCCTCGTCAATTACTCCCGTTTCCTGAAAGTAGATGCAGAAAATGCATTGGAACGTACCAACAAGAAATTCATCCGCCGTTTTCAGCAGATGGAACAGATGGCCACAGCGCAAGGGAAAGCCCTCGATGAAATGTCTCTCACAGAGATGGATGCGCTCTGGAACGAAGTGAAAAAATCAGAAAAATAAAGAACTTGCTGGATATCAAAGAAATAAGGATTTTTTTCATCCGTCACGGCTATCTCCTGATTATCGCTGCCTGGTTATTCACTTTTTCTTTCCTTTTCAGCAATTACTGGTCTTACTATTCCTCTCCGCAGGGGGTAAAACGCAGTCTGGAGAAGAGTATCAGGGAAAGGGAAATGGCCTTTCAGGAACTGTCCACAGATAGCACACTGATAGCGCATATTTTCGCACGTGATCATGATGAGAAAGAAGAAAAACTGCTCTCTAAACAGGGATTCTATGTCTTTGCATATGATAGCAGTACTGCCAGCCGCTGGCTGGTATACTGGAGCACCAACCTCGTATTGCCGGAAGAATGGCAGGCTCCCCTGCAACCCGGTATCCGCTTCCTCAAACTGAAGAACGGCTATTATGAGGTGATCTGCAAAAAAGTTCCGCAGCAACAGGCCGGACATGAACGTTACCTGATGGCGGCTATCCCCGTCATGATGGAATATAGCCTCAGTAACAACTACCTCGTTGATCATTTCTTTGATAAACCGGCCCTCGGGATGGAATATACCATCCATTTGAAACCACCGGGCATCCCCGTATTAAACGGACAAAACCTCATACTTTTCTATCTCTATTACGACCGTACACTGGATACCGGACCGCCTAATCTGCTCAGTGTTATACTGCGTGTACTCGGCTGTATCTGTGTATTGATATTCGTTAATCTTTTTGCCACTACACTGGCCAGACAAAAGAATCCCTTATATGGCTTCTTTTTCCTGTTTACGATCATTATTGTCTGTCGTACGCTGAGTTATCTCTACCCATTTCCTTTTAACCTGCGTACACTCAACATATTCACGCCACTGATCTATGCAAAGGATGAAGTGTTCCGCTCACTGGGTGACCTCTTACTCAACGTACTGCTTGGTTTCTGGTTATTGTTGTTCTTCCGTGAACATGTAAAAACCATCAAAGCACCACGGGTGACCAACCGCGGTCAGCAACGTGTCGTGATCATTCTTGCCAGCTTCATCATGTATCTGGTGGGAGAGTTCCTTTCCCAGCTCATACAGAGTCTTGTAATTGACTCCAGGATCTCATTTGATGTGGCAAACCCCTTTAGTCTGAACGAATACAGCATTATCGGCTTTATCATACTCGGTTTTATTTCATTCAGCTTCCTGTTTTTTTCACAGATCATCAACTACCTGCTGAATGAACTGACTAATTTCCGCCACCGCACCAAATACCTGTTTCTGGGCATTGTCGGTATCGTCTGGCTCGCTTTCCGTCTACAGAATCCGGATATCTACTACTCAGTAGCCATGGTTATCTGGCTGATCATTTATGTGGTCCTGCTGGATGCATTATCCTATCGGTTTGAGAACAGTCTTGCCACAGTACCATTCCTCTTCTGGCTCTTCCTGCTTACCATCACTACTTCTGCAGTGCTTGTATACTACAACGACAAAAAGGAAGTCAGTCTGCGGGAACGTATGGCCGTGGAGTTATCCAAACAGAAAGATCCTTACGTTGAAATGCTGCTCACCGATGTGACACGCCAGATGGAAGAAGACGAGCTTTTACAAACGTTCTTTCAGCAAAGTGGTGCAGGCAGAACCGCACAGAGAGGCATTCTCGACGAACTGAAACAGAAATATTTCAAAGGCTATCTGGCCAGATTTAACGTCAATTTTTATCCCTTTAATGAGTACTTCGAGCCACTGTATGGTGGTGATACGTCTTCATTTCCGACACTCAGCCGGCGCATGCTGATGGGCTCAGAACTGATCGGAAATGAATTGTACTACAATGAACGCAGTTATAACGACTACAGCTATATCGGCCGTAAAGATTTCTACAGAAATAATACACCCGCCGGTTATCTCATCTACGAACTGACACCCGCAGTGGTCAATACCCAGCGTCTGTATCCGGAACTGCTGGTAGATGGAGATATTTACGATCCGGAGAAAGAATCCTCCACAGCTTATTCCTACGCGATTTATGATCAGGGAGAACTGGTGAGTAATAACAACGATTATGCGTTCCCTGTCAAATTATACGCCTCAGATATACCCAAAGATGAGATCACACTGGATTATCATAAAGGCTTTTCCCGCCTGATCTATAAGGCCTCGAAAGACAAGGTTGTGATAGTGGTGAAAGAAAGCAGAAGTTTTGTGGAGTTCATCACGCTTTTTGCATGGATGTTCTGTCTTTTCCTGCTGATCATCGCTATTTACAGGGTACTGGATCTGATGGTTAAAGCGCGGATGCGTATCGGTAATCTGAAGACACTCGTTAACATCAGTATCCGTAAAAAAGTGCATGGTACGATCATATTTATCGTCGTATTTGCCTTCATCATTTTGGGGTTGACAACGATCCTCTTCTTTATCGACCGTTCAGAAAGAGAGAATAAGGAGCGACTGAGCCGTACGATCAATGAAGTGTCCCGAGATGTGGAAAAGGTTTTTGAAAATCAGCGCATGTTCGATGACCTTGAAGATCTGTACGATCCGATATTCCAGGCTGGTCTGACAGCCGAGATGGCAGAAATAGCAGACGAGCGGGCGCTGGATATCAATATCTATGACCGGGATGGCAATCTGCAGGTCACCACACAGCCTCTGATCACGGAGAAAGGGCTGTTATCCCGGAAGATCAACCCGGATGCCTTTTTACAGTTATATCGTGAACCTAAGATACAGTGGATACAGAAAGAGAAGATTGGTGGCATGAAATATCTTTCCGGCTATAAACCCTTGCGGAGCAGTACCGGAGAGATCTTTGCCTATCTGAATGTGCCTTATTTCGCTACGCAGACGGAACTGAATCAGCAGATCTCAAACTTCCTCGTCGCGCTGATTAACTTCAATGCCTTTATCTTCCTGATCGCTGGTTTGCTGGCATTGCTGATCACGAACTCTATTACGAAGTCCTTCTCTCTGGTAACAGAAAAGCTGCGGCATGTGAACCTCGGGCAGAATGACGAGATTGAATGGGAAAAGGACGACGAGATCGGGGCATTGGTGAGGGAATACAATAAGATGGTACGTAAACTGGAAGTCAGTGCCGCCCGACTGGCAAAGAGTGAAAGGGAGGGCGCATGGAGAGAAATGGCCAGACAGGTCGCCCATGAGATCAAGAATCCGCTGACGCCCATGAAGCTCAGTATACAATATCTGCAACGTGCGATCGATAATGATGCGCCAAATGTAAAACAGCTGTCTAAAAACGTGGCACATACGCTGGTGGAGCAGATAGAGCACCTTGCTAATATTGCCTCTGATTTCTCAGCGTTCTCGCGTATTGACGAGGCAAACAGTGAGGTATTATTACTGAATGAGGTACTGCACTCGCTGAAGGATCTTTACCAGATCCACGACAATTTCAATATGCATTTCCCACCACCCGGAAAGGCCTTTTATGTTTTTGCTGATAAAACGCAGATGAACCGCCTGTTTACCAATCTCCTGCAAAACGCAGTACAGGCGTTGCCGGAAGGCCGGGATGGAAATGTAACGATCGCGATGACGGAGCACGAGGAAGGTTGGGTAGTTGTGAGTGTGGAAGACAATGGGGAAGGTATTCCGCCGGAAATACAGCCAAAGATCTTTGTACCGAATTTTACCACCAAAAACTCTGGTACCGGTCTGGGACTGGCGATGTGTAAAAACATCGTAGAGCAGGCGAGGGGAGAGATCTGGTTTGAGACACAGTTGACGGTAGGAACGACGTTCTATGTACGGCTCCCGCTGGAAAAGGTGTAAAGTCCAGCCGGGAATTACTGTAATGATCTTCTGTAAACTAAAGTATTGATTTATTAATGCTTATATCATAAAGTCCAAGGGCACTTCCATGAATGGAGGTGCCCTTGGACTTTATGATTGTCTATCTGTCTCCGCTGTATGCTGATTCCTGATCTTAATTGAAAAAAAATACCGTCTCAAAGAAGAGACGGTATCAATACCTTTCATTTTCGATAGGATGTAAACTATTTCACAAAACTTTCGCGGATTTTATCCAGCAGCTTTGTTTGGATCATCTGTTGAGCCAGTGAGATCATGTTCTTAAAGGCGGTAGCCTGAGAGATACCATGACCGATGATTACCGGTTGTGACACACCCAGTACAGGGGTACCACCATAGCCTTCGAAGTTAAACTTCTGTATGTAATCATCTTTGATATTGCGTCTTAAAGCGATATCGTGAAATGATTCAGCCATTTTCAGCACTACGTTGCCGGTAAAACCTTCACACACAATCACATCTGCTTTGTTGGTGAGGACGTCGCGTCCTTCCACATTGCCGACGAAGTTCAGTTGCGGATGTTCCTTGAGTAAGGGGTAAGTTGCCTGAGCCAGGAGATTTCCTTTTCCTTCTTCTTCACCGATATTCAACAGACCCACGGTTGGATTGTTGATTCCCAGGATGTGTTTGGAATAAAGGGAGCCAAGGACAGCAAACTGTACCAGATTCTCTGGTTTACAATCAGCGTTGATACCAACATCCAGCAGAAGCCCGAAGGATCCATCTTCCCTTGGAACGGGAGTGGATATAGTTGGCCGTTGTACACCTTCTATTGCTTTGATGGAGTAGAATGTACCAACCATCATAGCGCCGGTGTTACCGGCACTGATAAATGCATCGATCTTTCCTTTCTGTAAGAGATGGAAGCCGATGCCAATAGAGGACTGCGGTTTTTCCTTCAGCGCCTTGGTAGGATGTTCATTCATCCCAATTACCTGAGATGAATGAACAACTGAATATTTTGATTGGTCTAACTGTGCATCTGCTAATAAGGGCGCCAGAGCTTCCTCATCACCGATCATCACCAGATGCGCATCAGTAGCAACAGTGTCGAAAAATAATTTTACTCCTTTTACTGCTTCGAGAGGGGCGAAGTCGCCACCCATCATATCAAGCCCGATTCTCATGAACGTTTAGGTTTGTCTGTTTGGTCGGGGTAAAAATAGTAAAATTATTTAGTGCTGCTTTGTTTTTCCAATACTACTTTTCCTCTGTAGTACAGTTTGTTCTCTACCCAGTGAGCACGATGTCTCAGGTGCACTTCACCAGTTGCGCTATCAGTGCTTAAAGTATCCGCAAAGGCCTTGTAATGCGTCCTTCTCTTAGCTGATCTTTGCTGAGAATGTCTGCGTTTCGGATTTGGCATCTTATTTAAGTTTTAATTGTCCGTGTTTAAGTTTAATAAAGTTAGTATCAATCTCCGCCTTCGACGTACACTGAATGTTTAGTTGTCACGAAATTTATCCAGACCTTTCCAGATCGGATTTTCCTTTTCGTTTGCCTGCCGGTTCATCTGGTCCAGCATATCAAGGATCTTTGGGTCACAACCGCTTTGTCCTGTACTGTCTGCCGGGTGAATACGCTGCATAGGGATGCTGAGATTAATAAACTCATAGATCCAGTCAGCCACGTTCAGATGTGATTCCGTTAAAGATATAAAAGAAACATCTGTATCATCCTCCTCATTTAGCTCATCCGGATTGTTCGCCAATTTTACAACATGTTCAAAATCATCCCATAGTTGTAAATCGAATGGCTGTCCGCAACGATCGCAATTCACAGTAACAGTTCCGCCGATCTCAAACTTCAACAGGAAAAAATTATTTTTCTTGTCTAAGAGCAACTTTACAGTTGCCTTGCAATTGCTGAAATCCTGCGGGCCGTAGTTTTCAAAGAAACTATCCGTAATTTGGTACTCAAATGTATGCTCTCCGGGCTTCAGTCCCACAAAGGCAATATCAAATTGACGGAGTGCTTTCATAATAAAATCCTCACTTTTAGAGGGATGCAAAGGTAACCAAATATTTCCAATTGCAAAAATTTCCTAATTTTGTGATTCCCAACATAATATTATATATTGTATACTGTATAAAATTATGTACAGGAGCGCCAACTTACGCGCCAACTTCCAACCAGTCCTATAAAGAATGGCCAAAGCCCGGATCAAAGGTACGAGAAAACATCCCACAGCCCGTAGTTTATCTGCGGACAATCTCGCTATATTTTCACTTCCTATCAGTGTATTACTGCAAAATAGTAATGCAGGTGTACTCGTAACCGATGGCAATCACCGGGTTATCTGGGTAAATTCCGTCTTCGAACAAAATGCCGGTCCGGAGGCCACGCACATCTTCGGCATGTCCTATACCGCTATTATCCGATATTTCAGCCGTATGGTCGAACATGTGGATGACTTTGAGCAAAAAATGAGAGACCTCCGTCTGAAAAAGAAGCCTTATTTCGGCTGGGAGATCATTCTCCGGGATGGACGCATATATGAAGTCAGCTACAATCCTTTAATAGAAAAACGGCGTTTTATGGGCAGCGTCTGGCAGATTGTGGACGTTTCCCGCCATAAAATGCCCCGTTCCCAGCTGGATCTCGCCCGTAGACAGGCAGAAGAGGCCAGAGGTGCCCAGAAGGAATTTCTGGCCAGTATGAGCCATGAAATCCGGACACCTCTGAACGTCATCGTTGGTATGACTCACCTGCTGGAAGAAACGAATCTTGATCCTAAACAACGGGATTATATTAATATACTAAAACACTCTTCAGGCATCCTCATGGGCCTGATTTCTGATATTCTGGACCTTTCAAAGATCGAAGCCGGCGAATTACAGGTCAACCAGCGCGAGTTTAATCTAACCGAACTGGTCCAGTCCCTCCGCCATACCTTCGAACTGAAAATAGGTCAGCGACCGGTCAGTATTTCCGCCTCCATCGATCCACAACTGAAAACCTGGCTGGTAGGAGATGACATGTTGCTGAACCAAATACTAATGAACTTGTTAGGTAATGCAGAGAAATTCACACGCGAAGGTGCAATAGCCATTAACGTGAAACTGGATTCCTGGCAGGAAGATAAGTGTTGGGTGACCTTTCAGGTATGCGATACCGGTATCGGCATCCAGAAAGATAAACTGGAACTCATCTTTCAGAACTATAAACAGGCAGAACAGGAGATCCGGGAAAATTATGGTGGCACAGGATTGGGATTAGCCATATCCAAACAGTTGGTCGAACTACAGGGCGGCAGCATCGTTGTCGAAGAAGCCGACGGCTTCAGCACCTGTTTTTCCTTTACACTGCCCTTTATTGATACCCGCAAACCTTTTGTTTCTAATACAAGGTCAGGACATATGAAAAGGCAACCCAACTTTTCAGCAGCCAAAGTACTGGTGATTGAGGATAATCCCATGAATCTCCGGTATATTATCAGTCTGCTGGAAAAATATAATATTCAGCACCAGCTGGCGACCAATGGGCCGGATGCACTCTATTTTCTGGATTCGCGTTTATATGACCTGATTTTACTCGATATTCGTATTCCCGGTCTCAATGGCCTCGAACTGGCCATACAGATCAGACAGGACGAAGCTAAACCCAACGTAGCCACGCCGCTCGTTGCAACAACCGCCCTGGCCATGGAAAGCACTTTTACGCAGGCCAGACAAGCAGGGATCACAGATATTTTAACGAAACCTTATACACCAGACCAATTATTGCAGGTATTGAATAAATATCTGAATGATGACGAAACAGAATTAATAATGGAAGAGCCTACAAACATTTCCGGATTTGAGTTCCATAACGAGCTGGATGTAAAGTACCTGAATACTTTATACGAGAACAATATATCTTACGCCGCCGACCTCTTTGAGATCTTTCTAAAAACGATCCTGGAGGAAGTTGTGAAGATCAGAAAGCTGGTGGAAGACCGTGACTGGGAACAACTCAAATTTCAGGTGCATAAACTGAAACCTAACTTCGCTATGGTGGGCCTTACCTGGATCACCAGCAAAATGCAGCAGCTGGAAAATACGCTGAACAGTAATATCGCTACGCCACCTGAAGAAGTAGAAGCCGTATTTGCAGGCATCTCACGCGACCTCGACAAGTTCTATCCCATTATAGAACAGGAGTACGAACGGATGAAGCATATGCAGTAGCCAGCTGGAAATTAAGAATGAAGAAGTGAGTAAATAGTGCCGTAAGAGGGTTTAATAAGTAGTCCTGGCATATTGACTGATCGATTTTTTCTCATAATAATAAAGGGCGTCCAACATTGGTTGGACGCCCTTCTTATTATCTTCTATGATCAGCATATGATTCAGATGTATTTTTTATCGGACCAACATGCCTCCCAATGTTTAATTCTTAATTGAAATTATCTAAAATGTCCTTCACACTATTATAATAGCTTCCGCCGAATAACAGCAAATGCACTAATAAAGGATACAGCTGACAGATACCGATACGTTGCTGCCAGCCTTCTGCCAGCGGATACATCGTCTGATAACTGAAGAAGAAACGGGTGTCAAATCCACCAAACAGTCTCGCAGTTGCCAGATCCATCTCACGATTGCCATAATACACCGCAGGATCATATACGCAGGCCCTGCCATCACTCCCTACCATATAGTTACCCGACCAGAAATCTCCATGTAACAAGGAAGGCTGCTCATCCGGGAAGATCTGTGGCAGATGCTTCCACAATGTCTCCATCTGCGTCACCATTTGTTTATCGATCACCTGACGATCATATGCTTCCCTCGTCAGTGGTTGCAGCCGATTGAATGCATAGAAAACAGACCAGCTGCTGTAAGGTGTATTATATTGTTTGATATTGCCTATATAGTTAGCCTGCGGTAAACCGAAATGTTGCTGCGTATGCCGATGCATACGTGACAGATTGGCGCCGAAGTTCTCCCAGAAGTCAGGATTGATACGGCCTTTCTCCATAAATTCCGTTACCAGAAAGACTTTACCACCCGAACGGCCCGTAGCCAGTGGACGTGGTACAGACAGGGTGTTTGTCGCGGATAATGTCTCCAGTCCCATAAACTCCCGTTCAAACATGTCAGGATAGTTATGCGCGTCATTCATCTTAAGGAATAGCAGACCATTGTCCGTATTCAGCTTAAAAACTTCATTTATATCTCCTCCGGGTAGTTTTTCTGCGTAATTAATGTGTATTTTCATTCCCGACTGACAGGAAAGTGCAGATGTCAGCTCACCCATTAATATTTCATCGGTCATTCTTTAGCAGGTTGATATGGATTTTAAAATAAAGGTAAAGGGCATTGGTATACGTATACTGATCACCGTGATTTGCATCTTGTTGTTGCACGCTCTGTTCGCTTTCAGCCATAGGTTTGCTGAGTTTTACTTTCATAGGTTATACGTTTGGATCAGTTTACTACTCCGGAAGGTACTGGGGAAAGTTCCTTTCAGTATCGGCGACGTAATTTATGCCGCCTGGATTATTACTTCGGTCATTTATCTGTTAAAGATATGTTATAAAATTTTAAAAAAGCAATGGAAGCTTTTAGGAATCCAGTTTCTGCAGGGTATTCAGGCATTATTATCTGTCTATCTGATATTTATGCTGTTCTGGGGATATAACTACGACCGGAATTCCCTCGAAAGCGACCTCTCCCTCGAAGTCAATGAGTATAATACAGATCAGCTATACCGGCTGACCGATACATTGTTGCAACAGGTAAATCAATATAAAATCGCGCTCGGGGATACTGTCCATGCCACCCACCCCGGTACTGACAGTGCCGCCATGTTCAGTCAGGCAGTAAAAGCCTATGAGGCAGCGGTGGAAAAATGGCCCGGACTCCGCTATAAAAGCCCCTGTATCAAACCTTCTTTATACGGTCACTGGATCAACTATATGGGGGTCGGAGGTTATCTGAACCCCTTCACCGGTGAAGCGCATGTCAATGTCACCACCCCCGGATTCCTGCAGCCATTCACCATTTGTCATGAAGTGGCACACCAGCTGGGGTACGCTCCGGAAGAAGAAGCAAACTTTGTTGGCTATCTTGTGGCAGGGAATTCGCCCGATGTACATTTCAGATATGCGGCTAACTTTGAGATGTTTATGTATAGCGTCAGACAATTGCGCCGGCAGGATACCACCCGCGCAGGGGAACTCTGGCGTAAGGCTGTGCCAGGCATCAGGGCCGATATGCGGCAGATAAGGGACTTCTATGACCAATACCGCAGTCCTGTGGATGATTATACCGCCATGATCTATGATCAGTATCTTAAAGCGAATAATCAGGAAAAAGGCATCCGCAGCTACAGTGAAGTAGTCGGCTGGCTAATTGCTTATTTCAAGATCAGATAAACTATGAACAAGGAACAACAGAGATTACAGCAGAATGGATGGAAGAAATGGGGCTCTTATGTGAGTGATCGTCAATGGGGAACTGTCAGGGAAGATTATAGCGCTGACGGTAATTCATGGGACTATACCACACACGATATGGCCCGTAGTAAAGCATGGAGATGGGGTGAAGACGGCATCGCAGGTATATCTGATGAAAAGCAGTTGTTGTGTTTCTCGCTCGGACTCTGGAACGGGAAAGACCCCATCCTCAAAGAGCGCTTCTTTGGCCTTACCAATGCGCAGGGCAATCATGGTGAAGACGTAAAAGAATTATACTATTACCTCGACGCCACACCCACACACTCTTACATGAAAATGCTGTATAAGTATCCCCAGCGGGAATATCCTTATCAGCGCCTCATTGATGAAAATGCCCGCAGAAGCAAACAGGAAGAAGAATTTGAACTGCTCGATACCGGTATCTTCAACGACGACAAATATTTTGACGTCTCCATCGAATATGCAAAAGCCGGTCCGGATGATATCCTGATCAGCATCACCGCTCATAACAGAGGGCATGAAGCCGCTGACCTGCACCTGCTGCCCACCGTATGGTTCAGAAATACGTGGGTATGGGGCAGGCATCCCTATAAACCTGCAATGTGGGCTGAAGGGGATAATGCAGTACGCATTGCACACGAGAAAGTCGATATCCAATATCTGTATCAGGAAGGGGATGGAAATATATTATACTGTGAAAATGAGACCAATAACCGTCGCCTGTATAATGTAGACAGCAATACCCTCTATCCGAAAGATGGGATTAATGACTACCTGCTGCACGATGCCAATACCATCAATCCGGAAAAGAAAGGCACCAAAGCCGCCGTACATTATAACTTTTTTGTACCGGCAAAAAGTCTGGCTACCGTACGCCTGCGGCTGACCAACAAAAAGTCAGACACCCCTTTTGCCGATTTTGACAGCATTTTCCAGACCCGCCTCGCAGAAGCAGACGAATTCTATAACGATCTTCAGACAGGCATCAAAAGCGAAGATGAAAAAATGGTACAGCGTCAGGCGCTGGCCGGTATGTTGTGGAATAAACAATTCTACTCCTATAAGGTACAACAGTGGATGGACGGTGACCCTGCCGGGCCGCCTCCGCCGCAGGAAAGACTCAACGGACGTAATAAGAACTGGAAACAGCTCAATAACGAAGACATCATTTCCGTACCGGATAAATGGGAATTCCCCTGGTACGCTGCCTGGGACCTCGCATTTCACTGCGTGACTCTGGCCATGGTAGATCCGGATTTCGCCAAACAGCAATTACGCCTCCTCACAGAGGAATGGTATATGAACCCCTCCGGGGAATTTCCGGCCTATGAATGGGCGTTCGGGGATGTCAACCCACCCGTACATGCCGGGGCGACTTACAGGGTCTTTAAACAGGATGCGGCTATCACCGGACGGAAAGATTACGAATTCCTCGAAACGGTCTTTCATAAACTGATGATCAACTTCACATGGTGGGTCAACAGGAAGGACAGCAGTGGCAGCAACATCTTTGAAGGAGGTTTCCTCGGACTGGATAATGTCGGCGCTTTTGACCGTAGTATGCCGCTTCCCAGTGGTATCAGGCAGGAACAGGCTGACGCAACCAGCTGGATGGCCATTTATGCCCTCAATATGCTGCATATTGCTTTGGAACTGGCCAGCTATAACAAGGTGTATACAGGCATGGCTACCAAATTCTTTGAACACTTCCTTTACATCGCAGGCGCCATGGCCAGTATGGGGGATGTGGAAAACGGCCTGTGGGATGACAAAGACGAGTTCTATTATGACCAGATCCGTACCGCTGATAATAAGGTGGAACGACTCCGGCTCAGAAGTATGGTCGGACTGATACCACTGTTCGCCGTAGAGGTGATTTCTACTGAAACCCTGAAGAACAACCCGGCTTTCGAAAAACGTATGTCGTGGTTCCTGCGCCACAGACCTGATCTCGCACAGCTGGTATCCCGCTGGAATGAGGAAGGTCAGGGTAATAAACACCTGCTCAGCCTTCTCCGCGGTCATCGTATGAAAAGACTGCTCAGCAGAATGCTGGATGAAACAGAATTCCTGAGTGAATACGGCGTACGCTCCCTCTCAAAACAATATGAGCATGATCCTTTTGTGTTCTGTAAAGACGGTGTGGAACTGCGGGTAAACTACCTCCCGGGCGAAAGTGACAGCTATACCTACGGAGGCAACTCCAACTGGAGAGGACCGGTATGGATGCAGATGAACTTTCTGATGATAGAAAGTCTGCGCAAATTCCATTATTTCTATTCGGACGATTTCAGAATCGAATATCCGACCCGCAGCGGTAACTACTATTCTCTGAAGGAAGTAGGTACCAAACTGGCAGAAAGATTACTGAAAATATTCCTGAAAGATGAAAATGGCAGAAGAGCGGTGTTCGGAGCCAATGAAAAGTTACAAACAGACCCTTATTTCAATGACCTGATACAATTCCATGAATATTTCCATGGAGATACAGGAAAAGGACTGGGGGCTGCCCATCAGACAGGGTGGACCGGATTAGTCGCTAATCTGATAAAAATGAAGAATAATCCCTGATTAAAGGCGGATCAAGTCCACCTCATATCCGGATCAAGTCCACCTCTTATTCGTCAGCAATACGCAAAAAGACCTGTTTCAGTAAGAACATACCGTTCCCCTGAAACAGGTCTTTTTTATGTAAGCAGGCTTAGTTCAGTAACAGCACATTGACGCTGCGCTGTAGTATGTTAAAGGCGATTTCCGCCATTAAATTCTCTTTGTCAAGGGTAGGATTCACTTCTGTGATCTCAAAACAGCAGACTTTCCGGTGCTGCATGAATTTGGAGATCAGGTCTTCCACCTCACGCTCCCGCAGGCCATTGGTCACCGGGGTACCGGTTCCTTTGGAGATAGAGGAATCCAGACTGTCCACATCAAAAGAAACATAAATATATTCGCAGTCACTGAGATAACGGAATACAGAACGGGCAATCTGTTCAGGACCTTTACGGCGTACCTCATTGGTGGAGATCACTTTCATGCCGTAAGACTTGATCAGGTGCTCTTCTTCTTTTTCATAATCCCGGAGGGAGATGAAAACAATGTCTTCGGGTAAGATCTTCGGGGCGATACCGCCAAGATTCTTCAGGGCATCCCAGGTTTTGATCGTATTGGCATCCACATCATGCACTTTACATTCCAGATTGTCTTCTGCAATGGAAATGGCAACAGGCATACCGTGCATATTACCGGAAGGTGTTGTAAAAGGGGTGTGCAGGTCGGCATGGGCATCGATCCAGATAGCGCCCAGTTTTGCTTTGGGACGGGCCATTTTCAGTCCGGCGATGGTGGCGCCGGCAGTACTATGGTCGCCCGATAGTACCACGGGAAACCAGTTTGTTTTTACCGTCTCGCAAATGCTTTTGCTGATCCTTTCATATAAGGTCAGGGTACCTTTGATACGTTTGGCATAGGGAGATTCAATCGGTTCAAACAGCAGCTTGTTTTCTGTTTCTATTGCTTCGGTAGGGAAGTGCACAAA
Organism: Chitinophaga pinensis; assembly: GCF_007896845.1. Classification (GTDB taxonomy): domain Bacteria; phylum Bacteroidota; class Bacteroidia; order Chitinophagales; family Chitinophagaceae; genus Chitinophaga; species Chitinophaga pinensis_C. Next base: position 150,449 of record NZ_VOHS01000011.1, on the reverse strand, counting down.
GAAATTACTCATAAAATCCAGTGCAGCTATTTTGATGGCTTCCACTCCCAGACTGGCCCCGCGGGTACCAGCCCCAATCTCCGATTTCACCTCAATGATCTTGATATTTTTCATAAAAGAAAGTTATCCTGCTACAAGCTACACGATTTTAACAGAACGGTTATCGCAGCCTATTGTCGAGGCGTATATCCACTTGCGGTAAAAGATAAAACAATTGCAATAAGGACGCTGTATCTTCAAATAATCTTTAATGTTTTGCATAGAATGATGGATAACAATGAATTTTAAAGCCCCCATTTTTTTACATGGGTATTAAAAAATAGCTTTGAAAAACTGATAAGTCATAAAACCCGTAAAACACGTAAAACACGATTCCATGGATTTTCAACTTACTGAAGAACACCTCATGATACAAAAGGCGGCCCGTGATTTCGCCGTAAATGAATTACTCCCCGGCGTAATAGAGCGTGACGAAAAACAGATCTACCCCGCAGAACAGATCAAAAAACTTGGTGAACTGGGCTTCCTTGGCATGATGGTAGACCCGAAATATGGTGGCGCCGGACTGGATACCGTCTCCTATGTGCTGGCCATGGAAGAGATCTCCAAAATAGATGCCTCCACCTCCGTATGTATGAGTGTAAACAACTCCCTCGTTTGCTGGGGACTGGAAACCTACGGTACCGAAGAACAGAAACAGAAATACCTTGTTCCCCTTGCAAAAGGTGAGATCACCGGCGCATTCCTGTTAAGTGAACCGGAAGCCGGTTCTGATGCGACATCTCAACGTACCAAAGCAGAAGATAAAGGAGACCATTATCTGGTAAATGGTACCAAAAACTGGATCACCAACGGTAACAGTGCCAGTGTCTATTTAGTGATCGCACAGACCCATGTTGAAAAAGGCAGTAAAGGCATCAATGCCCTGATCGTCGAGAAGAATTCTCCGGGTGTGGTAGTCGGCGCTAAAGAAAACAAAATGGGTATCCGCGGTAGTGATACACATAGTATCATGTTCCAGGATGTAAAAGTGCCAAAAGAGAATAGGATAGGAGAGGACGGTTTCGGCTTCAAATTCGCCATGAAAACACTGGCAGGCGGCCGTATCGGTATTGCTTCACAGGCATTGGGCATCGCCAGCGGCGCCTATGAACTGGCCGTTAAATATGCGAAGGAAAGAAAAGCCTTCGGCAAAGAGATCAGTCAGCATCAGGCCATTCAGTTCAAACTGGCTGATATGGCCACCCGTATAGAAGCTTCCAGATTATTATGTCTGAAAGCAGCCAGAGAGAAAGACCTGCATCTGGACTATACACTCAGCGGTTCTATGGCAAAAGTATTTTCATCCGAAACGGCTATGTGGGTAACCACAGAAGCGGTACAGGTACATGGTGGTTATGGTTATGTGAAAGAGTACCATGTGGAACGCCTCATGCGTGACGCCAAGATCACACAGATCTATGAAGGTACCAGCGAAGTACAGCGTATCGTAATCGGCAGAGCTATTTTAGGTTAGTCACTTACACCAGAACAATCTTTACGTCCCGGGATATCGTTTCCCGGGATGTTTTTTACATATACTGGCTACTTAGCTCCCCCTGCTATATACTTGTATAAAGTATTTACCACCTACTCCCTTACAATTGAATCTGCTCCGTCTTTTTATCAGCGACCTCCCGTACCGGCTTATTTGCAATTCGCTTCTGATTGCGATACTTTTGCACTATGTCAGTCAATTTACCCGCTTTTCAGAAAATAAACGAACAGCTCAAGCCTTATAATGCGAAGCTCGTAGCCGTTTCCAAGATTAAACCAGCCTCAGATATACAGGCACTGTATGATGCCGGTCAGCGTATCTTCGGAGAGAACTACGTGCAGGAATTGCAGGAAAAACAGCCTTTGTTGCCTGCTGATATCGAATGGCATTTCATCGGACATCTGCAATCCAATAAAGTAAAATACATCGCACCTTTCGTCAGTATGGTACATGCGGTAGACAGTCTGAAACTACTGGAAGAGATCAGTAAACAGGCGGCTAAACATAACCGTACGATCCGTTGTCTGCTGCAGGTGCATATCGCCACAGAAGAAACGAAATTTGGTCTGGATGAAAAGGAGTTGCTGGAACTGCTGGAAGCTTATAAACAGCAGGAAATACGCTTCGCGAATATTCAGATTGCAGGTCTGATGGGCATGGCAACAAATACAGATGACATGCAGCAGGTGCGTAATGAGTTCCGCCACCTGCACGAATTGCAGCAAAATATGAAACAACGCTTTTTCCCGGATACGGACGCGCTCACTGAATTATCCGTAGGTATGAGCGGAGACTATACCATTGCTCTCGAAGAAGGCAGTACAATGGTACGTATCGGTAGTATGCTTTTCGGCGCAAGATATTGATCAATGCTTCCCCGGAAGTTTTATACATACAGGGTGTCCACCATATAGCGGACACCCTGTATTGTTTTAATCATGGCAGAAGAATAGCGGGCTTTACTTCCCTATATTTTTTAACTTGTCCGGATCCAATACGGTGGATATCTGCAGAATTTTACTATCCTCCGGAGAAATAGTGAACACCTGACAACCATACAGCTTTTCACCCAGATAAAAGAGCAGGGCAGGCTGGTGATTGATCATGGTAAACTCAAATTCAAATTCCCGCTGGTATTTATTGTAAGTGAATACAAGCAGTTCGGATACATCCTGCAGACCGGTACAGATCTTCCGGGCTACATGCAGGTTCTTACCACCATCTGCATAGAATACGATATCCTGCGACAGCATATTTTCCAGTCTTTGCGTATCTCCTTTACGGATAGCGTGCAGGTACTGATCGAGTAAGGCGGCCGAGACAGTCTTGTTATTCATCGGGGCGCCCTGTCTGCGCTGATCCAGTTTTGCCTTTGCACGACTGAGCAGTTTACGGGATTGCTCTACCGAAGCGGAAAGCACTTCTGCTATCTCATCATGGGAATACCCAAAACCTTCTTTCAGTATAAAGACAGCCCTTTCTTTTGGGTTGAGTTCTTCCATCAGTATAAGCATTGTGTAGGAACCGATATCCTGCAGATGCAGCGCTTTGTCCGCCTCTTCCGTAGCTACCGGTTCCGGTAACCATACGTCTTCGTAATTGACAGTTTTACGCTTGTTCTTTGCATTGATCGACTGGTTAATAACACTGCGTACCAGATACGCTTTTTCATTCCCGATGTCTTCTCTGTTTGCAGCAACATAATTGGATAACACATCCTGTATGGTGTCTTTTGCATCCTCTACAGACCCAAGAATATTGTATGCGTATGGAAACAGTGTGTATTGATAATCTTTCAACATAATATAACGTGTGATCGTTGCTGAAAATAAACAGTTTGCTTAAGCGTACTGGCCAACTTTGTAATGACCGGGTGTCGTTCTGAAGGTCTTGTTCAGCCTGTTCCACGTATTAACAGTTGCAATGGCCATGGTCAGTTCTGTAATCTCTTCAGTCGTGAAATGTGCTGTCAGATCATCGAAGATAGTATCATCGATATCCTGTTGATTGGCATTGGTCAGTGCTTCTGTGAATGCCAGTGCTGCACGTTCTTTTGCATCATAATAAGGAGATTCCCTCCATGCAATCACTCCATGCAGGCGTACCTGTGTATCACCATAATGGATGGATTCTTTATGGTGAATATCCAGACAACAGGCGCAACCATTGATCTGGGAAGCCCTGTAGTACAGGAGTGATAATAATTTCTGGTCAATATTACAGGTTTTCAGATAAGCGCCGATCTTTCCTAATGAAGTCATCAGTGCTGCGGGTATTTCCTGAATAGAGATTCTCTGTGTCATATCAGTACGTTTTTTATGTGATTAAGATCTTGTACGGTAATATGACAAGGTGGAAAATCAAAACGTGACAGAAATATTAAAAAAACTTTCAGCGGTAATCAGGAAGCCCGTTTATCGCGGTTAAAGTCACCTTTTATACTAAACCAGTGTGTGTCTGTCAGATCATCTGGTGGCACTAAAGTGTCGTCTCCGTAGTTGAGCAGTACGGCCACATAGGCAAGAGAAAGACAAAGTTTTATATCTTTTAAAAGGATCCCTGACTATTGATGCAGGTAGTCAATGATCTTTTCCAATACCCGCGGATCCCTGATGATCCTGTAATGTCCTTCACCTTTTATCTTAAATCCTTCTACATCAGGATGTTTTGTCAGGAAATACCGGGACTGCTCAGGCGAAATGATCTCATCATTTTCATCATAGATGAACAGCATACCGTCTGTTTTCACAGCAGAGAATTGCTGGTGCATATCCATGGTAGAGATATCATCCTGTAGCGTCTTTTGTACAATATCAGGAATGGCCTTTCTCACCTTCTTATCCAGTCCCATTTGCTCATAAGCATCATCAAAGATGGCCGGCGCTGAAATAGAGGCCGCAATGATGATGAGCTTAGGCATGTGTACCTGTTCTCTGGCCAGCGTCAGGGTTGCTGCCAGACCGCCGAATGAATGTCCGATAATACCATAAATATCAGGATGTAGTTCCAGAAAAGCCCTGATCACATGCATCCACTGGATCAGATTACTGTTTTTGCCTGTGGAGAACCCATGTGCAGGTTGATCGAACGAAATGACCTGATACCCGTTTTCCACCAGAGTGTTGACAATATGCCCGAAATCCAGCGCACTGCCTCCCCAGCCGTGCAACAACAGGATTTTCCGTCCACTGTTGCCCCAGGTATATGTTTTCACATTGATCTGTTGTTTGCTGAATGCATAGGCCGTCAGTGCGGTATTAGTTTCTGTTGCCGCTTGTCTGAGATTGAGATGGTGAGAACGGAAGGTTCGCTTAGGCGGTTTGCTGAAAAAATGAAGGAAAGTTTTGGCCGCTATCTGTGGAGATATGCTGCCAATAATAGAAAAGGCTAACTTGTATTTTTTCATGTCCTTGCTTTAAAGGCTTGATAACTATGTCAAAATCCGCTTTATCCGCCATCTCAAAGGTAAATCTATGTGGGCACAGTTTGCATTTACTAATTATGTTTTTTACTTTAGGAAGGCACTTTAAGGAAGTTTAGGAATTATGATACAATTAAACCTGGTAGTTATTAAGACCAGCAGACAGGAAGAACAGGTCAGATTCTACAGCACATTAGGCATTACATTCGACGCACACCGCCACGGCAACGGACCTTATCATTACGCATGCTCGCTGGACGGACTGACCTTTGAAATCTATCCTTTGCCAAAAGGCACAACCGAACCCGATACCACCACCCGACTGGGATTTACTGTGGAAAATCTGAATGATACCCTTCAGCGACTGGAAGAACTGGGGGTAGAAACCGTACAGGCACCCGCCAGTACCGAATGGGGATATGCCGCTGTGGTAAAGGATCCTGATGGCCGCAGGATCGAACTGGTAGAAAGATTAATAAAATAAGTTTTGTTAGTTTTACTATACTCTACTAATATTGTAGGATATTTGATGAATACCACAATTGACGTAAACTTTAATATGAAGAAAATTTGGCTTTTGTTATGCCTTCCGGCATTTATCTTCGGCACACAACTGGAAAAATGGGATCTGGAGCCAGGCGTCTGGCAAGCCAGTCTGCATAGAAAAGACGGAGCAGATATCGTTTTTAACTTCGAAGTAAAGGATAGCGCCCGCAAAAAACTTATCTACGTACTGAACGCAAACGACCGCCTGGTGGTGGATGATGTGAAGATACAGGGCGATTCCGTATTTATTAAGATGCCTTTCTTTGATTCTGAGTTCAGAGCCTCTTTCACGAAAGAAGGACAGCTGCAGGGTAACTGGATACGTCACCTTGCTGACAAAGACGTAAGCATCCCATTCACCGCCGCTCACAACGTAAAACAACGCTTTGAACAACATACACCTGCAAAAGGCAATGTAACAGGTCGTTGGTCTACATGGTTCACTTCTCCGGGAAAAAGCGATTCTTCCTTTGCAGTAGGTGAATTCAGGCAACAGGGCAATATCGTACATGGTACTTTTCTGACTTCAACCGGAGACTACCGCTTTCTGGAAGGTATTGTAGACGGTGATACCCTGAAACTCTCCACTTTTGACGGTTCTCATGCTTACTATTTCACCGCACAGGTAAAAGACAACACTCTGGAAAATGGTGTGTTTTATGCTGGTATTGGTGATGGAAAAGAAGAATGGACCGCTGTAAAAGATGACAAGGCAGCACTGCCGGATGAAACTTCACTCGCTGGTGCAAAACCGGGAAGTGGACGCCCGACTTTCTCTTTCCCTGACATCAATGGTAAAAAGGTCAGTTTCAGCGATAAGCGCTTCGAAAATAAAGTAGTGGTGATTACGATCATGGGCTCATGGTGTCCAAACTGTATGGACGAAACCGGTTTCCTGTCAGAATGGTATAAAGAGAATAAAGCGCGTGGAGTAGAAGTGATCGGTCTGGCCTACGAACGTACAACTGATTTCGCAAAATCACAGAAGGCCCTGCAGGGTTTCCTGAAAAGATTTGATGTGAACTATCCGGTACTGATCACTGGTGTAACTGTCAGCGATCCGGAAAGAACAGAAAAGACGATTCCGCAGATCACAAAGATCAAAGGTTTTCCGACTACCATCTTTATCGATAAGAAAGGAAATGTAAGAGAAGTACATACAGGCTTCTCCGGTCCGGGTACAGGCGAACATTATGAAACTTTCAAGAAAGATTTCAACAGCCTCGTAAACGTTCTGCTGGAAGAAAAATCATAAATCAGATACGCACTAACCCAATAAAAAGAGGCGGTAGCAGCTATAGCTGTACCGCCTCTTTCCTTTTATTGCTGGTCATCCGTTGTCAATTATTTCATACAGCTTCCTTCGCATCTTTCTTGAAGCTCTTGAAGGATTCAATCGACTCATCCAGTAATGTCAGGATCCGCTCTTTCACGTCATCTTTCAGACCCGTTACTTCGTGTTCGAAAATATATTTCAACTCCGTTAATCCATCTGCACCTCTGCCTAATATTTTCTTCACGCGGCCCTGTAACTGATGGGCGGATTTTCTGATCTTTCTTCTTGTTTCCTCACCGCTATCAGGAGCAGTTAATAATCCGATAGCCAATCCTGCCGCAACACCAGCCAATGCTCCACATAAAATTTTCGCAGTGCTCATAAAAAATAATTTTTAAGGTGTAACAAATACTTGTACTTGATTTTTTCAAATATCAGGCCAGTCAGGCTGTTATTTCTCCGGTTTCTACATAATGTTTGAAACGCATCACATCTTTTTCCACCATCCTGTGGAATGCACTGTTCAGTAACCATGCGAGTCCGGTACCGACATATCCTGCCGGTGGACGATACGCGATCACAACCTCTATTTCAGTACCACCACCCAATGCATCTGAGAAAGTAACTTTACCCGCTGTGGCAATATTAGAGCCCGGTGCGGAACGCCAGCCGATGAGCGCGCCTTCTTCATCTTTGATAATCTCAGCATCCCATTCCAGCGTACCTATGCCGCCGGGACCTTTCACGATCCAGTGAGAATGATAATCGTCATGCTCAGTAATAGACGCCAGATGACGCATGAAATGAGGTAGGTTTTCCAGCCTGCGCCAGAAATTATACACCTCATCTCTTGGTTTATCTACAATAAATTTAGCCCGTACATTGACGGTGCTATTGTGTCTATCACTCATTCTTCTGCCGGCATAGGCAGATATCGGACAGTTCCCCGACATACCCCTGTAAAGCAGATAACCACCGGCTATCAGTCTCAGCAGACTCCTGATAGGATGTTTCGTAACATTGTTAATACCTGAAGTCGTCAGCATGGCGCCGCCGACAATAGATGCAATACGCCCCTGCTTGCTTACATTCAGGACATTCGACTGCTCATAGAGCCATGTAGCGCGGGGCTCGCCGTGTCCGTTTAAACTTCTGTATGTACTCATAAACAATGGGTTTTTGTAAATCAGATAAAGCGAAAATCTTGCTTAAATAGAAATGATTTGAAAATCAGTTGTTTATAATGCTATGCGATTGTGGAAACTGCGTATAAAATTGCCCATCCTAATAATCTGATCTCCAATATGCCTGTCTCATTCATACATTACTTATTCTCTTTCTCATTCTCCTTACCCTTCATCCGCTCTTCCAGCTCATGAAAGATCTCTTCCCCCCATCTTGGAGAAAGCTCGTCTTTTGGCTTAAAAACGGCAAAACGTTGTCCTGCTTCTTCCACAACTGGGGCTGCCTTCTTTTTGCCACCGCCAAACAGGGCAGGGGTATGATAAATGATAAGGGCTTTCATCAGATAAGCCCGGGGATTGGCACTGTCGGCCGCAATGGCCTTATCAGAATAATTACGGCTGTCTCCGCCCAGTGATATGCCTCTGGAATTGTTGGCATTGATGCGGGCTGATAACCAGTAAGCCATCAGTGTCAGCGTTTCTGTATTGTCAGGTTGGAGATCCAGTGCTTTTTTCACAAAAGGCTCCGCTTTCTCCGTACTCGGATCAGCCTGTCCCTTCGGTGCCCGGAAAGACGATTGCGTATACGCCCAGCCGGTGTAATACTGTAACAGCCATTCCTCCGGATGTGCCGATGCAAGCTTACCCAGCTTCTCCGCACCCTGTTGCCAGGTGTTGAAGTCACCGGTAGCCTCCAGCTGCCTGATCTCTGCCTTTAACGGCTGTTGCCAGTCCTCCGTCTGCGCCTTTGCCATAAAGCCCGTGAGTAATAGCAGTGTAGTAAATAATCTCATAAATATGCTTTGGAGTGAGTAATCCTAATTACATGCCAACTAGTTACACTGCACAACTCAGGATAATAACAGCTAACTGAGCGGAGTGGTTCTGTAATATTTGCATTTTACTCCCTATCTTAAGGCGATAAATAAACTGACGTATGAAAAAACTATTCACGTGCGGGCTGCTGCTGCTCTCACTCTCAGGAATGGCGCAAAAAAAAGCGGATAAAGGTTGGGTACAGCTTTTCAATGGAAAAGACCTGACAGGATGGGATATCAAGATTAAAGGCCATGACCTGAATGATAACTTTGGAAACACCTTTCGTGTGGAAGACGGACTGCTGAAAGTACGTTATGACCAATACACGAACTTTGATGAGCAATACGGTCATATCTTTTATAATAAGAACTATTCGGCCTATGTGGTGGTAGCGGAATACCGCTTTGTAGGCGAACAGGTAGCCGGTGGCCCGGGATGGGCCCTGCGCAACAGTGGGATCATGCTGCATGGTCAATCTGCTGCCAGCATGGGAAAAAATCAGGATTTCCCGATCTCACTGGAAGAGCAATTGCTGGGTGGTAATGGAACGGATCCCCGCTCTACCTCCAACCTCTGTACGCCCGGCACAAACGTAGTCATGAACGGTAAACTTATCACCGAACATTGTATCTCTTCTACATCAAAAACTTATCATGGCGAACAGTGGGTAAGAGCAGGTGCATTGGTACTGGGAGATTCCGTGATTAAACATTTCGTGTTTAATGATACCGTAATCGTGTATAATAAACCGCAAACCGGTGGTGGTAATGTGGAGTATGCAGATAGCATACTGGTGGCAGCCGGCCGCCCTCTGAAAGAAGGCTCTATCTCCCTGCAGAGCGAAAGCCATCCCGTTGATTTCAGGAAAGTAGAATTGTATGACCTGTCTCCCTATGTAAACGATCCGGTAAAACTGGAAGCCGTTTTAAGACAATTGCAGAAACAGGGATTGAAGAAGAAAAAATAAAAAAAGCCGGACACCACGGCTCAGGCCATAACGGCTCTCTGGAACGTGGTGTCCGGAATATTAAATTGAACAGCGCCATGCGGCGGCTTTGGTGGTCTCGGTGGTTTTGGCGGGCGCGGAGGAGCATGATGGGGTGGAACACAACTTGCCCCAACCAACAACAATCCCACTACGACAGTAAATAGTCTTTTCCGTTTCATGTTGCATGGTTTAGATACGATATAACAGAAACAAAATACATGCCGTTAACGTCCTCAACATTCCTACTGAACATTGACCGCATTCCACGCTTTTATAACCATTCATAAAGGGATGTTTCAAAGATGTGTAGAACTGTGTAATTTTATAACCCTGCCGCCCAAAATCCGCAGCCACCCATTTTAATGTCACAAGTATCCGCCTCTGGTAAACATTTTGCCGGATTAGACCATTTGCGCGCCTTCGCAATCGCCTTCGTATTTCTGTACCATTACCGCATTTTCAGACACCCCGATTGGATAGATACCATCGGTGGCTTCGGATGGACAGGTGTTGATCTGTTCTTTGTACTCAGTGGTTACCTTATTTCCTCGCAACTGTTTGCACAGATCAACCGTAATGAAGCCATCTCCTTCAGAGAGTTTTTTCTAAAACGTTTTTTCAGGATCATTCCTGCTTATCTGACCGTACTGGCATTGTATGTATTCCTGCCGGTATTCCGCGAAAAAGAAGCCATGGCTCCCCTCTGGAAGTACCTCACCTTTACGCAGAATATCGGGTTGCACCTGAAGGATAGAGGCACATTCTCACACGCATGGTCGCTTTGCATCGAAGAACAGTTTTATTTTATCTTACCCTTATTGCTCATTATGCTGGTGCGTTGGAAAGCACTGAAAGCAGGGCCATGGCTGATAGGATTGATCTTTGTCGGAGGATTTGCTATCCGCCTGTTCTCATGGTACACATTCGTAGCACCCGTGCTCGAACAGGATGGTTCATGGATAACATGGTATATGTGGATGTACTATCCCACCTTTACCCGTCTCGATGGCTTGCTCACGGGTGTGGCAATAGCAGCCTTATTTGCCTTCCTGCCTGCTGTAAAACAAAAGATTACTTCTCTGGGAAATAAACTGCTGCTGACCGGATTAATATTACTCGTCGGAGCATGGTTCCTTTGTGAAGATCCGATGAGTTTTGGGGCCTCCATTTTCGGCTTCCCTCTGATCGCTCTGGGATATGGTTGTATGGTGGCAGGTGCAGTCAGTGAAAGCAGTTTCCTGTATAAAAGCAAACTGGCTTTCACCGCTACATTAGCCATGTTATCATATGGTATTTACCTTTCTCATAAAGGTATTATCCACCTCACACAGATGGCTGTAGAAAAGATGGGTATACAAGCCGATAGCAACCTGTCACTGGTGATCTGTATCCTGACATGCGTGTCCACCGCATTCCTCCTGAATATAATAGTGGAAAAGCCTTTCCTGAAACTGCGTGATCGGGTTTTATCAGGATTTAATGCAGGTAAGGGCTCTGGAAATCAAGTTTCTTCAAACCAGCCTGTACTTCAGGACAACTCATAAACAGCTTCCACAGCAAACCACTCCGATAATTTTCTATCATCACAACGACAGGTCCCTGATCTATTGCCAGATACTGCTGTGGATACCAGTTCTCCGTTTCACTGAAGGCATCATAGAAGCCATATTTTCCAAAGATCTTAGTCCGCATATCATTATACCAGTGTACCATGGCCTGTTGGGAATACTCCGGCGTATAAGGCATTGAAGACAATGCTGCCGTCGGAGATATAACCCCCAGGTCATTGTTTGCACCGGGCGCATGTGCCGCATATCCTTTCACGGAATAACTGGCAGTCAATCCCCAGCTATCAGGACCATAGCCCTTATAATGCTTTGGATTCTGAATACACCACTCCCGGTTGATCAGCACATGATTGAGATTGTTTTCCCAATAATCGGCATACCGGTCTTTTAATCCGTGCGGATCCAGTCCGAGATAAGAGTAGTGCGACCAGAATAATGGTCCGCCGTACTCTCTGGCAAAATTATGCGACAACTTCAACGTATGCCCATAGGCGTTGATGCTGTCTTTGATAGCGCCATCTTTTGCCCATCCTTCATGATATACTTCCGCCGGAATACCATGTGTAGGAGAGGAGGCGGCCAGTATATACATGATCAGACATTCATTATAACCTGTCACCGGGAAATTCATCTGCCACTGATATTCAGGCGACCAGTGCCAGTACAGCACGTTCTTGCCATTCCTGTACCAGCTCCACTCTACCGCTTTCCACAACTGATCGATCTTTGCCGCCAGAGCTTTTTCGGCATCGTTTCCATTGGCGAAATATTGTCTCACACAAAGCAAACCCTGTATCATAAAAGAAGTCTCTACAAGATCTCCGCCATTGTCTTTTTGCCCGAACGGCTTCACCTTACCCGTTTCTCCATATAACCAGTGTGGCCACGCACCATGAAATCTATCCGCCTTTTCCAGAAAAGAAACGATTTTTGTCAGCCGCTCCAGCCCCTGCTCTCTGCTGATATATCCTCTTTCAATACCGGCCAGTAAAGCCATCACACCAAAGCCACTACCGCCCGATGTCACTACATTCATATCATTCTCCGGATACTTACCATCTACATGATAACGTTCTCTTGCCATACCACTGGCCGGTTCGGCACCATCCCAGAAATACTGGAATGTATGTTCTTCCACGATATTCAAAATGGAATCTGCTGATAAAGCCAGGGTATCTGTGGCCGTACTGTCTTTAGAAGACTGGTGGGAGGAAGAACCTCCACATGACATCATCGCTGGTATACTTACAACCAGCAAACTGAAGAATAGTGAGTTTCTCATAAACGTAATTTAAGGAAAATACTTACCTTCGCGTCTGATTAATAAAAACAGACAAACCTTGCGTCATGTAATATCACAGGCATATTAAACCTTGAATCCGCCACCTGCGTCCTGCAGGACTGGCCTGTGAATCTTTTGCTTATTAAAACCACCCCGATATGGCTATTTCTGAGAAATATGGCCGTACCTATCATTTTCCGTTCTCGCCGGGTACTACCAGCGACGATCGTATTCAGCATGATTACTGGCAACACATTACAGCCATCCCTCAGCTGATACACACGGAAAAACTGGACGGCGAAAATAATTGCCTGTCCCGCTATGGTGTATTTGCACGCTCACATGTAGCGCCTACTACATCTCCGTGGACAGAAAGTCTGCGCCGTTACTGGCAACTGATAAAAATGACCTCGGTCATCTGGAAATATTTTTGGAAAACCTGTATGCAGTACACTCGATCGCTTACAGTCAACTGGATCATCATTTCTATGTATTTGCTGTCAGAGAAAATGGACACTGGCTCAGCTGGGAAGAAACCTGCTTTTATGCAGCCATGCTTGACCTGCCCACCGTACCGTTGATCAAAACACTGACAACGCCGCAACATAAAGCAGACTTCGAAAATGAGATCCTTACAATCGTAAAAGGCACCGGCAGCTTCGATGCACATGATGCCGCCACTGGTGCACCGGCTACAATGGAAGGAATTGTTACGCGTAATGCCGCAGGATTCCCTGTGTCCGCATTCGCAGAAAATGTATTTAAATATGTCAGAAAAGGGCACGTGAAAACAGATGCGCACTGGACGCGCAACTGGCACAGAGCAGCCCTTAATTATGAAGGAGGTAACTATGTGGACCATCACCGATAATAAATCATGGGCATATCTGGAAGAACGTTACGACTGGATCCGTGATATGCAGGACGTTCCTCAGGATCCCGTACACCATGCTGAAGGCAATGTGGCTATACATACACAGATGGTACTGGCTGCATTGCAGGAACAGACCGCGTATAAGGCCTTGTCTGCACAGGATCAGGAAATACTCTGGGCAGCTGCATTGTTGCACGATGTAGAGAAACGCAGCACTACCGTTATTGAGCCCGACGGACATATCACTTCGGCGGGTCATGCACGTAAAGGAGAAGGCACGGCAAGACAGATCTTGTATCGTGAAATTGAAACTCCTTTTCATATCCGGGAGCAGATTGCCAGACTGGTAAAATTGCATAGTCTGCCCTTATGGCTACTGGAAAGAAGAGATCCCTTGCATACCATTATTCATGCATCGCTACAGGTAAATACCGCTCATCTCGCATTGCTGGCCCGCGCTGATATGCTAGGGCGTATTGCAGCTGATAAAGAGGAAATGTTATACCGTATCGATTGCTTTGAAGAATATTGCAAAGAACACCAATGCTGGGGTACCGCCTGGCCTTTTGAAAATGCTGATGCACGTATGCACTATCTGCGTAAAGGAGATGGTGCGCCGGGCTATGTGCCATACCATCCGCCGGCTGTGAAAGTGGTGATCATGAGTGGCCTTCCGGGAGCTGGTAAGGACACTTATGTAAAGAAACACTTTAAACAACCAGATTGGGAGATCGTCTCGCTGGATGATATCCGTGTAAAAATGAAGATCAGTCCAACGGACAAAAGCGGTAACGGCACCGTCGTACAGGCCGCCAAAGAACAGGCAAGGGTACATCTGCGTAACAAACGCTCTTTTGTATGGAATGCCACAAACACCACACATCAGATGCGGGAACAGCTGATCGCACTTTGTCTGCAATACGACGCACACGTCACCGTTGCATATGTAGAGGTACCTTATAAAGAGCTATTCCGGCAGAACGGTGGGAGAGAGGCCATTGTGCCCACCCCTGTGATGCATAAGCTGATAGGAAAACTCGAAATTCCTGATCTCACAGAAGCACATGAAGTAGTGTACCATGTACGCTAAAAATAAACAAGGGCCGGTATAACTTTACCGGCCTTTTTATTGTTATCTATCATATACGGTAACAATGAAAGGTCTGATATTCCTGCTGATACTTTCTTTCATCGGCATCGGCAGTATCATCTGCACAGCATGGCTTCCAGCTGTTCCGGCACAGAAAATGCCTGCATTTGCAGGTTCTGAAGCCTGTAAATCCTGCCATCATGATATCTTCAATGATACACGTCATACGGCACACTACCTCAGCTCTGCCTTACCTGATGACGCACATATAAAGGGAACCTTTGCACCCGGCAAAAACGAGTTCGTATATAATCAGTGGATGGTACTGGTGCTGGACAAGAAAAAGATGTTTTCCTGCAGACGGCTTATATGAATGGTATTCCCACTGAACAACGTGCCTTCGGTGTAGTCATCGGTTCGGGAAGAAAAGGACAGACTTATCTTTATTGGGATAAAAATCACCTGTATCAACTGCCGGTCTCTTACTATGCGCCTGCCAATGACTGGTGTAATAGTCCGGGCTATCCGCTGAATTATATCCGTTTTGACAGACCAGTTCCCGCCGCCTGTCTGGAATGCCACGCCACCTACGCTGAAGCGCAGGTAAAGAAAGATGGCAGCACAAGTTTCAATAAGAAATCCATCATCTATGGCATAGACTGTGAAAGATGCCATGGCCCTGCTGCCGCACATGTCGCCTTTCATACACAACACCCGGATGAGAAGACGCCCAATAGTATTATCAGCACAAAACAGATGTCAAGACAACAACGCCTTGATGCCTGTGCCTTATGTCACTCCGGATTAAGGAAACAATTGCAACCCGCTTTTTCATTTGTCGCCGGACAAAAACTGGATGACTTTTCAGTACCCAATTACGACGTAGATACTGCCGGCGGACTCGATGTACACGGTAATCAATATGGTCTGCTGACAGCCAGCAAATGTTTTAAAATGTCTGCACAACTTGATTGCAGCTCCTGTCATAATGTACACATTAATGAAAGACACAACATGGCAACATTCTCACAACGTTGTCTTAATTGTCATGGCACACATGATAGCTGCACCGTGAAAGCACCAGCAGGGGTGATGTTAAAAGACAATTGTATCGACTGCCATATGCCGCAATTGCCTTCAAAGAAAATCACCCTGAAGCTGACCAACGCTACAACCACTACGCCGGATCTTGTCCGCACACACCGCATCGGTATCTATCCATAATAGTTGTTTCGGCTAAATTAATAGTGGAAACGGTTAAATGACCCACGCAGATCTATCCCAACTTTGATGTATCAAAATAGTAATCATTATGCGTGTATTTGTAACAGGCGCCTCCGGATTCGTAGGATCCGCAGTCGTAAAAGAATTAATCAACGCCGGCCATCAGGTACTGGGATTGGCCCGATCAGCAACAGCAGCAAAAGTTATCCTGTCTTTGGAGGCTGAAGTATACCATGGAGACCTGACAGACCTGGAAGGTCTAAGAAAAGCTGTCGCTTCAGTTGATGCAGTGATTCACACAGGTTTCAACCATGACTATTCAAAATTTGCAGAAAACTGTGAACTTGATAGTAAGGCAATTGAAGCAATGGGAAGCGTGTTAATAGGAACGAAGAAACCACTTATCATTACCTCAGCTATTGGTGTGCTCTCTTCGGTTGACAGACTCCTGACAGAAGAAGATATGCCTTTTTCCAACAGTCCTAATCCAAGAATAGCGTCTGAATTCGCTGCAGATGCACTGATCGCTAAAGGAGTAAAAGTAGCCGTTGTACGCTTGCCTACCACCGTGCATGGAGAAGGAGACCATGGATTTGTACCCATCCTGATCAGGCTTTCAAAAGAAAAAGGTCATGTTGCCTATAAAGGAGAAGGACTCAACCGTTGGCCGGCAACGCATGTACTGGATGTTGCGCGCTTGTATAGATTGGCAATAGAGAAGGAATTTCCTGCCGGCATAAGATTACATGCAATGGCAGAAGAAGGGCTCTTTTTTAAAGATATAGCAGGTGCTGTCGGAAAAGGATTAAATCTACCCACAGAAGGGAAATCACCGGAGGCAACGGTTGAATACTTCGGATGGTTTTCCCATTTCATTGGATTAAATTGCCCTGCCTCGTCACAGCAAACACGCGCATTCTTTGGTTGGCAACCGCAGCATGTTACTTTGCTGGAAGACCTGCAAGGAGCAGCCTATTTTCCGCTTAAAAAATAATGAATCATGTCTAAGATCCAGCCGTATCATTTTAAGAGCATCTCCGAATTTCACCAGTTTAGAGGATTGCCTCAACCGGAGAACCCTCTGATCAGCCTGATCGATGTGAAAGATTTGTTGTATGTTCCCAACAGCAGTTTCTCATTGATCAATGATTTTTATTCAATATCATTGAAGCGGAACTTTCCGTATAAGGTAAATTACGGCCAACAGTCATATGACTTTGATGATGGGGTACTGTTTTTTACATCACCCGGACAGGTGCTCAGGTTGGAAACTGAAGACAGAAAACTTTCACAAACTACGGGATGGATACTGGCTTTCCATCCCGATCTTCTCTGGAATACACAATTGGCAAAGAAATCAGACAGTATGATTACTTTGATTATGCCGTCAATGAAGCGCTATTCCTCTCCGGTAAAGAAGAGACGCTCATTAACGATATTGTACAACATATCAAAAATGAATACAATGGCAACATGGACCGCTTAAGTCATGGTGTGATCATTGCTCAGCTGGAATTATTGCTGATCTATGCAGAACGTTTTTACCAGCGTCAGTTCATGACACGAAGAATTGCCAGTCATCAGATGCTCTCCAGACTTGAAGATCTTCTGAATAAGTATTTCAATAGTCCTGCGATTACTAATGATGGCCTGCCTTCTGTCAGATATATTGCGGAACAACTGAATATCTCTCCCGGATATCTTAGTAGTTTGTTGAAGTCATTGACCGGACAAAATACACAACAGCACCTGCACAATAAATTGATTGAAGTCGCCAAACAGAAGTTATCCACAACAAACCTTTCTGTAAGCGAGATTGCATATGAACTGGGGTTTGAACACCTGGCTTCTTTCAGTAAATTATTCAAGGCAAAGACAAAAGTCTCGCCACAGGACTTTCGTGCTTCTTTTAACTGATATTGGAAGCGTCTTAATAGAAAAGGCGATTCTTACGAACCGCCCTTCTTTATATTATCATTCCTTCACGGACTAAAATTTATAACTCAGCGTAGCTCTGATGTTAAATGGTGTACCCGGTGTAAAATGTATCTCTGTCACGGGCGCCGCTTCATCCTTCAATCTGCTTTCCGTTGCAAACTGCGTCTCATTCCATGCGGTGTTAAAGATATTCTCCGTAATCACGCCAATCGTAATCTGTTTATACTGATAACTCACATTCGCATCTGTTATACAATAGCCTTTCGCCACGATGCTGTTATCTTCATTCGCCGGACGATGTCCCAGATAACGGGTGTTAATGCCGGCATTGATACCTGAAGGGTGATGCAGACTAACACCGCCTGCAGCTGTCACAACCGGTGCTAAAGGAATGCGATCCTCGCCTTTTGCTTCTTCCGTCGCGCGACCATGTGTATAAGTGAAGTCACCATTGATAAAGATCCATTTACCCAGCTGATAACGTGCGCCCACATCAATTCCCTTGCGGCTGGTTTTACCGCTTGGTTCTACGATACCCGCATCTCCTACATATACAAACTCCTGTTGCAGATACAGGTACCATACCGCCGTATTCACCACCAGTTTAGAGACCGGTTTCCAGATCATACCCAGATCTGCACCATAGGCAGCCGGCAATGTGGATAAACCTTTCTGTTCAACTACTACACGGGTATCATTACTATGGAATCCCTTTCCTAATTTCAGGAAGTATTGGATCTTATCATTCGGATTAAACAGGAAATTCAGTTTCGGACTCACAATAGACTTTCCCTGTGACTGTGTGGCATATGTTGCCGCCAGTTTATCCACATAATCAAACTTGAAATGATCGACACGCACTGCCGGATTAATCAACCATTTTCCCAGTTTATAGTCCGCGCTTACATAAGCGTACAGATTCGTCTCATTCACATCTCCCAGTTTCAATTGCTCCAGCGTCGTTTTTCTGTTCACAGTATGCGACAGTTCAATATCATTGACGTCATCATTACGTAAGCCTACTGCAGCTTTTAGTTCGATCGTGTTTTCACCGGCATACAGGGTTTTATTCAGTTCAGACTCAAATCCGAAAATACTTCTGTTTTCTTTTTGTCTGATCTGATCACCATTCACAGGATCTTCGAGGAAGAAGGTGAAATTAGAATACAGTTCAAAATTATAACGGCTGTAGAAGGCGGTATTCTTAATAAACGTATTTGCATCCAGATGCTTCAGATATTGCAGATTCACATTGGTGCGTCCGGTATGACCACCTTCTGTATTGTCAATTGCGCCGAAACGGGTGATGATACCCGCATCTACCGCACGTTGTGGAATCTGTCCGCTGGCATCCCATTTACTGTTGAAGTGAGACACTGCCACAGATACTTTATCATTGTTATCAAGATAAGCAGTGTATTTCCCGATCAGATTAATACGGTTGAAGTTTTGCGGAGAAATGAAATAGCCGTCGGTCATCTGGTAATCAGCTGCCACATAGGCGGACTGTTTGTTGTCATTGACAAGGTTGAACATGCCCATCGTGCGATAGGTATTGAACTTACCACCTTCTACGGTGATGCTGCTGTTATCCAGTCTTTCCCTTGTTTTGAAAGCGACATAACCTGCTGTTGCGAGGTTGCCTTTATCCGCGTGGTAAGGTCCTTTGTCAAAGTCGATGTTCTCGATTGTCTCAGGTATCAGGAAGTGCAGATCCGCATAACCCTGACCATGTGCATGACTGACCATATTCACAGGCATACCATCTACACTGATATTGATGTCAGTGCCGTGGTCAATATCGAAGCCACGCAGGAAGATCTGTTCTGCTTTACCACCACCGGCATGCTGCCCGATAAAGAGGCCCGGTACTTTGCGCAGCAGCTCCTGTGACGATTTTACGGGATTGGTTTTCAGATCGATGTCTGAAATGATGTTCAGGTGTTTCAGTGAAGTAGTGATGGCTACCTCATTCAGTTGCAGGTCTGATGGCGCAAGGATAATACGCTGGTTCACATCTTTTAAAACGATCATTTGTGTCTTGAAAGCCATCCGCGACACTTTTAAAGAGTCGCCTGTTTGTGCGTCTTTCAAACGGAATACGCCCACTTCATTGGTATGCGTATGGGTACCGGTACGCTGATTGTAAATAGTGACATCCTGTAAGGGGTTTCTCTCCCGGTCATAAACGGTCCCGTTGTATTGCTGTGCAGAGACGCCAAGCGTTAACAGACAAAGGGCTGATGTAAAGATTTTGTGCATAAAGTTGTGTGATTTTGGAAGCGCCTGGGAGGAACAGCGCCTTTCGAATGCGCGAAGATATGAAAAGAGTTAACAATCCGTTAAAGATTTCAGCCATAAAATATTTCCGTTCATCCCATTTTCTTAGCATTTGGTTTGTGTTCGCGACAAACTATCTCTATATTAGCGCCTCGTCAAAAGGTCTCAACATTCTATTATTCCTCTTTTGACTTAATTTATTATAACGTTATGTTACTTAGATCGAAGAATCATGCAAGCCGGTCTCTGATGGGTATCCTGTGTCTCTGTGGTGTGGGTATGACTGTGGCCCATTCTGCTGCTGCGCAGACAGGCAAACTGCCATTGCAGGACCTATCCGCTTTCCGCGAGCCCGGCCAGAGCTGGAGTATCACCAGTGATGCCTCCGCAAAACTGGACAATCCACACGTACTGGACCCTGTAGCTGGTACAGGCGTATTATTCAACATGCCGGATAAAAAACATCCGGGAAAAGACCTTTTCTCCAGCGCCGAATTTGGCGATGCAGATATTGAACTGGACTACATGATGGCGCCCGGTTCAAACTCTGGTATTTATCTGCAGGGCAGATATGAGATCCAGTTGCTGGACAGCTGGGGTACCAAAGCGCCTAAAGCAGGCGATAACGGTGGTATCTATGAGCGCTGGGACGATAGCCGTCCAAACGGTCTGCAGGGTTATGATGGTCATGCGCCACGCGTAAATGCCAGCAAAGCCCCGGGTACATGGCAGCACATAAAGATCTCCTTTATTGCTCCACGTTTTGACGCTGCAGGCAAAAAGATTGCAAATGCGCGTATGCTGCTGGTGGAACTGAATGGTGTAACCATTCAGGAAAACGTAGAACTGATGGGCCCAACCCGCGGTGCTATCGGTGGCGGCGATGAAAAAGCAACTGGTCCTTTACGCCTGCAGGGCGATCATGGCGCCGTTGCATTCCGCAATATCGTGATCAACAAACCTGACGTTTCCCGTCCGGTAAATGAAAGAGACAGAGGGGTAGATCCAATTCTGGTAGATGCACCGGTAAATACTTTACTGCGCAGCTTCATGGATGTAAAAGATAACTACCGTATCGTTCACGCGATATCTGTAGGCTCTCCTGAAAAAGTACATTACACTTACGACCTGGATAAAGGTATGATCGCGCAGGTATGGCGTGGTGAATTCCTCGATGCTACCCCAATGTGGCATGAAAGAGGTAATGGCTGCTCCCGTCCGCGTGGTGCTGTACAGTTCCTTGGTAAATCTTACTTCACACTGAGCAAACTGGCTTCTCCACAGGCTGCATGGCTGACAGATACAACCGGTTCCGGTTTCCGTCCTAAAGGATATGTACTGGATGATAACGACCTGCCTACATTCCGCTATCAGGTATACGGTACTTCCGTATCTGATGTGGTACGTGTAGTAGCTGAAGGACGTGGTATCCACCGCGAATTGTCAGTAGCTGCTCCTGTTGAAGGACTGTACGCTAAACTGGCAGAAGGTGCTGCGATCGACAATCCTTCTAAAGATTTGTATGTAATAGATGGTAAATCGTATTACCTGCAGCTTGAAGATGCAGGTGGTGAGAAACCTGTGATCCGTGACGGTGCAGGCGTAAAAGAACTCATCATCCCTGTTCGCAGTAAACTGAGTTATTCCATCCTTTTCTAATTCCTTTCGACTATTACAATGAAAAACATTTATAAGGCAATCATAAAAAAGACCACCCTGTATTCGCTGCTGATAGCTGCGGCAACGGGTGTTACTTCCGGGGTACGTGCCCAGGAAACGCCTAAAGAAGAAGACTTTTATAAGATCATGAAAGTATCTTCTCCGGAAGGTACCCTGCTGGAAGTGGGTGGTCTGACTGTATTACCTAACGGTAACTTAGGTGTATCTACCCGCCGTGGTGAAGTATATATCGTGGAAAATCCGACCAGCCGCAAGCCTTACTTCCGTAAGTTCGCCAGCGGTCTGCACGAGATCCTCGGTCTGGTATGGAAAGATGGTGCTTTCTACTGCGCACAACGTGGT
Source organism: Chitinophaga pinensis (assembly GCF_007896845.1). Classification (GTDB taxonomy): domain Bacteria; phylum Bacteroidota; class Bacteroidia; order Chitinophagales; family Chitinophagaceae; genus Chitinophaga; species Chitinophaga pinensis_C. The sequence goes on along the minus strand of NZ_VOHS01000011.1, from coordinate 128,400 downwards.
GAACTGACCAAACTGGAAGATACCAACATGGATGGTAAGGCAGATGTATACGAAACCGTATTTGCATGGCCACTGTCTGGTCACTACCATGAGTACAGCTTTGGCCCGAAACTGGCGCCTGATGGCTCCTTCTTCGTATCCGGCAACGTAGCTTTCGGTAATCAGGAATGGTGGAGAGGTGAAAGCCGCGTTCCATGGAGAGGCTGGATGATGCATATCTTCCCTGATGGTCATATGGAACCTTATGCAACAGGTTTCCGTTCTCCTTGTGGTCTGGGTATGATCAACGGTGAATTATTCTATACCGATAACCAGGGTGACTGGTTCGGTTCCGGTGGTGTATGGCAGGTAAAACAAGGTGATTTCATCGGTCACCCTGCTGGTTTACGCTGGACTAATCAGCCTAACTCTCCGGTGAAGCTGACCACCGAGAAGTTCTACTCTTTTGTGGATGAAGGTCGTCCTAAAGACGCAAATGGTAACTACACCAAACCTGAAAACAGCACTACCGCTCCATTCGTAACTCTGATGGATGTGAAGAAGAATATCCCTGAACTGCGCCTGCCGGCTGTTGTACTGCCACACGGTATTCAGGGTATCTCTAACTCTGAAATCGTACAGATCCCCGAAGGTTCTTTCGGTCCTTTCGCCGGCCAGCTGCTGGTAGGTGATCAGGGTCAGAGTAAGATCATGCGTGTTGTGATGGAAAAAGTAAAAGGTGAGTATCAGGGCGTATCTTTTGATCTGCGTAACGGTTTCCAGTCTGGTGTACTGCGTATGGCATGGTCTAAAGACGGTTCTACTTTATTCGTAGGTGAAACCAACCGTGGTTGGGGTTCTGCCGGTGAAGCAAACGAAGGTCTGCAACGGCTGGTATGGAACGAGAAAATGCCTTTCGAAATGAAAACGATCAAGGCAATGCCGGATGGTTTTGAGATCGAATTTACCTTACCGGTAAATAAGAAATCAGCAGAAGATCTGGCTTCTTATTCCGTAGAAAGCTTTACCTATAAATACCATTCCGTATACGGTAGCCCTATGGTGAATATTGCAAAATGTCCGGTGAAAGGTGTGAAAGTATCTGAGGACGGATTAAAGGCAAGAATCATCGTAGACAGTCTGCGTAAAGATTATGTGCATAATATCACCCTCGAAGGTGTACGTGAAAAAGACAATTCTTATTCACTGGTTCACCCAACCGGTTATTATACTATTCACAACTTCCCTGACGGCGATAAACTGCCTTTAAGCCAGGCAAGCACTTTCAATTCTGCGAAAGTAGCTGCCGCAGCTGCAGCTGATAAAGCTAAAACTGCCGCTAAAGACGCTGCAAAAGGAACCGCTGCTGCTGCAAAAACAGCTACTGCCGCTGCTCCTGCTAAAGCGCCTACTTACGAAGAAGTGAAACCACTGCTGGCAAAATATACCTGCGTAGCTTGTCACAATGCGAGCAAACGTCAGGTAGGTCCTGCTTTCGCAGATGTAGCAAAACGTAAATATTCTGCTGAACAGATCCTGAAACTGCTGGCTAATCCTAAGCCACAGAACTGGCCTGACTATGCGACAGAAATGCCGCCAATGCCACAGGTACCTCGTGCCGATGGTCTGAAAATAGCCAACTGGATCAATTCATTGAAATAATCAGGGGGACTATACTCCGGTTGCAAGCGCCGGGTAATTTTACCTTTAAAAGGGCCGTTCCGCATCAGGCGGACGGCCCTTTTACATTTCCGGGAAGATAAAAAAGTATTAGCAGGGAAGGGATTTCCGACAGAGATGAAGCATAGATGCGTCGTATATACGCCCGGTATACGTCGGGTATAAAGTATGAAAACACTTACAGTAATATCAGATGGTTTTACAAGTGCTTAGTATTCAATGATAAGATGAAAAATAAAAGGCCCCACGGATGCTCCGTGAGGCCTTTCTTAATTATTTTCTGATACTATATTAACAGTATTGTCTTAGAATTGATTTTTCCACATCATACTCTCAACCGGCTTGATCGTGCGGCCATTATATTTGGCGTTACCTTTCTTATTGTAGAAGGTTTCTACATCGCCTTCTACCACAAAGTAGATCAGCTGTCCGATCGGCATGCCTGCATACACACGTACCGGCTGTGCACAGGAAATCTCCAGTGTCCAGGTATTACAGAAGCCTACATCACCTTTACCGGCAGTAGCGTGAATGTCGATACCAAGACGGCCGGTGCTGGATTTACCTTCCAGAAATGGTACATGGGCGTGGGTTTCGGTGTATTCGAGGGTCACACCAAGATAAAGCGTACCGGGTTGCAGCACATACCCTTCTTCCGGTATTTCGAAATGCTCGATCTCGTTGTGTGCACGGGCATCCAGTATTCTGTCCTTGTAAGTTGCCAGGTATTTGCCCAGATGTACGTCGTAAGAGTTGGTGCCGAGATATTTCCGGTCATAAGGCGAAATAACGATGGTGCCTTTTTCAATTTCCTCCAATATCCTTTTGTCTGACAGGATCATAGATCGGGTGTAATTAATTTTGTTGTCTTAATGAGTAGTTAGTATAATGCATTCTGCATTCAGCTTTTTGCATTAATTTGGCAAGATATGCCATTAATACGTACCATACAAATAAACCCCGGCTGCCGGCTGGGGGTGTGGAGAATAGAAGAGGATGAGGCTTTTTTCCGGGAGAAGGTGAATATCTCTCCGGCCATACATCATCCGCATAAGCGATTGCAGCACTTTGCAGGCCGCTATCTGCTCCAGGAATTATTCCCGGGCTTTCCGCTCTCAAGCATACAGATTATGCAGAGCCGTAAACCCTACCTGGAATGCAACAGTCTGCATTTTTCCATCTCCCATTGCGGGGATAATATCGCTGCCATCGTCAGCAGTAACGGCGCTGTAGGTATTGATATTGAAGATGTAAAACCCAAGATAGAAGCAGTCTCCCACAAGTTCCTGTCGCCGGAAGAGCGTGCTTTTATTGATCCTGTGAACGCCTTGCCCCATAAGACCGTCTGCTGGAGCGCTAAAGAGGCCGTTTATAAGTGGTATGGACTGGGAGGAGTTGATTTTAAAGAAAATATGCAACTTGCCCCCTTTATTTTTCAACCAACAGGCTTTATTACGTGCAATTTTAACAAAGTGGATAAAAATGCACGGTTATATTTGCAATATCTCATGGAAGATGAACTGTGTCTGACCTGGACAAACGACGCCGAGGATCTCACAGTTCCCGCCATAACAGAGAACACAGCTTCAGGACATTAATGTTTAAAAACTGGTATTTTGAAAATCTTCTTACTCGGCTTTATGGGCGCCGGCAAAACTTACTGGGGAAAACAGCTGGCAGAACACCTGTCACTGCCCTTCTATGATCTGGATGATGTGATCGTCGAATCAGAAGCAATGTCCATCAGCGATATCTTTGCGACTAAAGGAGAAGACTATTTTCGTCAGCAGGAAAACTACTGGCTGAAAGAATTATCCCGCAATGAAAGCTTCGTAATTTCCTGTGGCGGCGGAGCTCCCTGCTTTCAGGATAATATGGACATCATGAACGAAAATGGCGCTACCATCTGGCTCAATCCCAAATTATCCCTGATCGTGGAACGCCTCAAACGCAAAAAGTCCAAACGTCCCCTGATTCAGGATCTCGACGATGATGAACTGCTCGCTTTCGTTGAAAAGAAACTCGCAGAACGTATTCCGTTCTACGAACAGGCACAGATCACCATCGCTGAATCCGAAACAATCAACCTCGACTCTTTCACACAAAAACTGGCTGATATCAAGGCATAAGTGAAAGTAGTATACAGGTCTGATCAGTTTCTCTGCAAAGTCTTGGCTATGCACATCCGTAGCACTCCTGAAGCTGCGGCACTGCGCACAGAAAAGGCAACAGATTACTGCGGATAAGCGGGTGCAATTACATAACAGTATAGCCGGGACCGGCATCACAGGATACCATGTAGTTTCAAAATACCACAACCGTCATTTCCAGTAGTCCCATTAAATTGCGCTTACCGGATATCCTGACTAATGTCATAGTCCCTCTGTATGGAAAATACTAATATCGCGCTGCTTTCAGCAATGAAACCAACGCTGTAACAAGTACCACAAACAGGCAATACTATTATCACATAACAAACATCAATCTATCAATGCATAAGGGATTTCTCATCATCGCTTCGGTATTAGGCGCGCTGGCCGTAACATTGGGCGCATTCGGCGCACATAAGCTGAAAGAGCTTGTACCTCCGGAAACAGTCAGCACATTTCAGACAGGCGTTACTTATCAGTTCTATCATACCTTCGCCCTGCTGGTAGTAGGTATCCTGTTTATACACCTGTCACCGGCAGCCGCAGGTTTGCTCGAATGGGCAGGCCGTTGCTTCTTCATTGGCGTCATCCTGTTCTCCGGTTCACTGTACATCCTGACCATGCTGAAAGCCACGGAAACCGTAGGTCTCAGCAAAATCGGTATCGTGACGCCTATCGGTGGCCTCTTCTTTATCGCCGGTTGGGTTTGTCTCATACTGGCTTTACTGAAGAAATAAGCTTGTTGACACAACTACACAACATTCAGTAATAAACGACACTATCCAGGGGCTGGCCACAATGGCTTAGCCCCTGTAATTTTAACATCCGCTATACACTTGACAGCACGATAATTGCTGCATACCGGATCATCAAAAACACAAAGCTCAAACCATGCTCAGATATCTGATTATCATTTGCCTTTTTATTACAGGAACAGTGACAGCACAGGACATGAATGGCAACTGGTACGGCGTTTTCACCACTCCACAGGGTCAGAAACAACGTTTGCAGCTTCAGTTGTCCCGTGGTGTCGGTTATCAGTTGAAAGGTGTGCTCAAAAGTCCCGATATCGCTGCGGATGATATTGCACTGGACACCGTCTGGTACAAAGGCGGATACCTGAATTTTACCATCAATAAGATCAGTCTTAAATACAGCGGTAACTGGAATAGTATCAGAAGCCGCTTCGAAGGCGCTTTCGAACAGGTCGGCAATAAAACCGCGCTCAACTTCTCCCGCGATGACGTCAAAGACCTGACCGTTACCCGTTTTCAGGATCCTGCTGTCAATACCGTTTATGATGCAGAAGAAGTAAAATTTGTCAATCCGGTAGATAAAGTACTGCTCTCCGGTACCTTCAGCCATCCGGGTGTAAACGGCCCGTTCCCGGTGATTATTCTGATCTCCGGCGCCGGACAACAAAACCGTAACAACGAAGTGCTGGATCACCGTCCATTTGCCGTACTGACAGATTATCTGGTAAAACATGGTATCGCAACGCTTCGCCTCGATGACCGGGGAGTAGGAGAGAGCACCGGCAACTACGACTCTTCCGGTATTTTCAATTTTGCAGAAGATGCAAAGGCCGCCGTTGCATGGTTGCGTAAAAACAAACTCGCAGATACCGCCGCTATCGGATTACTCGGTTATGCGGAAGGAGGTGCTGTTGCACAAATCGTGGCAGCCGCAGATTCTAATATCGCATTCATTATCAATATGGCCTCTCCCGGACTGGATGGTCGTGAAGCATATAACCGCCGCCTTGTACAGACAGCCCTCGCATACGGTGAAAAAGAAGCTTATGTGGAAGGATATGTCAGTAGCTATCAACGCTATCTGAATGTGCTCGCCCTGACCAATGATCCCGCCGAAAGACAACGTAAAGCCTTCGCAGAACTGACCGCTATCTATAACCATTTTGGAGATAGTTCTAATACTGTTGGCAGACAACACTTTATAGAAACTACCTATGCCGTGGACACAAAAGCAGAAGCTTTATCCCTGCTCCAATATGATCCCGCTGCTTACCTCTCTAAAATAAAATGTCCCGTGCTCGCTATTAATGGCTCAGAAGACATCTTCAATGAAGCTACCTCCAACTTGAAAGGCATCGAAAGCGGCCTGATAAAAGGTGGTAATCAATTTGTTACTATACGGACATTCGCCGGACTTAATCACCTTTTTCAGCGTTGTAATACCTGTAGCACGGAAGAATATGCCACCATCGACGAGACAATAAACCCTGCCGTATTGGAGTTTATCACAAGATGGGTACAGTTGTTGTACTAACGGCGGCTGTATGCTAATTCCTAACCAAGAATTAATTTCTTAAATATGATTAAGCGTCCGTAATTTTGGGACGGCTATAACGTATGTCTAAAAATAAACTGAAAACAGAAAAACCGGAGAGTAAGAAACCTCGAAGCAGTGACCCCAACGTACTAAAGCAGGACAAAGAAGCAGAGGTAAAAGTAAAAGAATTAGTCAAGGACGAGAGAACCCATAAAGTTTTGGGGGTGATCTGCTTGTTGTTATCGCTCTACTGTTTTATCGCATTCACATCTTATCTCTTTACCTGGGAAGAAGACCAGGATAAGGTATTTCGCTATTCCGCCAGCATCCTGCTGATGGATATGGATAGCGTAAGGGTGGAAAACCTCCTCGGAAGGTTAGGGGCCTTCGTCTCTCATTGGTTCTTCTATAAAGGTTTTGGTATCGCATCCTACCTGTTTTGCTACCTGTTCTTTATCCTCGGTGTCAACTTTGTTGTAGGACGCAGGGTATTCCGCGTGTGGCGAAATTTTAAATACATCCTTTTCGGCTTACTGTTCATCAGTACAACAGCTGCCTTCGTATCTTCCTTTTCCGACTTCCCATGGGGAGGCGCAATGGGTGATACCGTAAACCACTGGATGATAGGCTTCCTTGGAAGGGCAGGAGCTGCCTTGTTGTTATTGGTAGCCGGATTGTCATGGCTGATCTGGAAATACAATCTTGATTTCAAATGGCTGGAAAAACAGTTCAAAGCGAAACCTAAACCAGCTGTTGCACCAGCCGCTACGCCGGAACCTGCTGTAATAGCAGTGACGCCGATGGCGAATAATGCAGCCGCTAATAACACCAGACAGAAAGAAAAAGAAAAGGAGAAAGAAAGAACCAGAAATACACTCAAAGATTCAAATGTAGCAGTTATCCCACCGCCTGATGAAGAAGATGAACTGCCGGAAATGCAGCTCATTGAACGGGGCAGCGCTTCTATTACCCTGATTCCGCCGGCACATACACACATACCGGAAGAAGTGGAAGATGAGATCGAAGAAGAACCGGAAGAAGAGGAAGATCCGGGACCACTGCTGTATATCGAAGAAACCGTCGAGCAGACAAATGCACGTCGTAACAAGAAGCCAAATACAGAAGATGTTGCGTGGGAAATCAAACCTCCCGTAGAAGAAAATGAAGATGAAGCAGAAGAGGCGCCGAAAAGACCTCCTGTTCAACAGGATCCTTACGAGCCAACCCTTGACCTGCGTGACTATAAATACCCTTCTCTGGAATTGCTGGATAGCCACAATACCGAGAAGATCGTACAGGATGCCGGAGAACTGGACAGAAATAAAGACCAGATCATCAACACCCTGAAAAACTATGATATCGCTATTCAGAAGATCAGCGCGACTGTAGGTCCGACCGTAACCCTCTACGAAATCGTACCGGCTGCCGGGGTGCGTATCTCCCGTATCAAAAACCTGGAAGATGATATCGCCCTCAGCTTGTCAGCATTGGGTATCCGTATCATTGCGCCCATCCCGGGTAAAGGTACTATTGGTATTGAAGTGCCAAACGTGAAGAAAAGTCTGGTATCACTCAGAAACCTGATCGCTTCTGAGAAGTTCCAGCAAAGTACCATGGAACTGCCGATCGCTATTGGTAAAAAGATTGATAACGAGAACTTTATAGCCGATCTGGCCAAAATGCCACACTTGCTGATGGCAGGGGCTACCGGTCAGGGTAAATCTGTGGGTATCAATACATTATTAGTATCTCTGCTCTATAAAAAGCATCCTTCCCAGCTGAAGTTTGTACTGGTCGATCCAAAGAAAGTGGAGCTCTCCCTGTATAAACTGATTGAAAAACACTTCCTCGCCAAACTGCCGGGAGAAGAGGATGCCATTATTACAGATACCAAAAAAGTGATCCATACCCTCAATGCTCTCTGTATTGAGATGGACCTTCGTTACGACCTGCTGAAAGAAGCGGGTACCCGTAATATCAAGGAATACAATAACAAATTCGTTCAACGCAGACTGAATCCACAGCGTGGACACCGCTATCTGCCGTTTGTCGTATTGGTGGTGGACGAGTTCGCCGATCTGATCATGACAGCCGGTAAAGAAGTGGAAATGCCGATCGCCCGTCTGGCACAGCTGGCCCGTGCGGTAGGTATCCACCTGATCATTGCGACACAGCGTCCTTCTGTAAATATCATTACCGGTACGATCAAAGCCAACTTCCCGGCACGTATCGCATTTAAGGTATCTTCCAAGATCGACTCGCGTACCATTCTGGATACCGGTGGCGCCGAGCAGCTGATCGGTCAGGGTGACATGCTCGTGTCGTTCAACGGTGAACTGGTACGTCTGCAGTGTGCTTTTGTGGATACACCGGAAGTGGAAAGAGTGGCAGAATATATCGGGGAACAGCGCTCTTATCCGGAAGCGTACCTGTTGCCTGAATATGTGGATGATAAGGATATGGAGGGAAAAGAGATCAGTCTGCAGGACAGAGATCCGCTCTTCGAAGAGGCTGCCCGCGTGATCGTACAGAACCAACAGGGGTCTACTTCATTACTTCAACGCCGTATGAAACTGGGTTACAACCGTGCAGGCCGCCTGATGGATCAGCTGGAAGCAGCAGGTATCGTCGGACCGAATCTTGGTAGTAAGGCGAGGGAGGTGAATGTGAAGACAGAGGCTGACTTAGAGGAGATTCTGAACGATCTCGGCTGATAGTCGTACTTTTGGCTTTATATTAACTTTAGAAATAAACCTATCGGCACAACATTTGTCAAACTAACAGCAAGAAACAAAACTTACGAAAAATGAAGAGAATTTTATTACTGGCCATGTTGACGGGCGGAATTGTAGTGAATGGCATGGCACAGACGAAGACGCCAGTGGGTAGTCTCGGTAAAAACGATCCTAAGGCAAAGGCAATACTCGACGGGGTGAGCAAGAAATTTTCCCAGTTGAAATCGGTAGTCGCTAACTTTGTTTTGAAAGTTGAAGGCGCCAATAATAGCGTAACTGACTCCAAAAAAGGTACTGTTTACCTGAAAGGAGCGAAATATAAAGTGAATCTGGATGGTCAGGAACTGATCAGTGACAACAAAACGACCTGGACATACACAAAAGATGCTAACGAGGTAACAATCAATAATGTAGATCCCAATAGCACCTCCCTGTCTCCGGCTAAACTGTTCACGAACTTCTACGATAAAGATTATCTGTACCGCCTCGATGGAGAAACTACTGAAAAAGGCAAAGTGCTCCAGAACATCGAAATGACGCCTACAGACAAATCAAAGAATGTATTCAAAGTGATCGTTTCTATCGATAAGAAAGGCCAGAACATCGCAAAGATGAAGGTTTACGAGAAAAACGGTAATCATTATACATATGAGATCACCAACTTCACACCAAACGGAAGCGTGACCGACGCTACCTTTAGCTTCGATCCTAAAAAATACCCGGGTGTAGAGGTAGTTGACCTCCGCTAAAATATTGATGGGTCTTCGCGACCGAAGACGAGAAAAGCCTGGCTATTTTTGGCCGGGCTTTTTACATTTTATTGTTACCTTTGGCAAGTTTAAATTAAAATTAAGCAATATGGCATACGACGTAATCGTAATTGGTAGTGGCCCTGGTGGATATGTGGCTGCTATCCGTGCTTCTCAGCTGGGATTTAAGACGGCAATAGTTGAAAGAGAGAGCCTGGGCGGTATTTGTTTGAACTGGGGCTGTATTCCCACGAAAGCATTATTGAAGTCCGCACAGGTGATGGAATATATACAGCACGCCAAAAATTATGGAATTAACGCAGGCGAAAGTACCGCTGACTTTGATGCCGTAATTAAACGTAGTCGTGGCGTGGCTGACAAGATGAGTAAGGGCGTTCAGTTCCTGATGAAGAAAAACAAGATTGACGTACTGGTAGGTAACGGTAAGCTGAAATCCAAAACTCAGGTAGAAGTAACTGATAAGGATGGTAAGGCTGCTGTACATGATGCGAAATACATTATCCTGGCAACCGGTGCTCGTTCCCGTGAACTGCCAAACCTTAAAATAGATGGTAAGATGGTAATTGGCTACCGTGAAGCAATGGTACTGCCAAAACAGCCTAAATCCATGATCGTTGTAGGTTCCGGCGCAATCGGTGTTGAATTCGCTTATTTCTACGCAACTCTGGGCACTAAAGTGACCATCGTTGAGTTCATGCCGCGTATCGTTCCGGTTGAAGACGAAGATATCTCTAAAGAACTGGAGAAAATCTACAAGAAGAAAGGTATCGAAGTGATGACCAATGCATCCGTTGAAGCTGTTGAAGCAAACGGTGAAGGCGTGAAAGCAAAAGTAAAAACTGCAACGGGTGAAATATTCCTCGAAGCTGACGTTGTACTGAGCGCTGTAGGTATCGCTGCTAATATCGAAAACCTGGGCCTCGAAGCACTGGGTATCAAAACTGATAAAGGTAAAGTACTGGTTGATAAATACTACCAGACAAATGTACCGGGCGTTTTCGCTATCGGTGACATGGTTCCGGGTCAGGCACTCGCACACGTTGCTTCTAAAGAAGGTATCATTTGCGTGGAAGCAATTGGTTACAACGAGAAGAAATACGCGCACAAACCTGAGCCTATCGACTACATGAACATCCCAGGTTGTACTTACTGTGCACCTGAAATCGCTTCTGTAGGTTACACTGAGAAAGCAGCAAAAGAAGCTGGTTACGAAGTGAAAGTAGGTAAATTCCCATTCTCTGCTTCTGGTAAAGCAACTGCTGCTGGCGCTACTGAAGGTTTCGTAAAAGTGATCTTCGATGCTAAATACGGCGAGTGGTTAGGTACCCACATGATCGGTGCAAACGTTACAGAGATCATCGCGCAGACAGTAACTGCACGTAAACTGGAAACTACTTATCAGGAAGTACTGGATTCAATTCACCCGCACCCAACTATGAGCGAATCTGTAAAAGACGCTATAGAAGTGGCTTACGGCGAAGCAATTCACCTGTAATCTGAAGTATTCAAATTACTTTATAAAAAGAAAGAGCGTGCCGCGAGGTACGCTCTTTCTTTTTATAATTAAAAATCATGAATTAACAATTACGTTCAAAGTGCATCCTTACATCCTATACACCCTATAACTCATCACCACCCCAAAAGCCAAAAGAAACGCAGGAATAAAGCAAAGGCTTTCAGATGGTAAAGCGGACCTTAGCCCGTCCTCTGCATACAACTAAAGCACACCAAAGCCCCAACCCACAGCCCATTCCCAATGCTCAATCATGCACTTAACGGGCACCAGTCCGCGACACCATCTGAAACCGCCGTGTATCCCCCTGCCTATAACTCACCACCACCCAAAAGCCAAAAGAAACGCAGGAATGAAGCGAAGGCTTTCAGATGGTAAAGCGGACCTCAGCCCGTCCCCTGCATACAACTAAAGCACACCAAAGCCCCAACCCACAGCCCATTCCCAATGCTCAATCATGTACTTAACGGGCACCAGTCCGCGACACCATCTGAAACCGCCCCTGCCTGCAACTCTGATAATTTGTCCATCCTATCTCTCATTTCGACTTTATTCACCTCATTCTGCATAAACCTCTAAGCACCTCTCTGCGTCATTCTCTGTTCTTTTTTTACCCCTGACTTTTATTTTCTGAGAATCATGGAATGTTGTAAATTCAACGTCGAGCAACTGAAATCTAAACAAACGAGCACTAAGTCACCAGAAAATCTACTTCCGGAACACCCGGAGTTAACCAGAATTATTTATTAATTGAAAATCCGGCAATGACGCGATAAACCGCTCGTATCTGCGTGTCTTGCAATGACAAAAAACCAAAGCATGAGTTAAGTAATTATCTGTCAGGTTAGCTATATCTACTGATGAACAATGTTATTATTCCGTAGGAATAACTTATCTGCGTTTGCCTGCTCGATCAGCAGGGAGAAACTGTACTGTCTGTCACCAGCTGTCATACAGAGACGTCCCACAACATACGCAGTCCTCACAACATCTGTCATCAGCTGATCAGCTAATAATATCTTCATTTTATCAGAACCCAAATCTTAAAATGTATGCGTAAACACACATTAACAGCACTCGTATGCCTGCTGGCGGGAGCCGCTGTCTGCATTGTTTCCTGTAAAAAGGACACCACACCATCTGCATCCGTGAATCAATCCGGTGTATCACAGGCCACATTGGATAAGATCAGTGCACTTGGTTTCAGCACTGCTGACGTCCGCAAATTCGATGGGAAGTATCTCGTGGAAGGAGATATCCTGCTGAGTGATGCTGACCTGAACACTAAAGCAAACAGTCCTTTTCTGACCACTGCCAAAGAAGAGCAATATCGCACAAATTATGTGGTAACCGGCCTCCCACGTCAAATCACTGTAAGAGTTGCATCCAGCCTCGGTAGCGCTTTCGTAGCCGGTACAGATACCGCTATTGCACGTTACAACAGACTGGGACTGACCCTCACTTTCAGACGTATTACCAGCGGCACTGCCAACATCACGATCTCTGGTTTTAATCAGGGTCCAAGTGGTGGCTTTATTACACTCGGTTCTGCCGGTTTCCCTACCAGCTCCGGTAATCCGTACAACTCCATTCTCATGAATACCAACTCCGCAGCATATGGCAGCAATCCGAATGTGCTGTATGTAGGTTCTGTTATTCAGCATGAAATTGGTCACTGTATCGGCTTCCGTCATACCGATTATTTCAACCGTGCGCTGAGCTGTGGCGGTAGTGCTTCAAATGAGGGCTCAGCTGGTGTAGGTGCTATCCTGATTCCGGGTACACCAAGCGGCAACAGCGCTAACTCCTGGATGCTGGCCTGCTCTAATGGTGGTAACCGCACCTTCAACGCAAATGATATCGTAGCACTGAACTATTTGTATTAATTAATAAGATCCCTTATTAGCTGATGCATGAGCAAATGACGATAGCCTGCTGACAGTATCACTGTCATGGCTATCGTCCCTAATAAAAAAAGCAGCGATAATAACCCTAAGCTATTATCGCTGCTTTTTTATTTTGATTGTTGATGTTAGTCTTTAATCTGCTTTACATTCGTAGACAACAGAACTGCATCTGTCTACATGCTTCAGCCCTTTTCTATAAGACCTGAAACCGTTCCAGAAGCCTTTAAACAGACCGTTACCGCCTGTTTTGTATTTCTCGCTCAGCAGACTCACATAAAACCCGTCAAATACCATCGGATGTTTTCGCACAATCCTGATCTTGTGCTGCTTCAATAACTCTTCCATAGAAGAAGGAGAGAAGTGATATAAGTGACGGGGTACATCATATGCTGCCCACAGCTCCTTATAATGCTCCGCATCAGGAGAAGTGTAGTTAGGTACAGCAATGATCAGCGCACCTTCCGGTTTCAGTAAAGTCCTGATCTGTCTCAGATAATCATGCAGGGAATGCACGTGTTCCAATACATGCCACATCGTGATGGCGTCATATTGTTGTGCCGGAAGATGGAACAGTTCTGAAGAAGGCAGCGGTTCTATACCATAGAGTGTTTTTGCATTACTTCTCGCTGTATCATCCGGTTCAAGTCCTGTTACCTCCCAGTTTAATTGTTTCATATAGTGAAGGAAAGCACCTGTACCGCAACCAATATCCAGTAAAGAACCCTGTTTCAGACCAGTGGCAGCCTTTACCCAGTTCTGTTTGGAGCGCATGGTGATCTTCCTCACGCTGTGATATAAACGATTGATTAAGCCTTTTTTAGTCTCGGAATGTGAAATGTATTCCTGTGATTGATAGTAACGGCCAATCTCTGCACTGCCGGGGACATGCTGCGTGAAACGTCCGCTGCAATGTCCGCAATGAAAAATGTCGAATGTTTCGCCCGATACTGTATGATCTTTGGCCGCAAGTACTTTGTGTATATTGCCTGACCCACATACCGGACAGGCTTTATAATAAATCGAAGACATGGCCCGAAAATACAATACAATTACGAATTACGGATGACAATTGAGAATGAATTGATAATTAGCGCACTATATGCCCTTATGCTCTCCCCATACCTTTCTCAGTGTATCGGCGATCTCTCCGAGTGTACAATAATGTTCTACTGCTTCCACTACGATCGGCATCAGATTTTCTGTAGTATGCGCCGCTGCTTCCAGTCGCTCCAACAGGGCTGCTACCGCCGTATTGTCCCGTTTAGCCCGTAAGGCCTGTAGTCGCTCCGTCTGTACTTGTCTGATACTATCGTCGATACGGAATACTTCCTCTGTGGATGGCTCTTTCACGGCAAACTTATTCACACCAACGATCACCTTTTCTCCCGACTCAATTTCCTGCTGATAACGATATGCGCTACGTGCAATCTCCTCCTGCATAAATCCCTGTTCGATAGCTGCCACAGCGCCTCCCATCACATCGATCCTTTCGATCAGTTCCCATGCTCTGGATTCCACTTCGTTGGTCAGCGCTTCCACATAGAAGGAACCCGCCAGCGGATCAACAGTATCTGCAATACCGCTTTCGTATCCGACAATCTGTTGTGTACGCAACGCAATACGCGCAGCAGCTTCTGTTGGCAGCGACAGCGCTTCATCATAACCATTGGTATGCAGCGATTGTGTGCCGCCCAATGTGGCCGCCAGCGTCTGTACAGTCACCCGTACGATATTGTTATGTGGCTGTTGTGCGGTAAGCGTGCTGCCACCAGTCTGTGTATGAAAACGTAGCATCTGTGCCTTCGGATCTGTAGCGCCCATACCTTTGGTGATATGTGCCCACATACGTCTTGCAGCACGGAATTTTGCGACTTCCTCAAACAGGTGATTATGTGCATTGAAGAAGAAGGAAAGGCGACGGGCAAATACATTGATATCCAGCCCGCGTTCCAGCGCCGCTTTTAGGTAGGCTTTTCCGTTGGCAAGCGTAAAAGCCAGTTCCTGTACCGCATTGGCGCCCGCTTCGCGGATATGATAACCGGAGATGGAAATCGTATTCCATTTAGGCACTTCCCGGCTGCAATAATCAAAGATATCGGTGATCAGCCGCATAGAAGGTTTTGGGGGATAGATGAAGGTGCCACGGGCCGCATATTCCTTCAGAATATCATTCTGAATGGTACCGGACAGCTTTTTCAGATCCGCGCCCTGCCTTTTTGCCAGTGCGATATATAAAGCGAGTAGTATAAAACCAGTGGCGTTGATGGTCATGGAAGTGGAGATCTCTTCCAATTGAATGCCTTTAAACAGGCGCTCCATGTCTTCAATACTGTCAATGGCCACACCGACTTTACCGACTTCCCCTTCTGACATCGCGTGGTCAGAATCATAACCGATCTGGGTCGGCAGATCAAAGGCCACACTAAGGCCCATTACGCCCTGTTGTAAAAGATAGTGGTAACGTTCGTTGGAAGCTTCTGCCGTACTAAAGCCTGCATATTGCCGCATCGTCCACAGTTTATCCCGGTACATAGAGGCATGAACACCCCTTGTAAATGGGAATTCGCCGGGCAACTCCTGCATGGGTACAGTTTCCGTATATACTGGAGCAATTGGGATACCGGCATCTGTTTTGATGATATTTTCCATAATGTGTTTTTCGTGGAATAAATGTAGTAGTAAGAGCAATGTTACATAATTATTACGTTATTGCCGTGGAGCTCAAATTATTGATAATTTGCAAAAAGTTTTTTCTGATAAGCTATGTTTATTTACGTATTGTTATTACTCACATTTGCCCTGGCCTTGCTCAGTATCTTCTTTGTTTTCAGGGCTTCCGGAAGGGGGCTGCAGCATAGCTGGTCCGTGCTGATTTTAGGTTTATCCCTCGGTGTATTTATTTATCTCTATGGAACCTGGATCTACCTTACTGTTGATGCCAAATGGGGTTTTGGCATCTTTTTATTGCTAACCCTGCTGGGTGTCTTTTTCCGCAAAAAGAAAGATAAACCGGCGCCCCGTAAGTGGCGATACGTTGCCAACGTTTTCTTTTCAGCCCTGTTGATCACTTTATCCATCCTGTATTTTACCGGTACAACCGGCAAGGCAAGGGCGATAGATCTGGCGTTTCCTTTGAAAACGGGTCGTTATTTCGTCCTGCAGGGAGGTAAAGGACTGCCCACAAACCTGTTTCACTTTAGTCTGCGTGGCGCGATCTACGCCATGGATATAGTGAAATTAAAGTCAGATGGCAGCAGGGCAAATAAGATCTTCAGCCCACGGCTGGAGGATTATGAAATATTCGGTGATACTTTGTACAGTCCCTGTGACGGACGAATCGCCAAAGCGGTAGGAGAAGACCCGGACAATATCCCGCCGAATATGGCAAGAGGTCCGCATAATACCAATCAGGTACTGATTGAAACAGAGAACAGTTATGTGTTCCTGGCCCATCTGAAGCAGGGAAGTGTGATCGTAAAAGAAGGAGATATTGTAAAGCAGGGAGATCCTTTGGGATGTGTGGGTAATTCGGGGTTCAGTTCAGAACCGCACCTGCATATTCAGGCTCATGTAAAGGTGCCGGGAGAGCCATGGTTCCGTTCTCCGCCAAGATATATTCATTTCAATGGCAGAGGATATCTGTTGTATGAAGTGATCCGGCCGCAAAGGGTGGAAATGGTACAGAAGTAAACGGTTAAAATAACCGTTTAGCTTCTGCATTTAATATCTGTGAGGTCAGTTCGGAAGGAGATGTTTCCGCCTGCAGGAATATTTCTAATATTTGTTTGTTCAGATCCATTGCGGTCGCGTCAGGAGGCAGTTGACTGGCTACCTGATTAACGATGGTAATGGTCTGCTCTTTCAGCGTTTTTACAGCTTCCCAGGCTGTAGGAGATACGTAGATCTGCTGCGCTATATTATGTTCAAATTCTGCTTTAATGGTCTGTATCAACCCTACCTGCATATCTACAGCGGTTAAGCCCGGCTGAAAAATGCGGCTGATCATGTTTTGCAGATTGATACGTTCTACCAGTAACACGAGGCGCTCATAAGCCGCCAGTTGTAAGGGCAGGATGCTTTTGTCTACGGGAGCTTTTGCCGCAGCATCAGGAGCGGGAGCAGGTGTGGCGTCTTTTGGTTTGCGGATAGTGTCCTTTACCATGGTATACGCGATGTAAATTGCGCCGGCAGCCAGCAGAATAAAGAGTAAGGTACGATTTGAGAAGTCCATTCGGATTGATTATTACTGACGCAAATATATGGAAATGAATTAATATGCAAAGGCGCATCTGAAATAGTGAAGGGCATAAAAAGAGTCAGACTATACTAAACTTACGATAATGCTACGTTATAAAGGTAGCATTATCGTAAGTTTAGTATAGTCTGACTATAGTTATATACAGGCAACATTAGCTGAGTTGCGCTAACCCTGCTTTCAGGCGCTTCATACCTTCTTCCAGTTTTGCCATGGAAGTCGCGTAGGAAAGGCGGATACAGTTCGGCTGTTCAAATGCAGCGCCGGTTACGGTAGATACATGCACTTTGTGCAGCAGGTACATACACATATCATCTGCATTATTGATAACATTTCCTTCATAAGATTTACCAAAGAAAGCACTTACATCCGGGAACATATAGAAGGCACCATCCGGTTCAATCAGTTGCAGACCCGGTGTGCTGCTCAGTTGTTCAAATACAAAAGCACGTCTCTTTCTGAACTCTTCCAGCATGGCATGCGCCGTGCTAAGATCACCGGTCAGTGCGGCTACGCCGGCTTTCTGGGTGATAGAGCTGGTGGCAGAAGTAAACTGGCTCTGGATATTTTCAGCTGCTTTAGCTACTGCTTTAGGAGCCGCCAGATAACCAAGACGCCATCCGGTCATTGCAAAACCTTTACTCAGACCGTTGATGATGATAGTGCGTTCCTGCATACCCTCAAACTGGGCAATGCTTTCATGCTTACCAACATAGTTGATATATTCATAGATCTCATCCGCCATGATGTAGATCTGCGGATGTTTTGCGAATACGTCTGCCAGTGCTTTCAGTTCTTCCTTACTGTACACAGACCCGGTAGGGTTACAGGGAGAGGAGAACATGAACAGTTTGGTTTTTGGCGTGATAGCCGCTTCCAGCTGTGCAGGCGTGATCTTGTATTTGTTTTCGATGCTGCATGGAACGAATACCACCTCACCCTGACAAAGTTTTACCAGTTCAGAATAGGTCACCCAGTAAGGCGTAGGAATGATCACTTCGTCACCGGGATTGATCACACTCAATACGGTGTTGGCAATGCTCTGCTTCGCACCTGTGGATACGATGATCTGTTCAGGCGTGTATTCCAGTCCGTTATCACGTTTCAGCTTATGCACCACCGCCTGGCGCAGGTCAGGAATACCGGCAACAGGTGTATAGTGTGTAAAGCCATCGTCGATAGCTTTCTTAGCAGCCTCCCTGATGTGGGCAGGTGTATCAAAGTCAGGTTCTCCTATGCTCAGATCTACAATGTCTATACCCTGGGCTTTCAGCTCACGGCTTAATTTAGCCATCTTAATCGTTTGAGGCTCGGATATCCTCGACAGCCTTTCGGCGAGTTCCATTTGCTTCATAAACAATAACAGTTTTATAGGGTTAACTGGGACAAACCTACAATAAATTTGCAAGTGTCATAGCACAAATAATGGAAAGCTATAATGGCGAAGCCTTGTTTAAGGGAATACACTGCATTAAAAAAGCAGCCGGGGTCAACTTGATCATTGACCCCGGCTGCTGCTATGTGGATAAACGTAATTATTGATTAATACAGGCTGTACATGTTATTTACCTTCAGTTTCTTGATATCGGTAAATGATTTGTCGCCAGACAATACGATCGTGTATACTTTATTAGGTGTGAAGCTCAGTGTAGGGCTTGTATTTTCTATCAATACTGAGTCGGTACCCGCCAGTTTCACTTTGATATTGTTAGAGAACAGAGAGTTCTTTGGTTGTTTGAATGTATAGTCCGGACTTGAAGCACCAAAATATACACGGTTGCTATCTACTTTCTGGTTGTCCAGATAGAGGTCAACAGCGCCGATATTTGGGCTCAGGTGGAAGAAACGGAAGTTTACGAAGTTTTCCTTTGCGGTATTGAAATCATCTTTAATAGCTCTCATAATAGGATTGGTAGAATCACCATAAGCGATAACAGTGTTGTAGGTCAGTGAGTCAAATACACTGGTCACTTTTGCGTAATCGTCAGTCAGACCGGCTTTCCTAAAGGCGAAAGTACGCGGACCGCCATAGATTACATAACCTGAGAAGAGGAAGCCAGTAGTCAATGGATTCTGATTCACTCTCACTGAATTGTCGTAGAAGTCCATATTGCTGGTGGTCAGAATACCATTAATGATGGCAACACCTGCCTGGGGTCTTGAAGGAGTAACCGGATCAGTCTTCAGACAGGAGCTTAAACCTGTTACCAAGGTCACAAGGGCCAGTAATGCCCACACACGGATTTTTGTAGTTGTCATTGTGCTATCTTTTAGTGCAATTGAGTTTTTATAAAGATTATTCGATTCTGGTGTAATCCGTCCTGAATCTGGACAGGTCCGGAATGTGTTTTCGTGTACGTTGTAGTTCATACTCATATATAAGCTGTCCTAACGCTTTCAAAAATGGTTTCCCTGTTTCGTCAAACTGATAATGCTCGTCGTTTAAAATACCGTCCTTATTAACATATACAGTGGCTGACAGCATGAATTCGATCTGATGTGTAAAATCCGCTATATAGGCTGCATCAGTCAAAAATCCGTATGCCCAGCCGGGTTTATTAAAACTTCGCAGGTCTGCATCCGGTCTGTTATATGGCTTACCTCCGAATAACAGGAACTTCACATAATTGTGATGGAATTCCGTGGTGTCGTAGGAGGGATGCTCTGATTCTTCCGGTTGCGCCGACATGCAATGATATAAAAAACTGTAATCTTCTTCCTTTAAACGGAAACGTCTGGATTTTGTTACAGCTTCCGGAAAAATTATGCAACGCAGTATTTCATGAAGGTCAGCAAGGGTGAGTCTGTTCTTCTGAGAGGCGTCCATCGGATTGTTTACCAGTTCGTTTATCTTATTATAATAGGCCTTCCCGATGCTGTCATGTCTTGGAGAGAATGTCAGCTGACTATAAGCAGCGGGTTGCTGGTATAAGATCTTACCTTCTTTGCGAAATGTGACGGCATTGGTGTGCCGGTTCTGCTCCGGACTGAGCCCGCTGACACCTACCCGATGGAGTATTTGTGTATTCCCGAAGCCATTCTCCCACAATCGTTTATTAAAGGTCTCCTGTCCGATAAACTCATATAAACGATTAAATGCATCATTATCACTCACCAATAGTATTTTTTTAATATATTGCTCAATAGAAGGCTGTCCGTCCGCTGCGGAGCTGTCGCTCAATACAGCAGGACTGATCCCTTCAAGGCTATCGGTATACATCGGCGTTTGCCGGTCAAGGCCTGTGATGGCGAGATCGTTCAGCTTTTCAAGGGCCAGTGCGGTAGCCGGCAATTTGACGGTGGAAGCAGGGTAAAAGTAGCGGCCGGTATCGACGTGGTAATAATAATCGGTGAAATGCGGCTGGTTGGCGGCATCCCTGTCTATTCTTGTATAGATGATCTGTAAACCGGATGCCTGCGGATGCTGATATATCGGGCCCAGCTGTGCTGAATGGGATGCTAAAAGGGTGTCCAAAAAAGAGTCCTTAGATTGATAATGCCTTGTTCCCATATTTTTATTAGTATTGCAGGCTGCAAAGAGTAGCATCAACCATAGATAAATACACCGGAGCATAGTTAAAGAATAGTTTTTTAGAGAAAAAGTAAGGGTTTATTAACTGAATATCAATTATTTCCACCTTTTTCCTTTTCTACCTTTGATCGGCTTTAATATATCAATTTAAATTCTATCTTTGCAACTCTTAAAAAATTTTTATAAACCCGAAACAATATGCAACTTAAAGGACTGGTTAGATTTTTTGCCGGTGCATTGATCCTTATCTCTGTGTATTATTTGTCGTTTACGTTCCTGGTACGTAATTACGAGAAAAAAGTTGCTGCGCAAGCCCAGAGTGACATTACAAAATCACTTCCATCTGCTGAGCAGCAGTATCCTGGAAATAAAGAGCTGCAGGCTGTTTATTCGGATTCACTGGCAGATCTGGTGAAAGAGAGAAGACAAAGGATCCTGGATAGCACCAGCAACAAAGAAATGGCGGGTTTTCCTTGGTACGTAACCTATGACAAAGCCAAAGAAAAAGAGCTGAACCTGGGGCTTGACCTTCAGGGTGGTATGAACGTCGTTCTTGACGTGAGTGTGGAGGATGTGATCCGTGCATTAAGCGGTCAATCCCGTGACGCGGCTTTCAACAAAGCCCTGGAACTTGCTGTACAGCGTAAGAAAACCAGTCAGTCAGATTTTGTGACATTGTTCGGGCAGGCATATGAAGAAGTACAGCCGCAGGGCCGTCTTTCTACCATTTTTGCCAATGCTTATCAGAAAGATATCGACTTCAATACAAGTAATGCAAAAGTATTAGATGTGATCCGTCGTGAGGCAGGTGCAGCTATCAAAAATACTTACCTCGTATTGCAGAAACGTATCGATAAATTCGGTGTGGCTTCTCCAAACATCAGCCTGGATGAAAACAAAGGTATCATCTCTGTAGAGCTGGCCGGTGTTGACAATCCTGAGCGTGTAAGAAAATACCTGCAGGCCAGCGCAAATCTGGAATTCCGTGAGGTATATAAAAATGATGAGCAGTTCATCGCTGGTGTAATTCAGCCAATGAACGAAGCTATCAAAGCAGCTGTAGGTGTTGCTCCAAAAGCAGCAGCTGACACTACTAAAAAAGATTCAGCAGCCGTAGCAAAAACTGGTACTGATACTTCTTCTACAGGTAGCCTTGCATCTATTCTGGATGGTAAGGACAGTGCTAAATCCGGCAAACCTGATTCCCTGAAATCAGACGCTGAACGCAGAGCTGAACTGGCGAAAGCTGAGCCTTTCTTCAGCATCTTCTTCCCAAGATATGATCCAAGACAAGGTGTTGCTTTTGGTCCGATCATCGGCCACATCCTGCCTTCTGATACTGCAACCTTCAGACGTTATACCGAGATCCCTTCAGTAAGAAATGTACTGCCTAAAGATCTGGTGTTCGTATACGGTGCTGAAGACAAAGAAAATAAGCGTGCTCCACTGCCTGTTTACGCTATCAGAGTAAACCCGATCAATCCTACTCCACGTGTAAGTGGCGAAAGAGTGATCGACGCTAAACAGGATTATGATCAGAGCGGTCGCCCTGAAATTTCCATGACGATGGATCAGGTTGGTGCAAAAGAATGGAAAAAACTGACCGGCGAACTGGCTCCTACTGATCCTTCTAACATCGCTTCCCTGAACTACGTTGCCGTTGTACTGGATAATATCGTTTACTCTGCTCCATCCATTCAGGGTGAGATCGCAGGTGGCCGTTCTTCTATCTCCGGTAGCTTTACACTGGAAGAAGCAAATGACCTGGCAAACATCCTGAAATCAGGTAAAATGCCGGCTCCTGCTAAAATCGTTCAGGAACAGATCGTCGGACCAACCCTGGGTGCTGAATCCATCGCTGCTGGTGCGAAATCCTTCCTGATCTCCTTCGTTGTGATCTTCGTACTGATGCTGGTATACTATAATACAGCTGGTTGGGTAGCTAACATCGCCCTGATCCTGAACCTGCTGTTCACCTTCGGTATCCTCGCTTCCCTCGGCGCTACGCTGACTATGCCTGGTATCGCGGGTCTGGTACTCACCATCGGTATGGCTGTGGATACGAACGTAATCATATTCGAACGTATTAAAGATGAACTGAGCCGCGGTAAGACTTACCAGCAGGCAGTAGAAGACGGTTACAAACGCTCTTACGCTCCTGTACTGGATGGTCACATCACCTCCCTGCTCACAGCAATCATCCTGTTCTACTTCGGTCTTGGTCCGGTATTGGGCTTCGCTACCACTCAGATCCTCGGCTTGCTGCTGTCTCTGTTCTGTGGTATCATGATCTCCCGTATCGTTACTGACTGGTGGACTAACAAGAAAAGACACTTCGAATACTTTACACCGGTTTCCCGTAAAATATTCAAACACGCTGCTTTCGACTTCGTAGGTAAAAGAAAATACGCTTACATCGTATCATTCGTAATGATCGCTTTAGGTGCATCTTCCTTCTTCCACGGTTTCCGTCACGGTGTTGACTTCGACGGTGGTCGTAACTACACCATCCGTTTCGAACAACCAATGAAAGCAGACGATGTACGTGATGCACTCGAACATGAATTCGGTACTGAACCTTATGTGAAAACAATCGGTAACAGTAACCAGCTGAGCATCACTACCAACTATAAAATTGAAGAACAAAGCGAAGCAGTAGATAAAGAAGTAACACAGAAAATGTTCGACGGTCTGAAGAAATTCTACGAACCGGGCCTGACTTTAGAAGCATTCTCTTCTCCAAGGTTCATCGTAGCATCTCAGACAGTGTCTCCGACCATCTCTGATGACTTACGTGCAGGTGCGGTTAAAGCAACTGTATTATCCCTGATCGTAATCTTCCTGTATATCCTGCTGCGTTTCAGCAAATGGCAATACTCTATCGGTACTATCTTCTCCCTGTTGCATGACGTGATGGTAACACTGGCTGTATTCTCTTACTGCCGCGATATCGTTCCGTTCGCACTGGAAGTTGACCAGCACTTCATTGCGGCTATCCTGACCGTGATCGGTTTCTCAATGAATGATACCGTGATCGTGTTCGACCGTATCCGCGAATACTTCCGTACAGGTTCTATGAAGGGTGCAAGCAGAGACCAGATCATTAACAAAGCGATCAATGATACATTGAGCCGTACTGTAATGACTTCCCTGACTGTGTTCCTGACCATCCTGATCCTGTTCATCTTCGGTGGTGAAGTAACCCGCGGTTTCGCATTCGCGATGCTGATCGGTGTGATCACCGGTACTTATTCATCTATCTTCGTAGCTGCACCAATTCTGGTTGACTTCGATAAGAACAACCAGCTGGCTAACGAAAGCGAAGCACTTCCTGTAAAAGAAGCTGCTGCTCCGGCTAGTAAGTAAGTGTTCAACTAAAATGTTTGATATGAAGAGCCCTTCGGTTTAACCGAAGGGCTTTTTCTTTTGGACGAATCGGGAATTGGTTAGTCTGATAATAGATCAGGCAAAATGCTCCTGAGAGAAAGATGCGGAGACAATTTATTGCATATCAGCATGTTAATTCCCTTGTTGATGGTGGGGAAGAGGATTAGTTAATACAGGAATTAGTCCGTCCGACAATAGATCAGGCATGATGCTCCTGAAGAGGATGCGGAGATAATTTGCTGCATATCAGTATGTTAATTCCTTTGTTGATGATAGGGAGAAGACCCTTAAGAAGAGTTAATTGTATAGGACCGTAAATCACCCCGCAGAATACCCTAAAATGACCAGAAAGTAGGTTTTTCGCTCAAAATCTGAAGTATTTGCCAATAAATGGATAGTTGATCCGGGAAATATTCTGATCGGAAAATTGGGCTAAAAATGGCTTTTAGAGAGATGGCAGGGACGGAGAGAGTGCGAATAGCCGGAGATGTATAAAGAAAGTGCTATAAGGTGCAATTGGGTACTTCTGAGTAGTAATTTTAGTGAGTCGTAGCTTTAAAAAGAACCGGGATTATCTGCAAGCCCTAAGCTTACTGATAATCCCGGAACCGGGTTTTGGGTTAGTATTAATATCGTTTGACCGGATCTTAATCTTTTGTCAGCAATTTGATCAGCTTATCATCCTCTTCACCATTCTCGTCTATGATACCAAAGCTGCCCTTATAATCCCATACGCTCCATGATATATTATTCTTATCCAGCGCTTTCTTTATATCCTTATACCAGTGTAATCTGTCTTTACGATATACACTGTTCAGACAACCAAATTCCCCGCAATACAGAGGCAATTTCAGCTTCTGTGCGACTTTTACGGCAGTCATGATCTGTTGCTCGATCACGTCGGCGTTATATTCTTCAGTTGCTCCTGCCAGTATATTACGAATAGTAGCCGGTTGCTGCGCCATCTCTTTCTTTGAGATCGTCGCACCCGGATAATGTACCGGTCCGCTGAAATCCTTATGAGCAGTCCAGCTGGCCTTGTAATGCGTGAAGAAGAATGGATTGTAATAATGGAAGCTCAGGATGATCCTTTTGTCATTGGCCGGTATTTTCAGCAAAGGAAATGTAGCGTATGACTGATAGCGGTTACTGCCTACTACAATCACCCGTTTAGGTTCCAGTTCCCTGATCAGCCCAACACCACGTGCGAGCAGGTCATTCCATTGGGAGGCGCTATCTGCCACAGGTTCATTCAGTAATTCATAAGCTACCAGATCAGTCGGATATTTCTTTAGTTCTCCACTCAGTTCTCTCCAACATTGGAGGAAACGTTCCTGAGAAGCAGATTCTTCCCAGAGACGGTTCTTTTTACCATCAAAATGATGGCTACGCAGGATGTGCATGTCCACAATCGCCCGTATATGGTATTGTTTGCACCATCCTATTGCTTTGTGCAGAAGGACGAATGCATCCTTGTATTTTTCTTCTTTATAGTCCCATAATTCCGCTTCTTCCACAGGAATGCGGATATGGTCAAACCCTTTAGAGGCTATCAGAGCTACGTCCTTTTCTGTAAAATAATCGTTCTGAGCTACACCATGACGGCCACCGGACTGTGATAGCCAATGGCTGACGTTCACTCCCTTATGGATATCAAATCCTTCAGGCATTCTTTGGGTCTGGGCAAACACCGCTGACGAGGGAATAGCCAGCAGACTTACGATCAATGTGATAATAGGTAGTTTGTAGATATTTAACATGACGCAAATATTCAAAAATTAGTCTGTAAGGGCAAACCTGTTCGCCGGAAATGAACCCTCTCTGGTTGAACAGGCGATGTCTGTGGTTGAACAGTCCGTTAACTGAACAGGAAAGCTACATCGTCTTCAGTCAGCTTTTTCACGAAGCCCGTGTCTTCACTAATCAGGTCATCAGCAATCATTTTTTTCCTTTCCTGTAATGCCAGTATCTTTTCTTCCACACTGTCTTTACAGATCATTTTGTAGGCAAAAACTTTGTTCTGCTGACCAATACGGTGTGTACGGTCTATCGCCTGTTGTTCTGCCGCCGGATTCCACCATGGATCTACGAGGTAAACATAATCCGCCGCTGTTAATGTCAGTCCGACACCTCCTGCTTTCAGACTGATCAGGAATACTCTCACTTGCTCATCTGTCTGGAATTGCTGTACCAGTTGTTGTCTTTTTTCGGCTTTGGTACTACCATCCAGATAGAGGAAGGGGAGCCCTTCACTTTCCATGGATTTTGCGATCAGTTGTAACATGCCGGTGAACTGTGAAAAGACCAGCACTTTATGTGCCCCGGTGTTCTCACTGATTTCGCGCATCAGCTCATCCAGTTTGACAGAACTGGTCACATGCGATTCCTGTTCTACCAGTTGAGGTGCGTTACAAATCTGACGGAGTCTGGTCAGACCTTCCAATACATAGATGGTATTGGCGGCCATTCCGGATTCGTTGATCTGTTTTAACAGCTTTTCCTTGTACATATCGCGTATGCGATTGTATGACTTACGCTGTTCTTCACCCATCTCGCACCACATAATGATCTCGGTCTTATCCGGCAAATCCTGTGCAATTTGTTCTTTGGTACGTCGCAGCAGGAAAGGATATATTAATCTGCGCAGCCGGCCGGCCTTTTCTGCGTCGGCATATTTGTCAATTGGCATGGCAAATTCTGACTTAAAGAATGCCTGATTACCTAACAGTCCGGGGTTCGCAAAGTTCATTTGCGCATAAAGATCCATGGTATTATTCTGGATAGGTGTACCGCTCAATATAAGTCTGTTGCGGCATTGCAATACCTGCAGGGCTTTGGTGGTCTGCGAAGACGGATTCTTGATCACCTGACTTTCATCCAGCACGACATAACCGAATATATGATTATTGAAAATAGCAGCATCACTGCGCACCGTACCATAACTGGTAATGATGAGTTGTTGCTGTTTCCAGGAGGCTGCGTCATATTGTCTGTTACCTCCGTGGTACACTGTGTAGCGCAGACCGGGTGCAAATTTCTGCAATTCGGCCTGCCAGTTATAGATCAGTGATGTCGGACATATGACCAGATGCGTCTCCCCCGGATACTTTTCTGTGAGGTGTTGCAGAAAGGTGATCGTTTGCAGGGTCTTACCAAGACCCATATCATCTGCGAGGCATCCACCCCAGCGCATGGCATCAAGAAGACACATCCACTCAAATCCTGCTTGCTGGTAATTACGGAGACTGGCCTGTATTGCTGTGGGAACCGGGAATTGTCCGGAGGTCTGTGCCTGTAAGCGACGGAGTTTTTCCAGTGTATTTTCCTGTACAGGAGTTTCCCTTGCTTCCAACATTTCCTGTGCTACAGTAAAATGCAGCCGTGATAGTTTCAGCCTGTCTTTATTGACCTGTCCGAGTTTCCAGAGCAGGTCATGTTTATGCAGCCATTCATCAGGAATGACACCGATGGTACCGTCTTTCAGCAACAGGTGCGGTTGCCGGTGTTGTAACGCTTTTTGTATATCGGTGAGAGCTACAGGAATATCGCCGTAATGTATATCTATTTCAAGATCGAAAGTATCCTTGTCATCGCTGTGCCAGCGCACATCCATCACAGGAATATGGGTATTATAACGGAAATGTTTCAGCTGATCCATTCCGTATACACCAATGTTTTTATCTGTCAGTTTGCGATAACATTTTACCAGCCACTGGCTTTTCTCGGCATCTGCAAAGGGCAGATAGAAATAACCGTTACGCTGTTGTGCAAAACGTGCGTGCAAACCACGGATAAAGGCGATTATCTCTTTTTCGGCGTCCATGTGTCGCCGTATCTCATATTGAACATCTCCTTCGGTCCTGAGTACAACAGGTTCGCTGCTGTCTTCAATAGAGAAGTTGCCATATTGCCATTGTGGTGTCAGTACAAGAAATGCTTTATTCAGTTCACTCAGCCAGATATTGCAGGCAGGTGGTGTATCGATCACTTCTTTTTGTAACAGGATGCTTTTGTCTACGGTGTATTGTTCGCTTAATACAGGCAGTACATCTTGCAGAAACATCGCTTCTTCCGCAGCGGGAATTTCCTTTACACCAGCCGGAAACTGTTCCAATGTGGCGGCAGCAGCGGGAGCGAGAATAAACAACTCACCTTCTCTACGCAGCAGGAATCCGTAATGTTCAAAACCGGAAAGTGGTGTTACTTGTCCGTTGATGGTTACGATAGCGACCATGCGTAAAGCACCGGTCGTCGTACGTTTCAGTTCGAAGGAGAGGATCGGGGTGAAGTTGCTGACTGTCACCGGACGTGTATGTTTCATCAGCATACTATCGTCCGTGATCATAGTATACCATGGCAATACGGGCGTCAGAGGCCTTAATTGCTGTAATGTATGATAAAGGTATTGCTGCAGGCCTTCCTTTATAAACTGCTGTTGGGTAAGTTCTTTCACGGGATTATCGCGGAACTTCTCTTTCAGCTGCAGTTCTTTGTAGACCATGGCTTCCTGCGTACAGGGTTGCAGCAGGTGTTGTACGCCTGCTGGCAGTGTATTGAAGATGGATAATGATTTTTTGTCACTCAGGGGCACACGTTGACAGGTACGTCCGGCCGCATCTTCTTTTAACATTCCTGCACTGATCTTCACCGGTTCGGGGTGATTGGATTGTAACTCGAGCAAGAGCACGGGAGTTACTTTATTCTTATTGTTACTGCCTTGTGTAATGGTTTTACCCATGTAATCGAATGGTTATAATAAATCGGGTTATTATTTACTGCTGATCTGTATTAATCGTATTCAGATTTTTCTTCTAAAAATCTGGTTCAAACATAAAACGTCTGACTCAAAAGTATTGCATATGCATGATTCAAACGCTCTCTCCAATTATTTTCTTTATTCAGTTTCTATTCTCTTTACTCAAACTTCTCCACAATGCTCTTCTAAGTTCTAGCCTCCTCACGACGTTCTCACACTTTAACCTCCTCGCAATGCTTTTTGCACTCCAACCTCCTCATAACGCTCCGCAGCATTACAATTCCTGATCCCCTTTTGCTAACTGTAGCAACTTCTCATGCAAGGCCAATACCTGTGGGATGACCATTTCCTGTTCGTCATTTTTAATGACATAGTCGCACAGTTTCATTTTAATATTATCATCGATCTGTTTATACATCCGGGCCAGCACATCAGCGCGGCCGATATTATCCCGTTTCATGACACGGTGTATACGCAGAGGCTGGGGGGCGGATACGCCTATACATTTATCAAGAAATTGAAAAGATCCTGATTCAAAGAGGAGGGCAGCTTCTTTTAAGACGTAAGGGGCGGTCTGACGGTTGGCCCATTCGTCGCTGTGACGGATGGTAGCGGGGTGGACAAGAGTGTTGAGCAGTTCCAGTTTATCTTTATCGTTAAATACGATTTTGCCGAGGGCAGCTCTGTCCAGTACATTATCGGCGTTATAGATCTGTTGTCCGAAATGTTCTTTCACCTGTTCAATCAACAGTGCATCTGTCTGCATAATAGTTTTTGCAGCATCATCTGCATAGTAAACAGGAACGCCCAGCAGGGCAAAGATCTTTGCAACTGTACTTTTTCCTGAGCCTATTCCGCCTGTAATACCGATTTTTAACATAGCACCAAATTCCAAAAAAAATCCCAAACCCCGCGAGGGAATTTGGGACTTACTGTCGGAAGACAGCAAATTATTTTGCAGGTGTTTCTGCAGCTTTCTGCTGTGCAGAGGTATACTCCATGCTGATCGCAGAGCGCTCAACAGTAAAGTAGGTACCTGGACTTACTTCAATCTGCAACGTGTTATTATCGTTGATCTTTTTAACCTTGCCATGGATACCTGCGATAGTAACGATTTTGTCGCCTTCACGCAGATTGCTGATAAAGTCTTTTTGCAGTTTTGCTTTCTTGGTCTGAGGGCGGATCATGAATAACCACATTACCAGGATCATACCCCCGATAAATATGAACTGGAAGCCAGCGCCACCTTGAGCACCAGCTGCACCACCACCCATCAGTAGAACGTTCAGCATGTTAGTGTACATCGTATTAAGTTGTTATTTGTTGTTTTAGTTGTTACGCTTTCTGCTTCATTATCGTACACTGGATTTTTGGTCCCTGTACCTGTTCAGGATTTGTATTAGCCCTGATAATGATTTCTTTTTCAGTATATCCGTCTTTTCCTGCGCTGTTGAAAACCACTTTGATGTAGCTGCTCTTTCCCGGCTTGATTGGTTCTTTTGGCCAGTCGGGAACGGTACAACCGCAACTGGAGGTAGCATCTGTTATCAGCAGGTCTCCGTTTCCGGTATTTGTGAATTTGAAGGAATACTCCACTCTTTCGCCTTCTGTGATGTTACCGAAGTTATGGACCATTTCCTCAAAGGCGATCACAGGTGTACCTTTTGAGCTGTCTGAGGCAGCGCTTGTTGCTGTTGCTGCGTTTTTGCCGGCATCTGAGCTATTACAGGCACCTGCTAAAAGGCTGCCAGCGATCAGGTAGAAGAATATCTTTTTCATAATTGTATCGGGTTCGACCCAAAAATAGCTATTTTTTTGTACGGTCAACCTTCTTTATCTGATTGGCCTGATCGAGGTCCTTCAGGATATTATCCAGAATACCATTTACGAACTGACCACTCTGAGGAGTACTGTAAGCCTTCGCCAGATCAATGTATTCATTGATTGTCACCTTGGTAGGTATGGTCGGGAAATACAGGAACTCGCATACACCCATCTCCATTAACAGCATATCCACTGCGGCGATACGTTCAGGGTCCCAGTTCTGTAATTTCGGCTTTATCAGCTCGAGGCAATATTCTTTCTTATCAAGTACGGTCAGCAGCAGTTCACGTGC
Source organism: Chitinophaga pinensis (assembly GCF_007896845.1). Lineage (GTDB taxonomy): Bacteria > Bacteroidota > Bacteroidia > Chitinophagales > Chitinophagaceae > Chitinophaga > Chitinophaga pinensis_C. The sequence goes on along the minus strand of NZ_VOHS01000011.1, from coordinate 97,328 downwards.
ATATTCCAGTTTCTCCCGGCTGATAAGCTGGAGGAAATTGAACAGATGCGGCTTGTGCATGTAATTGGCTACCAGCAGGTCCATCATTTCGGCATCGTCGCTCCAGTGCAGGAAGCTGTCTTCCATGTGCTGCAGGAACAGCTCATTTTTAATGAGGATCTCTTTGTATACATACTCCATGATTTCCTTTTCGGACGCTTTGTTGCGGCCCGGTTCCTGGATGTATTTCTGGTAAATGTCTGTGGCTGTGAGCGTGTTGTACAGTTTTCTGATCAGGTCTGGTTCCGGAAGGTATTTAAGCTTCCATTGTTCCAGATTTACCTGAAAACCTTTGTCATTGATGATCTGGAAAATGAACTCATTTCCCGCTATTTTGGTGTTTACCTGAAGGTCGGCTGCTGAGGGAAGGTGTTTGGAAGCGCGGGTCTGAGCGTCAATTTCTGCATATTGTGCTACCTGCGTGAGGCAGTATAACATGTATGTAAAGAGCTGACTTGTCTGGTCCAGTTTTTCGTTCAGCAAACTGGTAGCCGTGCCCGGCTTAATGGCACCCGGTTCCATCGTTTCGAGCGCATAAAGGGTCTGCATGACCTTCACCCGGATATTTCTTCTGCTAATCATCTTATAATCAAGAACTGTATGAGGGCGCAAAGCTATGGAAAAATGACCAATTAGGTATTGGCATTTCATAATTAGGCATCATTTGCTGACAGTATAATTTCTATATCATTGATATTCATTCAGTAATGATATTTTTATAGTGAGATGTCCGGGGAAATATGACAATTTGCTGCATTGTTGCGTCAGACGATGAGGAAGATATGTCGGTATTTTGAGGATGCAGGCATTGATTCTGTCAGGTTTTTTCTGAAAAAATGGCATTTTTGTCAGTGTGGGCAATATGCCTATCTTCGGTGACTGAAAATTTGACCCGAAAAAAGCCTTGGCACAATTATCGAAGTGCCAAGAACACAATAAACCTTCATATTACCTTTTTAAAAAGTATAATTATATGGCACAAGATTTAAGTATTAAACCCTTAGCTGACAGGGTGATCGTTAAACCCGCAGCTGCTGAAGAGAAAACAGCTGGTGGTATTATCATCCCGGATACTGCAAAAGAGAAACCACAGAGAGGTACTGTAGTTGCAGCAGGTCCTGGTAAGAAAGACGAGCCGGTAACTGTAAAGGTTGGCGATACCGTACTGTATGGTAAATACTCCGGTACTGAGATCAGCATTGAAGGTGGCGACTACTTAATCATGCGTGAATCTGACATTTTAGCGATTGTTTAATCATTCCCGCTACACTGACGGACAAAACCAAAACATTCAACAGAAAAACACAAAGCTATTATGGCAAAACAGATATTTTTTAGTACAGACGCCCGTAACAAAATGAAGAAGGGCGTGGATACCCTGGCAGATGCAGTGAAAGTAACCCTGGGTCCAAAAGGTCGTAACGTTGTAATCGAGAAAAAATTCGGTGCTCCTTCTTTAACTAAAGATGGTGTAAGCGTTGCTAAAGAAATCGAACTGGAAGATCCAATTGAAAATATGGGTGCTCAGATGGTGAAAGAAGTTGCTTCTAAAACTGCTGACATCGCAGGTGACGGTACAACTACTGCTACCGTTCTGGCACAGTCTATCATCGGCGAAGGCTTGAAAAACGTTGCTGCTGGTGCTAACCCAATGGACCTGAAACGTGGTATCGACAAAGCTGTTAAAGTAGTAATCGAAAACCTCGCTAAACAGGCTGAAACTGTTGGTAATGACAACAAAAAGATCGAACAGGTTGCTGCTATCTCCGCTAATAACGATTTCGAGATCGGTAAACTGATCGCTGAAGCGATGAATAAAGTAACCAAAGATGGTGTTATCACCGTTGAAGAAGCGAAAGGTACTGATACTACTGTAGAAGTAGTAGAAGGTATGCAGTTCGATCGCGGTTACCTGTCTCCGTACTTCATCACCAACAGCGAAAAAATGCACGCTGAACTGCAGAACCCTTACATCCTGATCTATGACAAAAAGATCAGCACCCTGAAGGACATCCTGCACATTCTGGAAAAAATCGTTCAGAACGGCCAGCAGCTGCTGATCATCTCTGAAGATCTGGAAGGTGAAGCACTGGCTACTCTGGTAGTGAACAAACTGCGTGGTCAGCTGAAAGTTGCTGCAGTTAAAGCACCAGGTTTCGGTGACAGAAGAAAAGAAATGCTGCAGGATATCGCAACCCTGACAGGTGGCGTTGTAATCAGCGAAGAACAAGGTTACAAACTGGAGAATGCTGACCTGAGCTACCTCGGTCGCGCTGAATCCGTAACTATCGATAAAGACAACACGACTGTTGTTGGTGGCAGAGGCGAGAAAGAAGCAATTCAGGCTCGTATCAACCAGATCAAAGCACAGATCGAAGTAACTACTTCTGACTACGATCGCGAAAAACTGCAGGAACGTCTTGCTAAACTGAGCGGTGGTGTGGCTGTACTGTACGTAGGTGCTGCTACTGAAGTAGAAATGAAAGAGAAGAAAGATCGCGTTGATGATGCACTGCACGCTACCCGTGCTGCTGTTGAAGAAGGTATCGTTCCTGGTGGTGGTGTGGCTTATATCCGCGCTATCGAAAGCCTGGACACACTGAAAGGTGACAATGCTGACGAACAGACAGGTGTTGCTATCGTTAAACGTGCTATCGAAGAGCCACTGCGTCAGATCACTGCTAACGCTGGTATCGAAGGTTCTATCGTAGTACAGAAAGTAAAAGAAGGTAAAGGTGATTTCGGCTTCAACGCCCGCACTGAAGTATACGAAAACCTGCTGGCTGCTGGTGTTATCGACCCGGCTAAGGTTACTCGTATCGCACTGGAAAACGCTGCCTCTATCGCAGGTATGCTGTTGACCACTGAGTGTGTGATCGCTGACAAACCAGAACCTAAGTCTGCTGCACCAGCTCCTCACGGTGGTCACGGAATGGGTATGGACTATTAATATAGTATCCAAAAATATAAGTGAAAGGGTGTCTGCTAAAAGCAGATACCCTTTCCTTTTTTAAGCACTTCCTGTAACTTTAGGGTATTTTCTCCGTTATAAATGTATGAACGCATATTTACGCGCCGCTTTTAGTCTTTTATTATCACTTGTCCTGATAACCGGTTGTTCAAAAAGTGAGCAATCCGAGGCATATAACGACGTCGGTGACTACGAACGAACAATGAGAGAACAGGATGTTGCTATTCAACAATATATCAGCGCCAATAACCTGAGACTGGAGCACGACTTCAGTGGCATTTATTATAAAATTGAGAATCCGGGCGATCAGGGTGCCTTTATGAACCTGAACTCCGTCCCTACATTGAGCTACGTACGCCGTAATCTGAGAGATTCCATTCTGGACGCTTCTTTCGGTAGCACTAACTTTGATGGCCGTGCCCTGAAAGACCATATCGTAGGCTGGCAGGTCGGATTACAGAAAATTGGAAAAGGAGGAAAAATATTTCTGATCATTCCTTCTCCCTTAGGTTTTGGTAATATAGCCGTAGGTAATATTATACCTGCAAATACCGTTCTTGTCTGCGACGTGGAACTTGTAGACTTTAAATGATTCACCCGTAATTAATTATCAATATTATAAATTCGAGCACTTCATGAAAAGATTTCGCATGAGACATCTGCTCTTTATCGGAGCAGCGATAATGATGGTTTTTTTTGCAGCTTGTAGTAAAGACAAAACTGAGCCTTATGACCCAACTCCTCAGTTCAATAAAGATGTTGACTCTATTAAGGCTTATCTGAAAGCCAAAAACCTGACAGCTATACAAGATACGCTCAGCGGTATTTTCTATAACATTTCTGTACCAGGTAATGGCGTGGACACCGTGAAATACAACACCACCAAAGTGAATGTATTATATACCGGTAAACTGCTGAATGATGTGGTATTTGACGCTACTACAGGCACCACCACACGCGAGTTTCTTGCGGGACAAGTGATCGTTGGCTGGCAGTTCGCACTGACTAAAATCACTAAAGGTGGTAAGATCAGGGTATATATTCCGTCTTACTACGGATATGGTAATCAGGCGAAAGATGGCATTCCGGCTAACTCTCCGTTGATCTTCGATATCGAACTGGTAAACCTGACCAACCCAATACAATAGTATCGTACTTTACACTTTATACTGAGAAGCCTGTTCTGTAATGGAACAGGCTTTTTTTATCAGGGAATCAGGCATTATTGTGCTAGTATTCTTCCTGTCAGGCTGATAGCGAATGCTTGTTTTTGTGAGCTTTCAGGACAGAAAGACTCCTGTTGATAAGAGACGAACCGATTCCTGACCCGTACCTGAATGAAACAGCATTACAATTTTATTACACGAGTCTGGTAGAGGCGTGCTATGCAGGAGTGCCCTGTAATGATATTGTAATACGGCTATATGTAATGAGGCGGTATGCAAATTCCGCTTACATTTGTTCAAATTCTAAGTCGTGGCACACGAATGTATATCGGTTTTTGATATTTTTAAGATAGGTGTAGGTCCTTCCAGCTCACACACGTTAGGCCCATGGCGGGCAGCCCTCCAGTTCCTGAATGAAATTCAGTCTGCAGGACGAAAACTTAGTTCCATAGAACATGTTAGTGTTTTGTTATACGGTTCATTAGCCAAGACCGGTCATGGTCACGGTACGGATATCGCGGTACAATTAGGTCTTTGTGGTGATGACCCCGTTACATTTGATGTGAATCAGATAAATAGCAAAATGGATGATATCCGCAGAAATAAAGAGATGATGCTGGGCGGTACCCATTGCATTGCATTTGATCCCTTGCAGGATATCTCTTTCCTCTTTGAGGAATCATTGCCCTTCCATCCCAATGCATTGACCTTCCTCGTCACTTTTGTGGATGGAGAACAACAGGCAGCTACCTATTACTCCATCGGTGGCGGATTTGTGGTAAAAGAAGGCGAAGGGTCTGGTGGCGGTGCAGCGCAGGTTGATCTGCCTTTTCCGATAGATACAGCCCGGCAATTGCTTCAATGGTGTATCAAAACAGGCTATTCCATTTCTGAACTGGTGATGGAAAATGAACAGGCATGGAGACCAGAAGCAGCCACCAAAGCAGGTGTCATGAATATCTGGCGTGTGATGAAAGAATGTATCTACCGTGGTTCACATACAGCAGGCGAATTGCCCGGCGGACTCCGTGTAGCCAGACGTGCAGCCGCGCTGAACAAGAAATTATTAAAAGGACGTACCTATACTGATTATGACTCCTGGATCGCAGCAATCAGAGAAGGTGGTAACCACTTCGCTTATACGCTCGATTGGGTAAGCTGTTTTGCATTGGCCGTTAATGAAGAAAATGCTTCCTTCGGTCGTGTTGTGACCGCACCGACAAATGGTGCCGCAGGTGTAATCCCGGCAGTACTGCAATACTTTATTGCCTTCTGTGATGGTTATCAGGACGAGAAGATTATGCAATTCATACTCACCGCTTCCGAAATCGGCAGTATCTTCAAAAAACGTTCTACCATCTCCGCCGCAATGGGTGGTTGTCAGGCAGAGATCGGCGTATCCTCTGCAATGGCAGCTGCAGCACTGACCGAATGTCTGGGCGGTTCTCAACGTCAGGTGCTCATGGCAGCGGAAATAGCCATGGAACATCACCTTGGACTCACATGTGATCCTATCGGCGGACTGGTACAGGTGCCCTGCATTGAAAGAAATACCATGGGCGCTATCAAGGCTATCACCGCTTCGCAGCTGGCTTTACAGAGTAACCCGGAACTGGCGAAAGTGTCACTCGATGCAGTCGTAAAAACCATGTGGGATACCGCACTGGATATGAATAGTAAGTATAAGGAAACTTCTGACGGCGGATTAGCTGTTAATATACCGATCAGCCTTCCGGAATGTTAATATCAATCAGGAATTACGAATCAACAATTAGCAATAATTAACTGATTCGTAATTCCTGCATTTTTTTGATCCATTGTATTTGTGCGGATATCCCAGAAGCAATAATGGTCATTACAGCCATTCCCATTGTAAGCCTCAATTCCTAATTCGTAATTCCTAATTTCTAACGTATCTTGTTTGATATACCTGCAATTGATATGAAAGCTATCTCCTGCCTTCTGATATCCATACTGTTTCCCTTTACCTTAATGGCACAAACATTTGGAGGTAATCCTCCTTCTGTAAAATGGCGCCAGATCAATACTGATACCGCTCGTGTTATATTCCCCGCCGGTCTGGAGCAGCAGGGACAGCGCGTTGCTAATCTGATTCATTATATTGACAGGTATACCCGTTCCTCTATTGGTAACCGGAATAAAAAGGTCAATATCGTACTGCAGAACCAGACGCTGGAATCTAATGGTTATGTTGCCATGGGACCTTTCCGTTCTGAATTCTATCTTACACCACCACCGGCATCCGGAGACCTTGGGTCTTTGAAATGGGAAGACCAGCTGGCGATTCATGAGTATCGTCACGTATTACAATACCGTAATTTTAATCAGGGACTTACCCGGGTTGCTTATTATGTCATGGGTGAATTGGGGATGGCTGGTCTTGCCAGTATTGCAGTACCTAACTGGTTCTGGGAAGGAGATGCGGTGACAATGGAGACAGCTCTGAGTATGCAGGGCAGGGGACGTCTGCCTGCTTTCTTCGATGGCTTTAGGGCACTTTCACTTGAACATCGCGATTACAGCTACATGAAGATCAGAAATGGCTCTTATGTTGACTTCACTCCCAATCACTATCCGCTGGGATATCTTATGAGTATGTATGGCCGTGAACACTATGGCCGTACTTTCTGGAAAGATGTAACAACTGATGCCGTACGCTACCGGGGATTCTTCTATCCGTTGTCACATAGTCTCAGGAAACGTACCGGCTATAATTCTACTGGTCTCTATCATGCCATGCTGAAGGAATATCAGCCACTATGGAATCAATACGCAACGGAACATAGTAAACCGGGCAAAGCTTTGCTGGAAGCACCCAATACCGTTACCAATTATAAATACATCTATCCGGTAAAGCCCGGAGAATGGCTGATCTATAAAGATTCTTATCAGCATCTGGCCGGTTTTTATCTGCTGGATAGCACTGGTCATCAGACACTTGTGACCCGTCCGGGTATGAACTTCGATGATTACTTCAGTTATCGCAATGGACGACTGGTATGGACGGAAGCCCGTTTCCATCCCCGTTGGTCGTGGAAAGATTATTCTGTAGTGAAGACATATGATATGTCCACCGGAAAGACATCCACACTCACACATACCACAAGGTATTTCTCGCCTGATATTTCTGCAGATGGCAAACGTATTGTGGCAGTATCCACACTGTCATCACAACGATATGGCGTGCAGGTGCTGGATGCACAGACAGGTGTGTTGATCGATTCATTACCTAATCCTGATAATTGGTATTATACCTATCCGAAATTCTCTGCTGACGAACAATGGATCATCAGTAATGTGCGTAATAATCGTGGTGAGATGGCCATGCTGCGTCAGTCGCTGAAGACCGGAGAAAAGGAATTGCTGACTCCTTTCTCATTTGCCGTATTAGGCATTCCTGTGATCAGTCAGGACACTATATATTATACCGCCGCCTACAAAGATGTAGATAACGTATATGCACTGACGTTGTCTGATAAAAAGATCTGGCAGGTGACAGCGCATTCCAATGGCGTATTACATGCTGCTGTTGATAACAGTTCACAACAGGTGATCTATAGCGCATTCGGAACGAAAGGATATGCGCTGTATGCAACACCGCTGGCGCCGGAAGAATGGCAGCAGATAGATACGGGACGTAATTATCATAGTGCATGGTTACAACCTGATTTTCAGGAAGGCGGTAGCATACTTGAAAAAGCACCCCATGAACAGTATACGGTAGCAACCTACTCCAAAAGCAGTCGCCTGATCAACTTTCATAGTTGGCTGCCAACATTTGATGATCCTGATTATAGCGTGACTTTATACGGAGATAATATTCTTGGAACAGCTTCCACTGCCATTGGGTATACTTACAACCGTAATGAAGGAAGCTCCGGCTTTACCGGTGATTTCATCTATGGTGCATTGTTCCCTTATTTGCAGGCAGGAGCAAAGTATACCTTTAACCGGTCTGATATCTTTACCGGTAAAGGACGTTTATACTGGAAGGAAATGGATGTGCACGGAGGATTTACAATTCCCCTGAACTTGTCTGCTGGTTTATATAGCCGTAGCTTATCAGTGTCTTCCATGTATCACTATCTGGAACGATTCCCACAAGGTGCTTTCCGCTTTGTGAACCCGAGCATACAATACATAGGGAATACGCTTGTGTTCAACAATCAGCGTATCAGGGCCAGACAACATATTTATTCTCATTTCGGACAATACATCGCTTTACAATATAACCGCTCACTCACGAAATTATTTGCTGAACAGTTGTTCGCAAGACTGGATCTGTATCTGCCTGGTATTCTGCCAAGTCATAGTCTTGTACTGCAGGGCGCATGGCAGCAGAGAGATACTTCCCGTAACTACTCTTTTACGGACAATTTTGCGTACGCCAGAGGATACAATGAGCCGTTCTATGAACATGTGTATAAACTGGGTGCGAACTATCATTTCCCGATTGTCTATCCGGATTGGGGATTTGCACAGTTGTTTTATCTCATGCGTGTCAGGGCAAATGTCTTCTATGATTACAGCAGGGCCTATAATTTTATCAGTAAGGTAAATACCGAGTATAAATCTACCGGGGGAGAACTGTTCTTCGACACAAAAATTGGGAATGAGATACCCTTTACCTTTGGTGTAAGGTATAGTCACCTGTTTGATAAAGATCCCGTTGATAGGGCAACACAAAGATTCTCATTCATTCTTCCATTGCAGCAGCTGTTTAGTTATTGATACTTTGCTGGCAGTGTAGTTTATTGTCCGCAAGGATTGGCTTTTGTCTGTAAACAACGGACAAGAAATAGCTATAAATCACCTTTCCCTTAATTTATGTCGCAGACACCTGTCTGGATGCCTGACATAAGCCAAAGGAGGTCATTTCCGCAGCTATAGGATAACTAATCAGTTATTAACGGACGTCGAAACGAAGTTTGGGAGCTCTGTACAGTTTGTCGCCGGTATAGTTGATGATGATATTATCGAAGTAAAACACTTCATTTCTCTCAAGCATTTCTTTGATACGTTCTACCCAGATGGCAGGGAGTCTGTCACCCTTAAAGTCGTCTCCGACAAATTCGGAATAGAAGCCGGGTTTACCGGTTGTATCGTTCAGGTAAGGTTCCTTTCTTTCGTAGGTGAACTGGAAGGATACCACAGGATATTTATTATTCTTTTCGTCCCTTACTACCAGTGGAGAATCAAGCAGTTTGATGATTTCCGGGCGCGGAAGCGTATCCGGCAGGAAAATGCCCCAGGTACTGCGGAAGCGGGTGGTAGTAGTAGTTTTACCGGTAGCAGCTGTTGCAGGTTTTTTAACTGCAGGTTTCTTTGGCTTCGCAGTTTGCGCCAATACTGGCATGCTGGCCATCAGTAAGAGGATTCCCGAAATCAAATAACATTTACGCATAGTATAAGAAGGGATATAAAAATCGCCCGGAGTAGTTAACGTCCGGGCGATATTGAAAATTATAGTGATTTCAAACTTTCCGTAATGGCAGCAATTTTTGCCTCAGCGTCTTTCTTCTTATTTCGCTCTATCTCTACCGCTTCCGGTTTTGCATTCTGGACAAATTTTTCATTGCTCAGCTTTTTCTCAACTGATACGAGGAAGCCTTGCAGATAAGCGAGGTCTTTTTCCAGCTGGTCTTTCTGAGCACCTTGATCCAGTACGGTTTCTGTACCGAGGTAGAACTTGTCTTTCTGTACTACCAGTGTGATACAACCAGCTACCGGCTCTTTGGTATAATTGATTGCTTTCGCATTTACCTGTTTGGAGAGCATGCCTTCGATTTGTTTAAAAGCAGCTTCCTGCAGGGTATCGATATGCAGGACGATTTCTTCTTTTGGCTTGATCTGGTGCTTGTTACGTGAATCACGGATGCTGGTGATGACTTCTTTAGCCAGTTGACCTTCTGCGAGCATTTTTGCATCAATAGTACCGGGAGCACCATACTGTCTGATAATCAGGTCATCACCTGCCGGACGTTCTTTCAGCAATTGATACACCTCTTCTGTCAGGAACGGCATGAATGGGTGCAGTAATTGCATCAGTTCTTCGAAGAAGTAAACAGTTTTTGCATATATGCCTGCATCACAAGGCTGTTCGAAACCGGGTTTTACCCATTCCAGATACCAGCTACAGAAATCATCCCAGATCAGGCTATAAAGTGCTTTCAGTGCTTCGCTCAGTTTGAAGTCGGTAAACTGGTCAGCTATCTGTGTTTTTACTTCATTGAGTCTGCTTTCAAACCATCTGATAGCGAAGTGGTCAACCGCGGTATTTGCATCACCGGTGGTATTGGCTTCCCACATTTTCACCAGTTTCAGGGCGTTCCAGATCTTGTTGTTAAACTTACTACCCTGTTCCAGTGCAGCTTCGTCAAACAGCAGGTCATTACCCGCAGGGGAGGAGATCATGATACCGAAGCGAACGGCATCAGCACCAAAACGCTCAATGAGTTCCAGCAGGTCCGGTGAGTTACCCAGCTGCTTACTCATTTTGCGACCTTGTTTATCTCTAACCATACCAGTGAAGTATACATCACTGAATGGCTTTTCGTTTCTGTATTCCTGACCAGCCATGATCATACGGGCAACCCAGAAGAAGATGATATCCTGTCCGGTTACCAGTACATTGGTTGGGTAGTAGTAATTGATCTCTTCGTTGTCTGGCTGAGAGATACCGTTAAATACTTCCATTGGCCATAACCAGGAAGAGAACCATGTATCCAGACAGTCTTCATCCTGACGGAGGTCTGCGGCAGTGTAGGTCGCACCTTTCGCCTTGAACTGAGCGATAGCAGCGTCTACGTTCTGTGCTACCTCGAATGTACCATCAGGCGCATAGAAAGCAGGGATTTGTTGTCCCCACCAGAGCTGACGGGAGATACACCAGTCTTTTACATTCTCCATCCAGTATTTGTAGGTAGCGAGGAAGCGGTCGCCCGGATGGATCTTCACGTTTCCTTCTACTACTGCATCCAAAGCTGGTTTAGCCAGTTCTGCCATCTTCACAAACCACTGCGTACTGATACGAGGTTCAACCACAGTATCAGGGTTACGCTCGCTGTAGCCGAGACGGGTAGTATATTCCTGTTCTTTTACCAACAGGCCTTGTTCGTCAAGTGCAGCAATCACCTTTTTACGGGCTTTGAAGCGGTCTTCACCAATGAATACGCCGGCAGCAGTGCTGAGGGTACCATCGTCGTTCAGGGTGTCAACTATTTCCAGATTATGTTTCAGACCAAGGTTATAGTCATTGATATCGTGTGCAGGCGTTACTTTCAGCGCACCTGTACCGAATTCTTTATCTACGTACGTATCAAAGATGATAGGCACTCTGCGGTTTACCAGTGGTACGATCGCGTAGTGACCTGCCAGGTGTTTATAACGTTCATCATCAGGGTTTACGCAGATAGCGGTATCGCCCATGATGGTTTCAGGACGCTGCGTAGCGATGGTGATGCTTTCGCCGGTAAGATTATTTTCAGAATCGGTGATGGCGTATTGAACATGGTAAAGTTTACCGTTGATGTCTTTATACTGTACTTCTTCATCACTCAGCGCAGTTTTTGCTTTCGGATCCCAGTTGATCATGCGGGCACCGCGATAGATCAGGCCTTTGCTATACAGGTCTGTAAATACTTTGATAACTGCCTGATAGTAATGGTCATCCATGGTAAAGGTTACCCTGTCCCAGTCGCAGGAGCATCCAAGCTTTTTGATCTGGCTATAAATGATGCCACCATATTTATCTTTCCACTCAAACGCGTATTTGAGGAACTCTTCACGGGTAAGCTGTGATTTCTCAATACCTTTTTCGGTTTTGAGCATGTTCACCACTTTTGCCTCTGTTGCAATAGATGCATGGTCGGAACCAGGGACCCAGCAGGTATTGTATCCGCTCATACGTGCACGGCGCACCAGGATATCCTGTACGGTTTCGTTCAGGGTATGTCCCATGTGCAGCACACCGGTGACGTTAGGAGGAGGGATCACAATGGTAAAGGGGGGACGGTTGTCCGGTTTACTACGGAAATAACCTTTGTCCATCCAGTGCTGGTACCATTTGCCTTCAGCAGCAGCAGGCGTAAAATTTTTAGAAAGTTCCATGCTTGCGATATATCATTTATATAAGTGTGCAAAAATAAGAGAATAACCGATTAGAATCATCTCCGTTTTTGGGGAGGGGAGTCACCTTTCCTCACTTTTCAGAGTAAAACGACCGGTTACAAAAAAAATGCGACCGGGTATACAATCCCGGTTGCGTCTGCCAGCGGGGCTGGCTAGTTTTGACCAACTTTAGAAATTATTGCCAGCAGATAACCCCGTAACATACTTGTTATTAACTGAATCACCTTGCTAAAATTGAAATTTAAAGTCATTGCCGTGTCAGGACAATAGCTCACCGGCGCGCGTAGCAAAGGGATCGATCTCCATGATTACCGGCAGGTAACAGAGTGGCTGAATTTAGAATAAGGAGAAGGGCTGTTCACCGTAAAGCGGACAGCCCTCTTATTCTATTATCTGGAAGATAATTCCATTTTTTGAAAAGACTATTCCATGTGGGAGATAACAGCACAGGTTTTTTCCACCATTTCCTGTGTAATATCAAGGTGCAGTACCATACGGATTTGTGTATCGGAGATCGGCGTTACCAATATGCCTTCCTGTTTCATATAGTCTGCAAACAGTTTCGGCGTCCATTCATCCTGTACATTAAAGATGAGGATATTGGTTTCTACCGGCAGCATATGTCCGACAAAGGTTTTCTGTAACAGGTATTTGGCAATCTGTTTGGCATTCAGATGGTCTTCTGCCAATCTGGCAATATGATGTTCCATGGCATAAAGTCCGGTTGCTGCCATATAGCCAGCCTGACGTAGGCTACCACCTAACTTTTTCCTCACCCTGCGGGCGGATTTAATAAACGCTGCGCTCCCCAGTAGCACGGAGCCCATAGGACAGCCCATGCCTTTGTTGAGGCAGACAGAAATCGTATCGAACAGTTCCCCGAATGTCTTCGGATTTTCCCCGGTTGCCACAAGCGCATTGAACAGTCTGGCCCCGTCCAGATGTAGTTTCAGGTGATTATCCCTGCATACGTTTTTAATCCTTGTGATTTCTTCAATATCATAACAACAGCCACCTCCGCGGTTAGAGGTGTTTTCAAGGCAAACCAGACTGGTAGTGGCTTTGTGCACATCGTCAGGGTTGATAGCTGCGGCTACCTGTGCAGCGGTGATCATACCACGGTCACCCTCGAGCGCGCGTACCTGTGCGCCCGCATTAAAGGCGATACCGCCGCCTTCATATATATATACATGGGCTAAGTCGCTGCAAATCACTTCATCACCCGGTTGGGTATGTACTTTGATCGCAATCTGGTTGCTCATTGTGCCAGAGGGGCAGTACATGGCAGCTTCTTTGCCAAAATATGCTGCCATCGTGGCTTCAAGCTGGTTTACGCTGGGGTCTTCGCCAAATACATCATCACCGGTGGCTGCTTCAGTCATCGCTTTAAGCATTCCGGGAGTTGGCTTTGTGAAAGTATCACTCCTGAAATCAATAATCATCATTGAAGAATTTGCAATGTATCGAATAATAAATTAGTGAAGTTAATAATCTGAAGTTGATTATTTTTCAATTGTTAAAATTTAACTAAAGCCGTGAAAATACCTAATAAAGGGTTATTAAATATCGTTTATATAGAGTACTTTGTTATAGCAAATTGATGGCTTGAAAAGTATTTGGCGGTGTGGGGTATTAGCACGATCTTTGCAGGCTAATTTGTTAAAACGATAATGTTAGAGGAGTGGAATAGGTTGTAAGATAATTATTTAAAATATCTCAACAAAAAAATTCTTTTGATGTTATTCAATTTATAAACTAATAAACTTTCAATATGAGGCAACTTAAAATTGCCACCCAGATCACAAACCGTGATTCGCAGGCGGTAGAAAAATACCTGCAGGAGATTTCAAAGATCCCTTTGTTAACACCTGAGGAAGAGACCGTTTTGGCGCAGCGCATTAAGATGGGTGACCAGAAGGCTCTTGAACGTTTAACTACAGGAAACCTTCGTTTCGTAGTATCAGTAGCAAAGCAATATCAACACCAGGGCTTAAGCCTCAGCGACCTCATTAACGAGGGCAATTTAGGGTTGATCAAAGCTGCGCAGAGATTCGATGAAACGAAAGGGTTCAAATTCATTTCTTATGCTGTTTGGTGGATTCGTCAATCCATACTACAGGCTTTAGCAGAACAGGGCCGTCTGGTTCGTCTGCCGCAGAATAAAATCGGCACTTATAATAAAGCTAACAAAGCCTACATGGCATTTGAACAGGAGAATGAAAGAGAACCTTCAACAGAAGAGTTAGCAGAGATCCTGGAAATGTCTGAGTCAGAGATTAACAATATCTTCCAAAGCAATACCCGTCACATGTCATTGGATGCTCCGGTTCACGAAGCAGAAGATGTGGCAATGGGCGACCTGCTGGAAGGTGGTGATATCACTGATGATGATGTAATGCGTGATTCACTGCGTGAAGAGATCCGCCGTGTGCTGAAATCACTCAGCCCTCGCGAAGCGGAAATCGTAAACGCATACTTTGGTCTGGATGGAGAGAATGGAGCAACGATCGAGCAAATCGGTCAGAAGTACGACCTGACAAAAGAAAGAATTCGTCAAATCAAGGAACGCGCCATCAAAAGGCTGCAGAAAGCCCGCTACAGCGGAGCACTGAAATCTTACCTGGGTTAATCCCCTGTTAAGATGGAGGAGAAGAGGATAAGCATTAAGTTGCTATTCAAATCATAGATCTATAACTTTTATATAGATGCACCGGCTGTAATTTTATAGCCGGTGTTTTTTATTTTATGGGGAAACGTATTTTTGCAAGCCATATGCCTGGGCGTTGTTCGTCTACTTGTCATGTGTGCCGGTAACGAATACGGACATTCATAAACCATCATTATACCTTATTAATATTACATAGTAAGCATGGAAACTAACCAACAGGAACATGTACATTTATTGATAATAGGTTCCGGACCGGCAGGCTACACTGCCGCTATATATGCCGCAAGAGCAAATCTTAAACCTGTACTTTACCAGGGTATTCAGCCAGGCGGTCAGCTGACCATCACAACAGAAGTAGAAAACTATCCGGGTTATCCGGAAGGTATTCAGGGGCCTGAAATGATGGTGGACTTTGAAAAGCAGGCTACCCGCATGGGTGCTGACATCCGCTTTGGTCTGGCTACATCCGTAGACTTTAGCAGCAAACCATATAAAGTAACGATCGACGAATCTAAAGTGATGACAGCTGATGCTATCATCATTGCTACAGGTGCTTCCGCCAAATGGCTGGGAATGCCTTCTGAGCAACGTCTGAACGGTAGCGGTGTATCTGCCTGCGCTGTTTGTGACGGATTCTTCTTCCGTGGTAAAGAAGTGGCGATTGTAGGCGCTGGTGATACCGCTGCCGAAGAAGCACTGTACCTGTCCAAAATGTGTAGCAACGTTCATATGATCGTTCGCCGTCATGAAATGCGTGCATCCAAAATTATGCAGGACCGCGTACTGAAAACTTCCAACATCATCGTATACTGGAATACTGAAACCCAGGAAGTACTGGGCGAAAATAAAGTGGAAGCAGTTAGATTGCTGAACACTGCCAAAAATGAAGAAACAACCGTTCCGGTAAGCGCGTTCTTCGTAGCAATCGGTCACCAGCCCAACTCCGCTATCTTCAAAGATTATCTGGAACTGGACGAACAGGACTATATCAAAACCGTACCTGGCACTTCCCGTACTAACGTGGAAGGAGTATTCGCCTGTGGCGACGTACAGGACAAGATCTACCGTCAGGCAGTAACAGCTGCGGGTAGTGGTTGTATGGCTGCACTGGATGCAGAACGTTATTTATCTGCCCAGGGCTTCTAAATAATTAGCAATCAGGAATTATGAATCAGAAATTGGGTTTAAAATTTCTGATTCATAATTCCTGATTGCTTTAATAAATTGTCGTTGGCGGTATAAATTAATACTATGCTGACTACCCAACGACAGTACTACTCATCTGCTGCTCAAGAGATTGTCTGAACCTTTGTAGAAAGACTCCTTCCATTGGAAGTCTCAATTCCTAATTCGTAATTCCTGATTTTCTTATGCTTACCGTTGGATTAGAACAAGCTACCTTTCGCGCATTTCATGGCTTATATCCGGAAGAACGAGTGATAGGCAATGAATTTGTCGTAGACATCTTTGTAACTATTCCCGGTACACATCATATTGATAGTATCGCTGAAACGGTTAATTATCAGGGACTTTATAATATCGTGAAAAAGATAATGGCCGTTCCACAACCCCTGCTGGAACAGGTCGTATATAATATCAGCGACGCTGTAAAGGAAAAATATCCTGAAATCCAGCGCTCCGTTATTTCTCTTAAGAAAATGAACCCTCCCATGGGGGCTCCTATACGCAACTCCATCGTAACACTCGAAAAGAACTATTAACAGGGCATTTTCCCCTGCCTTCACAGATAAATACATATACGGTATGGGTTATCTGTCGATAAAGCGTTAAATTTAGTTAATTTAATATGTGTAAAATTCCGCCCTATGTTTTATAAGGTATTTACATCTGCTGCTTTATTCCTGGTATCTGCATTCACATATGCCCAAACTCCTGAAGAGATGGTTGACCAGGCCAGACAACTGGAAAAACAAATGAAAGAACCTGCTGCTTTGTCCCTTTACAAAGATGCACTCAAAGTACAACCTGATAACATTGCCGCACTGACAGGCGCCAGTGAACTCAGTGCCCGCGAAGGCAGCAGAGCCGCCGACAAGGATGAGAAAACACGTAATTATACTGAGGCAAAAAATTATGCAGATCAGGCAATCAAAATAGCACCTGAGAACGCGGAAGCTAACTATGTGATGGCTGTAGCATTAGGGCGTGTAGCCACTACTCAGGGGGCTAAAGAAAAAGTCGCTGCGTATAAAGAAGTGAAAAGATTTGCTGAACTGGCGATCAAGTTTAACCCTACTTATGCTAAAGCCTATTACGTATTGGGTAAACTGAATTACGACATGGCAAATATGAACGCTCTGGAAAAAGCGGCAGCCAAAATGCTGTTCGGCGGCTTACCGGAAGGCTCGCTGGATAATGCGATTACCAGCTTCGAAAAATGCCGTAAACTGGACCCCTCTCTGCTGGTCAATTATCAGGACCTCGCGAAAGCCTATAAAGACAAGGAAGAACTGGAAAAATCCATCGAAGTATTGCGGAAGGCGGTGACCCTGCGTCCAATATATCAGGATGATCCGGGCATCAAGTCCACCTGTAGAAAGATGCTGGAAAGCATGGAGTAATCTCAGATAGACCTTGATTTCCATCTCCCGCTGCGCAGATAGAAGAAGCAAAGCACAAAGATGATGGTCCAGTAAAAGAAATCAGCCAGCCAGGCTACATATAGTGGGCTGCGCCACTGCTCTACCACAATACTGCAATATAAGAGGTAACCCAGTACTGCGGCGAATTCAATGCCGAGGTTAATCCTTGTATTGCCGGTACCCGTCACAGCACTCAGTACGACCCCGGATATGGCCATCAGCAGGGTGCTCAGTGTAATAATGCGGACAGAAGGAATGGCCTCTTGTATCAATGGCATATCCGTCGTGTAAATACGCAGGATATTATATGGGAATAGATTAACCAGTATACACACAACTACCGCGCATAATAAACTGATCATGACAATTTTACGGATCACGCTGAATACCTGATCCGTTTTTCCCTGACCAATAATATTACTGACCATGGTGTTGCAGGTTGCCGCAAGGGACCAGGTAAAGACACCAAAGAATCCGAAGATACTTCTGAGCATATTGGAAATAGCCAGCGGTCTTTCGCCAAGGTGTTCTATAAAAATGAAGAAGATAAACCAGCTGCCAATACTGAACAGGAACTGTACGATCAACGGCGCAGAAATAGTCAGGATACTGCGCATAATAGCCCAAGAGGGTTTCAGATACTTAAATAACAGAAAGCGTTTGTGAAATCCCATACCAAAGAGAATGGTATACGCGACAGTCATGCCTGTGCCTTCGGCAATGACAGAAGCAACCGCTGCACCGTTTAATCCGAGGGATGGCAATCCAAGTTTGCCGAATATCAAAGTGTAGTCAAAGAAAATATTGACTACTTCCTGACATAAAGAAGTCACCGCCAATACTTTGGAATTACCGCTGCCGATGTAGAAGGCATTGGCCATACTCAGCATCATCAGGAATGGGAGGCCCCAGATACGGATGCGGATAAAGGACAATGCAGCCTCATATATCTGTTGATTATGAAGGCTTTTCGAAAAGAACCATGGCGCCAGCAACAGCGTGATCGCTATAACCAGAAAGGAAGAACCCAGTCCGAGTAACAGACCATTAGAGAAAAGGCGGCCAATTCCTTCTGTATTCAGCTGACCTGCCCGGCGGGCGATCAGGACCTGTAGACCGTTATTCAGGCCATAGGCGACCATGTACATCACCAGATAATAAATACCGGCAATACCATTGGCTGCCAGCTGAAACTCTCCCAGGCGACCCAGGAAAGCGGTATTTGTCATGTGATTTATCTGTGGAATAATGAGAGCCAGGCATATAGGGGCGGCAATTTTTATTATTTGCCGCGTATTTACTTCGAACTGCATAGCTGCAAAAGTCACGTTTTTTGAGTATTATTGTGCCATATCTAATGTATTAATAATGTCTGTGTCCTATAAAATTCATCCTGCCTTTGCTGCGGATGATGCATCTCTGCTCGAGACGGATCTTACTTCCTGCCAGCTGCTTGTTCTAATCGGAAAAGGGACCTTCAGTTATGTAGTGTATAATCCGGCCGCGAAAAAGTTCCTGGCATTGAAATCCTATCATTTTCTGCCGCAGAAGACTGCTACCGCAGATCTGCAGATGATTGAACAGATATTCGATGCAGACAAGCTGTTATTCACCAATTTCAACCTGGTGCAGCTGGCCTTTGATGGCGTAAACAGTACATTGGTGCCCGAACAGCACTATAATCCATCCCTGAAGAAGGATTATCTGCATGTCATTTACCCTGAACAGACCCAGGAACTGGTGCTGGCAGATGTATTGACAGATCAGCAGCTGGTCAATATCTACTCAGTAGATAAAGACGTGATGGGCTTTTTAAGAAAGGAATTTTCGACAGACAAAGTGATCCACGCTAACTCAGGATTGCTGAAGTCTTACCGTTTTGATAACGATTTTCTGGAATTGAATGGGGTCGCTTATGTTGATATTCAGCAACATAAGTTCTCACTGACCATTTTCAGGTTTGGCAAACTGCTGATTCAGCAGGATGTGTCCAGTCAGACGGGATTGGATGTAGTGTATCATCTGGTGAACATACTGCGTCAGACCGGTCTTGATGAACAGCTGGTGAAGGTGAAAGTAGGAGGGGCGGTGACATCTGATTCACAGATACATGAGGAGTTACGCCGCTTCATTCCAAAACTGGAATGGATGCCTCGCCTGCCGGGCTTCTGGTACATCCCGAAAATGGAGGAGATTCCAGGCTATTATTTTAACAATCTTTATGCGATGGCATTATGCGTATAATCGGAGGAGAGAAGGGAGGATTGCGGTTCCAGCCGCCAGCAAATATGCCGCATACCCGTCCCACAACAGACATTGCCAAGGGCGGACTATTTAATATCCTTGAGAATAATCTGGAGTTCGACGGACTGAAAACACTGGATATTTTCGGAGGTACGGGCAGCATTAGTTATGAGCTGGCATCCAGAGGCGTGACTGACCTGACTATTGTGGAGAAAGATCCGAATATGGCAGACTTCATACAGAAGACGGCCAAATCATTGGAAGTACCCCTGAAGTTGCAGCGTATGGACGTGTTCAAATACCTGGAACAGTGTACAGAGACATTCAACTTCATTTTTGCTGGTCCGCCGTACGCGCTGACCACGATTGACCAGCTGCCTTTGATTGTCTTCGAAAGACAGTTATTGGAACCGGAAGGTTGGTTCGTACTGGAACATACCCCCCGCAATAACTACAAGAATTATTCATACTACCGTAGTGAACGTAACTATGGTACCACCATCTTTTCGATCTTCATTAATAGAGAGGAGCTGAAAAAATAAACAGGCATGAAACGTATTTGCTTATTCCCGGGCACTTTTGATCCGATCACGCTTGGGCATACAGATGTTATAGACCGTTCTCTGGATCTTTTCGATGAAATAGTGGTAGGTGTCGGCGTGAATGCTGCCAAGACCCCGATGTTCCCGTTGGAACAGCGGATTGAATGGATCCGTGAGATCTATAGTGACAGACCGAAGGTAAAGGTGATCTCTTATGAAGGATTGACCGTAAATACCTGTAAAGAGATTGGGGCACAGTTTATTTTGCGTGGTATCCGTAGCATTGGCGACTTTGAATATGAGAAAGCAATCGCTGATGTGAACAGGATGATGGACGAAAACATCGAGACTATTTTTCTGAGCTGTTCGCCCCGTTATTCCACTCTGGCATCTTCGCTGGTGAGGGATGTACTGCGTTATGGCGGCGATGCTTCTCAGCTTTTGCCGGCAAATATTATCAGGCAGCTCAAAGCATAATCTTTTTTCACTTTTAATGCGTCATTACCCATGAAACCAATATGGCATTCTCTGGATATTTCCCTCGACCAGCTGAACGAATATGGTAACAAGACTTTGTCCGGCCATCTGGGCATGGAATTTACAGAGATAGGTCCTGATTATCTGCGGATGATTATGCCGGTGAATGATCAGACAAAGCAGCCATTCGGCCTTTTACATGGCGGTGCATCTGCCGCGTTGGCGGAGACGGTGGGTAGTGTGGCATCCTCATTGATCATTGATCCGAAGAAACAGATCTGTGTGGGATTGGATATCAACGCCAATCATCTCAAGGGTGTATCTGAAGGGTATGTACATGCAATCGCGAAACCATTACATATCGGGTCAACAACGCATGTATGGGATATCCGGATCTGTGACGATGATAATAAACTGATATGTATCAGCCGTTTAACTGTGGCCGTAAGAGATAAAAAAGCTTAATGCCCTTAAAGGCATTAAGCTTTAAATATTATACGGCATAACCGTCTTTTGCGAAGACGTCTATAATGTTCTGATAAGAGAACTTCAGGTATTTACCCAGGTGCTCCGGTTTAATCCACTGTATATCTACAATATCTTCTTCTATCTGCGGAACAGTCAGTTCTGTACCGGTGAATTTCATTTTATACCAATAAGTGTGCTTCAGTGTTCTCTTCTCTTTCCAGGTATAGAAATGGAAGGTTTCCCCAATTTTATGCTCCAGAGTTACATTATGCAGACCAGTTTCTTCGGCCACTTCTCTGATGGCAGCTGTTTCCAGGTTTTCTCCCGGATCTTGTTTGCCTTTTGGGAGATCCCATTTACCACGGCGGAACATCAGTAATACTTCTTCTTCGGGATTGGTGATCAGGCCGCCGGCAGCTACCAGCACGTGAAAGTATCCTTTCACCTGTTCCAGCAGGGCAGGAGCATCCGGATGGATGAAAATGGCAGATTCAGATTTGCCTGTTTCGAGGGCCTGTAATACCGATTCTATAGTAGCAGCGTCCGGCTCCGTATACAAAGTTGCATCTTTGTATTTTTCGGGAATTCCCTGATGGGTGGCCGTGATCAGCAGCGGACGTTCATTGAGATAAATAACTGTATCTGTTTGCATGGCGCAAATGTAATCTGTAATTAACTATTTTTGCTTACTATGAGTAAGATCAGCGAAAAACAGGTAGCAGAGAAACTGCTGCAGATACAGGCGGTAAAATTGCGTCCGTCAGAACCATTTACATGGGCATCTGGCTGGAAATCTCCTATTTACTGCGACAACCGTAAGATATTGTCTTATCCTTATGTGCGCGACTTTGTAAAGTCTGAGTTGTGCAATGTTGTATTTGAAACATTCCAGGATGCAGCGGTACTGGCCGGCGTAGCTACCGGTGGTATTCCGTTGGGTGCGCTGGTGGCAGATCAGCTGAAGCTGCCGTTTATATATGTAAGAGCGAAGGCAAAAGAACACGGTATGGGTAACCTGATTGAAGGTGTATTACAACCGGGTCAGCCCGTAGTGGTGGTAGAAGACCTGATCTCTACCGGTAAGAGTAGTCTGGAGGCAGTTAATGCAATCCGTGCAGCCGGTGGTGAAGTGATCGGTATGGTTTCTATTTTCAACTACGGATTTGATGTTGCTGTAAAAGCTTTTGAAGCAGCAAAAGTGCCTTATTATTCACTGAGCAACTACAGTGCGTTAATCGAGCTGGCAGTTGAGAAGGGATTAGTTTCTGCCGATGAGCAGGCTACGCTGGAAGCGTGGAGAAGTGCACCAGATAAATGGAATGCGGAACCAGCTGTTTAAACCGTTCTTCCCAAATCAGGTTTTCAGTTAATAAGTATTTGTTATATTAGGGTCTGTAAAAAGAAAATTATGCGTATCATCAAATTAGTATTGGTATTATTATTTACGGGTATCGGTGTTACAATGGCCCAGACTAAAAAAGGTACATTGGTAACTGCCAAGGTGAATACCCCAACTGTGCAGTGCGAGCAATGTAAAAATCGCATAGAAAGATATCTGTCAAGAGAAGAAGGTGTTCAGTCTTCTAAAGTAGACTTCAAAAAAGGCATCACTACTGTAAAATTCTTCAGTGATCGTACTAATATAGAGAACGTAAAAACTGCTATCGCAAATGCAGGGTACGATGCGGATAATGTAACTGCAAATGAAGAAGCTTACACCAAACTGCCAACCTGCTGTAAAAAGCCGGAAGATGGTGGTCATAGTGATAAAAAGCACTAATTGCTGCGACAAACGTATTCAAAAGAAAAGGCCTCGGTTGCATTGCAACGAGGCCTTTTTAGTTTTACACGGTTATGATCAGAAAAACTTGATTGGCTGTTTTGTTTCGCATTTAATAGGGAATGGCAGATATACGCCGCCTTTACCTACTTTACAATTGCCAGTAGCTTTAATAGTGACCTCTTTATTCATAAGAGCACCTAAAGCATTTTTAAAGACGTTTTCCATGTTTACTTCCAGTTTTACAGGGAAGTAAAAAGTATCTTTTGCCGGAATCGCGATCATGGTGTCCTGCAGAGAATGGCCGACAAGGTTGTCGTCCATAAAAAGATCAAAAGATGCGTCCTTCAATTTGAGTTTAAAATTGTTAGGATTGTAATAAGCCAGGGTCAACCTTACAACACTTTTAGAAAAGCCCAGGTTGTCGAAATTAATGCCAGCCACTCTTACAAATTCAAGATCTTTAGCTTTCTCACATGAACTCGCTACTCCCCAGATTGTTAAAATGATAATGCCGAGTCTGAAAAACTTCATGAAAGATTTTTGGCAAACCTACACCAAAGGGAAGATATGTCAATAGTGAGGAGTCGGAATTAGGAAAGTTTTAACCTCTTTAAAATCACGCTTTAATATTTTACTTGAAGTAAAACGACCCTTAAAAAATGAACAAAGAAAGCTACTAAATAGTTTAGTAAATTTGCGCCGGCCCGGGTACAGGGTTAAAAGGCAATAATACTAAAGGGAGTAGCATATATATAATGCTTCTATGAGCTGTGGGCCAGCTATTTAACGCAGTTTATCAGAGAATTTAGAATAAGTCTTTTAACTGATTGAATCATATAGGTTTAGCTATTAAATACCAATTTTGACGACATGGCAGCTGATGCAAATAAGAAGACACTACTCATTGAATCACAGTATTTTCCGAATATTTCCTTTTATAAAACTTTAATTAATTACGATAATTTACTGCTGGAAAAGCATGAACACTATCAGAAGTTAAGTTTTCGTAACCGTTGTTACATCGCCGGACCGAACGGACGTATCTTATTAAGTGTTCCCCTGGCTCGTGGTAAGAACCAGCGGACAGTAATGAAGGATGTAAGGATCAGCAATGCCGAACGTTGGCAGGCTTTGCACTGGAAAACACTGGTGTCTGCTTATCGTCGTTCCCCATGGTTTGAATATTATGAGGACGAGATGGGCTTATTGTATGAAAAACCGGTATCATTTCTGCTGGATTGGAATATGCTATGCTTTGAGTGGGCCAACAAGATCATCGGCGTGAATACACCGCTGGCATTTACAGATGAGTATCATAAGACATATGAGGCGGCTGGTATAAACGATATGAGGGATATCATCAGGCCGGAAGAGAAGGAGGTCGAAGAGGATACCGTGCGATACACTCAGGTGTTTCAGGATCGCGTTGGTTTCCTGCCCGATCTGAGCATTCTGGACCTGATTTTCTGCGAAGGAAAACGTAGTCTGGAACTGATTAAATAGAGGTAAAATATTACATACATTATGTGATAAAAACTTGAAACGTAATGTTTTAGCGTAATATTTAACCGTTTAAAAAAAAAAGAAACTTTTTACCCAGCCAATAACACAAAATATTTAGCTTTGCAACCAATTTTGCTGGGCTTCGAACTGACGTAGGTGCATAAACCAGGAGTTTTCCAGCGAGGGTTGTGATAGCTTTTACTAATCCTTAAAATGTCTTATAGGTTTAAATGAACAGTACCTACACAGATCTCGTGCACCAAACCTTCGAATTCCCACAGGAAGGTTTTGACGTTCAGGATAACTACCTGGAGTTTAATGGAGTGGATATCAAGGCTTTGATAGACAAGTATGGGACACCTTTCAAGCTTACTTATCTGCCGAAAATCGGAATGCAGATCAACAAGGCGAAGAAAATGTTCCAGGATGCAATTAAGAAGAACAGGTACGACGGGAACTATTACTACTGTTATTGCACCAAGAGTTCGCATTTCTCCTTTATCATGGAGGAAACGCTTAAGCATGGTATTCATATCGAGACTTCCTTTGCGTATGACATCGATATCGTCACGAAGTTGTATGAAAGGAAAAAGATCAACAAGGATACTTTTGTGATATGCAACGGTTATAAGACCAAGCCATATACAAAAGCTATTTCCCGTCTGATCAACTCAGGTTTCCGCAATGTGATTCCTGTACTGGATAACAAAGAGGAGCTGGAAGATTACAAAAAATTCATTCGTACAAAGGATAAGGTGAAGCTGGGTCTGCGTATTGCAGCGGAAGAGGAACCTACCTTTGATTTTTACACATCCAGATTAGGTATCCGTTCCCGTGACGTACTGGAGTTTTATGTGGATAAACTGAAGGGAAATGAAAAGTTTGAGCTGAAAATGCTGCACTTTTTCATGAATAAGGGGATTAAAGATGATATTTATTACTGGAGCCAGTTCAACCGTGTGGTGAACCTGTATTGCCAGTTGAAGAAGATCTGCCCTGAACTGGATAGTATTAACGTAGGTGGTGGATTCCCGATCAAACACTCCCTTGGTTTTGACTACGACTACAATTACATTGTAAACGAGATCGTTGCCAATATCAAGAGTATTTGTAAAAAGAACAAAGTACCTGTTCCGGATATCTATACTGAATTCGGTTCTTTCACAGTAGGAGAGAGCGGCGCTGTAATCTATAGCGTGGTAGGCGAAAAGATGCAGAACGACAGGGAGAACTGGTATATGATTGACAGTTCCTTTATCACTACCCTGCCTGATACCTGGGGTATCGGGGAAAAGTTCCTGATGCTACCTATCAATAAGTGGGATCAGGAATATCAGGAGGTCCATCTCGGAGGTCTGACCTGTGACGGATATGACTTTTACACTTCTGAAGAACACATAAATGCGGTATTCCTGCCGAAGCTTGCCGGAGAAGAGCCTCTGTATATTGGCTTCTTCCACACAGGTGCTTATCAGGATCAATTGAGCGGATACGGCGGTATCAAACACTGTCTGATCCCTTCACCAAAACATGTGATCGTTGGATATGACAAAAACGGGCAACTGAAAGACTGGCTATATGCCAAGGAACAGACAGCTCAGAGTATGTTAAAGATTTTGGGTTATTAAAAAAATGGGTTAGTAATCCACTGAAATGCCCCGCGATTTCTCGCGGGGTTTCTTTTTTTATGATTATCCGTTATATGAAAAAAGTAGGCTCCCCTTATGCAGAAGAGCCGTTCATGGCATAGGTTTACCATCTAAGCATAAAGGAAAATAAGACCAGGAAGGGGATAAAAGGTTGTGGTGTATAGGGAGAAAGAAGGACTCAGTCGGTGTATAGGGAGAATAGGACCCTGTTGTTTACATTGCAAAGATAGGACGCTCCGGAAAGGTGGGAAATACCCGAAAGTTGTAATTTTTTTAACAGTTATTTACCATTTTTGAAAACCCCTCACACAGACGTGTAGCCGGCGAACGAGGCCGTTTTAGTTTTCTGTACCCGTTCCATTGTCGAGGTAGCTGATAGCCGTTTCACACTGTTTTTCGATTTCTACCAGACAAGCTTCCAGTAATTCTTTATTGCCATCCAGATATTTTGACTTACCCGAGCGGGACAGTCCTTTCAGTATAATGAACTGTTTTGTAAGATGTTGACTCAGCAGAGATGAGTGTTGTTTCTGTTTCTGCAGGGTGCGTTCATGTTCAGTAATGAATATATTCTTATAATGGGCCCCTAGTACCCTGATTAAGAATAATATATAGAACGCAGTTAGGATCGGATTAAAGATCAGACTTTGTTCCGGGCTGAATCCCGGTGTGCTGAATACGGTAATGTGGTTTACCTGAATCCATGCTACCAGACTGAGATAACCGCACAATACGGCGCCGAGTGCCAGAGTAGCTGCAATGTTAGTGGCGATATAGCAAAACAGGATACTTACGATCCAGATCATTGAATATCTGGGCGAAAGATCCTGATTGTTTAAGAAAGAACACGCCGCAGGCAACATCAGGGTCAGGAAGGCAGCCAGAATACTGATCGTTTTCACAGGAGCACCTCTTCTTACTAATAACATGCAGGCAACCAGAGTGATCAGGAAAGCAGTGCTTAATAACAGTTCCGTTGTATTATGTGTATAAAGCCCGATCAGGTATTTTGGTATTAATAACAGCAAATGGAAGAACAGATAATCAAAAAGAAGCCTTGCATTACAACGGTCCTTTGAGTCCGTAGTAATGTGTAAGACGTTGCCAATCACCGCATTTTCTACGTTTTGGTACGTCTTTAAAGCAACTTTATATATTTTCTTGATCAACTGCGGCATAGCCATACGGTTATATGAGCAAATTATCTTTAAAAAATATTTTCGCTCTTAAACGTTTGTGTGAATTATTGGGTAGCTATGCCATAGAATTATAAAAAAAATCCCCTCCGGGAGGGAGGGGATTTTCACACGTTATCCAACCTTTCTACTTATTCAACTACAATTGCTTTTGCTGCATCCTGCACTTTTTCTTTCTTCGCCAGCTGCAATTTCAGTATACCATTTTCGTATTTCGCCTGGATCTTTTCAGCATCTACCTGCTCATTCAGGGTAAAGGAACGTTTAAATGAACGGAAACTGAACTCTCTGCGTAATTGTTTCTGATTTTCATCTTTGGTTTCAGCAGCTTTCTCTGCGCTGATAGTCAATACTTTGTTTTCAAGGTTGATTTTAAAATCTTCCTTAGCCAGACCCGGTACAAGCAGATCTACCTGATAGCCTTCCTTATTTTCTGTAATGTTCACTGGCGGATAAGCACCATAGAAGTCGTTGGTATGAACATCATCTTTCAAAAATCTGTTAAAGCCATTGTGGTTAAAGATATCTTCTACTAAACCACCGAAAGATTTTACTGCTGGAGCCTGGTTGAATTTTACGAATGTCATGATTATAATTTTTTGAGTTTGTTTTAAAATTTGAACGATTAGGTATAAGCAAACAGAATACCATGGCATAAAACCTGCTAAAATGCTATGAAACACTGTTATTTATCTGACTTTTTGTCCCTTTATATTGTTTTTATATGACATATAGTCATATTCATTCAAGTTTTTCTATTTAATCTGCTGAATGATTAACTTTGTGGAAACTATCGAACAAAAAAAATTGTAGTTATATGTATCCAGCAGAACTAGTAATGCCCATGAAGGCAGAATTGACAGATAATGGTTTTCAGGAACTGCTTACACCTGAGAGAGTGGATGAGATTTTAAAGCAAGAGGGAACTACCCTTGTGATGATCAATTCAGTTTGCGGTTGCTCTGCAGGTAGCGCACGTCCGGGTGTGTTGATGGCAGTTGCTCACAGTGAGAAAAAACCAGACAGATTAACTACCAGCTTTGCAGGTTTTGATCTGGCAGCAGTTCAGCAACTCCGTTCTCACCTGTTACCTTACCCTCCGTCTTCTCCTGCGATCGCTTTATTTAAAGACGGTCAGCTGGTGCATTTCATTGAGCGTCACATGATTGAAGGTCGTCCTGCACAGATGATTGCAGCTAACCTGGTTGACGCATTTGCGCAATACTGCTAAAAACTTATTCCGGATCGTAATCCTTTCTGCTGTTGCCTGTTAATATATTATTTACACAATAGAAAAAGGGATTATGATTTGGAATTTGTAATTTTTACAGCTTACTTTGGTGGTTTGATTTTCCGTTTGACTAATTCGGCTTTGTTCATAGGAAAATTCAGATCACCAATTTTTTTTTGGCTATGTATCCTAATCTATATTACGCTTTTAAAGACCTTTTGGGCATTGAGATCCCTCCGTTTAAGCTTTTGCAAACCTTTGGATTCTTTGTTGCCATTGCATTTCTGGTCGCTGCCTATGTATTGACCAAAGAGTTGAAAAGAAGAGAGGGGCTTGGATTGCTGAAAGGAGTACCAGAGAAAACTGTGATCGGTAAACCGGTAAGCATGACGGAAATATTGGTGCATGGCTTGCTCGGTTTTGTTATAGGATACAAAATTCTGGGCTTTTCTCTTGAGTGGGCGACCGCATCTCAGGATCTGCAATCATACATATTATCAGCTCAGGGAAGTTGGGTAGGTGGCCTTTTACTAGGCGGCGTTTTTGGTTATTCGAAATACCGTGCAGGTAAAAAACAGGAACTGCCTACTCCAAAAGAGGAGACAGTAATAGTAATGCCTCACCAGCGTGTACCGGATATTATTGTGATGGCAGCTGTTGCCGGATTATTAGGCGCCAAGATATTTCACAATCTGGAGAACTGGGGTGATTTCGTGCAGGATCCCATTGGTGCGTTACTTTCCTTTAGCGGTCTTACCTTCTACGGTGGACTGATCGTCGCTTCTTATGTCATTATCCGTTACGCTATAAAGAAAGGTGTCAATGTATGGCAGCTGATAGACAGTGCTGCTCCTTCACTGATGCTGGCTTATGGTGTCGGTCGTATGGGATGTCATTTCTCTGGAGATGGTGACTGGGGTATATATAATAGTGCCTATGTTACGGATGCCGCTGGTAAAGTTGTACCAGCAGATCCGGCGAAGTTCCAGGAAATGATTAAAGCAAGTGAACAGTTCTTTACCAGACAATACGGTAGCCTTGAACATATTCCGCATGCCGCTTTCGCAAAACCTCCCGGTCTCAGTTTCCTGCCTGACTGGTTCTTTGCATACGGTTATCCACATAACGTTATCAACGAAGGTGTACAGATGGCTGGTTGCACAGGTAAATACTGTAGTGTATTGCCGGTATCCGTTTATCCTACCGCTTTATATGAAATCATCACCTGTCTGATCCTGTTCGCTGTATTATATGCACTGCGTAAAAAAGTAACTATACCGGGTGTTATCTTTGGTATCTATCTGATAATGAACGGCGTTGAACGTTTCTTTATTGAGAAAATAAGGGTGAACACGAAATATGATATTTTCGGTTTCCATCCAACACAGGCTGAAATTATCTCTTCATTAATGGTAATCGGTGGCGCAGGGTTGATCTGGTATTGCCGCAAAATACATAAAGCAGCAAAACCAGCTATCTGATAATATGCAACGTCATCCGGTTCTGATTCCATTATCGCAGGAACATCAACGTTTACTGTTCGTTTGCCGGTATCTGAAAAATGATGCCGCCGCTTTTGAGGGTTTTCCTCTTGAAACTAATGCCAAGCTGGCTTATATCGTGAAAGTATTTCAGGAGGTGATGGTACCACACATCCAGAAAGAGGAATATCTCTTTGAAATATGTACGGGGCATCACCCGGAAATTGATCAGCTGATACAGGAACTGATACTGGAACATCAACAGATCTCCCGTATGTATAGTGCACTGGCCGAAAATACAGACATGATTGCCGCTATGGATATTCTGGCCCGCAGCCTTGAAGAACATATCAGAAAGGAGGAACGGGTGTTATTTGAAAAGATCCAGACTGAATTGCCAGAGATACTTGAACGTATAAAATGGGCATGAGGTTGATTATCATAACTTTATTATAAAGGCGTTGCCAATCGGCAACGCCTTTTTTTATGAATATATAGCCCCACTGCAACGAAAACAGCACTGAGTCGTCTTTATTATAGGTTCCTCACCCTTTTATTGAACTTTTACCAATCATCCCTAACTGGATACCGTTTGTGTAAAACTATGTACTATGCAATGCAAACTACCTACCTTTACACTGTAGTTGTTTAAGAAAGGATCTGTACTAAGAACGGTTCTATAGAAATAAACAATTAGATTAAAGCCTATAATAAATTTAAATCCTCCTTATATGAAATCGACCACTACATTGTTGGCCTCTTTTTTAACCTTTTGTAGCATTAATACCATCCAGGCACAGCAAATTGAAACAGCCCGGATCACTGGCCGGGTATTACAGACAGGTGCAAAGCCTATGGAATTTGCCACTATTACTCTACTGAAAGCAAAAGATTCATCCCTGGTAAAAGGTGCTATTGCAGATATCAATGGCCAATATGAATTTGAACAGATAAAACAAGGTAAGTATCTGATTGCTGCCGCTTATGTGGGCATGACGAAAGCTTACAGCAAACCTTTTGAAGTGAAAGGCAGTGCACCGGTATCAATGGAGACACTGACACTGGGTACAGACGCCAAAAATCTGAAAGAAGTCAATGTCACTGCTAAAAAACCTTTTATTGAGCAGCGGGCTGATAAAATGATTGTAAATGTTGAAAACAGCATTATAGGTGCCGGTGGCACCGCTATGGAAGCATTGGAAAAATCACCCGGTGTATCTATCGATAAAGACGATAATATTAGTTTGAAAGGTAAGAGTGGTGTTGTTATCATGATTGATGGCAAGCTTACCAATATGAGTTCCCAGGACGTTGCACAGCTGCTTAAAAGCATGCCCAGTAGTAATATTGAGCAAATCGAACTGATCACCAATCCTTCCGCCAAATACGACGCAGCTGGCAACTCCGGGATCATCAACATTAAACTGAAAAAGAATAAAATGGTAGGTTCCAACGGTAACGTATCACTGTTCGGCGCTTATGGTCTGACGCCAAAATATGGTGGCGCCCTGAACCTGAACCATCGCAATGAGAAATTCAACCTCTTCGGTTCGTACAACTACAATCACCGTGAAAACCAGCAGCACCTTGGTTTGTATCGTACCGGTACTACTGAAGGAAGACCAACTGTTTTCGATCAGGACAACGAAAGAAAAAGAAAATCCGATTACCACGGTGTTAAAGTGGGCATGGATTATTTCATCAACAAGAATAATACAATCGGTGTCATGGTTGATGCAGGGTTTAGAAGCAATACAGAACCTGCGGATGCGCTCACTAAGATTGGTGACGGACAGCGTGTGGATTCTACATTGAAAACTCATACCAACGCTGATGGTAACTGGAGAAGATGGGCGTATAATCTTAACTATAGAGCCATTCTGGATACAACAGGTAAAGAGCTGAATATCGATCTGGACTATGCCCGTAACAGTGAAGAGCGTGGCAACGATATCTTCTCTACCATCTGGGATTCTGCCGGTAAAAATTATATGCGCGGTGATACTTCCCGCAATAGTCAGCCAAACAGTATTGATATCAAAACCATCAAAGCAGATTACGTACATCCGCTGCGTAATCAGGCGAAGCTGGAAGCCGGTTTCAAACTGAGTTTTGTAAAGACAGACAATGACGCAAAATTTGATTCACTGCGTAATGGTAACTGGGTATACGATAAAAACCGTTCCAACCACTTTATCTATAAAGAGAATGTGAACGCTGCATATATCAACTTCCAGAAACAGTTCAAAAAAGTGAATGTACAGTTAGGTCTGCGTGCTGAGCAGAGTAATGTTGAAGGTAATTCCATCACAATGAATCAGGTGACAGACACCAGTTATTTCAACCTGTTTCCAAGTGTATTTGTAAGCTATGATGTACATAAAAACCATCAGCTGGGATTGTCTTACAGCCGTCGTCTGCAACGCCCTGATTATGAAGACCTGAATCCGTTTCAGATCTATCTTGACAGATATACACTGATCTCGGGTAACCCTTATCTGAAACCTTCATATGCAAACAGCGTTGAGTTTACACATACATTCAAACATTTCCTGACTACCTCTGTCGGTTATACACATACAAAAGATAAAATCACACAAATCGTGGAAGCTGACAAAGATGTGGTATCCGGAGATACATTGAATATCCGTTACAAATACCTGAACGTTGCAAAATCTGATATCGTCAATCTGAATATCTCTTTTCCTGTAACGATCACAAAATGGTGGAGCAGCTTTACCTATCTGTCTGCTTACTACAACAAGTTCCAGACAATCGTGGATAACCAGTCTGTGAATATCTCCAGCGGTGGATTCATGGGACGTACGCAACAGACATTCACTTTACCAAAAGATCTGAGTGCCGAAGTGAGCGTATTCTATCTGTCTCCGCAGATCGCCGACGAAGGATTATTCAGAATGAAACATATGTGCGCAGTTGATCTGGGTGTTTCCAAACAGATCCTGCACAAGAAAGGAAGTCTGAAATTGAATGTAAATGATGTATTCAATATTCAGCGCTTCCGTGGAAGCTTCGAAAATGGTGGCCGTTACACCGGTGTTAACAGTAAATGGGAAAGCCGTCAGGTACGACTGACCTTCAACTATCGCTTCGGTAACACCAATATCAAAGCTGCCCGCAACCGTAAAACCGGCCTTGAAGATGAACAGGGCCGCGTAAAAGACGGTAATTAATATGACCTGTTTTTAGGTATATATAAGGATGGAAGGGACGCGACCTATTCTTGGGTTGCGTCCTTATTTTAAAATGTTAAAGATTGATTGTTAGCTTATTGTGAATCCGTGAAACTGTTATTGCCCCTTATCTGCAAAAAATATTCTCTTCCCGTGCAACCTTTTTCCAAAATATTGTCTTTATAATGCAAGCATCAGCCAACAACTTGAACAATACATCCATAACAGACCACCTGGTGTCCCGGTGTAAGAAAGGTGACACACTCGCATTCCGTGAGTTATACAATGCATATTCTGCTGCAATGTATAATATCTGTTTGCGTATGACGGGGAATCCGGCGGATGCCGAAGATACCTTGCAGGAGGCTTTTATGCAGGTGTTTAAAAATATAGAACGGCTGGAAAACGCAGGCAGCGTAACAGCATGGATCAAACGAATCGTTGTGAACCATTGCCTGAGCCACCTGCGTAGAAAGAAAGTATATTTTGAAGAAGTGGATAATATAGACGTCGAGGAAGAAACAGTAGTAGACGAATCAGATTTTGCTTGGACGGTAGCTGCTATAAAAGAGGCCATACATGTTTTGCCACATGGCTACCGTACCGTTCTTAACTTGTACATATTTGAAGAGTACTCACATAAAGAAATTGCTTCCATGCTGGACATTTCTGAGTCAACAGTGAAAACACAGTATATGCGTGCAAAAGATAAAGTGAGACAGATCATAAAACAGAGAAAATTAATACGCTGATGTCAGAAAATAGTTTTGAAGATTTTGTCCGACAGCATCGTCAGGAATTTGAAGCACCCGGTCCCGGCCCTCGGGTATGGGCCAACCTTGAAGAACAGCTTAATCCTCCCCGTAAAAACCGGGTGATCCAAATGATCGGCCGTCATTGGTTGAAAGCAGCTGCTATTCTGGTATTGCTGGTGAACAGCGTCATGATCTATCAGTTCCTGCAAATGAAAAAGTCGCAGCACCTGATCAATGTATCTCCTGAAATGCAGGAAGCGAAGACCTATTATACTTCGCAGATAGAGCAGCGGCTGGAGACAATTAAAAGTTATCCGAACTCCGTACTGGGACTGGATAGTGTAGGGCGTAAGGAACTGGAGTTACGCAATGAAACCTATCAGATGCTGGAAACAGAACTGATCCAGAATCCAGGTAATGAAAGAATTAAAGCAGCGATGGTCCGCTACTACCAGATGAAGCTGGACCTGCTTGATAAAATATTAGAAGAGCTGAGAGAAAAACAGCCCGTAAGCCAAAAGCAATCTAATTATGAAAGAGAGATTTAGTATCCTGTTATTGTTATTGCTACCTATACTCACCTATGGTAAGAAAGGAGACAGTGAATTTAAGAAGGTTATTGTAAAGGAATTCAGCACAAATCCTGGTACAACGCTAAGCGTTAGTAACAAGTATGGTAAGATCATTGTGCACACCTGGAATAAAAATGAAGTAAAGGCAACTATTACTATCACAGGTTTCGGCAAAAGCGTGGAGGAAGCCACCTCCATCGTAAATATGGTGGATATTGCACAGAATACTTCCGGCAATAGCGCCAGTCTGCAGACGGTGTATAATCCATCATCATCCGGCAGCAAATGGTTCTCCTGGGGAGGCAAAAAAGATTCGAAAGATTATGTGAACATCGATTATGAAATGTATGTTCCCGAGCGACTGGCACAATTGGTCCTCGATAACAACTTCGGCGATGTGATCACAGATGTACTGTCGTTTCCGGCATCTATAAAAATGAACTACTGCAACTACGATATCAAGGAAGCAGAAAGAACATTGGAGCTGAATATGAATTACTGTGATCGCGGCCGTATCGGTAAAGCGGAAACAGTAAATATCAGAGCTAACTATTCCAATCTTAAAAGCGATGCCATCGCTTCATTGACCACACGTTCCAATTACTGCGAATACAACCTCGGTACCGTGACGCATCTGGCCACAAACGGCAACTATGATGAATATAACATCAACAGGGTTGGTTCATTCAATGGTAAAAACACTTATACCGATTTTCGTTTTACAGAAGTCCAGTCAGAAATCAATTCAAAACTGGTGTATGGCGATCTGTCTGTAAAAGCGCTGGGCGCAGGTTTTAAAAGTGCTGAACTGCAACTGACATATACCGATGTAAAGCTGGGCATACCACAACGACTCGGTCTGCAAATCAGAGCACAGCTGAACAGCGGAGATGTCAGAACCGGCGAGCTTTCTCTGAAGAATATCTCCAGCATCAAAAAGAATTCACAATTAACATACTCGGCTTCCACGTCGAACGCAGACGACAGATCTGCCACCGTTACGGTGAATGGCGTGTATAGTGATATCAGCTTCGAAAGCCGTTAATGAATGTATCTGCAAAAAATCCTTCACCGTTAAATCTCATGTATGAAAACATTACGTTTAAACTGGGTACTGCCAGTAGCACTATTGCTGTTCACTATCACCGCGTCTGCCTTTAAAGTCCTCAATGAAAAAGTAAAGGGCAGTGGCAACATTAAATCAGAATCCCGTACAGAAGGACCGTTCAGAAGCATCAGTACTTCAGGTTCGTATAATGTGTATATCACGCCGGGTGCTAAAAACGATATCAGAATCGAGGCAGACGACAATCTGCTGCCATATATAGAAACAAAGCTGAGAGGGAACGATCTGGAAATTGGTACAAAAAGAGGATATGATATCAAGCCTTCTAAAACCATCAACATATATGTGACCATGGACCAGCTGGAAGAACTGAGTTCAAGTGGTAGCGGTGGATTCTACAGCAAAGGCAAACTGAAAGGAAATAACGTGAAATTCTCCTTCAGCGGCTCTACCAACACAGAGGTTGAGCTGGATGCCAGCAACCTGGAAGTAGAAGTATCCGGTTCCGGTCATCTGAATCTGAAAGGAAATATCCCATCCACCAAATATGAGATCTCAGGTACTGCCGATGTAGAAGCGCTGGATTTACAGTCTTCTGACGCGAAGGTCGCTATCTCCGGTACCGGTAAACTGGATATTACAGCGGAAAAGAAGCTGGATGTGAATGTTTCCGGTATGGGTAAGATCCGTTACAAAGGAACACCTGTGATCAACCAGTCTTCTTCAGGCATGGCTAAGATCACTAAAGTGGACTAAAGATAGTTGTTGGCTGCTTGTAGCAGATACAATGCAGCCTGTTACCGGAAGGCATTCCGTTAACACACCCCGGGTATGGTCCCGGGGTTTTTTATATAATGCAGTATTGGTTTATATTTGTAGCCCTTAAGTAATTAGTAGATTATTAAAATATTTCAGCATGCCATCCTTTGATATTGTTAGCAAAGTGGATACACAGACACTTGATAATGCGATAAACACCGTTAAAAAGGAGATTACCAACAGGTACGACTTTAAAGATTCGCATGTAAGTATTGAATTGAATAAGAAGGAACTGGGCCTGACCATAGAGGTAGACAGCGACATGAAGCTGGGCCAGGTAATTGACGTCCTGATCAGTCGTACAATGCGTCAGGGACTGGACGGTAACATTTTCGACCTGAGTAAAGAACATTACCAGAGCGGAAAGGTGGTAAAAAAAGACGTTCCTATCAGAAATGGTATTAAACAGGAAGATGCCAAGAAGCTGGTTAAGTTGATCAAAGATTCCGGAGCTAAGGTACAGGCGGCCATTATGGACGATATTGTAAGGGTGACTGGTAAGAAGATCGATGATTTACAGGAGGTTATACAGAAGACGAAAGAAGCGAACTTAGGTATTCCTTTACAATATATAAATATGAAGAGCTAAAATATTTAGTCTTCAGTTGTGTTTTTTGAAAAATTATTTTACCTTTGCACCCTGTCTAATAATATTGGTATGAAACCAAGCATGGCATTCATCATGCATCAGAAGAATGAATATGCGGGGTTGCATCTGGTAACAAAAAGAAAATTAACATTCAGATGAAACAGGGAATCCATCCAGAAAGCTACAGATTTGTAGTATTCAAAGATATGTCAAACGGTACTAGCTTTTTAAGCCGTTCTACCGCTCCTTCCAAAGAAACTATCACCTGGGAAGATGGTAACGAGTACCCGGTAATTAAGCTGGAAATTTCTAATACTTCTCACCCTTTCTATACTGGTAAGAACGTATTGGTGGATACAGCAGGACGTATCGACAAATTCAACAAGCGTTACGCTAAGAAAGCCTAATCAGGCCTCTAAAATATTTTCAAGAATCCCATCGGCATTTTCGATGGGATTTTTTATTTTTATCCCCTATGAAGCGGAATTACATTCTTTTAGACACGCCCGCCCGAGAGTTGTTATATCCCTTCACTCATACAAGACCGGTTGCAGCCTGCCGTATAGGTATTCTGACCATCCGGGAGAAATGGGAGCACTGGTTGAATACCGCTATCAGCCACTTTACTGTCCCTTATTTACAACAAAAATATCCGCTTAAAAAAGATGAGACCGTGCCGGCAGTCCTGATTGCAGGAAATGTACTGCCAGATGAGGCATTGGTACAGGCTATAGCTGAGCTGCAGCAAGGTCAGGGACTCTTTAAGTCCCATGAATTAATTGCTAAGGTGACTCCGGGAGACCAACCAGATGCTGCACCTATAGAACGAAAAGAGTATCTTGGCGAAATATCAGTGGTGAGGAAGCCGTGGGACTTCTTTTTGCTGAACGACAAGGCACTGCGCAGTGATTTTGCCTTGCTGACAAAAGGAAGGATATCCGCACCTGTCAGTGATACGAATAAAGTGAGTGGTTCAGAGCAGATGTTTCTGGAGGAAGGAGCAGTGGTGGAACATAGCGTCCTGAATGCCCTGACTGGTCCTATTTATATAGGCAGAAATGCGGAGATCATGGAAGGTTGTCTGGTAAGAGGACCGCTGGCAATGGGAGAGAAAGCCGTGCTGAAAATGGGAACCAAAGTGTACGGTGCCACCACCCTCGGGCCTGGTAGTGTAGGAGGGGGAGAGATTAAAAACGTGGTGATGTTTGGTTATTCCAATAAAGGACATGATGGTTATCTGGGAGATGCGGTGATCGGGGAATGGTGTAATCTGGGGGCCAATGCGACCTGTTCTAATCTGAAGAATAACGGGAGTGTGGTGAGAGTATGGGTAGAAGCTTTGCAACAGGCAGAACCGGCAGGTACCAAATGTGGATTGCTGATGGGGGATTACAGCCGTTGTGGCATCGGTACGATGCTGAATACGGGTACAGTGATAGGCGCATCCTGTAATATCTTTGGTGCAGACTTTCCGCCTAAATTTGTGCCTTCCTTTTCATGGGGTGGTGCAGGAAAGATAGAACGTTACCGTATAGCACAGGCGCTACGCGATATCGAAACCTGGATGCGCTTCAAAGGACAGGAGATGACGGAAACAGACAAACAGGTACTGGAAGTTTTGTTTGCGAAACTTTCAGATGATTAATAAACCTTTTTAAAAATCAATATAGCGATAGACATGAGAAAAAAAATCGTTGCTGGAAACTGGAAAATGAACCTGACCCTCGGACAGGCAGAACAGCTGATCAATGACATCCTGCAGGCTGGCCTGCGTTTGACGGAAGGACAGGAAGTGGTAGTTGCCGCACCTTTTCCATACCTGTTGAAAGCAAAGGCATTATTGAAAAATACGCCCGGTTTTTACGTGGCAGCTCAGAACTGTGCATCTGAGAAATCTGGTGCATATACTGGTGAGGTATCTGCAGAAATGCTGGCTTCTATTGGTGTTGACTACGTGATACTGGGTCACTCTGAAAGAAGAGAGTATTTTCAGGAAAGCAATGCTGTACTGGCAAAGAAAATTGATCTGGCGCTGGCAAACGGCATCAAACCAATCTTTTGCTGCGGTGAGCCACTGGAAATAAGAAAAGCAGAAACACAGAACGAATTCGTTGCAAAACAACTGGAGGAAAGTCTTTATCACCTGACGGAAGAGCAACTGAAAAATGTAGTTATCGCTTATGAGCCAATCTGGGCAATCGGTACTGGTCTGACAGCGAGCGCTGCACAGGCTCAGGATATGCATGCTTTTATCAGAGGCCAGATCGCTGCTAAATATGGCAGAGAAGCGGCTTTACGCCTGACTATCCAGTATGGTGGCAGTGCAAAACCTTCTAACGCAGGAGAATTATTTGCTTGTCCTGATGTGGATGGTGGTCTGATCGGTGGTGCTTCATTAGTAGCTGCTGATTTCCTGGCTATCGTTAGTCATCTGGGATAATTAATTCATAGAATATATCAGGGAAGCGGACCGGAAGGTCCGCTTTTTTTATTATCAGTAGGCTGACAAGAGTGGCCGAATTACACACTGTATTTCAAAAGACTTAAGTGATTAAAAAGCTTGTTTTCAGGCCGGATACTAAAAAAATAAGCCCTCATATTTTGATATAAGTTGTTTAAAATCATTATGATACAGTTTAAAGCGAAATTAATTAGCACAAAATGCTAAAAATATTAGTATTTCAATAAAAGATTCCTATATTTGTATTGTCAATATTCAAGTAACCAGTACATCTTAATTTAAAAACTACTTGGTTATGCATACAGATAACACACTTGCATTTGAACAGGAACCATTGTTTGATTACTTGTTGGTAGTAAGTCCAGGTACTAGTATTGCCAATGATGTAACCGCATTAAAGCAGTTAGTTGCCCAGGAACTGGGAATGTACGGTAGTCGCTTTTCCAAGGCGCATATCAGTCTTTTCAGATCTGTATTCCCTGAGAGATTCCAGGAAGATTTCGTTCATATGCTGGATGATATCGCCAGAAAACAATCAGGCTTCACGTTATATACCTCAAAGTTTGACCATTTTGAACACGGACCGGAGAAACGAACTATCTACGTCAATGTAGCGAATCCCAAACCTCTCGTTGAGCTACATAAGAAAATACTGCAGGAGTTTGATATAAAGCCGGGAACATTTAAGCCGCATATCACCATCGCCAGAGCTATCAGTACACCTGAATTTGATAAAGTGTATGATCATTTTTACAATCAGGTTTTTGTACGGAGTTTTCAGTGTAAGAGCTTTATGCTGTTACGCAAGCCGGCAAGTGGTGGTCACTACGAGCCTGTAAAAGAATTCATATTCGGAGATGAAGCAGTTCAGCAGGATATTAACCTGTTTAATTACGCAGCATAACCTATGCAACTTTTTGTCAACGGCTTTTATTCAATGTTTGTTAACCCGATTTCGTTGCTGCTGTTACGACTATCTTATGTAGTCTATGTGTTCCTGATGTTTCATGTAATCATGTATCCCATGTATTTCGTTATGGAGGTAAAGGCTGTTGTAGGTAAGTGCTAATACTGGTAAAGATTAAATACTAGTAGGCTAATGCTGGTAAGTGCTAATACTGGTAAAGGTTAAATACTGGTAAGTGCTAATACTGGTAAAGATTAAATGCTAGTGGAGGCTAATGAAGGCAAGTGCTATTACTGGTAAAGATTAAATACTAGTAAAGGCTAATGCTGGTAGGTGCTAATACTGGTAAAGGTTAAATACTGGTAAGTGCTAATACTGGTAAAGATTAAATGCTAGTGGAGGCTAATGAAGGCAAGTGCTATTACTGGTAAAGATTAAATACTAGTAAAGGCTAATGCTGGTAAGTGCTAATACTGGTAAAGGTTAAATACTAGTAAATGCTAATACTGGTAAAGGTCATATACTAGTAAAGCTAAGGTTGATAAATACCGATATTGGTCAATGCTAAGCCTTTCAGTCACTCTACCGATTTTAATTTTTCCTTTTACCGGGCTGTTTGTAGTTTTGGATAGTAAGATCATTACTCATCCACTATTAAGCCGCTTATATGGAAAAGATACACAAGGAAATCCTGGTGAAAGGCAGGGTACAAGGCGTATACTTCAGAGCCAGTGCCAAAAATACTGCCGATGATCTTGGTATTACAGGCGAGGTAAAGAATTTACCTGACGGCAATGTGTTTATTACTGCGGAAGGAGATGAACACACTATGGAGTCATTTATAGCCTGGTGCCGGCAGGGGCCGCCTTTTGCAAAGGTGACAGAGCTGGTAATTACTGTTGCGCCTTTGCAGAATTATAACGCGTTTGAGGTGGTGAGGTAACGGTGATTTATGCTGACTAAAGTATAGGAGAGCCCGGAAATCTTGAATCTGAAGAGATGAGACGAGGCAGTTTTAGTCCTGTTTCGATTGAGATAGTAATTTAAAAGGCTTAGGGCAGTTGAGATTGAAGCAATGAGACAGGCAGTTTTGGCCTCCTTGTGATTGATATAGTAGTGCAGGAAGGCTTTCGCTGAAATTGAGGCAATGAGCATCATGAACGATAGTCTTATCTGTTTTACTTTGAAGCCTTGAGTCAACTGATCACTCAAACCCGTTGAAATGATAAAGATCTGCAACAGCAGTGAGTGACAACAGGTCACTGGTGTGAACAGACACGATATATAAAGGATTTTCCCCGATAGCGATATTGT
The DNA here is from genome assembly GCF_007896845.1 of Chitinophaga pinensis. Lineage (GTDB taxonomy): Bacteria > Bacteroidota > Bacteroidia > Chitinophagales > Chitinophagaceae > Chitinophaga > Chitinophaga pinensis_C. The sequence goes on along the minus strand of NZ_VOHS01000011.1, from coordinate 55,479 downwards.
TATTGTAGCATTTTTAATACGCTGTTTCCCTCAAACAAATGACCATGAAAAAGGGCAGTCTTGTGATTTCACAAGGCTGCCCTTTTTCATATACACAGTCTGTGTCGATCGTTGTCAGAGGCTGTAATACCGGTTTTACCGCATAACAACCTTATTTATTTTACAGCCAGTTTACCACTCAGCGACTTTTCCAGTGCAGCTTTCGGAACAATAATCGTAATAGTATTGATCGCGAAATAAGGAACTGATACCTTGATGAAACCATCAAAAGGACCGGATTTGCTGCCATAGGAATTTTTTACAATGAAAAATTCCTTGCCTTTCCCGGTTTTACCGATACCGGTAATGTGCATCAGGTGGTCATCTTCTGTAACAAGTTCGTCGAATAACTGCTGACGCTCTTCCTGTGAATAATCTTTCTCTTCCACATCAGGGTTGATCACAGCGCCACGTGTGAGTGAATCAGCTACTGGCCGTAATGCATATCCTTTTCCTACCATGAAACCACGGTTGCTAACGTCAGCATCCCATAATACCGTATATCCTTTTTCCACAGCAGTTTTAGCAATGTCGATCATTTCTTTCAACGGAATGTTATAGTACGCACCGTTGGAAACGTTATCAGGTACTTCGATAATGAAGGAGCTGTAAAAAGGATGATGTGTAAAGGACGTCAGACTGACATAATCATCCGCATTGAATTTTACGACCTCTTTCGCGAAAGTTTTAGGAGTGTAGGAGTGCCCTTTATACGTAAAGGTGGCAGGTACAGTACCAAGGTATTTATCCATAATAGCATTAAAGCCATCTTCCCAGTTCGTAGGAATGGGTCTTTTAAGCTTCAGAATGCTGTCAAGGTAAGTACGCAGCTGTCCGACCATCTCAGCGTGATCATGCCATTCCTGCCCCTCTTTAAGCCCACTGTAGGCTTCTTCCGGAACGATACCATATGTCGCAACGGCGCGCAGCACATCATGTCCCAGTCCACCTTCATCAAAACGGGTAAAACCCTGTCTGTGGATATAATTTTCAGCCTTTTCGCGATAGATATTGCGTACAGTGAACATTTCAGAAAGGTCCAGTGCCTGTTGTCCTTCACGGAGACAGGCTGATTCGATCATCGAGGTAGTAGAGAAACACCAGCAGGTGCCGGTATTGGCCTGATTCTTTACAGGCGTGTAGGGGTTGTTCCTGATGATTTTAATTTCTTCCAGAGACCTGGTAGTCTCCTGTGCCTGGCTTTGTATGGTAAAAACCAATGCCAGCAATGTAGCAGCTATTCTCATATGTAAAGTGAGGTTTGATACCTAAAGATAAGGGGTAATAACATACAAAAAGCGCTACTGCTGTATGAACGGCAGTAGCGCATATAATGGCGGAAAAAAGTATGTTTAGTGTTCGTTTGCGTTGATTTTCAGACTCCCTTTTTGGCCTTTGATAGAGAGTTCGTCAACACTGCCGATCAGGTCAGCGTATTTTTTCAGTACATCGTCAGACTGGCGCACGCCATTCACAGTTAATACATCGCCTTTCTTTTCGATGCTAAACTTTCCGTCGGCATCGATAAGTTTATCATCTGCCATTTTTTGGATCAGCGTTTTGTACTTGCCGGAAACCTTTTCATTCGCAGCGGCGGCTTCATCTTTGATCTTTTGATTCGTCTGTTCGATTTCCTGCTGGGACTGTTCAACTTCCTTCTGTGCATTGATGATTTCCTGACGGGTCTTCTCCATCATTTCTTTCATTTCTTTGCTGTTCAGCATTTTCTGAGACTCTTCTATACTTTTCTGTATAGTCTGGCGCATCTCATCGGAAGTAGCCATGGCCATTGCCAGTTTAGCGCTTTCCATGCCTTTGCGGATCTGCTCCTGCATCATGTCCGGGTCTATCTTTATACCTTGCGCCGCCGCTTCCTTCATGCTATTTCTGAGATCTTGACGCATTTCATCCCAGTTGATCTCTTTTATCGCGTTGGTCATGTCTTTGTTTACCTGTTTCCAGTCAACCTGTTTCATGGCCTGTGACACTTCTTTGTTGATCTGATCCCAATCAACATTTTTCATTGCCTGCTTTACTTCGTCATTGATTTTCTGCCAGTCGATGTTCTTCATGGCATTCGCCACTTCTGAATTCATCTTGCTCCAGTCAATGTTTTCCATGGCTTTTTTGGCCGCTTCCATGCTGGTATTATAATTTTCCATTAATACCCTGTCACGCTCTTTTTCACGTTCTTCTTTAGTAGCAGGAACCGTGTCGTTCAGCAAAGTGGTAATATTGGCCGCATGAAAGACGATCGGATGACCAGTAGCAGGCGCCAGCGGAGCCGGGATGATATTATTATCAGCAGCTTTCTGTTTGTCAGACTGTTTTTCTTTGCGCGGAGGGTTTAACCATGCAATGGATACAAGGCCAACGGCAATGATCATGACAGCTAATAACTTTTGCGTATAGTTGATATTTTTAGTTTTCATTTCCATGATACGTTTGATACGGTGAAATAAATGTTGTTTGTTGTCGGCTGCTGCCATGGCGAGCGAGTTGACTGTTAACCGGTATTCTTCTAACGCGACCAGGGCTTTAGCATAATGCAGCGGTTGTACCTGATTTTTTAGTACAAGATCATCGCAGCAGTGTTCTCTTTCAAGGCGGATGTTTTTAGAAATCCACCATATAAAAGGATTAAAAAATAAAATGGTTTCAACAATTGATTGGAAGATATTCAATAGATAATCATTGCGTTTGATGTGCGCCAGTTCATGCAGCAAAATGGCTTCCAGCTGTTCTGCTGTGAGATTGTTGAACATGGCTATCGGTAGCAGGATAACAGGTTTCAGGAAACCTATCATTACGGGTACTTGGATGTACTGCGATATCAGCAATTTCACCTTGCGGGGAATACGGAGCTGATTTTTCAGTTTGGTCAGGTGCTTTTCCCATACTTCGTCAATGGGGAATACCTGCTTTTTTCTGATCTGTTGCAGTTGTACAAGATCAACTGATAATTTGATAGTCATAACTGCCACGCCCGCCACATAAATGGCGACCAATACCGGAAACCACATTTCCAGCGTAGGAAACAGCGTTGTAAGTTGTGACTGACTTTTATAGATAACCGGTACCTCCACAGCAGAAGACTGCCTGATGCCGGTTTCTATCATGAACTGAGCGGCTGCATGTACCCTCCTCACTGCCTCTATCTGCTGCCAGAGCGTAACGGAAAACCAGGTGAAAATGCCTGTCAATGAAATATACGACAGGTTGTATTTTATGCTGGAGCCCGCCTGTGGCCAGAGATACAGTACAAGACGTAAACAGGCAAAAATGAAGAAGGCCTGCCAGAATGAGTGCAGAAGTGCCCAGCCGAAAGCCTGGATCACATCTGCAGTGAAGGGGAGTTGTGCAGTCATGATAGTGGTATTAGATGCGCCAGTAGCGCCGGGTTTACTTTTTCTGTTGTTGCTCTATCTCATTCAGATACTGCTTGATCTTGTCCAGTTCCTCCTGTGAAGAACGATGATTACCCAGTGCCTGCATAACCAGCTGTGTGGCTGATCCGTTAAACACAGTATCGATCATTTTTGTCAGTAACTGTTGCTGTGTGCTTTCCTGAGAAATAGCAGCTTCATAGACATGCGTCTTGCTGCTGGTATCCCTTTTGAGCAACCCTTTCTCATGCATAATCTGCATCAGTTTAAGGGTAGTTGTATAACCGGCGTCTTTGCTTTTCTCTAATATCTCATGCACTTCCCTCACAGTACCTGCGCCTTTTTCCCATAATATCCCCAGGATCTCCAGTTCACTTTCTGTAGGCTTGTAATTTTTTGCGGTACTCATTTGTTTTCAATGATTATATGATCTACGAATATCTTCGTAAACAAATGTACGACAAGTTTCGTAATTGCCAAATCCGAAGGGGATTTTTTTTAAAAAATAAAGAAAGAGGAAAAAATAGGGGAGAAGCCGGGAGGGTTTTTAAGTCTGATATACCGTCTCCATAAAGTGGATGATTCCCGCATAACGCCACTTTTTTGTATTTCCGTGGCTTTTTTATATTCGTAACAAGTGCTGTTATTATCTTTTTTGCAGGCCCTAATGATCATCTGCAGGTCTGGTGCTGCTGTACTGAAGAGGTCTGGTTTTATTCTTTTGTTATCCAGCCCGCAAAGCCCGTTCATGTGAATATAAAAACAAGAAAAGGCATGTTGCCCATTCCTGCATGAAATCGTTCAGCGAAATGGGCAACAATGCCTTGTAGAAAACATATCGGGAAGCAATATTAGAACTTACCTGCTTTCAGACCGACATTTAAAGATGGACCACCTATCTTGCCATCTGTAATACCGGCTGTGCTGGACCCCGCAATGTAACGGTAGGATGCTCCGACATCAAGACGCAGGAATTTTGTGATATTGATTTCCAGATTGGCGAAAGGTTCTGCAACGAAGAAACCACTCTGGTCATATACGCTGTTGTGATCCCAATCGTCGTTCTCCCATCTGTTTTTATCCCGGCGACCTACACCGCCACCACCTAATAATGCACCTGCCGTCCAGTGTACCAGTTTGTCCGAATTATGGATATACTCAGCCACAAAACCGGTGTACCAGAGGTTTACATATTCCTTGTATCCTGCGGTATTTAGTGTTGGCAGGTCCACGTTATTCACCAGTGAATAAGCACCTGCACCGAGCATGATCTTGCCATTCAGTAATACACCACCGTAACCGCCTGTCAGCAATCCAAATTTACCATCAATGGGTGTAAATTTGGCTGCAGGCACCCCATATGCCCCTATAGTTGTTTTTTTGCCTTTTTTCGCAGAAAATAAAGTTTCCTGATTGGATTGTGCAAACGTCTGCTGTGCCGCTAGCACCAGGAGTGCTGCCAGAATCTTTTTCATAAAATTGTATTAGTGTTGTTGGAAAGAATGCCGGCTAAGAGACAGGCCCTTAGCCAGCTATTATGATAGTGAGAGATTTATTCTATTACGCGCTCTTTGCTGCTTACTGCTGAAGTACCAAACCAGCCAAGGATCCTTGTTTTGCCTCCGCTTGTTTTATTGATGACATTACTTTTTACATTCTCCAGCACCTTTGCAAACAGACCGCCCGAGTTGATTTGCTCATCTACCTGTGTCAGGAAGAAATGGCTCTGGTAGGTGAGTGAACGCAGTTTGACGATCACTTTTTCATTTTTCTGGAAAGGCTTGTCAAAGTCAGTCACTGCTTCCTGTATAGGCAGAATAAAAGAGGAACCGTCCTTTACACTTTGATCGAAATAACCATCCACAGAGAATGCATCGCCTACTTTATGCTGCAGATCATTTCTGTAAGAACGCATCCAGTAGTAATCTACGCCACCTTCGATGTCTTTTGCATGAAACTTGGCCACATACCCATCCTCTGAAACGAAGTTTTCCTCTTTAGTCTGAAATTTGTAGGAGATAGAATCAATCACCGTATTTCTTTTGATCGTATCAATCGCTTCAAATACTTCTGTTCCATATTCTACTTTCAGTCTGTAAGCATGTCCTGTTACGCCGATGGTTTCATTGTCTCCGGGATCGTAAGTGTAATTGCCATCCTTGAAAGTAAATGGATATGATTTATTCGCTGTTTCATCGAAGAGCGTGATCACTGCATCACCGATTACAGGAGATGGCGTCTGATCTGTATATGGAACTGATTTCGTAAATCTGATTTTCTGTACACCTGGTTCTGTCGTGATCCAGGCATCCAGCACCGGATAAGAAGTGCCTTTTGCAACGTCAATATCCACTACATCCTCGCAGGCTGTAAAAGCGGCTGCTATCACCAGTAATATGCTGAGTCTGATCTTTTTCATCTGTATTGTGTTTTGCGGATGTTTTTAGAATTTGAAGTTATAGGTGATACCCGGGATGATAGAACCTATGATGGAAAGACGAACCGCTTCTTTTTTAGATGGATCATCTTCATTCTGTCTGAAGTAAACGGTATAAGCATTTCTGCGACCATATACATTGTAGAGCGAGAATACCCATTCTCCTTTCCAACGGTGCAGTTGTTTTCCTTTCAGCGTTAATGACATATCCAACCGGTGGAAAGAAGGCAGTCTGTAGTTGTTACGCTTATCAGTACTGTTGTAAGGAATATCCCAGTCCTGGAATTCCAGCCGGCTGTCGGCAAAAGTAGCTGGTGTTCCTGACGCATAAACCCAGTTGGCGGAAAGAGAGGTGCGTTTTGATAACTCATGCGTAATAACCAGATTCAGGTTATGTGTACGGTCATAACGGTTCAGGAACCATTCATCTTTGCTGATGCCGGTTGTTTGTCTTTCGGAACGGGACAACGTATAACTTACCCATCCGGTGGTCTTGCCTACTTCCTTCTTTGCCATCAGTTCCAGACCATATGAACGGCTGTGTGATTGCAACAGATCTGCTTCAATCTGCTGGTTCAGCTCCAGATTAGCATTGTCGATATAATCCAGCTGGTTCTCCATATTCTTGTAGAACGCTTCACCAGAGATTTCAAAGACACCGGAAGGAGCATCGTATACATATCCGATAGTGTATTGATCAGCCACCTGTGGTTTAATATTGTTGGTACTTGGTGTCCAGATATCCAGCGGTGTCGGAGATGCGGTGTTGGACAACTGATGCATGAACTGTGTGGTACGTGCATAAGATGCTTTCACAGCATGATTCGATGTCAGTGCATAACGGGCCGTAATCCTTGGTTCCAGATAACTGTAAGCTTTGATCAGTTCGTTCGCACCATATTGTTTTGTACCGGTCAGTGTTCTGCGGATGCCCGGTGTGGTATCATTGTAGTAGTAAGCAGTACCTTTACCAAGATACTGGTAAGAAGAAAGACGCACACCATACTGTACACCGAATTTATCGCTCGGCTTCCACTCGTGATCCAGATAAGCTGCTGCTTCCAGTCCATGCTGCTGTGTCAGTTCCTTCACAGAAGTTTCATCGCCTTCCACACCGGTACCTGTACCCGGTTTGAAGGTATAGTAAAGCCCCTGCAGACCAAAGTGCACGCTATTATGTGTATTGATGTAGTAAGTGAAGGCTGGTTTCACACCATAGTTGATGATGTTGGATGTCCATTTGTAACGCTGCGAATCTTCTCCCGCACCTTTCTGACTTTCGTTGTTGAAATCCAGTGTGTAATCATAGTTACTGTAGAAGGTAGTCAGGTTCAGGAAAGTTTTGTTCGTGAATACATGGTTCCAGCGTACAGTTGCCGTTTTATTACCCCAGTTCATATTCACCTGTGTACCAAATCCGAATACATCGCGACCAAGATAACCACTGGCGAAGAGGGTATTGTTCTTGTTCAGCTTGTAGTTCACTTTCGCAGTCAGGTCATAGAAATTCAGCTTGGTATCTTTCATGTCTCCTTTCAGGAAGGGTTTCATGAGGATATCGATATAAGAACGACGGGCGGCAATAATGAAAGAAGATTCATCTTTCTTCAGCGGACCTTCCACTGCTACTCTGCTGAATACATTGCTTATACCCCCATTTACGTTGAATTTCTGGTTGTTTCCATCCTTCATGCGTATATCAAGTACAGAGGAGGTACGGCCGCCGTATTCAGCCGGAAAACCGCCTTTAATGAGATTGATGGTTTTTACTGCATCCGGGTTGAATACAGAGAAGAAACCGAGCATATGGGTAGAGTTATATACAGGGGCTTCATCCAGCAGGATGAGGTTTTCATCAGCCGCACCACCGCGTACGTTAAAACCGTTGGCGCCTTCACCCACCGTGTTTACTCCCGGCAATGTCTGGATAGAACGCAGTACATCTACCTCACCCATGAAAGTGGGCATCTTTTTCATCTGCGCGATGTCCAGTCTGTTCAGACTTGTAGTGAGTGTATTAACCGCTTTCTCCTGTTTATTGCCGGTTACAGTGATGGTGCTTAACTGAGAACTGGATTTCTCCAGTTTCATGTCCAGTGTTTTGTTGGCTTTCAGCGAAACATTCATTTTGATTGTTCCATAGCCTATATAAGAGAACTGGATCTCATGATCACCTGCGGGGAGTGTCAGGGAATAGAAACCGTATTCGTTCGTTACGGTGCCCAGGCTGGTACCTGCTTTTGCTACAGTAATGCCGATAAGGCTTTCACCATTTTGCTGGTCTTTTACATAACCACTGATCGTGTATCGTTGTTGTGCATGTACATAGCTTACCTGCATAAGCAGCAGGCATACGCCCAGCAGCATAAGTAATCTTGTCTTCATATAAGGTACTTGTATTGTTTAGTAGCGGATAGCTGGCTATAACATTTTTGTTACGCATATATGACGAGGAGAGATAAGACTACCCCTAGAAGTGCCCTTAAATTTTTTTTAAATGTATAAGTTAATCGAGCAATTCGCAGCGAAAACCCATATTTACTACGAATTGTATGATGTCCTTTTCAGCCACAGGTAAGGATCCGGATACTATACGCATTACCTTGTCACAATCTTCAATGTCGATGGTGCAGTCACTGTCAAACTGGGTACGTATCGCGCTGATTATTGCATGCTTATCCTGTTGGGTACATATATTTGTACGGAATATTCCGACCACCATGACTATTATTATTGAACGTTATGGAATATTTTTGTGCAAAATTGCAGGTCTTTGTCCGTATAGCTGTTACACGAGAAGGATTAAAATTTATATTTAAAGGATTTTTATGGACATCCAGATCAGAAATGACGCCAGAGAGCTAATCTATACTGAGCAGCAGGAATTTCCGCTGGGAAAAATGCGTTCTACTTCTTTGATAGAAGATAAACAAACAGTCAATCTGGCGTTTGTAGAAGCCGATTTCCGGGAAATGTACTTTGACGGATACCATATAGCTATCGGAGGCGCGAATGTTCATCAGAACCTGCACATCACCACTACTGAGCATATTTCCACTATTTCACTGATGTTCGTATTGAACGGCGAGTTTGATTCTGGTCCGGGAGAGGTGGGCGACTTTGCTATGCGTCGGTATAAGTCGTTGGAACACAATCTTTTTTATAATCCTACCATTGCGGAGAATATTGATGTAGAGAAACAAAGGGATTTCGAGCTTGTCGGACTGAGTTTTTCGAAAGAACGCTTTCTGGAGCTGGCTGTGAATAATGGCCGGGTACTGGAACAATTGGCTGATAAAGTGGCAGGAGATAAGATGATCTACCTGAACAGGAAGACGAATCCGCCAATTACTACCCGGATGATGATGGTATTGGAAGAGATACGTCAGTGTAAGTTCAATGGAGGCATTAAAAAGCTCTTTTTACAATCTAAAGTATTGGAATTATTGGCCCTGCAATGTGAGCAATATGAGCGTGTGGAGAACGTACGGAGCACTTCGCATGCTCTGACACCCTCAGATAGAGACAAACTGCATTATGCAAGGGAATTATTATTAAAAAACATACAACATCCACCTTCATTGCCCGAATTGTCCAGAATGGCCGGGCTGAATGAATTTAAACTGAAGAATGGTTTCCGTCAATTATTTGATAATTCGGTGTTTGGTTATTTAAATGACCATCGGATGGAATATGCCAGAAAAATGATTGCCCGCCAGCAGTATACCATGACTGAAATTGCAGAAGAACTGGGCTTTTCTTCTGTCCAGCATTTCAGCGTCGCTTTCAAAAAGAAATTTGGCATCAGTCCAGGTAAGATCAGGCTTTGATCATACTTATACTATACTTATTCTACGTTAATGCTACGAAAAAAACGTAGCATTAACGTAGAATAAGTATAGTATAAGTATAGTCAGACTATAGCTGAACCGGATTGCGGTTTTTGGGGGAGCAATGACCGATCATACTTTTACGCGCAACCTCATTACACCTCTCAACCGGCTCTTACAGCGGCGGTTTCGGATGCCTGCGCGGACCTTAGCCCGTCCCCTGCATCCAGCTACCGTCTCCCTTAGCTCCACCGCACAGCCTACCTACTACTGCCCAATCATCTTAAAAACGGGCGTCAGTCCGTCAGGTATCTGAAACCAAAGCAAAAGCAGCCCAAAAATGAATTAGACCAGAACAGAACAGGTTAGGAAGAGATCTTGAATTTAGGAGACAGAGTACATACTTTATACACGACTCATATACGACGCATATACGACGCATCTCAATCGGGAAATAATAAAAATGGGCACCGGGATTTATCCGGCACCCATTTTTTATTATGTTGGTAGTGTTATTTGTTATCGTTCTTATTTGTTCGATATTACTGTCTTTTTGCTAAAACACCCGCTTTTGCCTGCGTTTTAGCTACCTGTTCAGTCGGCGCTGTTTTCTTCGCTGTAACGACAGTTGTTTTACCGTGAATTTCAGCGAGGGTAGGAGCAATAACCAATGATACGATAGACATCAGTTTGATCAGGATGTTCATAGACGGACCAGAGGTGTCTTTGAATGGATCTCCTACAGTATCGCCGGTAACAGATGCTTTATGTGGCTCTGATTTTTTGTAGTAAATCTCACCTTTGATCTCAACGCCTTTTTCGAATGATTTTTTGGCGTTATCCCATGCACCACCGGCATTATTCTGGAACATACCCATCAGTACACCGCTTACAGTTGCACCGGCAAGGAAGCCGCCTAATACTTCAGGTCCAAAGATGAAACCAACGACAATAGGAGTGAGGATGGCAATACTACCGGGCAGCATCATTTTTTTGATGGAAGCCTGCGTGGAGATAGCCACACATTTATCGTATTCAGGTTTACCGGTACCTTCCATGATGCCGGGGATTTCCTTGAACTGACGACGAACCTCTTCCACCATGCTCATAGCAGCTTCACCTACAGCGCGGATGGCGAGAGAGGAGAATATGAACGGGATCATAGCGCCAATAAAGAGACCAGCCAGTACATCTGCATGATAGATATCGATACCACTGATGCGGGCCACACCTACGAATGCAGCAAAGAGTGCCAGTGCAGTCAGCGCTGCGGAAGCGATCGCAAAACCTTTACCAGTAGCGGCAGTCGTATTACCTACTGCGTCAAGGATGTCGGTTTTTTCACGTACTTCTTTGGGCAATTCGCTCATTTCGGCAATACCACCTGCGTTATCGGCAATAGGACCGAAAGCGTCAATGGCCAGCTGCATCGCTGTGGTAGCCATCATACCGGCTGCTGCGATAGCTACACCATACAGTCCTGCACAGGCATAAGAACCATAGATACCGGCTGCCAGTACGATGATGGGCAACAGGGTCGATTCCATACCTACAGCCAGACCCGCAATTACGTTGGTTGCGTGACCGGTAGAAGACTGACGGATGATAGAAAGTACAGGGCGTTTACCCATTGCGGTATAGTACTCTGTGATGATACTCATCAGGGTACCTACAGCCAGTCCTACGAAGATGGCGCCTACAACGCCGTTTTGTGTAATGGCTATTACATTCTCCCTCAGGGCGCCGGTGCCATCTTCCACGTAGTCACGTTTCAGGTAGATGGATTCAGCAGGAAGGATATAATACACGAGTGCGGCACTGGCGATCGCTGAAAGCACAATAGAGCCCCAGTTTCCCATATTCAGCGCTTTTTGTACAACGCTGGTATTCAGTCCTGCATTCTCGGATATTCTGACAAAGAAGGTAGCTATAATTGAAAATACGATACCAATACCTGCGATCAGCATCGGTAAGATGATAGGAGCAACGCCACCGAAGTTATCGTGGGAGTTTACTTCGCTGCCCAATACCATGGTGGCCAGTACAGTGGCTACATAAGAACCGAAAAGGTCAGCGCCCATACCGGCTACGTCACCTACGTTATCGCCTACGTTATCGGCAATGGTAGCGGGGTTGCGGGGATCATCCTCAGGGATACCTGCTTCCACTTTACCTACGAGGTCAGCACCTACGTCGGCTGCTTTGGTATAGATACCACCACCTACACGTGCAAACAGAGCGATACTTTCCGCACCGAGCGAGAAGCCGGTCAGCACTTCAATGGTTTTGATCATTTCTTCTGAATTGGCGCTTGCGCCGAAATATGCTCTGAGGAGAATAAACAGTCCGCCGAGACCTAATACGGCCAGACCGGCTACACCCATTCCCATCACCGAACCACCTGTAAAGGATACTTTCAGTGCGTTGGACAGACTGGTACGTGCTGCCTGTGCAGTACGTACATTCGCTTTGGTCGCTATCTTCATTCCGATGAAGCCTGCGGTGGCAGAGAATACGGCACCGATAATAAAGGCAATGGAAATAATCCAGTCAGAATTGTGGTTTGTTGCGCCCATATAGCCGAGGAGGAGAGCGGCTATAATTACAAAGTAAGTAAGGATTTTGTATTCAGCTTTTAGAAATGCCATCGCTCCTTCTGCAATGTGCTGGGCGATTTCTTTCATTTTTTCATTGCCGGCGTCCTGGCGGGATACCCAGGAACTTCGGATAGCAGTAAATAACAAAGCTAGTAATCCAAAACATGGAACGAGGTAAACGATATTCATATACGTGATTTTAACAATTCCTATAAATATAACCTTTTATCGAGTATTTATCATGGGGTTTTGGCGCCGGAAAAGGGGCAAAAAAAGGGTTAACAGGATAGCTGTCTGCGCAGCTCCAGGAAGCTCTTTCCGAGGAACTCAACAATATCTTCCGCTATCATGGCTTCTTCTGAACGTTCTGCTGCGGCATGGTCGCCGGAGAGTCCGTGCAGCCAGACGCCCATGAGCATCGCATCCCGGGGTGTGTAGCCCTGCGCCAGCAGGGAAGTGAGTATTCCGGTGAGTACATCACCGCTGCCGCCGGTGGCCATACCGGGATTACCGGTGGTGTTAAACCAGATGGAGCCATCTGGAAAAGCCATGGCAGTATAGCGGCCTTTCAAAAGGATATTCAGTTTTCTTTTAACGGCATTTTCTGAGAGTACTTCGAGTCGTTCCACGTCATTGGCTGTTTTACCGAACAGCCTTTCAAATTCCTTCGGATGTGGCGTCAGAATTGATCCTGCGGGTACTTTATCCAACATTGCAGGAGACGATCCTAATAAGTTCAAAGCATCCGCATCGATGACCATTGGTTGATGATAATGCTCCAGTAATTTTTCGAAAGCCCAGCAGGTACCTGCGGCAGTGCCGAGTCCGGGGCCGATACCGATCGTCTTATATTTAGCAGCTGCTTCCGCATTGGGCAAGTGTGTGTGGAAGCTGGAGCTATGATCCTTCTGCTCATCGATAAAACACATAGCGCCGGGAGCGGATATTTGTATGATATCATAGCCGCAGGCAGGGACGTGACAGGAGAGCAGTCCCACGCCTGTCCTGAGACACGCTTTCGCACTAAGGACGGCGGCGCCCATCTTACCTTCGCTGCCTGCAATCAACAGGGCATGTCCGAATGTGCCTTTATGGGAAAAGGGTTTCCGCGGACGGTAGATATTCTTTATCTGAAATGCATCCGTAATATGGAAACGGGAGGGAGTCTGCGCAATATAATCGGGTGAAAGATCTATCGGGAGAATGCAGATATCTCCCACAAATGTTGCGTTTTCCGGCAACAGGAAAGCCAGTTTATAGAATTCAAAGCTAAGTGTATGATCAGCCCTGATAACGGTCGTATGAAGCGAAGAAGCGTCTGCCTGCAGACCGGAAGGAATGTCTATCGCAACAAGTTCATGTGCTGCCTTCAGGTCATTTATCTGTCCGATGACAGCGGCCGTCCAGCCTTCGACCGGACGGCTCAATCCTGTGCCCAGTATGGCGTCTATAATAAGGGCATGCGCATCTGGTTGTGGTAGCAGTCCATTCTCTGCAATATCATGTATCGCAGCAGGATATTGTTGTTGTAACGCATTACGATTGGCTGTGTGATCGGCAGAAGCTTTGGAGCTGTGGTGCAGTACGTAGGCATGTGCGTCATAACCACGGTTGCGGAGCAGACGTGTAATGGCGAGACCATCGCCACCATTGTTGCCCAGTCCGCAGAATACATACACAGGGGTATACTCGCTGTAATGCCGGCAGATCCAGGCAGTGCAGGCGATGGCAGCTTTTTCCATAAGATCCAGGCTGCTGATGGGTGTTTGCCTGATCGTATAAGCGTCTGCTTCGCGAATCTGTTGTGCTGTGAATATTTTCATGGTTATTATCTGCCGTGAGGCATAGCTTATAAATATAAGCAAAAAAAAACGACCACACCGCACTGCGGTATGGTCGCCTGATATTGTTGCTGTTCAGCGGGAAATTAGAAAGTGTATCTAACTGACGCACCACCGATCTCTTCTCCTACGAAGTGAGTACCACCGTTGAAGTTGAAATATGGTTTCAGGTCAGCGCTCACTACCAGCGGAATGTTTTTGAATTTGTATTCCAGACCTACGATACCGTCCAGACCAGCGCTTACGAAAGTACCGTCGCCATGTCTCCAGTAATCGTCATTGTGGTAATCGCGGCGATCGTAAACACCTACGTGCGCACCACCACCAAAGTACAGGTGAAATTCTGGTTTAGGGAACGGGGCGATATGGTATTCATACAGACCGGTGAAGGTTACGTTCCTTCTGTTGCTAACGTTGGTAGTTACCAGACCTTCAATTGCATGAGGACCAGTAAAGAAGTGTTTAATGGTTCCACCTACCAGCCATGGGTTAACTCTTAAACCCACTGCATTGTCATAGCCAAAATCTCCGGAGCTGCTGCGTCTCTTTTGTGCATCTGCTGTCACTGCCATCAGTGTGATCAAGCCAAATAATAACACAATTTGTTTCATAATTATAACTGTTTAAAAGAATGCTTAATAGGTTTTTCCTCTCTTACCTTCCGAAGGTATATCGTACGGATAACGCAAAATCCGTGAGATCGGAAGAGGTGTTGAAGTGAATAGCCGGTTTCCAGTCAAGACTCAGGTTCAAAGGCAGAGATGGGAAGGTATAATCCATTCCTCCAATGCCATCCACGCCTGCTATAAATTTCATATTCCCATCCGTTTTTCGGGAGCCCAGATGCGCACCACCTCCGATAAACCATCCCAGACCTTCCGTTGTTTGCGGAGAAAGATCGAAATGGCGTTCATAGAGGCCGGTCACGGTAAAGGTCCCGGAATACACGCCGGCTATACCTTCGACAGCATTTGCATCGCTGAAGAAATAGCGTGCGGTAGCACCGAATGGCAGGCCAAGACGTAATCCCAATTGCGGATTACCTTTTGTTTGTGCATTCACTGTTTGAATACACACTCCAAGTAGCAGGGTTATGAACAGACGCTTCATAAATTATTGCATTGCTTTGCAATAACGGTGCCAAGATACAGATTATTATTTTTGCTATTGTAAATAAAGGTCGCGCAGACCGTTTGAGAAAGCTATATCCAATTAACCCCGATGACAGAAAAGTCGCTATGATGGCTGTTTTTGAAGTGATTTGCCAATCGGCCGCCGTATAAGCCAGGGCCGCAATAAATATTGACATGGTAAATCTGATGCCGGCAATCATACCTATATCAGGCAGCTGGCTCCGGTGGTGCATACTCAGGTAGTGTCGCCAGTCGCAGTCGGGTAGCCAGAAAGGAGAAGAGAAAAATCCCCTCGCAGAGGAATACAGACCGCCAGCAATACACCGGCAATAGTAGCGTGTATGCTGAATTATAGATACAATACCATAAGATGATACCGGGGATAAAATAGCACCATCGAGGGCGTAGTTAGCCCTGTTCAGGATGATGAGCAAAACGGGAATAGCAAAGCTGCAATAGATAGCCGATCTGCAAACCGGCAGTATAGACGATAAGCCTGTTGTCACACTGAATTAGTCAGTATTAAAGCAAAAGCCGTGCAGATGATCAGAATGATCCCTACTGCACGGCTTTTGCTTTAATACTGGTAGATGGGTGATAATAATTTTCTTATCAAAACTCGTCTTCTTCTTTTTTAGGCGCCTCCTCTTCTTTCTTTTTGATCTCTCCTGCAGTACCGAACAATTCATATTTGCTCTTCGGTCTGCGTTTGATATCCCAGTGGAAGTTTTCCAGTTTCATCTGGTCCATCGGGCGCTGTCCGAAGGGATACATAGTACCTTCCGGATCTTTGATGAATGAAATCGTATGCAGTTGTCCTTCTCTGAAATAAATATTGATCACCCCACTCAGGGTTCTGTTCACACTCACATAGGCACTATCATCATCCTGAACATAGTAGATACTTTCAGCATTGCCATCCACGTGCATCCAGTCAATGGCCTGTCCGGTAAAGTAACCGGTGATCTGATTACCCTTGATCTGGTTATACATATTCCTTCCTGCTTCTTTTACGAGCAGTCCGTTTTGATCCAGCAGCAGTTTGTCAGCCTTCTGGTTTTTGGTATACATAAAGATCGTATCGCCACTCAGCTGTGTTTCATTAGCCCATAATACCGGGTTTCTGTAGAAGCGGAAGATGGAATCTTTACCAGAGTAGTACAGGCTATCTGCCACTCCCTGCAGGGAGTCGGAGTAGATACGCACATTGTGCCATGCCCTGATAAACCTGATTTCAGTAGTATCCTGTTGCTGTGCGCTGGTATCGGCAGGCAGTGTCAGGGCTTTGGCCATACCGCTGGTATCATTGGGAATGGACAATGCTTTTGCTTTCAGGATACCGATAGAATCTTTTGCCAGTACAATACCTGCCGGGTGAGGCAGTTTGCTGGTATCATTTGCCAGTGCGGCAGCTTTTTCTTTAAATGCGATTAAGACGGAATCTTTGGATAATACGACACTATCCGCATGGAGTGCTTTGGTACTGTCAACCAGTTTGGCCAATGCATTTGGTAGTTTCGGTATGGTATCCGGTCCCGGCGGAGCAACCATCACTGGTTTTAATTTTGCGCTTTCAGGATCTATGGCACTTTGCAGTCTTTTGGCGAATGCAGAAGTGTCGGATGGAATATCCGGTATTGAATCAGGGAGTGCTGTTTTTACCGTATCCGGTGTGACCGGCGGACTTACTTTCTGCACCGGCAGGGAACGACGGCCACGGGTGACAGGCTTCACTGTATCAGCGGATACTTTCACAGCGGCTGCTGTAGTGGTATCTTTTTTTACAATGCCGGAGTAGAGACTATCCGCAGCAAGGAAGAGGGTATCTTTTTCCCTTTCCAGTATCATCAGCGGATGTTGGGTAGCTAATACGGTTTTCTCGATCTGATTGACGGTACCATAGTTGGATAACAGGGTCATTTTCTGTGCGGTGTCGCGATAGATCATGTTCCCTACAGCATAAGCCAGACCGGTACGTTTATCCATCGTGATCCTGTCGGCCGTGATGGTAGCGGTACTATCCTCGATTGTAGGCCGGCTGTCGAAATTACCCTCCCCTGTTTCGGTATTATATTCACCGGAAGTAGTGTACATGACGCTCTTACCATCATTGATGGTGGTAGGCGCCAGTATAGTGGCTATTTTAGTGCCGGTGTTATATAATAAAGTATCTGTGGTAAGGGTATATTGCGGATCGACCAGCAATACGTTGTAATTGAAGTAGACATCTTTGGTATCCGCATAATAGTAACCTTCCTGACTGGTGAGCACACTCTTACCATTGACCAGTTTACCGCCCTTTACATAAGTACCGATACGGGCATTCATGTCGTAGAGGAGTTCCGGACCGGAGAGGGTGACCTTACCATCTGTCAGCCGGGCATTATCGCGGAGGGTGGCCAGACGGGTATTTCCTTCATAGTGGAGATATTCTCCATAGATATGAATACTATCGGCCTGATTAATATGTATATGACCATAAGCATCCAGTACGTTGGCTGCTCTGTTGATCAATGCGCTGTCACAATAAAATAAAGTATTTCCCTGACGGAAAATGGCATTACCGATAAATCTGTTCAGCTGTAAGCTGTCTTTTGTGAGCACATTCAGCTTATCGGACTGAATGATGTGAATAACCTGTGTGGTGTCTTTCTGCGAAGATTCTGCTTCCTGCGCTCTGGCAGTGAAGATGCCTCCCAGAAAAAGTCCGGCAAGGAGAAGCCCGCATTTTGCTAAGTGCTGCATTTTCAAGATTATAGTGCCTTCGCGGTATCAGATGGTATGGGCTGTACTTTCGCTTTTTTACCAAACAGGGAGAAGTGTACGTAACGTTTTGGATTCACGCGCAGATCTTCCAGCAGTTTGTTCAGGTTACTGAGTGAATTTTGCAGGTTGTTGTATACCTGTTTGTCATTCAGCATCAATCCTACTGAGCCATCGGTACTATTTAATTTGGTAATTGTTTCGTTCAGGCGTGTTGACAGCTGGTGTAATTGTACCAGTGTCTTATCCAGTTCACCGTTTGCAAGGGCAGCAGTTGTTTTTTCTGCATTACCGAGGATGGCGGTGATCTTATCGTTATTGTTCTTAAGATTAGCAGTCAGTGCTTCGAGGTTGTCGAACGTTGCCTTTACATTTCCGTGCTGAGGATCCAGCATACCATTTAAAGAGGCGGAAGTACGGGTAAAGTTGTTCATGGTGGTATTCAGGTGAGCGATAGCTTCACGCAGATTACCTTTTGTAGACGGATCGAAAATAGAATTAACGGTCAGGAGCACAGAATCCACGGAACCCAGTGTACCCTCCAGTTTTTTCACGAGCGGGTTCAGTTGTTCTTTGAGTGCGTCTGTGATGGATCCATCGACAGCAGCATAGATCGTGTCGCCGCTTTTGAGATAGTCATTAGCGTTACCAAAGTCGATCTGCACGGTTTTAGTACCTAAAAGGTCGCTGGATATACGCGCAACTGAATTTTGCGGAATGTCAATCTTTTTGGTGATACGCAGTTCCACCAGAATCTTTCCGGCGTTTTTATCCATGAGTTCCAGGTTAGACACGCTACCCACTACAAGTCCGTTTACCTGAACGGTTGCGGATGGTTGAAGGCCATTTACCTGGGTATATTGGGCGTAAATTTTCTTACTGGTTGAAAAAAGGCTTTTACCCTTTAACAAATTAAAACCCAAAATCAGCAATGCAATTGATACAGCTGCAAGGACGCCTACTTTGGTTTCGTTAGATACTTTAAGCATAGAATACGTTATACGTTGCTACAAAAATAATCAAAAAAGGTTGCGGGCAATCACAATCCGGATGCCGGGCGTCTATACCAAATCTGATACCGTTTTCGATGACGGCAGGCAAATATGCAGCTTTTCGGGAGAAATTAATCTAATATATTGTTAAAGGAGATCTTGGGGTGGGTCAGGTAACGGGAATGTGTGTGGTGTATTAGCTAAGTTGGAGAGGTTTATCTGCTGGCGATACGGTCATTGTCTGCGGTCACTACTGTGGCGTTCCAGAAGCCTGCTTTTTTTGCTTTGCTGAGTGCGACATTGGCTTCTTTTTCGGTTTTGAAGTTCACCCAGGTATATTTATTTAATGTTTTGCGGTTGATGACGACTGATTCCCGTATGATCGTACCGCGTAAATCCTTAAAGACGGGGGCACTGCGGGTGTATTTTTTGTCGGTGATGACCAGTTGTACATCATATTTAAAGCTGACTTTAGGAACAGAAGGGGTGGCAGCGGGAGCAGATGCGGCTGCTGCCAGCTGGCCTTTCGTATTACCCTGTCCCATCAGTACCGCTTTCCGGAAGCCAAGCTGCTTTGCCTGACGCAAAGCAGCATTGACTTCTGCCTGGGACCGGAAACTGCCCCATATATTTATACTTATTGATCTTTTTACTGTTGGCGACCAGCTGTTCTTTCCGGATGGTCCCCCTTAGTTTATTAAAGATAGCAGCGTCGCGGGTGTACTTTTTGTCACTTACGAGCAACTGGATATCATATTTATAGGCGGGCGTTTCCGGCTCTTTCCGGACAGCTACCTGACGGGTAGCTGTTTTAGTCTTTGAGCCGGATGAAACCGCAGCCGGCGCCGGTGTTTTGGTTTTTGTCGCTGCTACGGCATTCCGGGTGTCGTTGTTTCTGGACTTCGGAGAGCGGTAGCTGACAGGAGTGGACTGTTCGCCGGAAGCGGGAGCAGCGGACTGTCTGTCTTCCGGAGCACTGTAACGGCCCAGTTCATCTTTATAACGTTTGATGGCTTTGAAGATACAATTGGCAGCTTCCTGTTGTCCTTTGTCAGAGTTCAGGTAGTCTTCTTCTTCCGGATTGCTGATAAAGCCCAGTTCCACCAGTACGCTTGGCATGGCGGTCGCCTGAAGTACCCAGATACCTTTTTCGTCACGCTGACGGGCGCCACGGCTGATACGGCCTACATTGGTGAATTCATCTTCAATGAGGGTAGACAGGCGGAGACTCTGGTCAAAATAGGCGTTACGCAGGGTGTTTAATAATATAAAGGTTTCAGGATCAGACATATCCAATACGGAGTTTGCATCTTCCGAGTTGGCGTCCAGCATGATTACGGAGCTTTCTTTCAGTGATTCTGTCTTGGCATTGTTCTTACCGGTAGCCCATACATATGTTTCAGTACCCTGAGCAGTGCTTGGGGAAGTCGCATAGATGGCTCTTTTTACAGGCACCTTCTTTTTACCTTTCTTAATATAGACTGTTTTGTAACCGGTCACCTTACGGGTGGGACCTGCTGAGTTACAGTGAATTGAAATAAAAAGGTCTCCTTTTTCCCTGTTGGCGATGATCGCTCTCTCATTCAGGTCAGCACGCAGGGTAGAGCCGAGGGCATTTCTGGTTTTACGCGTATATACTACACGTACATCTTTCATATTTTCTTCGATGATCTTCCCCAGTTTCAGGGCCACGTCCAGCACGACACCTTCTTCAGTAGAATATTTACCACGGGCGCCAGGTGTCTGCGCACTATGGCCTGGATCTATAATGATGGTCCGGAGCGGAGGATTTTGTTTTTTGCCAATAAGAGGTCGGTTCGTCGCGTAAAGTAGGATAGTCCCAAGGAAGATGGCACATCCGAAAAATATCCAAAATCGGTTCCAGCGCATGATTCAGTTTTTATATAATTTAATGGGCGTTAGTATTCTGTTAAATTGTTCAGGGAGCGCAGCGTCCGCTTTGTTCCTTGGATTGTCGTTCGTATTTTGTCGTTCGATAAATGACTGGATGCTTTGTTTGGCCTGGCGCTCATTTTCGTTTTACAATTGATAATAATTTGTATAAAATCTTGTAGGTTTGTGCCCGCTTAACACATGCACCTGAATTACAAAAATAATTATAAAAAGTTTTTGCGACAGATATACCTGACTTTTGCAGGTATATTAATTGTCATTCCTTTTATAATAAACGCAGTAGCAACTCCCGCGCCAAATGCCGGAGTACGTTTTAACAAAAGTTTCACAGATACCGTACCAAACCCGGATACGAGTCATCGCATCCCTGATACCACCAAACTGCCTCAGAAAGTGGCACCGGTGAGTACTGAGGAGATAAAGATGAACGATGATGGGTTCCCTGACGACAGCACTGGTACGGATAGTCTGGATATGCCAAAGGTATCGAAAGATAGTCTGGAAGCTCCTATTACCTATAAAGCAAAAGATTCTATCGTACTCCTCGTGCCGGATAAACGTTTCTATTTTTATGGTACCGCTAATACCAAATATCAGAAAACGACCCTGAACGCGGAACGTATGACTTATAATCAGGCTACAGGTATTATGGAAGCTACCACAGCGACCGATACTGCCGGTAAACCTTACGGCCGCCCGCAGCTGGAAGATAACGGACAGGCTTTCGACTCAGATACACTGAGGGTGAATATCGCAACACATCGTGCAAAGATTATCAATACCCGTTCACAGTATGGGGAAGGATTTGTGTTGAGTCAGCAGACCAAACGCGAACCTGACAACAGCATCTTTGGTTACAAAAACGGCTACACTACCTGTAATCTGGATACCCCTCACTTCCAGTTCAGAGCCAATAAGATCAAAGTTATTCCTGATAAACTGGTAATATCCGGTCCGGCAAACCTTGAAATTGAAGGGGTACCGACGCCATTATTTATACCTTTTGCCATATTCCCGATCACACACGGCCAACAATCAGGTATCCTGGTGCCAAGTTATATCGTGAATGCACAAAAAGGGATGGGTTTGCAAAATGGTGGTTATTATATAGGTCTGGGAGACAATTTTGATATGACCCTGCGTGGTGAGATCTATTCTTATGGTAGCTGGCAGTTGATGGTAAGCCCTACTTATCGCAAGCGTTACCATTATAATGGTGGTTTTACCCTGAGTATCGCTAATACACGTTTCGGTGATCCGGCAGTAAAAACAGAGTTTACCAAATCGCGTGACTTCCGTCTTACCTGGAACCACAGTATGGACAGCAAGGCCCGTCCGGGTGTAACCTTCGGAGCCAGTGTGAACTTCGGTACGGCAAAATTCAATACCTATAACGTATTTGACTATGCTTCCCGCGTAACCAATACTTTATCCTCTTCCATCAACTTTTCGAAGACCTGGCAGGGTAAGCCTTTCAACTTTACCTCCAGTCTGTCGCACTCACAGAACCTGACTACCCGCGACGTGAACATTGCGTTCCCTTCAGCAACATTCACCGTGAATACGATCTATCCTTTCCAGCCAAAAGAAGTGGTGGGTAAGGCTAAATGGTATCATAAACTGGGGGTAGGGTATAATGGTACACTGAATAACAGCGTGACCTTTAAAGACTCCGTGTTCGGTAAATCACAGATGTTTGATGCGTTGCAGTCAGGTGTAAAACATTCCGTACCTATCTCATTCTCTATTCCGGTATTTAAAAACTTTACCCTGTCACCGGGCGTGAGTTACTCAGAATACTGGTTTACCAAGAAAACAATCAGGACATGGAAACCTAACAAGCGTGTCAGCATTGACTCCCTTGGTGGTATCGATACAACTTATGAATCTGGTTTTTATACCGCCAGACAGGCCAGTGCCAGTATTTCACTGTCCACCGCCGTGTATGGTATGTACCAGTTCAGCAAGACGTCCAAGATTAAGGCTATCAGACACGTGATGCGTCCCACAATCAGTATGAGTTATCAGCCTGACCTTGCTAAAAACGCTTATTATTATCTACAATATAACAGAGATGGGGATAGCTTAAGACAGTCTTATTTCCTTAGCTCCTCAGTTGGTGTGCCTTCGGATGGGCGTGCCGGATCGATCTCCTTCGGATTGGATAACAACCTTGAAATGAAGGTCTTCTCGAAGAAAGATACTTCTGCCAACCATGAAAAGAAGATCAAATTATTGGATGGTTTTGGTATTAATACGTCTTATAACCTGCTGGCAGACAGCTTCAAACTGGCGCCATTCAGTATCTATGCCCGTACCAATCTGTTTGATAAACTGAACATTACAGCCAGTGGTAGTATAGATCCGTATGAGGTGAATTCCCGTGGCCGGAGATTGGATAACTATGTGTGGAATACCGGTAAACTCAGCCTTGGTCGTCTGACAAATGCGAGTATCGCCATGAGTACTTCCTTCCAGTCTCAGGATAAGAAAGCAAAAGATAAAGAACAGCAAATCAACAATATAGAGAATGAACAGAGCACGGATGCCGCTTTTCAGGCCCAACAGCGTCAGCTGGAGCAGGTAAGAAGGAATCCGGGTGAATATGTGGATTTCGATATTCCATGGAAGCTGGATCTGTCGTATAGTATGACCTATTCCAAACAGATCATTCCTGACTCTGGTGGGGTCGTAAATACTTTCAATCAGTATCTGAGCTTTAACGGTGATTTCAGTCTGACGCCAAAATGGAAAATCGGTGTAACCAGTGGTTATAACTTCAACGAGCAGAAGCTGGCATATACAAATATGTATATCTCCCGTGACCTGCACTGTTGGCAGATGTCGATCAACCTGGTGCCGATCGGTACATACCGTCAGTTCAGTATCACGATCAGTCCGAAATCAGGTATTTTGAGAGACCTCAGGATTAACCGATCGCGAACGTTCTACGACTTGTAGCTACGCAGTTAGTGAAAGATATAAAAACGAAGAAGGCGCATATCATATGCGCCTTCTTCGTTTTTATATGAATAGCCTATGGCTTGTATGATTATGTTGTTTATTATTTTTTCCAGTTTTGTTCGATATGCTCCCACATCGTTTTAAATACCCTTTCTTTCAGTGATTCCAGATCGGCGGCCGTCAATCCCGTTGTATCAACCGGTGCCAGAAAATGGATGTCTATTGCGTGCGGAAGAGCATAAAAGACCTTTCCCGGAGGCATGATCTTACGCGTATTGAAAATGACGGTGGGCAGAATTGGTTTTTGTGTTTCGATAGCCAGTGTAAATGCACCATCGTAAAAAGATTTTAGCGGATCATCTGTTTTGTTGCGGGTCCCTTCCGGGTACAGCAGCATGTGTACGCCATCGTTCAGCACTTCTTTCATTTCCGCTACACTGCGCTTACGGCTTTCAGGATCATGTCTGTTTACCAATACAGAACCTACCTTATACATGATGCCGAAGACCGGCGCCTTTTTCATTTCTTCCTTGGCCAGACTTTTACTGGCAGCAGGAACTGCATAGGTGGTGGTAGGAACGTCCATCATGGAATTGTGATTGCACACAATGATATAAGGTTGGTCGGAGTCGAAGTATGCTTTCCCCCTCACCCTCACCGGACAAAAAATCAGGGGCATGAATACATGCATCCAGCCGCGTCCGAGCGCCATAAAATAGTGGATATTTCGTGGTCCGGGAAGCAGAGAGACCAGCCACATAGGTAGTAGCATGATCAGCATAGTGCAGATGAAGACGATCAATGCATAGATAGCGTATAACCTGGCCAGGATATTCTTAAGCCATTTCATATCTGTTGGAGTTATTCTTGAGCCCTGTATTTACTATATAAATATAGGGACTATCTCCTATATATGCATACATGCCTGTGTAGGACGTCCTAAAAAGTCTTATTTGCTGTCAGGATGCTCGCGTTTCCAGTCATATTTGAAATAACGGCCGAGGTCTTTGATGTATCTGAAGTAGTCGTATTCTGTATCGTATTCAAGGATCTGGTAATAGCTCGGACGATAGCGTTGCATAAAGGCATCCAGTGCTGTGGAATCGCTGATACCCGTCAGTTTTTTGACAAGCGCTTTATTGAAACGGTGACTGACATAGTCCTCTTGTTCAAGCTCTATCAGGTGATCCCTGAACCTTTCCATTCTTTTGATCTTCCGCATAGATAGGAGGGCGTCGAGGTTGAAGCCAACGACGGTACTACCTGTACTGATATATTCGGGACTGTAGTTAAACACCTTCTGATATTCCATACGGTTGGCGATGGAGTCCATCTGATAGGTTCTCCTCTTTTCTTCCACGACGACAGTAGGCAGGGTCGTAACGTCCACGTGTATTTTGGTATCAAAAGGACGGTTACGCGGGATCTCGGCTACCGGGATCTTCATGGTGGCTTTGCCCTGATAGGAAAAGCTGAGGGAATCGGCAGGAGCCATATTGAGACTATAACGACCCAGTGAGTCGGTAACAGTGCCACCACCACTGGAACTCATAACGCTGACATAGGGCATACCAAAACGGCCGGAACGATCGTATACTGTACCGTATACCCGTACCTGCGCTGTGGCGATTCCGCCTGACAGCACCAGTATAAAAAACAGGACCGTTTTTAGTAAAAGGGTAGAATTACTCATTATGGGCTAAGCTAAGGCAGCTGAAAAAGATAATCAAGAATACAGGAAATATTAACATTTCATTTTAGATGAACGGTTCTCCGGCAGGGATGGAAAGCTATAAGGCCTTGTTTCGCCTGATCCTGCTGAGGGATTGCGGGGTGATACCCAGATAGGAGGCAATGTCTCTCAGTTGTACCCTTCTGGCAATATCCGGCTGTTTTTCCAGAAAGACCTGATAGCGGGCTGTGGAATCGAGGCCCAGATAAGCATTACGGGTAACGATTTTTTCCAGTAAAGCCTGTTGTATACGTTCGTCTATCAGGGTTTTCAACAGGGGATAAGTCTTATAGAGATCCAGCAAAGCCGCTCTGTCAATGACCAATACTTCGAGGTCACAGGCCGCTACAATGGACTCATGTGCGACTGTCTGTGTAGTGAAACTTTTTAGAATCGTACAGAAGTGATTTTCATTGATAAAGAAGTGCGTCACATCGTTACCATTGTCTCCCTGTACCAATATTCTGATCACACCCTGACAGATGAAAAAAAGTTGCCGGCAGGCATTTCCTGAATGGAACAGCACTTCTCCTTCCTTGAAGGTCTTACTATCAAATGCCTGCAGAATGTCTGACTGTTCTGCTGCAGTAAAAGCATTTCCCGGCTGAAGATAATTGAATAACTGACTATCCATGTAGCAAATATCTGCAATTTGAAGCAGGAATTCCTTTTTTACCATTTGTTAAGTGCCATGATTCCGGTGCGGGCGACCTTTGACCTATCAAACGAATAATCATGGAAAAACAGACTCAGAAACAGACATTAGAAGGCCAGCGGGTAATTATACTGGGCGCGAGTTCCGGTATCGGATTGGCAACAGCAATTGCCGCTGCAGAAGAAGGCGCGAAAGTAGTAATTGTGTCAGGTAATCAACAGCGTATGAACGATGCACTCAAACAATTACCAGCCGGTAGTGAAGGATATGCCGTTGACCTGTCAAATGAAGAAAACATCCGTGCTTTTTTTGAAGGCGCAGGTAGTTTTGATCACCTGATCTATACGGCAGGGGAGAACCTGACCTTACAGGAGATCAGTAAGACCAATATCGCAGATGCACAGCGATTTTTTAACGTGCGTTACTGGGGCGCATTTGCAGCTGTAAAATACGCGGCACCCTATATCAGAAAAGGGGGCTCTATCAATCTTACCGGTGGTAATGCAGGTCAGCGTCCAAATGGAGGATGGGGTGTAGCAGCCAGCATCTGTATGGCTATGGAAGGATTTACGCGTGCTATGGCGGTAGAACTGGCGCCTGTAAGAGTGAATCTGGTAGCACCGGGTGTAGTAAGAACGAATCTGTGGAATGGTATGCCGGAAGCCGATAGGGAGAATATTTTCACCACGCTGGGAAATTCATTGCTGGTGAAAAGAGTGGGTGTGGCAGAGGATATTGCACAGACATTTGTGTATATGATGAAACAGGCGTTTGCAACAGGACAGATACTGACTGTGGATGGCGGCGGCGTTCTTGTTTAATCAGGAATTAAGTGTTAAAAATTGAGCAGTAATACGCTGCTGTGGAGATAAAAGCGGATGATTCTTCTTGTTTGAAGGATTGTCCGCTTTTGTGTTATTAGTGGTAGGAAAGTAGTTAGTCTTGCATTATGATAATTGTGTATATTTATTGCCTCCCAAAGGCAATAATTGCCCGAAAAACCAAACAGATTTTATTCCATGAAGACTAATTACAAACTATCAACTGGGGACAAAGCATTCATTGAAGAACATTTAAACGGAGATCTTTATAATAAAACTGATCCGGAAAACCAGATCCGGCCAGAGATATCCCCGATTGATTATTACAGATTGCATAATATGGATTTTAACTGGGCTGTATTAAGTCCGTTATCAAAAATGGTCGCTGCATATCTGGAGAAAAAACAACAAGACCTGACTGAAGCAATTGCAGTAACATCACCCGGGCAAAAATTACTATTCTTCTGGTGGTATTTAGACGGTCAGGTTACAAATGGTGGTTTCAGCCAGTTTATTGACAATGGTTATGATAAATATTTCCCGGCAGTGTTAAATGGCTTAAAGCAATTACCCAATAAGAAATATTATGAGCTGGTCGAGAAGGTGTATTTCCTTTATCTGAAGGGAAAGTCCGACACTGTTAATAAAAACAACATTCCTTATTTCAAGATAAATGCACAATTATACAAAGACCTTGAAGCTTTCATCAGAGAACATCAGGAGCAATTTATCAAACCGATAGATAAAAAATATACCGGCCGGGTAGAGCATAAAACCGATAATGTTGTAGAAGTTTTAGAAGTAAAGAAAGGAGTGCCGGAAGGGAAATATGAAAAATACGTAGACGGTGTTCAAATAGAGGAAATATTTTACAGTAAAGGTAAACAGATTGGGGAAAAGAAATTCAAAGAAGGACAGCCATATGAGGAGAAAAGAACTGATAGTACTGTTAAAAACATGGAACATACACTGAAATACTATCCGAATGGGCAATTGAAATCGCACACAAAAAGAATAATAAAAGACAGTTATAATTCGAATATGGTATTCAGGGATAGATTTTATGATACCGGCATTATAAAAGCGCAATATTGGGAGGACGAAACAGAAAAAATTCACATCAGGAGATATTTTGATGATGGACAGATAAGAAGTTACCACACGATTAAAAAAATTGAAAATGAACGCTTCAATAAATTGAATGAATACCTGATTTGTTTTGATGAAAACAAAAAGAAACGTTAACTAACGGGAATGGTATTTTTCACGATTATGATTTTGAGGAAGAGGAAGACCGTAGGTTTTCATTTTATAGTTATGTAGTGAATTGTGAAAACTATTTAGCTAATGGGGTGTCAGATGGTTATCAAAACGGGAAATTGTGGCTTAAAAGAAATTATGTGAATGGCTTAGAGCACGGTCTTAATATTGAATATGATGATAATGGTAACGAAGAGTCTATAAGAGAATATGAAAATGGAAAGTTTGTGCGGATAGTAAAGCAAAAAGAAAATTAAACTGTTTTAATATAATGGGCCAGTCTCTTTGTGGGGTTTGGCCCATTTTTCTGTATGTGCATCAGTGGGAGAGGCGACTTAGATAATTTGACTGAGATCTCTTCTCAGCCGCCCAATTAAATATCTTTCTTTCCTGAATAAATATTTGTAACATTGATAAAACCCGAATCTAAATCTGTCAGCCTGAACTAAATCGTAATCAATCAAATTCGCAGAACTTTTTTTGAGAGCCTAATGTATACCGACGTTTAAGTGAACGCTGTAGCTATTGAATAACTTTTCCTGTGGTATCCTATGTAGCAAGCATGCATGGTGATGATGTTCTGCGTCCTGATAATGCTTTTTCATACCCTGATCTTTCACTTTTAAAACCTAAATGCAACAACATGAAAAACATGTTTCTTCCTCTGCTGCTCCTCCTGACCATTTGTTTTGCAGCCTGTAAAAAGTCAGCCGATGGCCCCGGCGAGACGCCTCAAACCGAGTACGATAACGCAGCTAAAGTACGCGCTTACATCCGCGATCTGGGATTCCCGGATAATGCGGTTGTCGAAAATGCAAAAGAGTTTATTGCTGAAGGCGACATCGTATTCCCTAAAGACATGGAAGTACCTTCAGGTAAGCCTAAAACAGAACAGTATTATACAGGTAGTCTGGTTTCTGCTACCAATGTAACAAACATTCGTCTGCGTATCGATGCTTCCATGACTTCCATGACATCAGAAATCAACTCTGCGATCAGCCAGTGGAATGCTATTTCCGGTTGTTCTATCAACTGGACAGTAACCACAGGTTCTTCTTATGATGTAATCATTGTTGACAGCAATCTGGGCAGTGGCGTATGTGGTTCCGGTACATTCCCTTCCGGTGGCCGCGCTGGTAGCACCATCCGTATCAACAAAGCCTATATTGCCGGCAATAGTTTTGCACAGCGTGCACGTACCATCTGTCATGAGATGGGACATAATGTGTCTTTCAGACATACGAACTGGTCTTCTATCGGTGAGTCAGGCGCTACAGCTGTTCCCGGTGTAGGTGGTACCGATGCGTCTTCATTGATGAATGGCGGTCAGTGTGGTAGCGGCGCGACAGTGTTATCTACAAAAGATAAACAGGCCGCACAGGTACTGTACCCATGAGAATTACGAATCAGCATTTTAACTTCATCATTGGCTGCATATGATATGAAGTGACTTGTTCTTTGATAGCGAAAGAACTTCACTTGCATAGGTGATTAGCCAATAAATTTATAACACTATAAAAGGAGTGGCTCTTCTCATAAGAAGAGCCACTCCTTTTATAGTGTTTAAGTATGCTATCAAGCAGGTATGAATAATAGTACTACATGACAGCCAATTTTCTGACAATCCTTAATTTCTGATTGTTCTGAACGCTTTCGGCGAGCGTCCTGTTTTATTCTTAAAGATCTTCGTGAAATGCGAAGGATGCTCAAAACCCAGATCATAGGCGATTTCACTGATCGGCTTATCAGAACTCCACAGCAGTGCCTTCGCCCGTTCTACCAGTTGCAGGTGAATATGTTCCTGCGTAGTTTTGCCTGTATATTTATTCAGCAGATCAGAAAGGTAGTTGGGAGAAAGGTGCAGGCGGGAGGCAAAGTATTTTACATCCGGCAGGCCAGCTTCGATCAGAGAATCCTGCGAAAAATAATCTTTCAGCAGGTGTTCGAAACGTTCCACCGTATCATTGCTGACATGCGCCCGCGTGAAGAATTGACGGTCATAGAACCTGTTGCAGTAGTTCAGCAGCAATTCCAGGTTGCTTTGAATAAGTCCCTGTGTATGTTTATCGATGTTCTGTGCATACTCTTTCCTGATATTATTGACACATTCACCAATCGTTCGTTTTTCTTCCTCCGATACATGAAGTGCTTCATTCACATCATAGTGAAAGAAGGTGTAATCATTGATCTTTCTGCCAAGAGTCGTATTGTTAATGAGATCGGGATGGAAAAACAATCCCCAGCCTTCTTCTATCTGCATATCCCTGCTGGTGGAAGTTACCTGATGAGGGGCAGTGAACATCAGTGAGCCTTCGCTGAAATCATAATGTGACCTGCCATATTTCAGGAGCCCTTTGAACTGCTTGCAAAAAATGCTGTAGAAGCCCAGCCGGTAGAATGACCCATCCGCGGGAATACTCTCCCTGTTCACCTTCAGCAGATCGATAACGGTGATCAGCGGATGTTGTGGTTTGCCACATCCGTAGAATGTATGCAATTCACTGATCGTGTTGATATCTACATATCTGTTCTGCATAACCTAAAGATACGTCGGAGAATTATATACCAAAGTGTCCTGATACCATCTGTTTAAAGGCAAGATCCCCTTTCTCCAGTTTGTAATTGATCATGTGGGCAGCGTCTGCGCCTACTACATAGCGTAACTGTTCTGTTGCATCTGTTGCTGCCAGATAGATGGCATCACTGACTTCTGTAAGATTAGTGTTACCACGGCCGGGACTTTTAGCAATAGCCGTGAATTTCTCAAAGATAGGCTGATAGTCTGTTACGTCACCTGCACCAAAGAAGTCCATAGAACTGCCATTAAAGTTCGTGCGGTAGCTGCCCGGTTCGATCAGCTTCAATCTGATACCCAGTGGATTCAATTCATATTGCATTGCTTCTGTCAGCCCTTCCAGCGCAAATTTTGTAGCGTTGTACAATGCGCCAAAAGGAATAGTGATACGACCACCCATAGAAGAAATATTAATGATAACACCAGCCTGTTGCCTGCGCATAACAGGTAACACCGTTCTGGTAACATCGATCACCCCAAAAAGGTTGACTTCAAACTGGCGGCGGATGATTTCGTCTGAAGCAGCTTCAATAGTTCCGATAGCACCATAACCCGCATTATTGACGAGTACGTCGATACGCCCGAATTTTTCAAGTCCGCTGTTAACTGCCGCCGTAATACTGGCTTTATCTGTAACATCCAGACGGGTGATCCACACGTTCTCCAGCGCTGCCAGTCCGGTCTCTTTTTCAGGATTACGCATGGTGGCTATAACATTCCAGCCTTCATTATGAAACTTTAACACTGTTTCTTTTCCAAAACCGGATGACGCACCGGTGATAAATACTGTCTTTTTCATTTGTGTCTGCTTTTTATTACAACACAAATTTCCTACACCGGCCGCGCGCGGACTTATACATATCTACGCTTGATTTGTACAATTTCCGGATTGATTGGTTATGCGATCTTTAATAGGTAAATTTGTGTACATAAAAACAATCACCATGGACAAGAAAGATACGATTCCGGTTGGCGGTACGTTTTATCCATATGTAATGGAGCTTTTTGAAAGTAAACAGAAGGTAGGCATTTTATACGAAGATAGTGGTGTTACCCGTGCCAATGGGCTTATTGAAAGCGTTTCGAGCGGGACGGCCTGCAATGGCTGAAACTGGAAGACCAGACAGAAATCAGGATTGATAAGCTGTATGCGATCAATGGAAAATTCTCTTCTGATTATTCAGAGTGCTGATCAGTATTATACGCATTATAACAGGCATAGTCATAGGTAGTCATCTAAAGATTGCAGGGCTATGCCTGTAGCTTTTTCAGGATGTTCCGGGCATAAGACGCACCTATGGGAATGCTGTGTACACCTAATTCTATCTGCGTAGCAGAATAAGAACTGATGTGGTCAAGTGAGATAATAAAAGAACGGTGTACGCGTGCGAAATGATTGGCGGAAAGCTTTTCCTCAAAATAAGTCAGGGTCTGGTAGGTAGTGATGGTTTTGTCTGTTGTATGTAGCTGTACATAGTCTTTCAGCCCCTCTATGTATAAAATATCCCTGAGTAATACCCTGACCATTTTCTTATCAGACTTCACATAGATAAACGCCGGCGTTTCGCTGTTAGCCTGTTCAGGTACAGCCGGCAGGACTGTTCTCCCCGTCAGACCTGTCAGTGTTTCATACTTGCTGATCGCTTTCAAAAAACGCTCAAAAGAAACCGGTTTTACAAGGTAATCAATCACATTCAGTTCATAGGCTTCCAACGCAAACTCCTTAAAGGCAGTTGTCATAATAACAACCGGTGGCTGCTTGAGTGTACGTAGCAGCTCTATCCCGCTGAGTTGCGGCATTTTAATATCGAGAAACAGGATGTCTGCACGCTTTTCTCTCAGTACATTATACACATCCATGCCGTTGGTACAGGAGGCAATCAATTCCAGTTGGGATAACTGTGAGATGTAGTTTTCTATAATTTCTCTTGCCAGTTCTTCGTCATCAGCGACAATACAGGTGATGTTGCTCATAGATCTATCTTTAAATCAGCTTCAAAAGATTCGGTTGTTTTGTTCAGCAATAGCGTGTGCCGTCCGGGATAAGTCAGTTCAAGCCGCCGTTGTACATTTCTGAGTCCGAGACCACCGCTTTGAGGGATATAATGTTTCGGGTAACTGTTCTCCACTTTCAGAAACAGCCTGTCCCGCTTACTTTCAGATGGATGGTGATCCAGCCTGCATCTTCCTCTATACCATGTTTAAAAGCATTTTCGATAAAAGGTAATAACAGCAATGGCGCAATCATTTTACCAGCGATGTCACCGGAGTATTCAAAGCTCAGATCCAGCCGATCAGCGAAACGCATTTGTTCTATGCTGATATAGTTTTCCAGATGGTCAATATCGTCCTGCAACAGTACCTTATCTGCTCCGGTATCATAGAGCATATAGCGCATCAGATGGGAAAGTCTGAAGACTACTTTTGATGCCATGGCAGAACCTTTCAGCGTAAGTGCATAAACACTGTTGAGCGTATTGAAGAAGAAATGCGGATTGATCTGTGCTTTCAGCAAGGCAATTTCTGCCGAGAACTTTTCTTTTTCCAATGCGCGAAGGTGTTTTTCCTGTATATACGCTTTACGCATTAATTCCAACAGGGAAGCTGCAGCAATAACCGGGTAGGTTTGTAATGACATCCGGAATATGCGAACCGGGATCCAGAAGTGCTTATTCTCTCTCGCGTAACGTAAAGGATCATGTACCTTTTCCCATGGCAATATGAAGGTATGTGTAAGAAATCTCATGGAAAGACCGCTCAGAAACAGCGTAGCAAGAAGCATCAGAGCGTATTGTATATACTTCCTGCGATAGTAATACAAAGGCATCGTTATATAGAGATTGATATAGGTCATGACAATGGTAACAGGAATAGATACATATATAACCTGTGGCACAAGTCTGAAGCCTAATTGATCCGTATTTTCCCAGTTGTAACTTACGGCCTGATACAGTATCAGCAGCGACCAGAACAGCAGGTGCATAGCCGCCGTCTGCCACTGTATATTCCATGTCAGTTTCATCCTGCTAAATTGCACATTCTTTTCCTGTTTTTAGTATTTCCCGGTAAACGGGACCTTTGTTACCGCCAATCCTGTGTTTTCTGCCGTGTACCTGTGTAACGGAGAAAAGTGGATATCTGAGACATCCGTAGCGTCA
Source organism: Chitinophaga pinensis (assembly GCF_007896845.1). Lineage (GTDB taxonomy): Bacteria > Bacteroidota > Bacteroidia > Chitinophagales > Chitinophagaceae > Chitinophaga > Chitinophaga pinensis_C. The sequence continues at coordinate 21,382 of NZ_VOHS01000011.1, read as the reverse complement.
TTGGTCTAAAATAAGCCTGTCCGTTTTGCTCCTTTGATATATTTGCAGGTATGAGATATACCACAATGACCATTTTACTGACGTGTATGATCACATCAGCGGCCTTCGCCCAGAAGCCCGGTAAAGAGAAACTTTTGCAGATAAGTCAGTTGAAAAAGACAGCGCCCTATGACACGACCCAGCAACAGACATTTCCTGTTTTTACCTACCAGTCTCCGGAAGACCCGGCATTGAAGACCCTGCGTGATACCTATCAGCTGGACAGTATTGCAGGACAGGGATCTGAAACGGAACGGGCGATCCGTTTACTGGAATGGTTTCATAATCAGGTGCCGCATGAGGATGTGCGGTCATTGCCAGTGCTGACGGCCCGGTATATCATTGACACCTATAGAGAAAAGAAAGTAGGGCAGGGCTGTTATCCCTTGTCAATTGCCATGAATGAGATCTTTCTTTCGATGGGTTTCAAATCCCGTAGTGTGATCTGCTTCTCTTCCAAATACCCCGAGCCTGACGGAGGACATGTCATCAACGCCGTTTATATATCATCGCTCCATAAATGGATCTATATGGATCCACAGGACAATGCATATGTGAAGGATGAAAAAGGTAATTTCCTGAGCGTGGAAGAGGTAAGGGAACGGCTGGTTAATGGAAAACCGATGTATCTGAACGCAAGCGCCAATTATCATCAGGTGCCGACAAAGAAAGAACAGTATCTGTACGAATTCATGGGAGAACACATGTACAGGCTGATATGTCCGGTGAACAGCGAATATGATTCTCAGACGCGTTCAGCAGGCAAACTGTTGCAATACGTGGAATTGCTACCGCCGGGCAGTAAAGACCCCGCCGTGGATATGTTTGAGACCTCAGTAAGAGGCAATACAAAAGTGATCACTTACCACACTAATAATAACCGTGTCTTCTGGCAGCTGCCTTCCGTAGAGAACCGGCAATAAAACAGGTGAGCCATACAGACAAATAAATTGAGCCATTGAAGCAATCGGGCAGGGCTTTCAAATCCTCACCTTTGTAGCATTAAATCAATAAACAATGGCAACAATAGCAACAATGACATTAGGGAACAATGGTCCGCTTGTGTCTAAACTGGGATTAGGCTGTATGCGGATGTCATCCACCTGGGGTAGCCGTACAAATGATGAAATGGAAAGTATCGCTACTATTCAGCAGGCATTGGATAGTGGAATCAACTTTTTAAATACGGGCGACTTTTACGGTAGCGGACATAACGAACTCTTAGTGGGTAAGGCGATCAAAGGCAGACGGGATGATGCTTTTATCAGCGTGAAGTTTGGCGCAATATTCTATAATGGTCAGATGCTGGGGCTGGATTTGCGTCCTGTAGCAATTAAGAACTTTATTAACTATTCACTGGTACGTCTGGGTATAGACACCATCGATCTTTATCAGCCTTGCAGGCTCAATGACAGTGTGCCGCTTGAAGATGTTATCGGTACAGTAGCCGACCTGATCAAAGAGGGGAAAGTACGCCATCTGGGTGTTTCTGAAATCACGGCCGACCAACTCAGAAGAGCGCATGCCGTTCATCCGGTAAGTGCTCTGGAAATAGGTTATTCACTGGCTGACCGTCAGATAGAAAGCGATCTCCTCCCAACAGCAAAAGAACTCGGTATTGGTGTGGTCGCGTTCGCCAATACTGCCGAAGGCCTGCTGACCGGCGATATGAAAGCGCCGCTCCCGGCTGATGCTTATCAGTTACACTTCCCACGTTTTCAGGGGGAGAACCTGATCAACAACCTCGCGAAAGTCGAATTGTTGAAACAAATGGCCGTGGATAAGGGCTGCACACCGACGCAACTGGCTATCGCATGGGTAAATGCACAGGGGGAATATATTATGCCATTAGTGAGCATGAGCCGCAGGTCAAGGCTGCCGGAAAACATACAGGCAATGGAGATTGCTTTTACGGCAGACGAGATCAATCAATTAAACACCCATTTCGCCCCGGAGCGATTCTTGGTGGTACTTACCTGCAGCGTTAGCGGATTGTAGCAGAAGACGTGCACCTTTCATAACTTTATGGAAATGGAGAATCCGATAGTCATCATTCCGGGGGTATTGTTCTACTCTTATCTTTCCAGTCAGCAAAAGCAGGATATTGCTTTTCTGGAACATAATACTCTGGTATTACAGGTAGCAGGACAGTTTACTCTGGAAACGGCCCGCCAGAAGATTTCATTGCAAAAAGGGCAGATGCTGCTGATCGGAAAAAATCAGTTGGGCCAGATCACCAAAACGCCTTTGCCGGGTGAAAACTATCAGACGATTGTGATCACCCTGCAGGAAGATCTGTTGAGAAAAGTAGCCCTTGAAGAAAAAATAGAAGTGCGTCAGCCTTATGCCGGGCCACGTAATATGCTTATTCCGGTAAATGATTTCCTGAAGGGGTATTTCCAGTCTATAGTACCTTATGCGCGTAATCCGGATGCAAACATGCCTCCTGCAATCGGGATACTGAAGGTAAAGGAGGCGGTGACACTCCTCTTACATGCGATGCCTGCGCTCAGCGATCTCTTATTCGATTTTTCAGCACCTTATAAGATTGACCTGAAAAAGTTCATGCTTAGCAACTTTTACTTTAACGTGCCGGTTACTAAGTTTGCAGAGCTTACAGGGAGAAGCCTTGCCGCTTTCAAACGGGATTTTAAGACCGCATTTGGCATGGCGCCGAGACATTGGTTACAGGATAAGCGATTAACAGAAGCTCGTCACCTGATAGAGAAAAAGAATAAAAAACCTTCTGCTATCTATCTGGATCTGGGCTTTGAGAGCCTTGCGCATTTTTCAAACTCATTCAAAAAGAAGTTCGGTAAATCACCTACCGACTGGAATTGATACTGCTGATTTCAAATTTCTCATGGGTATAGCGCTCTATCACAATAGAAAGCTATACCCATATTTATGAGCTATCTGCTTTTGCGTTTCTTTTTGCCGCCGTGCTCATAATACTCCCAGAGATAGGCCGATACTTTTCTGATCAGGTTCTCCGCTTCATTTTCACTGGTCCATCTCTGGTCCTTGTTATTTTTAGTACCAACGTAAAACACATACTCGCCATGTGCCGCATTGACCAGAATAACTTCTGATCTGGATGCATCTACAGAACCCGATTTGTGGGCAGCCTGTGTATAAGGAGGGATTTGCGATAATCCTACTTCATCATAGTAACCATGTGTCATCAGCCTGTACATCCGGGAAGAGGCGTTCTGACTGATCACTTCACCATTACGGATCTTTACCAGCAATTCTGCCATTTCCCGTGGTGTTGTCATTCCCCAGCCATATACATTTCTTATCGCCTCACGACCAGGTGTGCGTGAGTTGACGCGGGTAACATTGAGCCCATATTGGGCCATGAGTTCATTGATCCGCTGTCCTCCGCCGGCTAAAGCCTGATTCCAAAGGGAAGTCGTATTATCGCTATAGGCCATCATTAAAGCAACCAGTACACTCAGGTCTGTTTCTGTACTGTCTTTGAAAAACTGCATCAATCCGGAGCCACCGTATTTAATGGAATCGCGATAGATGAGTGGCTGATGATAAGTAAGTTCACCCTTTTCTATCTTATCAAATACGCCCACCAGTATAGGGATCTTCACAATACTGGCGGTAGGGAAGATGGTATCAGCGTTGATATCCACATAACGTCCTGTTTTCAGATTCCTGACATAGATGCCTACATCGCCCTGAAAGCCTGTGATGATCTCTCTTAATCCCTTTTCCAGTTTATGGTCTTGCTGTGCATACACAAAAGAGGGTAACAACAGGAATAAAAGCAGGTATCGTTTCATGATAAGAAGACGTTTTTACCAAGATAAAGAATGGCAATGAGATTTTCAGCATATTGGTAAAGCGGGTGCTTTGTGTTATTTTGTATGGTATAAAATATACCCCGACCATGAAGACAATGTTCACGTTTTTGCTTTTATGCTGTTGCAATATGTTATCGGCCCAGCAGACAGATGCTGAATTATCTGCTTTGATCATCCGTCAGGATAGTTTATTCTGGGATGCTTACAACCGTTGTGATACTTCTGCAATGGGATCTTTCTTCAGTCCGGATGTGGAATTTTATCATGATAAAGGAGGACCGACTATCGGACTGCCTGCACTGGTCAGATCATTCAGTAAGAATCTGTGTAGTAATAGCAACTGGCATTTAAAAAGGGAGCCGGTGGCCGGATCGTATAAGGTGTTCCCACTGAGGAAAGACAACGCGATTTACGGGGCTGTATTATCCGGAGAACATGTGTTTTATATACTGGAAACAGGAAAGGGGCCGCAACTGGATGGACATGCCTCATTTACACATCTCTGGTTAAAAACAGATGGTGTATGGAAGATGAAGAATGTTTTAAGTTATGATCATGGCCCCGCTACTTATCAGAATAAACGGAAGGAAATATCATTATCGGAAAAGGTATTATCGGCTTACGTGGGAACATATAAAGGACCAAATGTAGGTGAGGTAAAGATTACAACGGGGAAAGGCTCGTTGGTGATGACAATAAGGGACAAGGTATATCATCTGTATGCAGAGAAGGAAGATGTCTTCTTTGATAAAGACCGTGATCTGGTGTTTGAGTTTGAGAAGGAGCGTAAGATGACAGTAAAAGAAAATGGTGTGGTGGCAGAGGTGTTGCCGAAGGTAAAATGAGTAGCTCCCTGCTATTTTAGCTGGCCCATAGTCTGACTGCAAATTTTACCTGCCAGTTATCTTCCGCTTTTTCCAGTACAGTGATATGACCATGTCCGCAAAGACTATGACAATGTGCTGCATGATACACAACAGCTGTTTTGCCATCTGCTGAATAAGTTACACTTGAGAAGGAATAGATACCCGCATCATGCGGGTATTTTTTATAATAACGCTTCCAGTCTTTATCGTAGTTCTTTGAGCTGATAGGATAACTGTCAGTCAGGTTTATTTTTTCTTTAAGATGGAACCCTGCTGTAGATAATTCACCTTCATGGTGTGTGTCGTGAAATGTAAGAACGAGCTGCCAGATGGACGTATCAATGGGAGTCTTCATTTTGTCATTATAGAGCGTTCTGATATTAGCCCCGGGGTAGCGTTGCCCTTCCTCCTGTAGCATCTCTATCACCCATGAGTCATCTATTTTTATATCCAGTTTTTTCATGATAGTAACACTACTGATCTTGTCTTCTCTTTGTCTCATATCCTGCCTGAATACTGCTGTATATACTTTGTAGTCTTCAGGAGAAGGTTGCTGGGCGAATACACGGGTAAAGCACAAGAGGAGTACGGTAACGTGGAAAAGGATACTGCGCATAGGTAGGTATTTGTGCCAAAGTAAGGATTATCCACAAAACTGCGAAATGTTAATGGAACTTAAATGGAACTGCTTGTGCATCAGTGACTGGCACTTTTTAAAACATTTGATTAAATTTAGCCTCTACAATCTATCATGTATGAAAAAACTAGTATCCTGTCTGCTGTCGTCTGTGTGTCTCGCTACGGCAGCAAATGCCCAGCAACAACAGTGGCATCTGATCAAAGACAGAATTGTAACCCAATGGGCTGAAAAGGTAGATCCTAAAGCACCTTTGCCCGAGTATCCACGTCCGATGCTGGTTAGAAGTAATAACTGGCAAAATCTCAATGGTCTCTGGAGTTATGCAATTACAGGTAAGTCTCAACCGCAACCATCCAGTTATGATGGAAGCATCCTCGTTCCTTTTGCTGTGGAGTCAGCATTGTCAGGTGTAGGCCGCAATGTTGGAAAAGACAGTTTGTTGTGGTATAAAACCACGATCAATATTCCTGCTGCTATGAAGAATAAGGAAGTACTGCTGCATTTCGGTGCTGTAGACTGGCAAACAGAGGTTTTTGTGAACGGCGCCAGCGTGGGTAAACATGAAGGTGGTTACGATCCTTTCAGCTTCAACATCACACCTTTCCTGAAGAAAGGGGGTAAACAGGAAGTGACTGTACGCGTATGGGACCCGACAGATGACGGTCCGCAGCCTGCAGGTAAACAGGTCGTAAAACCAGAAGGCATCTGGTACACACCTGTAACCGGTATCTGGCAGACAGTATGGCTGGAAGCAGTTCCGAAAACATACATCGCGGCTACCAGACAAACGCCTGATGTGGATAAACACACGCTTACGCTCTCTGCAGATGTACAGAACGTGCAGGATGGCGATAAGCTGAAAATTGAAGTGCTGGAAGGCAATAAAGTGATTGCCCAACAGGAGGCAAATGCAAAGGAAGCAGCTGTTATTACGATGTCCAATGAGAAATTATGGTCTCCTTCCAATCCTTATCTGTATGACCTGAAAGTAACACTGCTGCGCAATAATAAACCGGTAGATGAAATCAGGAGCTATTTCGCTATGCGTAAGATCTCCATGGCGAAAGATGCTAAAGGTGTACAGCGTATGATGCTCAATAATGAGTTCTTATTCCAGTATGGGCCTCTGGATCAGGGCTGGTGGCCTGACGGTCTGTATACACCTCCTACGCACGAAGCCATGGTGTATGATATCGACCAGCTGAAGAAAATGGGCTTTAATATGATCCGCAAACACATTAAAGTGGAGCCGGCAACGTATTATACTTATTGCGATAAAGCCGGTATCCTGTTGTGGCAGGATATGCCAAGTGGCGATAGAGGTAACGGATGGGAAAACCGTCCGGGTATTTATGATCATCAGACTGATAAAGACCGTACGGCTGAATCAGAAGGTTACTATCGTAAAGAGTGGAACGCCATCATGGATGCCTTACACAACTATCCAAGTATAGTCGTGTGGATTCCATTCAACGAAGCATGGGGTCAGTTCAAAACAGTGGAGATCACAGAGTGGACAATGAAGAAAGATCCATCCAGACTGGTAAACAGCGCAAGTGGTGGTAACTTCTACATCACCGGCCATATTCTGGATCTGCACAACTATCCACATCCCGCCATGCCAAGCCCTGAACTGTTTGGTGAAAAACAGATCCTTGTATTAGGCGAGTTCGGTGGATTAGGTTTACCTGTAGACGGACATACCTGGCAGCAGAACAAAAACTGGGGTTATCAGTCTTTCAAGACCTCAGATGATATGTTCAAACGCTACAATGAATTTACCCAAAGGATCGCACAGCTGATCCCATTGGGCTTATCTGCAGCGGTATATACACAGACAACCGATGTAGAAGGCGAGATCAATGGTTTCATGACTTATGACCGTAAAGTGGATAAGTTCCCGGTAGATAAGATGAAAGAAGCAAATACAAAATTGTATAATCCGGCACTGGCAAAGTAAAAACAGTGCAGAAGGAATAAATAAAAAACCGCCTCGGGTAACTGAGGCGGTTTTTATTTTGCTATTTAACATGAATCGTATAACTGGCCGCTTGTAAACCCGCCGATTTTACCAACGCTTTTATATCGCCCGCCTTTTCTCCTGACTGCACAATAAATACTAACTTCCCACTGAATGTTTTCATCTGTGGTAAATGAAAAGCTTCCAGACAGGTAGGATCTCCATTGGCGACTGCCTTAAAACTACCTGCTCCTGTTACTTCAAACCGGAGAAGATGATTAGCCGCCGGACAAATATTCCCCTGCTCATCAACTACACTGGCTGTAATATAAGACAGGTCTTTACCATCTGCAGATAAAGCGTTATTATCTGCTTCGAGCCGGATGTGGTGTGGCGTACCAGCTGTGGATACACTATCTTCCGCCACAGCTTTGCCGGTATTGTCATAAGCTACTACACGGATCGTGCCCGGCTGATAGACCACCTCATTCCACATCAGACGGTAACGGCTCTGATGTGTAGTGGTGTCTTTGCTTAATCTGCCCATACTTTTGCCATTCACAAAAAGTTCTGCTGAAGGATAATTCGTGTAACAGAATACTGGAGTTACCTGTCCTTCTCTGCCCGGCCATGTCCAGTGTGGCAGCAGATGTAAGGTAGGCTGTTGCTTATTCCAGTGACTTCTGTACAGGTAAAAACGGTCTTTGGGAATACCTGCCAGATCGAAGATGCCGAAATAGGAACTATGAGAAGGCCATTTGGAATCATAAGGTGTAGGCTCACCAAGATAGTCAAAACCGGTCCATACAAATTCACCAATAGTATAATCCAGCTCCTCCTGTTGTACGAATTCATCATCAGGTACCTGAGACCACGAACAGACCTCAAAATCATAAGAGGAACATTGATTGTCGTCATACATTTTCCCTTTGTAGAAGCCTACAGGGAATTTATATACACCCCTTGAACTGACCGTAGATGCCGTTTCTGAACCCATCAGGAAGCCCTGTGGCAATTTACTGTGTGCTTCCGGATAACGGGCTGGTTTGTAATTAAAACCCGGGATATCCAGTACGGCAGCGAAGCCTTTGTTAATCGCATCATCAAAGCGGTCCATGCCTGCCGTTACGGGGCGGGTTGGATCTTCGCGGTGACAGATGTCCTGCAGACGACGTGCGATATCTTTACCATTGGCAGAACTCTGATCAGGTACTTCATTACCGATGCTCCACATGATGTTGGAAGGATTATTCCGGTAGTGATGCAGCATATTCAGCAGATCCTTTTCCACCCATTCATCAAAGTAAAGACTGTAGCCATTCTTTACTTTGGGCGCTTTCCATTCGTCAAAAGATTCTACCATCAGCATGATACCCATTTCGTCGCATAGTGTTACCAGTTCCGGTGCAGGCATGTTATGTGAAGTACGGATCGCGTCGCAGCCCATATCTTTGAGCAGACGAATTTGCCTGCGTAAAGCTGCGGTATTGATAGCCGCTCCCAGCGGACCAAGGTCATGGTGATTGCAGACGCCTCTGAACTTCCGCGGCTGACCATTCAGCAGAAAACCCTTACCGGCTTTGTACTCAATGGTACGGATGCCGAAAGGTGTTTCATATTGGTCTTTTAATTGTGTCCCTTCATATACCTGTGTGACGGCTTTGTACATTACAGGCGTTTCCGGAGACCATAGCGCAGGTTGGGTAATAGCGAATTGTTGTGTAACGGTATTGCTGTCTGCTTTTAAGGGCGTGGAAGCGGTCGCCACCACCTTGCCGGCGGCATTGAGCAGATTGGTTTTTACTCTGAGCGCAGACTTTTTATTACTTCTGTCGATAGTGGTCAGCAATTGTACCGCCGCACTTTCCTTTGTGATCGTTGGGGTGGTGATGTAGGTACCCCAGACTGGTACATGTGCATCGTTGGTAACGATCAGGTGTACATTTCGGTACAGCCCTGCACCCGGATACCAGCGGGATGCCTGTTCAAAGTTTTCCAGTCGCACAGCAAGCGTATTCTGACCCTTTGGATGCAGGAAAGAAGTGATGTCAAAGGAAAAAGAGTTATAACCATATGGCCAGTTACCCACTTTTCTGCCATTGACATAAACGACGGCATTGCTCATGGCGCCGTCAAACAAAAGGACGGCTTTTTGGCCGGCACGGAATTCCGGGACGGAAAATGACAAACGGTACCAGCCGGTGCCAATGAATGGCAGACCTCCTGTACGGCCTGCCTTCATTGTTGCTTCCTGTTCACCATTCTGTAAGATCTGTACTTTCTGTAAATCGTTATTGCCGTCAAAAGGGCCTTTTATAGCCCAATCGTGCGGTATGCGGACTGTCTCCCAGCTTTTATCATTAAACGCCTCTTTTGAGGCCTCAGGATGGTCGCCTTTGGCAAACCTCCAGTTCTTCTCCAGCAGATATTCCTGACGTGCCTGGGACAACCCTTTTACACTCATGAGTACCATAACCAGTAATGCTATTTTACACTTGTTCATACGCTATTTAACTTTTAACCAGACGGATTCTACTTCTATCGTGTATGGTGTGGTGTCCGCAGCAGGTACGTTAGTCAATTCTATTTTATCAAGTTGGCTGATATCGAAAGCTGTCTGCTGTGCTGCTTTGAACCACAGCGGCATAAAGCCGGGATAAGGCCTTGGCAGTAACAATGCCCTGTCTGCAGATAAGCTGCTCAATGGCACTTCGATATCACTGTATGTATCTTTGAGTGGGAATACAGTGGCAAAGGCGCTGGCATCAGCGGTGATCAGTGCTATGCTGGCCTGTGCGGCGGACACTCCCTGTACCCTTGCGCGGATCACGATGGTGTTGTACGCTTTCAGTCCGGATACCCTGTCTTTGATAGATGCCGCAACGGCTCTGCTTACACCGGTGATAGTATCCGTTCCTTTGCCGTGTCCTGCGATGCGGATCGCCAGTTGACCGGAACTGCTACCCGCCGTATAAGCGCCTTGTGTGTAAGCAGGGATGGTGATAAGATCCTTGTTATCCGCCACATTGAGCAGTGATAACATAGCATTGGGCGCCGCTATAAAAGTCTGCCATGTATCCTTCTGATAGTTATCCCATGCATAAGGATCTCCTTCGTGTCGGCCGGGAAAGCTGGTGTAGTGATCGCCTTGCTGTATGATCAGTCTGTATTGCAGCAAACCGGGTTGCAATATTTCCGGGGCGAGTATTGCTGCATAATTGCCTGCTCCTGTCGGATGCATGTCTGCTTTGAACCATTGTCCGCCGAAACGGTTACCTTCCAGCCATACACGCGCATTGCCATCAATGCCTGCAATGGTAGCGGTGATAGTCGCCGGTTGACCAGCTGATACTTCCGTCAATGGCTGGTGATAGACCGCCAGTGTTGTACGTACCGGCTGTGGTGCTGCAAATTCCTTCAGCGCGATCACGCCGTTGATCCTGCTGTTGGCAGTAACCGTAACACTACCTTTTCGGGTGAGTAAATAAGTGCCGGGAGACAATATGCAGCTTGTACCAGTTACCTGTGGCTGCTGATGATTACCGGCATTCACTGGTGTGATACTAAAGGCTTCACCAAGGTCCGGTAGGTGAATGCTGATGGCCTGATCATTCCATTGTACCCGGCGTACTTCTTTGGAAAGAGATGCCTTTTCAAAAGGATCTCCCAGCGGAATGACATCAGGCATGACTTCCAGTCGCCAGTTACCTGCTGCTATTTTATCAAGGAAGTAAGCGCCTGTGCCACTGTATTGTACAGCAGGAGAGTTGCCGGTACCTGCCACGTGTTCCAGTTGTGTACTGTTGATTGGTGTGGTGTTGGTATGACTGGTGTAATAAAACTCCGTCGCAGTGTTCCACTCACTCAGTTGTAGCGCATAACTCAGTCGGGTATTACCGAAAGTGTATCAGCCGGATAAGAACCATAGCTTTTATTGCGTGGTAGCTGATGAAATACTTTACCTGCTATCAGCAGACTGATCGCCTTTTCAGGCGTATAGATCATATTCAGGTAATGCGTCTGGTATTCTGTATTGGCATAAGCCGTCGCCATCGGATCATAGGCAAACTGTGTTGCCCACTGGAACCCGGCTGTTCTGAAGCTACGTGCCATAGCCGGATACATGACAGGTTGCAATACATCTCCGGCATCAAACTCATATACCATTCTCGCTTTGTTATGAAAGGCAGGAATAGTGTCGAACGGGATCCTGTAATGATCAACATTTGGCAGCAGATTGCCCTGCAGGGTACGGTTAGCTACCAGTCCTGTCGGATACCACTGGAAACTGACGCCATCTATATCCGCCTTTGCTACGGCAGCGGCATAGTAAGGAGATTCACTGATATTGTAGAAGACAGGCTTTTTCCAGCCGGTGCTTCTGATAGCAGCTGCGAGTCTGTTGACATAGTTTGTTGCTCCTTCCTGCGGACCGCTATGATGTGGTTCATTGTTGATCTCTGTCGCAATGATATCCGGATCGTTCTTATAGGTCATGCCGGTATAAGGGTTGACATGCACAAAGAACTGTTTTACGTAATTCTCCTGTGCACGGATCGCCGTATCATTTACCAGTGCTTTTTCTTTTCCGTAGATATAAGAGAAGCTACCGGTATTTTCATCTTTCTCCGGATAGCCATTTCCCCAGAAGGCAATGGGTGTCAGCAGTATTTTGATCTTTCTTTCCTTTAGTTTACTAATGAGATAGTCAAACAGGTCAAGGTGCCCGTTTGTCAGCAGATTGCCTTGTGCATCTGTTATCTCCGTATCCCATACATGCACGCGGAAAGCGTCTATGCCCAGCCGCGCCAGGTGATAGACATCATCGTCTATTGCCTTTTTCAGATCTGCTCCCAGTGCTTTGTGTGAACGGTATCCATATGCGAAGGGCGCTGTATAATTGACGCCAAAGAAAACAGCTTCTTGCTGGTCTTTTGTATAACGCAATACACCTGTTTTGTCTACATAGACAAGAGCAGTTTTGTCAACAGCAGGACGCTGTGCAAAACCTTTCATTGTCAATAATACGGCTATCAGTAACGCTGTTCGTCTGATCATTATCCTGAAAAGTTTTATGTAATTATCTGAAGGCGTCTATCGCGAATGTAGGCTTGCCGGTATTGTCAAATGCACCAAGCAGATAGTTCTGCCATCTGTTGTACGCCTGTGGTTCCCAATAGAAGAGTCCGAGGCCTTTGCCACCCGGTAAGTTATGGATTCTTGTGTAAAGGTCACGGATAAAGTAATTCGTGGCAACCGGTGATGTAGCCGGCATGCCTATTTCACAGAGCATGATCTCTTTGTTGTAACGGGACACCATATCACGCATGTTGGCTTCGCATTGCTGATTGGGAGTCTGCCATTCCACAGTAGAGGGATACAAAGACATACCAATAATGTCGAAGTTGGCTTTATTGGCTATCAGACCATCAAACATCCATTTATAAAGACCATTGTCGTATCCGTTTGAAAGATGAACGATGACTTTGATATTGCTGTCAATTTCCTTCACTGCTTTATAGCCTGCGTTGATCAGCAGGGCGAAGTTATCCATGTGTTCAGACGCCTTGCCCAGCGGCCACAACATGCCGTTATTGGTTTCGTTGCCAATTTGTACCCATGCAGGGATAATACCTTTAGCTTTTAAAGCCGTCAGTACTTCGTGTGTATGGTTATAAACAGATGTTTGTAAAGCGGTGATGTCCTGATTGCTCCATGCTGCAGGAAGTGTTTGCTGCCCGGGATCAGCCCATGAATCACTGTAGTGGAAATCTATCAGTAACTGCATGCCGAGTGCATGTGCGCGTGTCGCTTTTGCTAATACATCTGCAAGATTATTGTAACCGCCCGGAGGGTTGACCCACACCCGTAAACGGATAGCGTTCATGTTGACGTTTTCATCACTGCATACCATCCGTTTGTTGACCGGTAGTATCGTAGAATTTCATGCCTGCCGCCTCCATTTCGGTAAGCCAGCTGACATCAGCGCCGCGTACCATCGTCTCCAGAATTGGATTTGTAGCGGGCGTATTACCCGGCATTTCATATTTTCTGCATCCCATGACTGCCACTAAGAGCATACCGGTTGCTATGATCAGTTTTTCATTCCAGTGTTTGATTTACAACTTCGTAAGCGTATAAGTATAGTTGCCCGCCTGACTCAGGTTCAGCACCACTTTGTAATTGCCTGCCACACCGCCCGGTGCAGAGATATTACCTCCATCCTGCACCAGTTTACCATCGGTAGGACCGTAGTTGAGCGTCCAGCCTTTGTTCGCCCTGAACTTAAATCCACCGGAACCTTTGATAGCAACCGGATTGGCAGTCCATGTGCCGGTAGTGGCATCGAACGTCATTGGAATATCTGTTTCCCAGTCACTCGCCACTGCGTCGCCTACAAGTGACCAGCTGGTCAGCGTCGTGCTCCAGTCCCTTGAATTGACATTGGCTTTACCAGAAATAACCTTCTCCGGAAGTGTAAAGATTACCGCCTCCTTTTACCATTTTGGTAGTGCTTTCATATCCCCATGCAGGATCATTCCAGTTAGGTGCTGTCGTGATCTTAAAGGTGTAGTTGCCGCCTGCATTATTCGGAAAGTAAATATAGCCTTCATAGGCACCTTTACCTGCTACGTCGGCAATGGTAGGAGCAGTGGCAGCATTCCATCCCTGATACTCTCCCGGTACCCACATCAGTGCTACATTACCCGGTGCATATGCAGTGACCGTGATCGCCAGAATAGCGGAATATGTAGCAGGTATCGTAGACGGATTGGTAGCAGTACCATTCTGACGTACTTCTCCTTTCATGCGTATGTAAAGTGGAGCAGCCTTGTTGCCTTCAAGTCCTGTTTGTAAGGCAATCGCATTCAGTTCTGCGACAGTATAATGTTTAGCCGTATCAGCATTCATCACAAATGTAACGGCATGATTCATGGTATTGCTGGTGTCGAATTCAAGCGAATAAGTGACATCAGCCCTGATACCATAACTAAGCGCAGACCACGCGAAGCTGACCGCTACATCATCACGGTGTGTACTATCCAGTACAATGGACGTAATGCTGCTGGTGAAAGAAGGTGTACCCGCCGGAAGCGTATACACGGATTTTATTTCGTCCTTTTTGCAGGAAGCAAAAAGCAGCGTAAGTAATAGATAAGCTAAGATTCTTTTCATACAATCATTTTACAGTTGGATATATTAATAGCCATCATTCTGAACAAGGTTAGGATTGGCGATCCTGTCTGTAGTAGGAATCGGGAAGACATTGTACTTCTCCTGCACACCTGTACCTGAAGCAACACCGCCTTTAAACGGCCACAGATAGCTGCCGTTGGTCAGTTTACCAAAGCGTACCAGATCAGTTCTTCTTTTCGCTTCCCAGTATAATTCCCTGCCTCTTTCTGCGAGAATGAAATCCAGTGTAAGCTGTGTTGCACTGATATCACCATTGTTATTGCCATAAGCCCTGCGACGCAACAGATTGACATAGTTAACGGCTTCTGCAACAGACCCTCCGCTACCTCCGCGAACAACCGCCTCCGCATACATCAGGTAGGCGTCTCCTAAACGGAACATCGGGAAGTCTGTGTCGGTGAATCTTCTGGTAGGATCGGAACCCGCCTGACCAGTAGAGCTGATGTTTTTAAACTTCGGCACCGCATAGCCATCATTGAAACTTGCGATATCAGCAATGTCGAGGTTTTGTCCGGTGGAGTAGAACATCGCGCGTTTATCCACCGTGCCAAAAGGATCAGGAAAGAGATCTACAATTGCTCTGGTCGTTCTCATACCACCCCAGGCAGTGGATACCCCATAGTCGGCGACGTTCATAGAACCACCAATGGAACCCAATACGATGAAAGTCGTGTTGCCATAAGACTGTGAAGTAACGCCATCAGCCATAACAGGGAAGATAATCTCGGCTGTTTTATCGTTGTCTGTCTTGAATAACTGTGAATAATCCGCCGCCAGTGCATAAGGACTGTTCGTCATTAACTTATTACAATAAGTGATCGTCTCGCTATTTTTCTCCGTGCCGGTATAAACCTTCGCATTGAGATACAATTTAGCGAGCAGCATCCACGCCGCTCCTTTGTCTGCACGACCATATTCATTGGTACGTGGTTCAGGCAGGAGCTCCTCCAATGCTTTTAATTCTGTTTCCAGATAGGTGAACAGATCCGCTCTTGAGATCTGTTTAGGCTGAAAGGCGCCTACAGGATCCGCTTCTGTGACGAAAGGTACTTTCCCATACATATCGATCGCTGTCCAGTAATAGAAGGCACGCAGGAAACGTGCTTCATAACGATACTCCTGTATATCGGCTGCGACATCTGCAGGAAAACTGCTCATTTTCTCCTCAGCAGTCTGTCGCAGGAATTCATTACAGGCAGCCACACCAAAGAAGATACGGTCATAGAGCACCTTTACATATTTGCCATCAGGTGTAAAGTTCAGGTTGTGGAAGCTCAGCAGGTCCCCGTCATTCCAGCCGATGACTGCCTCGTCAGTTGTGAGTTCCTGCAATTGCCAGTAGTTACGGAGAAATACGTTTGTACCGGTGTTGTCAGTAACGATATCAGAAAGACTGTTGTCTTCATAGTGTTGTCCGCTGAGACAAAGACTGCCATATAGTTTTGCCAGTACACCTTTGATCTTTACAGGATCTTTATACACCGTTTCAGATGTTTCCTGTACATAAGGCAACCGGTTCAGGTCTTTGGTACAGGAGGCCGTGGTCGCCATAATAGCGGCACAGGCAGTTATAATTGATAGTGATTTGATAGTCATATTCCTTCTTTTCAAGGTTAATAAGCGATGTTGATGCCGAGAGAATAGATGCGTGGTTTTGGATAAGGATTATTGTCAATACCACTGAAGATCTCCGGATCAAGTCCGCTGTATTTTGTAACAACAAATACATTCTGTACAATGGCATTCACACGTAAGCTGGCCGTGTTCCGCAGTATCTTTCCAAAATTGTAACCTAAGGAAAGGTTATCCATACGCAGGAAAGAAGCGTTTTCCACATAGTAGTCAGAGGAATACTGGCTGTTACTGAAACCCGAGTTCAGATAGTCTCTGTTTACATTACCCATGTAGCCCATGGAGGTTCTGATACTGTTGTAAGCACCACCGGCAGAACGGATATTGTTGTATACATAGTTGCCGATATTGCTGCGTAATACGAAGGAGAGATCCCAGTTGTCGTAATTGAACTGAGAAGTAAAACCCATCGTCAGTTTAGGATTCGCAGATTTGTATCTGTAAAACATGTTACTGCCTTCTCCGGGTTTCTCGTATACACCTTCTACAGGACGCCCATCTGGGCCATACACTTGTTTATATACATAGAAGGTCTGCGGTGCATAACCAACTGTATTGATCTGAATGCTGTTGCCCGTACCACCGGAGATGCCGCCGGTAAGAATGCCTTCGGAACTGGAATCGGAGACATTAGACAATTTCAGGATCTTGTTCTGATTATAGCTGATGTTGAAGCCGGCTTTCCAGTTCAGTTTTTGCTTTTCGATAATGGTGGCATTGATAGCCAGTTCGACACCTTTACTTTCAATATTGCCGACATTGGTCAGCACGTGGTTACTAAGATTCGCACCGGCAGCGGTAGGAATATCTGCCAGCAGGTCTTTGGTCTTCTTATAGTAGAAATCGAGTGTACCGGTGATTCTGTTGTGCAGGAAGCCGTAATCCAGACCTGCGTTCCATGCAGCCGTCTGTTCCCATCTGATATTGGGGTCATAAGCTTCTGCACGGTAGGTATAATAAGCCCCGTTGCCGAACGGATATTGCACGTTGTTGGCGCCCTGTGTGTAGATCGGGAGGAACGGATAAGCCAGACCTATATCCTGATTACCGGTTACGCCGTAGCCTACGCGTACTTTCAGATCGGAGAAGAGATCGGCGTTTTTCAGGAAACTTTCTTCTTTGATCCTCCATGCCAGTGCGATGGAGGAGAAGTCTCCCCAGTGATTAGCCGGTCCGAAGCGGGACGAACCGTCCCGACGGAAAGAGGCTGTCAGCAGATAGCGATCCAATAAAGTATAGTTGGCGCGGGCGAAGAAAGAAACCAGCGTATTGCGACTGGAATCTGCCACCGGGATGTTAATTACATCGCCATGGGCGTTTCTTACCGGATAGGCAGGGCTTCCCCTGAAGAAATCCTGATAGGAATAGCCGGCAGTGACATCGAACTTACTGGCCAGCTCCTTCAATTCCTTGTTATAGGTCAGGTAGAAATCAAAGAGTTTGTCTTTTCTCCGTTGAGAGTACTCCGTCATGGAACCACCCCGTTGGTAGGAGAGGGCGGCATAGGCGGGTACAAAGCCGTTTCCTTCCGTTTTGGAAATATCATAGCCGGCATTGGCAGTAGCGGTCAGCGCGGGCAGGAAAGGCAATTTATAATCTACTTTGATATTACCGATGCTTCTGTATACGTCGCTTAGACTGGAATTTAACAACAGCTGACCCAGCGGATTTTTAGTGGCCAGTTCAATCGGAATACCAGTAGATGCATTCAGCCATTCAAAGAAATTACCATACTTATTGCTGGCATATACCGGCTGGGTAGGATCAAAGCCGATGGCTGCCCCAATTGCACCTTCGTTGGCAAAACGGGACTTTTGATAAACTCCTTTTAGGTTAATAGTAACCTTCAGCGTATTGTCAAAGAAGGTCGGATTCAGGTTCAGGGAAGCTGAAGTTCTTTTAATATTGCTGGTTTTCAGGATACCATCCTGATAGGTATGTCCGATAGACAGACGGTAAGGCAGGTGTCTGATACCGCCGGAGAGCCCAAGGTTATAGTCCCCTCCAAAGGCTTTCTGGAAGATCTGGTCCTGCCAGTCAGTGTTCGCGGTACCCACAAGTGACTTTTCTTCGTCATTCCCCTTCTGCGCGATCAGGTTACGGAACTGGTCACCGTTCAGGACGCCGATTTCGTTTCTTCTGACAGATTCAGAAAGGACGGTATTAAAAGTGACCTTCAGTTTGCCGGAAGAACCACTTTTAGTGGTAATAATGATCACCCCGTTAGAAGCCCTGTTACCATAAATAGCGGTGGCGGAGGCGTCTTTCAGAATATTGAATGACTCGATGTCATTCGGATTGATAAGGCTGAGCGGATTGGCGACGCCAGATACCCCTTCGCTGGTCAGCGGTACCCCGTCTACCACAATCAGCGGGTTGTTACTCGCATTGAGAGAAGTACCTCCCTGATACGGATGGTACCGCCTGCACCGGGTGCCCCACTATTGGGGGTAATGACCACACCGGCCACCTTGCCGGTCACCAGTTGATCAGGTGTGGTGATGGCTCCCTGCTGGAAGTCTTTCGAACTAACAGTTGCAATGGAACCGGTCAGGTCTTTCTGAGCCCGGGTACCATAACCGATCACGACTACGTCGCTGAGGGTCGATACAGACTCCTGAAGAATGATATTTAAGGATAGAGAGGAAGGTACCCTGACTTCCTGTCGTTTAAAACCCACAAAGCTCACGACAAGGGTATCGCCTGTCAACGCTTTGATAGAAAAATGGCCAGCCGAATCGGCAATGGCGACAGTGCCTGCTTTTTTAACTGCAATAGTTGCCCCCGGAATAGCTTCTCCGGCGGCTGACCGGAGTGTCCCCCTGACAGTTTGCTGGGCTGATGCTGACAGTCCGGCTAGCAAGGCAACAATAAGATAGATGATACCGTGGAATCCCCGTTTTGTAATTTTCATCGTGGCATTTTTTATTTTGGCCGTATTTTAGGTTCGCAAAGTAAAATAGATGGCCTCGGGGCTGTTATTCTATCAGACATTTTTTTGTTTCTATTGATCTAATTTTGATTCTGTGTGTATGTTCCACGCTTTATCCCGGGCGTATTTCCGCTTTTCTGATCATTGCCTGACACGTTATGCAGTGTTCTTTCGCTGTGCCTTTTTGCCGGTATTGTTACTGACAATGAATCCGGTATTTTCTCAGGCACCAGATCTCCATTTCCGACACCTGACCAATGAACAGGGTTTATCCAACAGTACCATTGAGACCATTTTTCAGGATAGCAGAGGCTTCATGTGGTTTGGTACCCGGGATGGACTCAATAAATATGATGGTTACCAGATCATTACTTACAGATACAGTGCTGCTGACAGTAGCAGTATCAGCGATAACTATATCAGGTGTATTTATGAGGATAGTAAAGGTGCCATCTGGGTAGGAACCCTGAATGGATTGAACCGTCTTGACGCCGGAAAAAATAGCTTTACCCGTTTTCTGAGTATGCAGGACGATACCACCTCTCTGGGATATAATCATGTGACCTGTCTCTATGAAGACAGGCAGCACCATTTATGGGTAGGTACTGACGGGGGAGGCCTGAATCTGTATAATCAGGCATCAGGAACATTTTCGGCTTACCGGATGAGCCCACACCGGCGGCAGGAAGATGATAGGATAAATGCGCTATGTGAAGACGCCAAAGGACGTTTATGGCTGGCTACAGATAATGGACTGGCTGCATTTGACCCCTCAGCAGAAATTTTATTGCTCCGGGTGCCTATCAGGAGACTACGGCGCTCCGGACACTCAGCACCGACAAAAAGGGAAACCTTTGGATGGGAACAGCAGGAGATGGAGTGATCTGTTATAATCCTGATAGTGGCACGTACCAGACTTATCATCATCAGGAGCAGGATCCCGCCAGCTTATCTACCAATCAGGTCCGGGCAACGCTTTGTGACCATAAAGGAAATGTCTGGGTGGGAGGAATCAATGGCGGATTGAACCTGCTGAACCCCAACGACAACTCGTTTTATCACTATCAGAATGAACCGGAATCGCCCAAAAGTTTGTCTCAACGCACAGTGTCTGCCCTTTTTGAAGACAGACAGGGCATTATATGGGTAGGAACACATCGGGGAGGTATTAATATATATGTACCCGGTGCGGAAAAGTTCAGGTTGTATCAGCAGCAAATGAAACAGAACAGCCTGAGTTATAATGACGTCAAGGCATTTGTGAAGATAGTAAAGGGTTTATCTGGATAGGCACAGACGGCGGAGGCCTGAATAGGTTTGACCGTAAGACCGGAACATTCCGGCATTACCAGTACGACGCTTTTAATAAAAACACCCTCGGATCCAATGAGGTGCTCGCAATTACAGAAGACAGTAAGGGCAATATATGGGTAGGCACATGGGAGGAGGATTAAATCTATACCATCCGGGTACCGAAACATTTACCCGCTTCCTGAACAATCCTGCCGATAAAAAGAGTATCACTTCCAATTATGTGCAGAAAATACTGGAAGACAGCAAAGGCTGTCTGTGATAGCCACTTATTACGGTGGACTAAATATGTATAATCCCAAAACCATCAGTTCTCACGCTTTTTGGGAAGTTACGGCCTTCCGCTGCATGCTAACAATATAGTGTCGCTGATGGAAGATGGAAAAGCGCGCCTTTGGATCGGATCAGACGATGGCGCATTGACCCGTTATAACCTGACAGAAGAGAAGCTGGATTATTATTTTAGGAAAACGGAAAAACTGCCGGATTTACGGGTACTGTTTACAGATTCCAAAGGACGGGTATGGGTAGGACAATCCGGATTGTACCGCTTCCATGAATTGCATAATGAATTTGAATTGTATACACATGCCGGCGGACTGGGAACAGTTTCATAAAAGGAATCACAGAAGATAAAACCGGCAATTTCTGGATCTACCTCAGATGGTATTGTGTGTTACAATCCGGACACACAGCATTATAAAAAGTATAAACCATGATGGGTTACAAGGACTGGAATTTGAAGCGAATGCCTATCTGCAGACGAAAGACGGCCTGATGTTGTTTGGCGGGATTAATGGTTTTAACGCTTTCTATCCGGAGACATCCGCAACCAGTTCTTTTTGCCGCCGGTATACCTGACGGACCTGCAGGTGGCCAATCAACGTATGCTGCCGGGGATGAAAGGCTCCCCACTTTCAAAGGATATACAGCATAACAGATAAGATCAGCTTTGATTACAGACAGTCTTCCTTCTCCTTCAGCTTC
>NZ_VOHS01000010.1 GCF_007896845.1 Chitinophaga pinensis | reverse complement strand
TGACATTCATGATACGGCAACCATGGATAGCAATGATCTGCTCTATCCGTGTAAATGTGGTGTGGATCTGAAAATTGGTCTGGTAAGGGATAGACATATGCTTGAAACTCCTGTGGAATGATGGGTGAGGTTTTCACCTTCTCGGGCAACAGGATATCAATAAGAGCTGGCATGTATTGTGGTGTTAATGGTGAATGGTTTCCAGGGATCTTATTTTTAAGGATTATACGGGCTCAGATGTTGGTAAACGGGTTTATAAAATCTGGCACGTAACGAATATAGAGAATGTTTGCTGCAATTTGATAACCCGTTTATCACAGAAATACACACTTGCAAAATCATTTTATATCTTGCTCCTGCTTATTGAATTTTAACCATCACATGGAGCAAAAAAGAATCAATCCAGAAGGACCTTCCTCAGAAATAGTATAGGGCCGTGGCCGCATTTACGATTGTGCCCCGCCATGTACTGGGGCGCGGGTACCTGGCGCCCAGTGATCAGCTGACAAAAGGCGTGATCGGTACGGGTGGAATGGGAAAAGACATTTCGGATACGCCGGCACGAGGGTGGTGGCTATCTGTGATGGGATAAACTGCTTTGCAACAGGCACAGGAGATTTTTGGAGGAGGCGTGAAAGCATTCGATGATTACCGTGAACTGATACAGTTACCTGAAGTCGATATCGTACATATTGCCACTCCACCTCACTGGCATGGGATTATGTCCGTTGAAGCAGCTCGTGCAGGCAAAGACTCTGGTGTGAAAACCAATGACACGTACCATAGGAGAGGGGAAAGAGTAAAAGAAGCTACAGCAATATGGAAGAATGTTCCGGCTAAATACTGGTTCGCTTGAGGATAATTCTATGGGATGAATACGCCGGTTAAACCTGTCAAGAAACTGGTTAACAGTGGTATGCTGGGTGGCCGCTTACCGTAACATTGAATCGTCATACCGGTTTCGACTGGAAACAACATTGGGTCGGTAAAACCAATCTTCCTGTGACGCCGGTGCCGGCAGAATTAAATTACGACCGCTGGCGGGCCTGCTCCATATAAACCTTATCATCCCGACAGAGTACATCAACGTTTCGGGGATATTGGGATTATGATGGCGGTGGATTGGGAGACATGGGCCAACATTACCTCGACCCGGTGCAATATATACTGGAAAAGATGATACAAGTCCTTTCAGTAGAAGTAGATGCTCCACAGCAACACCCTGATGCAGTAGGTACCTGGAGAAGGATCACTTATACCTACAAGGATGGGTGCAAAATCATTCTCGATGGAGAAGGCACAGACGAAAAAGCTGCGTTTATTGAAGGCCTTCGGGTAAGTTATATCCCGGTTTCCGCTCTGATATTCCTGAACTGGAGAAAAAGCTGGCAGCTTACCCTGATCCGCCGCCACAGGTGACTGATTTTCTCATTGCTGTGAAGAGCGCCGACAGTTTGCCCTGAATGAAGAAAATGGACACCGTTCCTGTACACTTGTAAATATAGCGAAGATAGCATTGCAGGTAGGCCGTTCTCTGGAGTTCGATCCTGAGCGGCAGGTATTCCTGTACGATGATGCCGCTAACAGCCTGATTGACCCACCTGCCCGCGCTGGTTGGGCCTGACAGACAATTGAAATCCTATGAAAAGAAAGATATTATTCGTCATACTGTTGCTGAGTTGTGTCACAGTGTCTGCCCAACAAAAGCAAAGTCCCTATGCCGTGAGGATCAGCCGGATACTAAAACGTATGCCTGCGCAAAGTCAATTACAACTGGACAGTTGTATGCAACAGATAACCGCGCTTGGCATCAACGGACTGGCTGAAATGGCCTGTATGCTGCGTCCTCCGGGGAAAGGAGACAATACTGCCCTGCAATATGCATTAAATGGCTATGCCAATTACGTCGCTGCCGCTACAAGAGATTCTTTGCGCAATAAAGCGGTGAAAGCATGGGGGAAAGCACTCAGACTGACCACTGATGTAAGCTGTAAAACTTTCCTGATAGAACAGCTACAGTTCTTCGGAGATAATGCAGCGGTAACATTATTGAAACCTATTTGCTACAAGCTCGTTTCAGCGATCCTGCCGTTCGTGTATTGTCACAGATCAAAACTTCTGCTTCCCGGATTGCGATGGAGCTGGCACTGGATAAAGCAAAGGGTAGTGGTGAAATAGCACTGATAAAAGCCCTTGGCGATCTGCAGTATCTCGCAGCTGAAGGGGGGATTACATTACGTGTCGCTTCCCATCATCCGATATTAAGAAGAACAGCATTATTTGCACTCGCGAATATCGCCAGCGAGGATAGCGAACCGGTACTATTTGCCGCTGCTGAAAAAGTAAACTTTGCCTATGATACAACTGGTGCTACAGCGGCATATCTGTTGTTTATCAATAATCTTGGTCATAACTGGCCGACAGCGCCAGCGCAAACTGCCGCTAATAAAATACTCCGGCAATGTAAAGGAGACAGCCCTCACATATACGTATCGCTGCATTGAAAACGATCGTGGACATCATGGGGGATAATGCAACAAATACACTGACGCTGGCCGCTGATAATAAAGATCCGCAATATGCAGCGGCCGCTCTTGCAATGGCCGGAAGATACATGAATGCCGCCAATGCCGATGTCTGGGCACAAAAAGGTGAGCGCTCGCAACCCGCTACTAAAGCGGCTATCATCGCAATGCTGGCCGCCAGTAAACAACGTGTTGCAATATCATTGTGTACAAAAGCGTTAAAGGATAGCGATGCACGTGTGAGGATGGCCGCCATCGAAGCCTCTGCGCAACTGCAGAGTACAGAGATGTTAAGTCCTTTACTGGTAGCTATGAAGACGGCCGATTCCACAGAAGTGAAAGCAATCGGTAATAGTCTGTTAAGTATCAGAAGCAGAGATGTGTCCGGCTATGTAGCAGTAGCACTGCAACACGCACCTTCATTTGCGCAGATCACTTTACTGCATGTACTGGCACAAAAAAAGGCAGCTGACAAGGAACGTTTCATCCGCCTGCTGCTGAATAGCGAAGATCCGGATGTTGCTGCAGCTGCTAAAACTACACTGGAGGCCGTTAAAGAGTAAATCCTTTTTATGGCATTCTATTTGTTATTGATATGATATCTGATAATCGTTTATCATATCAATCTATATTAAATCACTATCAATCCGGCTCTCATTATGAAATCACTGTTGCTTCTGCCTATGTTGCTGTTAGGTTGCGTATTCACCTTCAGCAGCTGCACCAAAGAAGAAATAACCCAGGAAGTTGTTATACCTAATAAAACTATTCAGTTTGAAGTAAAGCCTGACGCCTGGAAATACGACAACACAACAAAAACTTATTATGCCCAGATCCCTATTGCAGAATTAGATGATTATGCAAATCAGAACAGTGGTATCCTGGTATACATTTCCGACGATCAGCAGTTATGGGAAGCAATTCCTGACGTGATTAACGGCTCTACTTATATCTACACTTACGAAACTGGTAATCTGTATCTGGAAATACAGAATGTGGATGGTACTACGCGTAATCCGCCTACCAGATCTGTATATACCAAAGTGGTGATCGTAGAGTCAGATCCTGCATAACGATTATTAATTGCCATATATGAAGGGTGGAAGGTGATCATGTCACTTTTCACCTTTTTTATGTATAAGCGGTAACCTGATAGTAAGTAGTTTACTGGAGGAAACCGCGCCCTTTATTGCGACCGGCAGCTGTACCTTTGTAGCTGTAATTACGTTGTCTGACAGCGTAGTATACAGTTGTAGGTTTAAACAGTGCTGGTTTAGTCTTATACCAGCAGTTTTTATAATACTTCCGTCTGCTAATAGTTAATTCACAAATAATGGTGCATTATTGATTTTTGTGTCTCCTGCCTGCCGTCTATCCATTATTCCCCCTCCTGCATTTTGATTTTGGCTTGTCAACGTATATTTTTGTTTTATCAGTGAATGAGGCACTTCTGCCTGTAAACTTTTCATGCACATTATGGTTCGGAAATTACTGAATGCGACAGGTCTTTTACTAGCACCTTTTTTACCATTGGCTGCACAAAGCCAATATGAATTGAACAGTGGCTGGCAATGTAACAACATTGCGAAAGTGACTGTAAAGGGAGAAGCGCTTTCCGCGCCATCCTACAAGCTTTCAGGCTGGCTGCCGGCAACAGTGCCCGGAACAGTACTGACAACATTACTGAATAACAAACTGGTGCCGGATCCTTTCTACGGCATGAACAATGAGCGTATTCCGGATATTTACAATACCGGGAAAGATCATTATACCTACTGGTTTGTAAAGGATTTTGCAGAGCAGAAGCCCGGAGCTGATGGGCAGGTATGGTTACATTTCAGAGGTGTAAACGACGGTTGTGATATCTATGTGAATGGTCACCGCCTGAATCCCAATACACATTTCGGTACTTATCTCAGACATTCTTATAATATCACCCAATGGTTGGCAAAAGATGGGAAGAACCGTCTGGCAGTAATAGTATACCCACCTGCTGTTGTTGGTAATCCTAACGGTGGACAGGGTGGTGACGGTACCATCGCAAAGAACGTAGGTCCGCAGTATACCGCTGGTTGGGACTGGATTCAGCCAATGCGTGACCGTAACACCGGTATCTGGGATAAAGTAACCATTGAAAAAACAGGCGCCGTACATATTACAGATCCACAGGTAATTACCAAAGTATCTGGTGTGAGATTGCCGGAAGGTCCGCAGGCGCCAGCTACCATAATGGTAAAAGCAACGCTGGAAAATGCGACCGCGAAGAGCGTGGAAGGTACACTGCGTTATAAACTGGCAGGCAATACCATTTCACAGAAGGTAACACTGGCAGCCAATGCAACTACTACAGTACAATTGCCGGATCTCGAGCTGAAAGAGCCTAAACTCTGGTGGCCAAGTGGTTATGGTCCGCAGCAGCTGTACAACCTGCAACTGGAATTCGCAGAAAATGCAGGCGTAGATGATGTAGAAGAAGTCAACTTCGGTGTAAGAGAGATCCAGACCTATTGGAACTCACACACAAGTAGCCGCGAGATCGCTGTAAACGGTCAGAAGATCTTTATCAAAGGTGGTAACTGGATCACTTCCGATGCGATGTTCCGCTTCAGCAAAGAACGCTATGATGCAGAAGTACGTTTCCACAGAGATATGAATCTGAATCTGATCCGTATCTGGGGTGGTAGTCTGACAGAAAGACCAGAGTTCTACGAAGCCTGCGATAAATATGGTATGTTGGTATTCCAGGATTTCTGGATGTCCGGTGACTGTAACGGCAGATGGGTAGATCCGCAGAAAAAAGAAGACCAATGGACGCGTCGTCGCTATCCTGATGACCACAACCTGTTCATAGAATCAGTGGCTGACCAGATCAAAATGCTGCGTAACCATGCATCCCTCGCTTTCTGGTGTGGTGGTAATGAAATTACCCCTCCCGTAGATATCCTCGCTGCAATAAAAGATTCCTTATTGCCTTCACTGGATAATACCCGTTTCTTCTTCCATTATTCCAATACCGATAGCATGTCTTACAACAG
Organism: Chitinophaga pinensis; assembly: GCF_007896845.1. Taxonomy (GTDB): domain Bacteria; phylum Bacteroidota; class Bacteroidia; order Chitinophagales; family Chitinophagaceae; genus Chitinophaga; species Chitinophaga pinensis_C. Next base: position 221,757 of record NZ_VOHS01000010.1, on the reverse strand, counting down.
CCTCGGTGGTAATGGTGATGGTCCTTATAATATACAGCCGCTCTCCGTTTTCTGGAACGAAAGAACATTCCCTTTCAACTCAGAAGTGGGTTCTGTAGGGGTAGGTGATTATGAATCACTGGAAAGATTTATCCCGGCAGCCAACATGAAAGTGCCTGAGAATAAAAAAGGTGGCGTGGATTCAGTATGGGATTATCATAAATATATCCCTTATTTCGACTTTGTGGCTCCATATGGTAAACCAAAAGATGTAAAAGACTTCGCTAACAAGGCCCAGCTGGTGAACTATGATCAGTACCGTGCTTTGATGGAAGGCTTTAGCGCCCATATGTGGGACTGGTATACAGGGGTAATCATCTGGAAAACACAGAACCCATGGACAGCCCTGCGTGGTCAGATGTATGATTACTACCTTGATCCGAACGCCTGTCTGTATGGTAACCGTACGGGTGGCGCACCACTGCATGTGATGTGTAACCCGATTGATGGTAACATCTTCACTGTCAATAATACCTTCAGATATTATACAGATGTAATGCTGCAACTGACAGCATATGATATGGAAGGCAAAAGTAAACAGCTTACGCAGGTATTCACAGAGATCAGTCCGAAAACGGTACAGAAGTACCTGTCTGTGAAACATGGTCTGGATAAAATGGCTGCTAAAGAAGGCGTATTCCTGTCTTTACGCCTGCTGGACAAAGACCAGAAAGTAATAGATGATAACCTGTACTGGTTCCCTGACAGCACCGGTAATTACTCCGGTCTGCAGAAAATGAAGGCTGCCAAAGTACAGATCGTTGCGCAAAAGGCTACTAATGATAGCATTACTGTGAAGATCAGTAACCCTGCCAATGGTCCGGTAGCGTTCTTTAACCGCGTATCTCTGGTAGATAGCAAAACAAAGAAACGTATCCTGCCCGTATTCTATAATGACAACTATGTGTCTGTATTGCCGGGAGAAGAGAAACTGGTGACTATCAGTGGAGATGCAATCGGTAAAAATACTAATGCAGTAGTAACTGTTTCAGGATGGAATCTGGCTGAACAAACGATCAGCATCAAATAGTTAAAAAAGTATCACTTTTTGATAATTTCAAGGGTCGGAATCACCATTCCGGCCCTTGCTGTTTTTATCCCTGAATATGGCGATTTTTGGCTTTTTGCGTAAAAAAACACCTTTCTGCCTAGGAAAAATGAAAAAAAATCACTAGTATTTTTAATGTGTATAAGTGCTTGTAAATGATCTGCTTTTATTGCTTTTTTCTTCTCTTATCGATATGATCTTACTGTATTATTAATATAAAAAAATATTAATAAATAAACTATTTACTATATTTATTACTCGGTTGTACACCTTTTGATGTATTGAGCCAACAAAGAGATTGTCGTTTATATCTGATTTTATCATTTTTCCTTATAAGGAAAAATCAGGTACAGGCCGGTCAGTGTCGGGTAGACTGGTAGTGTTGCAACAATACAGATTGAGATAGCAGGAATGAAAGAGTCAGCGTATACCTATATCCAATATCCTGTAACCTTATGATATCATTTAAACGGAATCTTATTTCGAAATATTGTCTTAAAAGTATTAAGGGTTTTGATGAATATTCAGCAATGCGGCATAAGTATATATTATTAGCATTCGTTATTGGAATTTCAGGGTTATTAGTAGCCTGTGGTGGTGGTGGTGCAGGTGGTGGTAAAGAAACCGTATGTGACCTCGGGCTGAAACCTAAAATATCCTCTAACGCACCTTTGGGCCAGAATGATACCCTTAGGTTATCAGTTTTTGGTATCGATGAACCTAAAACTTATACCTGGGAAGGCCCCGGCGGTTATGTATCTCATGAAAGGGCTCCTGTAATCCCTAATCCTCCAAAGGGAAACCAGACTTATACATTAAGTGTGGTAACTAATGGCGGTTGTACTTACACGGCTACATCTGATAAGATCACGATAACCGGTCCATGGAATCCCTGTGGTCTGGATAGTAACGTGTTGAAAATAGTAAAGGCGACCACAATGTCCTTTAATCTCGTTACCGGTATGGTAAGCGGTTCCAACTTCCTCATCAGAGCGGAAAGTAAAAACCTGGCGATCTGTGATTTCCAGTTCCCGGGTAACCAGCCTCCAACTGAAGGTACTTACACTATTCAGGTAAATGATGGTGTGATTGCTCCGGGTAAAGTGAGAATCGTATCAACCGTTAGTTCTCTGCAACCATTCTATAGTGCTTCAGGTACTGTGTATGTTGCGATCAATGGAACTACGACCATGGTCAGCTTCTGTGGGGTGAACTTTACCTCCACCAATAATGGTGTGACCAGTACTACCGCAGGCGCCAACATCATGTGGGTTCCCTGATAGTATCCTGCATCCTGGACATTATTTTATCAATAGAAAGATATTCAAGAGCATATCGCCGTGCATTTTCGGTGATATGCTCCTGTCTTTTACTGACAGCCTGCATGATACCGGCTGTTAAGGCCTGTGCATCTTCTGCCGGTACCACAATCCCTATTTCGTTTGCTGTAACTACCTTATAAAGACTGGTATGCTCATTCGCAGTAACTACCGCCACTCCACCAACCGCCAGTATAGTCGTCAGCTTTGAGGGCATAACAAGATCTCCTGCACTCGCTTTCTGTATCACGAGATGCACATCAGCCATATTTAGTAAACGGTTGAAACTGTCGAAAGGCTCCGGATCCCTGAATTGAATATTATGTAACTCCCGGGATCGTACCTGCTGTTGTAATTGTTCCCTGTAAGGTCCCGCTCCGCAGATCAGAAATTTGATATGTGACAGGTGACTCACCTGCTGTGCTACATGCAGAATGGCTTCCAGTCCCTGTTTTTCTCCGATTGCCCCCGCATATAGTATAACTGTATCACTACTAGCGAAGCCATATGCCATTTTGATCTGATTCCTGTTCTCCAGCGGATGAAACAAGCGTACATCCACCCAATTCGGAAAACTGGTAACAGCATGTCCGCATTTATCGCTGATCTTTTGGATCATGCCCTCAGAAATGCTGCTGATAACATCAGCGCTTCGCAGTATATATCTTTCGATACCGAAAAGTAATTTTATGAGAGTGGGAGAATTGATCATACCCAGATCCCGGGCAGCTTCTATCTGCAAATCCTGTATATGATAAATGAAAGTAGCTTTTCTGAGCCTGCTATATAATACACCCAGTAATCCCAGATGAAAGGGGGGCGCTACTACCATTACAAAGTCCGCTTTCTTCCTGAATAGCTGTAATAACAGCTGAAAAGAAGCGCTGATCGCAAAGCTAAAGTCCATCAACAGCCGTCTGCTGCCGGAAGGGCGTGCGGGGATATATTGCGGACATCTATAGACCAGCACATGCCCATAATACCCTGTTTCTTTTTTATACCAGTATCTGCTTTTAGTATAGGGTGCCTGTATTTTCCATTGCGGATAATGTGGAAAAGATGTAATGACTGTGCAATCGTAACCGTTATTGGCCAGCCATCCGATCATCTCTCCGTTGTATTTTCCCACACCTGTCAGTTCAGGGGCAAAGTTGCCACCTATCAGTAATAAACGTTTCGACATATCAGCTATCAGTACGCATTTTTGTCTCCCTTGATCATGTTCATCAATGTCTGGAAGATGATCTGGCAATCCAGCCAGAAACTGTAATTTTCGATATACCAGATATCCAGATCAACGCGTTTCTGCATTTGTCCGGAAAAGCGGGTTTCTCCTCTGCAACCGTTCACCTGTGCCCAGCCGGTAATACCGGGTTTTACCATCTGGCGTAACATGTAATGCTGTATCGTTTCTCTTGCTTCAATATGCAAGGGAGTAGCATGTGGACGTGGTCCTACAAAAGACATATTACCCATCAGCACATTGATACATTGCGGCAGTTCATCAAGATTGGTCTTACGCAGGAAGCGCCCTATCCTTGTTACACGTTGATCATCCCGGGTAGCCTGCAGGAATTTACCATTGCTGTCTACCTCGGATGCCTGCACTTTCATAGAGCGGAATTTATAACAGGTGATCTTCTTGTTGTTTAATCCCCATCTTTCCTGTTTGAAGATGACCGGTCCTTTGGAGGAAATTTTAATAAGTAGCGCTATCAGTATAAACAACCAGCTGAACGAAAGCATTACAGTGAGTGTAAAACAGATATCAAATGCCCGCTTCAGCCTCTGATGTCCGGGATCGTCCAGTGCAAATGACCGCAGATTCACCAATGGTATATTCCCCAGCAGATTTACGCTCGTGGTAGGCGTACAATACTGCTGAAAGTCTGATATGAGCTGTACCCTTTTGGCAGCTCTTTCACTGGTAACGATGATTTGCTGGGTTTGTTCTCTGGACGATTCCGGTAATGCCACAATCACATCATCAATTTCATTGGACTCCAGAATGTTGGTCAGCTCCGAAATCTTGCCAAGATAACGTCCGTTGATAAGCGAGTTTGTCTGATCATCAACAAAACCAACGCAGTTATATCCAAAGTGATTATTGGCGGTGATCGTGTGATAGAAATTCATACCTGTCTGTCCTGTGCCGACAATCAGCACATTCTTGGGATTGCTGTGATGAGACCTCCAGCGTAATGTGAGTTTCTTTACAATATACTTGGTTGTAATAATACCCGCGAATATGTACACGCCATACAATAATGTGAAAGTACGAGGATAAGGGTACGATTTAAAAAAGTAAAAGAACAGAAAAGACAATATGCATACATGCAGCAATACGTTTTTCAGAATGGCTACAAATTCAAAAGAATAGGATGAGGTCTTCCGGTAGTCATCATACAGCCGCAGAGAGGTTCCCGTGACCGTCCATACAAACAGACTTGTCATCAGTAGAAGGACATTAAAATTAGATAAGAAGACATCTCCCTTATCTGCGATATATTGTCTGGTTAACAGAAAAGCGGCGGTCAGTACTATGTAGTCGATCGTCTGTCTTAGAAACTGAGTAGCATGAATACGTCGTTTCATATGGATGTACTTTTATACTGGTGCATGATATAATTGGGGTGCGACTATGAAATAACGTGCTCTTAAGGTTAAACTCCGGAAGATTATTTCCTTCTCTTATACAAAAGGTCCATTTGCAGGATCTGCAGATCATCTGTTTGCAGAAAACCTACTGGTGCTATAAATTCAAAGCCAAGCTCCTTCACATAATTGTGCATTTCATCGAACAATGGTTCGCCGTCATACATCTGTACAAACGATGTTTCAAACAGGAGATAGTCTATTTGTCCGAGACAATGAACAGCGCCCTTCAGCACCTCCTTTTCAAATCCCTGTACATCCAGCTTCAACAGTACTGGTGATTTTACCGGTAATGTCGGCAGCAGGTCATCCATGCATTTTACAGGTACTTTGATCTGATCCGCTTCCGCTGTCTGAGGTAACAGCTGTTGTTGCAGAGAAGATACATGTAATGCGGAGCTGGCATGTGAATAATGATTCGCATAAAACTCCAGTACACCGTTTGTACTGCCCAATGCAAAGTTGTAGGTGTGGATCCGTGGAATATGCCGTGTATTCTGCTGTAAGGTGGAATACACTTCCGGTATGGGTTCGAAGGAATGGATACCTGCACCCGGATAAAAATGTTTGGCAGATAGTGCGAACTGTCCCCTGTTGGCGCCTACATCCAGAATCGTGTTTACTTCGGGGATGTAATGCTTACAGTTGTGTAACAGTTGTGTGGAGGCGATAGATACGCCCTTCTTCAGGAGTGAAGTTAATCCTCTGCCGGATTGTAAAAAGACTTTGGCAGCGTCTGCCAGTTTGAAGATAAGGTTCATGATGCAAATTTGTTGTTCCAGCAATCTTTATAAAAACGTATTGTTTCCCTGACACTCTTCTCCCAGGTGAACAGGCTTCCCTGTGCGATCCCGGCTTGTATAACCTCCTGCCGGAAGTTGTTATCTTCCAGTTGCAGGATCCTTTCCGCAAATGATCTCGCTGTTATTTCGGTAGCCAGTAGCCCGGCGTTTCCTACCACTTCCGGCATGGAGGTACAGTTGGTGGTGACCACAGGGCAACCTGCCTTCATAGCTTCTCCCGGAGGAAAACCAAAGCCCTCGTAACAGGAAGGATAAAGCAGACAACGGGCGTTGTTGTAGAGCGTATTCAGATCGTTGGGGCGTACATTTTCAGCAATAACATAACGCCCCTGTAGTTTTTCTTCTATCAGCTGTTTCTCCTGTTTATGCCATGGGCCTCCGCCTGCGACTACCAGCATGTAAGTCGATGGAAGCAGCGCAATGGTGTCCAATGCAATACTGAAGTTTTTATAATTGTCTCTTCCTCCCACATACAGTATATAAGGTTTGTTAATGCCTGCGGGCAGGGAAGAAGCAGCAACAGCTGTTTTATCCAGCGGATAAAAAGTATCGGCAATGCCGTGGTACACTACCCTTAATTTTGCGGGATCGGTGTCAGGAAAGAAGTGTAGTAACTCTCTTCTTGTACTGTCTGATATGCAGATAATACCATCTGCTCTTTTTATGCCATAAGCCTTCTGCTGTGTATTGGCAAGCCCCCTTGGGAAACGGGTCGCTATTCTGCGCTCATGTGCAAAGTCGTGTACTGTCATAATGTTCAGTACATTTTTCTGGGGAGATACCCGTAGATATCCGGCGTGGAATATGGCGCTATGGGGCAACGTATATTGCAGGGGCAGATAACGCAGATATTTTGGGGGAATCCAGCTTTCCCGGATACAGGGATGCTGTTGATAGTTCAACTGCTTTTCAAAGATATTACCCGGATTAAGTCCTGCATTCAGAAAACTGACCGGCAGCCCTGCATTGCACATTCCCTGCAACAGCTCATACCAGTAAACTGATACGCCGCCTGCTTTTTGTATGGTAAATACGATATTGTCCAGGAAAATCTGCATAAGCCTAATAAGAATGTTTCAGTTGATATATGCCCGGTGCCGGTGATTCATTTTCATCATGTGCACATAAAAGTGCGGTGACAATAAGAAAGAGATCGATCTGACTGAAGAAGAAACAGACCCATATAAAAGCAAAGTAGCTGCTCTGAAATATGGGGATATCCTTCCGTGTATGCGTGAGAATAAAAAAGAAAATGATTAATGAAAAGAAACCAAATTCGGCTAGTATGTAAAACCATCGCATATTGAGATTATGTCCTCCCACACCATTAAGCCTGTTCTCATAGTTCATCTGCCCAAAGAAATACTGCGCAGGAATAAACGTACTGTTGCCCGCTCCATAGCCTGATAGTAACAGATATGGCTGATCTTTAAAGAAATCGACTACCGGCAGTTCCATATCACGTTGTAAAGGCATACCTAATACAACATTGTCTTTCTGCCAGATTTCATTATCATATCTGTACACAGATCGTTTAAATACCAGCTGATACATGGCGCTGTTCTGATTCTTCGCATACAGTTTTATGAAATAGTCTTTTGATTCATTGATGATAAGGAACAGGCTGATGATGATCCCCAGTGTACCGGCTATCTTTATGCGGGTAGACGGAAAGCGGCCTACTACGAGAAAGGTGATCACAGCTGATAGCATGTTGATCCAGAACGTTTGTGATACGGTGAGCAAACCCATAAGTATGCTAAGCGCAGCCAGCCTGTATTCTTTGTCACGCACAAATAAGGGAATGGATACAGAGAGGAATGCGCTGAATACCTTCGGCTCTCCAAACAAGGCCTGTACCCTCATACTGAATGCAGACCCGGATGATTCCAGCATATAACGATGTTGCAAACCGATGATTTCTCCCAATGTTTCGTTTCTGAGAATAAGCTGACAGAAGATCTGTAGCGTAGCAATAATGAAAGAGAACTTAGCTATCTTCTTCATCACGCCTGCATAGTATTCGAAAGACAACTGTTCCTTATCCTGTAATAACTTGGCGCCTATGGCAAATAATGGCAGGTATGTTTTGATATAAAAGTAGAGGGGTCGCAGATAAAAGTCATTCTGTTTTCCCGGAGGATAATAGAATGGATCTTTATACAGTTGTACAACAAGGAAAATCACCAGACTGGATAGCGCGGGTAATATGAGTAACAACAGATATCGCCGGTTAATAAAGATCTGTCCTTTGATAAGATAATGTAGCTGTTCAACAGTAAATGCGACACTGACAAAGAACGTGGCGGTGAAAGTAGGCCCGACCCGCAGCATCGTATACGCTTCCGTGGAGAAAGCATACAGTAAGGCTTCCAGTGCCGTAATACGCCCCTTATAATGTAAGTGCAGCAAAGCGCCGGCAATGACCAGTGGCATGGTTTCCTTGAAAACCTCCACGTACATATTACTGCTGACAAGTAAATTATAGATACTATCCATCGCCCTTCCGTTTTATGATATGCGTTTGTACAGACTGTACAACAGCGTATTATTTTTTACCATCTTTTTTACTACATGAAAAAAGTAACTACACTTGAACACTGTATCTATGGTATAGTCATCGGCTTCGTCATCTAACCTGACAGCTGTGGGATGTTGAATGACCGGAATGCTACCGTATACCATCTTTTTAAACCACGCAGGTTCATTTTTAGTATGGGTGGCTTCTCTGCCATAACCGATGTTTCTGATCAGATTTGTATTGGGAGTAATGGCCAGTCCCTTGTTGAACAGCACAGATAGAAACCATTGCGTGTCCCAGGTATCCACCTTTTCTGCAAAGAAAGTCTCCAGATCTCTTGCAAATTGTGGCGGCAGCCCTTTGGTAGAATAATGACGATACCTGTGCAGGGAGAAATCATAATACCGCCATGCCCGTCTCCATGTCGCCCATCCCCAGATGTGTGCATAACGTGAGAAATAGTAAGAACCATCACCTCTGCTCACACCGGCCTGATAATTACTACCACCGATATGCATGATACGGTCGTTATCACGATAGCGTTCCAGCAGTGCTGCGCAGAGTGTGTAGAAAGTAGGATCCGGCAGACAATCATCTTCCAGTATAATACCCTCTTCCACTTCGGAAAAGAACCAGTCAATAGCACTGCTCACCGCTCTGGCACAACCAAGGTTGTGATCTCTGAACAGCGTCTTTACTTCACATGGCCAGTCTATGTAATTAAGTACGGTGTCTCTGGTTTCCTGACACAGACTATCCTCTCCGGCTTTGTACCGGCGGGGACCATCAGCAGCTACGAACAATTGCGCAGGTCTTTGCATACGGATTGTTTCCAGTATACGCATGGTCTGACCGGGACGGTTAAATATGAGTAATAAAACAGGTGTATTCAATGTGCTTTATTTTATAGCCTCTAATGCGACTGCGCTCTCAAATCTGGATGCTTCTTCCACCAGTCTGAACATATCATCCGGACAATCATTGAACCTGCAGGTCCTGACCTGCCTGAATCCTGCCTGTTGTAATATATTAGTCAGTGAGGGAGTGTCCCACATATATAAATGCTCTCTGTTGCCGAGTGTTGTCTGGATGAGCCCTTTGAAACCTCGTAGCCTTTGCTTTTTCCCCAGCATTGTCTTTTCCAGAAATTTGGTATTTGCCTCTCTGTCATGATTGGAAAGATCCTGTACATATTCACGGGCAGCGCTTTCCAGATCTGGTACCACACAACGGAAATAGCCCCCCGGCCGCATCATTTTGTACGTATTACGTACGGCCAGTACACAGTCATCATATGCCAGATGTTCCAATACATGAGAACAGTATACACCATCACAGGAGTCAGGATCAATACCGGGTAATTCTCTCAGAATATCACCCAGCAATACATCTTCAGGAAAGGTCACATGCATCCTGTTTTTTAGCAGGCCGCCGATGAGGGGTAATTGCTGTATACGCAGCGTCGGTGATGCATCAAAGTTTTTCCAGCCTTTTGGTGCTGAAAAAGGACCACAACCATATTGGACATATAACTTACTCATGACTCATGTTTTTAAAGAAGTAGGTATAATACGTTTTTGCGAAAATGGCATACCCTGCCTGTTGCATGAATTGTCCCAGTTCGCAGTTATCCATATTGGAAAGCAGGAATGGATTGGATTCCACCAGTATGTAAGCAGGGCGGTACTTCTTCCAGTTATTGGACCGGAGTACATCCATATCCAGTCCTTCGGCATCGATGGTGAGAAAGTCGATAGACCTTCCTGCGGGCAGATAATGATCGAGTATATCTGCCAATGGCCATGTTTCGATTTTCTTTTCCTTAATCACCTGATATTTCGGATCCTGCGTATATTCTTCCACCTTGTCAGGTGAGAAGGTGTTTAATGCCGGTTCATTGAATATGTGATAGGTCAGTTGCTGTCTGGTAGCTGAAACACCCATTTCAAGGTTCACATCCTGCGGACGGTATTTATCGAATAATGCCTTGGAGCCCGGCATAGGGTCAATGTTGATGCCTGTCCACTTCATTTTATAAAAGAGGTATGTATTAGATACACGGAAGGGATGATGTGCCCCTACATCGACATATATGCCATTTGTTTTGTTGTCGAAGATCCTTTTCAGAATCAGATCTTCTCCTTCGGAGCTATAAGCCGGCGCCAGATATCGGATCTGTGGGGCAACTTTTGAGGCCAGGGTTGCTAATATTTTTTTTACACTCGTCATTTCGTCAAATACTTTTCACGGATTACTGATAAGAAATTGTCTGCAAATATTTTGAAGGCGTCGAACATATATCTGACATCTGCAACCGCTTCTGCCGGATATAGCATCTTTTGCATAAGCAGGGCAAGCCTGCCCGTTTTGTCGAGCACCACCAGTGATGTACACACTGCCACATATGATACCACAGTAGCGATAGCGGCTCCGATTCCGCCCAGTGATGGTATCAGCAGTATGTTGATGAAAATGTTTACAACAAGGCCTGCTACGCTGGCGTATAGATTGGTTTTGTAAGAACCCTCTATCAGCTGATACTGCATCAGGGCAGTACAGAGAAAGACGGGAATATTAGCCCAGATATGAATAGACAGAATAATACCTGATTTCGGATATTGTATCCCATACAATACCTGTGTAACAGGCGTCGCAAAAAAGGTCATCGCCAGTGCAATCAGTGTACTGGTCCAGAAAGACAATCTTAACCACCGCTCCATAGCCTGTATATAGGCGTCAAGGCTTGCCTGCTTTTTAGTGATCAGTCCCGGCAGTAATGCCGTCGCAATCACTGTAGGTAATGCATACCATAATTCGGATATCCTCGCAGCAGCGGCATATTCTCCTACCTGTACAGCTGTGCTGAGTGTATCCAGTAATAACTGATCTGATTTCAGATAGAGCACGATCAACACACCCGTAAACATCAGAGGCCAGCTGTGCAACAGGAGATACCGTACTTCCGTCAGACTGACAGCCGTGATCAGATGCCGGTTATCCTTCCGCAGATAGTTGATCAGTATGATCAGATAGGTAAGCAGTAACTCTGCAAATGACAGCCATAAGAACAGTAACAAGGTGCCGTTCAGATAGATGAATACAATTTTGAGGATACAGAAGATTACAAACAGGACTACCTTGGGAATGATGACCTGCTGTACCTCGTTTTTGGCCTGATAGAAATAATCAAATACATCAAAGCTCTGCAGAATGATGGTCAGTCCTGTGATCAATGTGCAATACAGGTATACAGATGAATCAGGCTTCGTAAAGTATACCACCGCCGCGCAGACAAGAAATGCCAGCATGCCGGCCGCAAAACGGATCACGAGGGTAGAGGCAATGATGCCGTCTTCCCTTTCAGGATGAGAAACAACTTCCTTTACCACCACTTTATCCAGTCCGAGTATCGCCAGACTGCCTACAATAGCTGTGAGTGCGAGGGAATAGTTCCAGATGCCGAATGCTTCCGGACCAATATGCCGCGCAATCATCGCCATCGTAATCAGACCGATGAAGAGTCTGGCCAGTTTATCTGCCAGCAGCCAACCACTATTTGTAAATATTTTATGCAATGCGTTGTTTCATTTTTTTAGCTAATGAGGACCATACCTTCGCTTTTTGTGCGTTCTCCGAATAAGAATAATGATCGTAGTAGTAATAAGGGTAGAAAGAGTCCTGTTCTATACCATTGAAGATGACACCTGACTTGCGGAAGAAACTATCTCTGACTGTTTCTGCAACAGCAGCCATCTTTGATTTTAAAGTAAAATTGTAGCGTACCATGAAGAGGGTACAGTCTACATAAGGTGCAAGACTCTTGGCGTCAGATACGATACCGATTGGCGCCGTATCTATCAGTATATAGTCATAACGTTGCTTCAGTGTTTCCAGCAGATGGCGCATTCTCGCGCTTTCTATCAATTCTACCGGATTCGGAGGAATAGGGCCTGAAGAGATCATATGGAGATCTGTACCGGGTACTTTTTTGATGATTTCCTCTAATGTTTTACTCTCCACCAGATAACTGGTGATCCCCACCTGATTATCCAATCCGAGAGAACGGGATAACTTGGGTTTACGCAGATCAAGTTCCAGCAGTATCGCTTTTTTGTTGTTCACCGTCAGGGCATTTCCAAGGTGTGCTGTCATGAAGGTTTTTCCTTCACCGGAAATACTCGAGGTAATCATAATGGTGGCCGGACTATGATGTTCATTCAGCAGGAAGCGGAGATTCGTACGCAGATTAAAGATCTGTTCCAGTAATACAGATCTGTTATGGAGTGACAGGTCTTTTTCTCCTGTTTCATCCTGATAGATCTCTGCCATTACTGGTCTGCCAAATACCTGTTCAATCTCTGTTTTATCCAGCACCCTGTTATTAAGGAAATATTTGATGTAGATATAGACGGTGCAAAGTACCAGTGCTGCTGCAAGGAAACCCACAAATACCAGCGTTTTCTTTGGTGATTCCGGTTTGGCAGGAATAAAGGCAGGTGCGAGTACTTTATTGTCCGTTACATTACTGGCGTAAGAAATAGCAGCTTCTTCCTTCTTTTTCAGCAGGTGCAGATAAAGATTTTCTTTTACACTTTGCTGTCTTTTGATGTTTATGTATTCTCTTTCATATGCAGGGATATTGGCGATCTTCGCCTGTATCTGATTCACTTTGGTCTGCATCTGATTTTGCGCTACTCCCGCATTACGTTTATATCCGGAGATATAGTTCTTGATCGTATTTCTTGCATCGGAGATCTGCGCGTCCATGTTCTGGAGGATCATACTACCCGGCTGCAGAGACAGGGAGAGCCGTTTCTTTTCTTTCAGTAATTCTTCATACCGGTTGATCATGCCCGTCAGTGCCTGATCCACATTGCCGAGTACAGGCGCAAATGGATAATCTGTACCGGGATCATTGATATAAGACTCTACCTGATCAAATACGGACAATTGCATATTCGCATCGTTCAGTTTGAGATCCGCTTCTTTTACCTGTTCCAGTGCCAGTTTGGAGCTTCCTTCTATATCCGTGATGCCGCGTTGTACTTTAAAGCGTTCCTCCTGCTTTTCCAGAAAACCCAGTTCATCTTTTAATGAGTCGATACGCACAGTGAGGAAACGGATGGTTTTTAAGGCCACACGGTTCTTATCATCGAGCGTATATTCATTGTAAGTATCCAGCAGGGCATTGAGGAAATTGGCAGTCCGTGCAGCAACGCGATCTTCATAAGTAACCATGACCACAGTCGCATCTCTGTTCACCAGCGCCGTACCGATATCTTCTATTTTCTTGTAGGCCATTTCTTCGACAGAATCCACTTGTATACGGAAGCTATTATTGCCTGCATCTATTGATGGATTATAGCTGATACTGAACCGGTCTTTACTGACAAAGAAGGGGTCACCGGAATGTACATGAAAAACAATGTCTTCATCTTTGGGATTGTTGACCCATTTGACGTTCAGCAGATTTTTATCCGCTGTGATGTCAAACTGATAGTTACCTACCCGGGCACTATCGCTGAGAAAGTTCAGCTGAAAAGGGTTCTGCTCATACATCTCTTCATTGCGGAAAGCACCTTTTTTGAAATAACGCACATTAAAACGGTTCTCCCGTATCACCTTTTCCACAAGAATAGGTGACTTCAGTACCTCCATTTCATTTTCGATATTCTTACCGTTGTTGAAGATAGAGAGTGATTTGAGCATGTCTGATTCTTCCCCGTTCTTCTTCTCATCTTTCAGGTATAGCTTGGCGCTGGACATATACCTCGGACGGGCGTATTTGAGATACGTCAATGCGCCCGCTGTAGCAATAAGGAGTACGATGAGATAAAGCGGCCAGTGGAAGAGCAGTTTTTTGAACAGGTCTCCCAGATCGATCAGCGCATTTTTATTATTAAGATCTTTATTTCGATTCATTTGGTGTATCATTTAACAGAGACGATAACGATAGTGGTAATTAATGAAAGAATGCCGATTGCTGCAGGTAAGAGCTGTACCAGCTTCGATGTGCCAAACAGTTTGTTAGAGCCGGGCTTCACATAGATGACGTCGTTGTTGTTGAGGTAGTAATATGGCGAGCCCAGTGTCTTGCCATCATTCAGGTTAAGGGAGACATATGTTTTTTCTCCGTTCACCTCCCGTATGATCATAATATCATTGCGTACGGCAGTGGGGTTCAGGTCGCCGGCCATACTGAGTGCATCCAGTATAGAGGCTCTTTCTCCGGTTACTCTGTAAGAACCGGGATGGGCGACATCACCCAATACCGAGACCCTGAAATTGGCTACACGCGTCGATACATATGGGTTCCTGATCGTCTTGTTTAGTTCCTGTGTAATGATGTCATTGATCTCTGAAGTCGTTTTTTCTTTTACATACACTTTTCCGATCAGCGGCAGACTGACAAAGCCTGCACTATCTACGATGTAACCCGGATCCATACCGGGCTGACTCATAGGAGAGGAGCTGACTGCCGTCGGATTCAGAATAAGTGAAATGTCTTTGTCAATCGTAGTAATTGTAATTTGTAAGATATCTCCCGGCTGTACTTTAAATGATTGTAACCTGTTGGCGGTTTCAATTCCGTTAATTTTCTCCAGATCATTGAAATAGGTGATTTTTTTGGTGTTGACACAGCCTGTAAGAAGGGCCGAGGCAAGAAATAACAGTAAATGGATTCTAGCTATCATATTCGATTTTGATTAATAAAAACAAGGTGATAACAGTAAGACGTTATTGGCACTATGTATTACGTGGTAATCTGATTGTTGACCGCAGTAACGGGAACCGGCGCCGGCTTCCTGAGCAGCCGCTTTCTGAATAAGTCCTGAATGGGAAGCTCGAAGTAATAATGAGTAAGTATACTTAGTGGAATCAATACAGCATAGAATGTCAGCAATGTAAGCGGTGAATGAAATACCTCTTTGCTGATACCCAGCACATCTGCCATAATAAAGAAGGTCACCATGAGCGGGAAGTGCAGGAGATACAATGCATAGCTGGCGTTGCCCAATACCAGCATCCATTTTATTTTCAGACCACCTCTGGTCGTTTCCGTCAATGCCAGTGTCAGTATAGTGATGGGCGAGATAATGGTACGGAAGAAAGTATTGCGTGACAGATTGAACAATGCAGTGTGAAAAGCTTCATCCTTGCCGGGTAAGACTGTTTTCAGTAAAGGCATAGAAAAATCCCTGATGTATGAAAATGCGTATTCAGTCACGACAATGATCCAGAGAGCGATGGCCGCTATACTTACTACATTGGCGATACGATGTAATTGCTTTTTTTCTGTCATCCATGCATAGATGTGATAGGTGAGTCCGCCGAGAAAGAAGGAATAAATACCCTGTCCGATCATGGAATAGATATACTGAATGACCGCGCCAGCCACAATCATGGCGACAATCAGCCCTTTGTTACGATGTAGTCTCTTCCACGCGATCAGGAAAAAAAGCAGATACAGCAGGAGTTCTACTGACACTGACCACGAAGGGCCGTTAAAGCCGTTTAATGCGGGCGTCTTTTCAAAACCCCAGCTGTGTATCACCAGCAGGTTGAGCAGAAAGTGATAGGTGTCGTTATTCTGGATGATAAACGTGTGCCCGTTCATACCGAACATGACATACTGTACCAGTGCAATCGCAATCAGCGTAATCAGGTGAACAGGATATAATCTTGTAATCCTGTAACACATGAAATTGCCGAAAGGTGTTTTTTTGTCCGCAATCTTATCAGCATAAAACCAGAAGAAGATGAATCCGGATAACAGGAAGAAGAGATCCACCGCAAAAAAAGCATGGTGGTAAAAAATTGACAGGTAAGGAAATAAGGGCAGGCCGAGCTCTTCGAGCGGCTTGGTTTGTAGCGTCTGATCAGTATAGAAATAGAATTGCCAGTGACACAGGACGACAATAAGAGCAGCAAAGCCTCTTATGGCATCAAGGCTGAAAAAGTATCTTGGTGAGGACGTGTTAGGAGTCATGGAATGGCTATCAGATAGAACAATAAAATTCCTTATAACGGCTGGGGCACCATTATATGCAAGTGAGAATTTTGCAGATTTTATTGATTATGCATTCGTAGACCAGAGCAAGTTAATTCAAAAATATCATTTGCACAAAATTGCCAAAAAAAGATAAGCAGGCGGAACTACGCCTTTGTCATACTGAGTATCCGCAGAAGAGTCGCTACACCGGATATGTTAGAAATTATTACGAAATGAACAATATTTATATTATTTCTGTATTTATGAGTTGACATATTTTCGGAGAGCTCTCCGTTCACCTAACTCATACCATGTTTTTAATGAAACGAATGACGAAATTGGTTAATGTCCTGCACCATTTTTTGTATACCACCAGGAAAGCCCAGCAAACAGATCTTTTATTGTTAGGTACCCTGTTAGCCCGTCAGAATAAGGAGCTGCCTGTACTGGACAACATTGCAGCCGCTGAGTTCAAAGTGTTTTCACAAACAGGAGATGATGGTATTATTCAATACCTCATTAATAAGGTGTATATCCCCGAAACAACCTTTGTTGAATTCGGTGTGGAAAACTATGTTGAATCCAACACCCGCTTTCTGTTGAAATATAATAACTGGTCGGGTATGGTGATTGATGGATCTGAAAAGAGTATACGTTATATACAGTCGGACGATATCTATTATCAACACGATCTGAAAGCTGTAAAGGCATTTATCACAACAGATAATATTAATGAACTGATCGGTTCGCAGGGATTGAAAGGAGAGATCGGATTACTTTCAGTAGATATTGACGGCAATGATTATTGGGTGTGGAAAGCGATTAATATAGTTGAACCCGTTATTGTAGTAGCAGAATATAATAGTGTCTTTGGTATTGAGAAAGCTATTACTGTGCCCTATAAACCGGATTTTGTCAGAGAGCGTGCACACTACAGTCATTTGTATTTTGGCGCATCACTCAAAGCGCTGTGTATGCTGGCTGAAGAAAAAGGATATGCTTTTGTCGGATCAAATTCTATAGGTAATAATGCTTATTTTGTGAAAAAAGAACGTCTGGGATTGCTGAAAGCACTTACACCTGAAGAAGGTTATGTATATTCCCGTTTCCGTGAAAGCCGCGATAAAAAAGGGAACCTCAACTACCTGTCTGGCCATGAAAGATATGAATGCATTAAAGGTATGCCTGTGCACAATGTAGCAACAGGTGTACAGGAACAACTATAAACTAACTCCAATCCAAACAATCAACCAATGAATGTGCTCACAGACACCCTAAGGAAAGTCTATGTATTCATCTTTGCACGCAAAGCGCTCTACTCCTTTAATCTGTTGTTATATAAACTGAGTATGCGGGGCCTTGGTATCATGAATCATGAGAATGATGATATAAGCGGAGAAAACGCTTTTGTTAAATATATGCTCTCCACCGGCAGATTTAACGCAGGTGTTATTCTCGATGTAGGCGCCAATATCGGTGGCTATTCTGTTATGCTGCGCAATAAGAAGGTCTCATTACCCATCTATGCATTCGAACCTCATCCCGTTGCATTTAATAAACTGGAAGAAGCCGCTTCGTTACATCATTTTATTCCTGTGCAGAAAGGTGCCGGAGAAACTGCGTTGACCACTTACATTTATGATTATGTGGAGAACAAGGGTTCAGAACATGCCAGCATGTATAAAGAAGTGATTGCCGACTTTCGTAAAAGCGAAGTGGAAGAAATTCCCATCGATCTGACCACAATAGATGAGTTTATCGAAGACAACAGACTCTCCCGGATCGCTTTGCTGAAAGTAGACACAGAAGGAAATGAGCTGAATGTATTAAAAGGAGCCCGTAAAGCGATTAAAGATGGTATCATTGGTGTCATCCAGATTGAATTCAACGAAATGAATGTGATATCACGCACCTTCTTTAAAGATATTATCGATATCCTGCCGGGATATGATTTCTATCGCCTGTTGCCGGATGGTCTGAAAGCCCTCGGTGAATACAATGTTGCCGCATTTGAAATCTTTGCGTTTCAGAATATAGTAGCTATAAAACGTTGATAATTATATAGTTTTATTGTTCTTTCAAAAGAATTTTCAAGTGCGCAGAAAAAGTGCGCACATTGTCCTGAATATTGCATTATTATTATAACCAATAACAAATGCATATGAACAGGATTAATGGTAACGATCTGTTAGCTATCGGTTTTACTCAGGGTAAAATATTAGGTCTTGCACTGGAAGTACTGGAAAAGAATTACCACGATGCAGACCGTGATATTGTCTTGTCTATGATGAAGTCATTGGCAGAAAAACCGGAGTTATATCTGGATCATGAGATACTGGAAGATCTGGCTACTAAAATGATTGAAGAAGCCAACGCACCAAAAGATGAAACAATTGACCTGAATGAAACTGCAAAGGAATTTGCGGTATATGGTCAGGAACATATAGATGAAGGAGCTGTTAAGCAGATGAATATTGCTATGCGCTTACCTGTTACGGTAGCAGGCGCTTTGATGCCGGATGCGCATCAGGGTTATGGTCTGCCGATAGGAGGGGTGCTGGCCGCTAAAAACGCCGTAATACCTTACGGTGTAGGTGTGGATATCGGTTGCCGTATGGCATTGTCCATCTTCGATATTCCGGAGAACCACTATTTCGAAAATCCCGATTTTTATAAAAGAGAACTGATTGCCCATACCCGTTTCGGTGCAGGACATGGCTTCCTGAGAAAGGAGCGTGCAGAACATGCTGTACTGGACCGGAACGAGTTTAACATGACACAGTTTGTTAAAAATCTGCATGATAAAGCATGGTCTCAGTTAGGATCTTCCGGAGGTGGTAACCACTTCGTGGAATGGGGTATCATTGAATTCTCTGAAGAAGATAAACCTCTGAACATTGCAGCCGGCAGATACCTTGCACTGTTGTCACATTCCGGGTCAAGAGGACTTGGTGCGACACTGGCGGGTCATTATACACGTGTCGCGAAAGATATCTGTAAACTGCCAAAAGATGCAGCAAACCTTGCTTATCTGGATATGAACAGTGAAGCTGGTCAGGAATACTGGCTGGCCATGAATCTGGCAGGTGATTATGCTTCTGCATGTCATGAAGTGATCCATGAGAAAATGGCTAAAGCTATTGGCGGACAACTGCTGGCAAAAGTGGAAAACCACCACAACTTTGCGTGGAAAGAGATCTGGAATGGGGAAGAGGTGATAGTACACCGTAAAGGAGCTACGCCTGCAGGTAAAGGTGTGATGGGGATCATTCCGGGTTCTATGACCGCACCGGGGTTTTTGGTGAGAGGTAAAGGGGAAGATCTGGCTATTAACTCGGCTTCTCATGGCGCAGGACGTCAGATGAGCCGTACACAGGCTACAAAGAATATCAGCCATCAGGATATGAAAGCAATACTGCAGGCGAATAATGTGACATTGATCGGTGCAGGTCTGGACGAAGCGCCTATGGCATATAAGGACATTAATGTGGTGATGAATGCGCAGAAAGATCTGGTAGATGTGGTGGCGAAATTCACCCCGAAAATGGTTAGAATGGCTGATGACGGGAGTAAAGAAGACTGATAACGGCTGGGCTTGTTGGACTGAGCATGAGTTTTGAGAGAGAGAAGACAGTGTTCATGTTAATTCCAATAAGTATGAAAAAGCAACAAGCACTGGTTAAAATTAAAGCATGCGCAGAACATGATTGGTTTTCTGTAGCTCCCGGCGTATGGGGCGTACGTGATAAGTTTGTCAATGTCTATTTTGTACATGATCCTTCCACTAATCACTGGGTACTGATCGACACTGGTTTACCCGGTGCTGCTGCAAGGATCAGGAAAGTGTCAAGGGAATTATTCTGGCCGCAGGCCACACCTGCCGCCATTATTCTGACACACGGTCATTTCGATCATATTGGCGCCGTGAAACAGCTGGCCGACGAATGGGATGTACCGGTATATGCGCACTATCTGGAAGCGCCATATCTGACAGGACGCTCTGCCTATCCGCCACCTGATCCGACAGCAGGCGGCGGATTGTTTACCTGGCTCTCCTTTTTGTTCCCGAAAGGCCCCATTGATCTTGGCGGGCGACTACTGCTCTTACCCGAGCAAGGCAACATTCCCGGACTAAAAGAATGGAAATACATCCACACTCCCGGCCACGCTCCCGGACACGTCAGTCTGTACAGAGAACATGACGGCGTATTGTTAGCCGGAGATGCCTTCGTTACCACCCGTCAGGAATCATTGTTTGCCGTCCTCAAACAGGAAAGAAAGCTATCCGGACCTCCCCGTTATTTTACTTATGACTGGGCAGCTGCCGAGAAATCAGTGCAGACATTGGCCGCCTTACAGCCTTCTATCGTAGCTACCGGACATGGACATATCATGGAAGGAGAAGCGCTGGCTGCCCTGCAGGAACTGGCTGACAATTTCCAGCAGGATGCTGTGCCGGCCAACGGACGTTATACCGGTGACCCTGCTGTGGCAGGTATCAGTGGAGTGGAATATGTTCCTGCCTCCAATACCCGGAAAACATTACTCCGTACTGCCGCCGTACTGGCATTGGTAGGTATAGGGGCCTTATTGGCCAGCGAAGTGAAAAAAAGATACAGTTAATATTCAGTCGTATATAAATGCCTGAGCATAAATGAAAAAAGCTCCCGTCACTGGCGGGAGCTTTTTTATTAATTAAGGATGGGGTTTGGCTCATGGCCTGTTGAAAGAGAAACGATTACACCTGTGTTGATATTATAACTTTGTTTCAAATAATAATAATACTATATTGGTTGCGTTATATTATGTAACGCTCGTCACTATTCCACTTTACAAGTTCCGCTCCATGTGAACGGAGCGAAACCTGCGAAAGTGAAATTCCTGTCCGATGAGTATGCAAATTACTATAAGAGAACCAGTTAAGTAAGCGTAATACTGCGGAAGATGCTGCGTATAAATACGGATATTTCCAGATAGACACAACCCGTAATGCAGCCCGCCGCACCTCCATAAATAATTATAATACTATCCTTCAAAATGACCAGAATCAAACAGCTTATCGTACAGAACGCCGAAAACCGGGAGACAGCACACGCATTGCTGATTGTTGCCTTTATATTGATGGCCGTTGCCTTGCTCAAAAGATAATAAAGGCCATAAATTATATAACAAGCGCTTGAAATTATATAACAAAGCTTCCGCATAGGGGATATATCTTTGTCTCCACATGAAGTCCAGACAGACTATATCATTACGGGCGCTTTTGCTGCTGATCGTATTTCTGATGAATACGGCGGTCGGTTTTGCCTGCGCACTGGAGTCTGGTCTCTGGACAGACAGACATCATGATATGCACCAGATGCATGACATGCAGGATATGCATGCAAAGCATCAGCTGCATCATGCCCCCAAAAAGTCTTCGCACCGTTGTTGCGGAGATGGTATGATCAGGTTTGAACTGCTAGACAAAACCCAGTCCCATCACGATGATATCAAGTGGCTGCCATTACAGGCAGTGTTGTTTCCCGTGAGATGGTTGTCTGTATCTCCGGTATCCCGGTCTGCTACTCCACACAGATACGTTATACTACACCAGCACCCGCCACCCATTGATATAAGGGTGTCCATTCAATCTTTTCAGATTTGATTTTGTTTGAATAAGCAGCTGCCTTATCACTAAGGCAAACCATTTTTCTATTATTCAAACACTAAAATCAGATTACAATGAAAAGTCTTATCATAGCAACTACTATATTACTCGCTACTTTCTCTGCACAAGCTGCAAATCCATCTTTATCTAAACTGTTATCTCTTTACTACGATGTAAAGAATGCATTGGTGAGCAGTGATGCGACTACGGCAAATGCCAAAGCAGCTGAATTCGTAAAAGCGATCGGTAGTGTGGATATGCATGCCCTGTCAGCAGCAGAACATGAAGCATTCATGCCGCTGCAGGAAAAACTGACTGCGGATGCCAATGCGATTGCTGCCACCACAGATCTGAATAAACAACGCGAACAGTTCAAATCTTTCTCCAACAATATCTTCACATTGGCCAAAGCCGTTAAGCTTTCCGATACACCAGTATACCAGCAGTACTGCCCTATGCAGAAAAGCTACTGGCTGAGCAATGAAGCGGCGGTAAAAAATCCTTATTACGGCAAGCAGATGCTTACCTGCGGAAAAGTAACAGAGACGCTGAAATAATTAACAGACACGTACAAGCATTTAATATGAAACGTTTTCTGTTAACAGTAATCGTATTACTGTCACATTACCTTGCTTTCTCCCAGACGCCGCGCACCGTTCGCTATGACCTGTATGTTGCGGATTCCATGATCCACAGTCATGGGAAAATGATCCATGCGATGGTGATCAACGGGAGCATTCCTGCACCGGTACTGACCTTCACAGAAGGTGATACCGCCGAGATCTATGTGCATAATACAATGGATATGGAAACATCTGTACACTGGCATGGGCTGATACTGCCTAATCGCTATGATGGTGTATCCTATCTTACAACTGCACCTGTCAAGGCAGGAGAAACACATCTCTATAAATTTCCGCTTGTGCAGAATGGTACCTACTGGTACCATTCTCACACGATGTTTCAGGAACAAAGTGGTATGTATGGCGCTTTCATTATCAAAAAACGGAATGCAGCTCCTCAGCCAGAACATACGCTTTTGCTGAGTGACTGGACCAATGAAAATCCGGTACATGTAGACCGTTCATTACACATGGCAACAGACTGGTATGCGGTAAGAAAGAACAGCGTGCAGAGTTATGGAGAAGCGATTAAATCCGGCCACTTTTCCACCAAAGTAACAAACGAATGGAAGCGTATGATGGCCATGGATGTCAGCGACGTGTACTATGATCAGTTGTTCAGTAATGGTAAGCCAATAGAAGTACAACCACAATTTAAAAAAGGAGATAAGGTAAGACTACGTGTGATAAATGGAAGCTCGTCTACTTATTTCTGGTTGAAATATGCCGGTGGAAAAATTACGGTTGTGGCTAATGATGGTATGGATGTCGAACCGGTGGTGGTAGATCGCCTTATTGTAGGTGTTGCCGAGACATATGATGTAGAGGTAGATATTCCTGCTGATAGCAGTTACGAGTTCCTTTCCACTGCAGAAGATCGTACACGTTCTACTGCCGTTTTTCTGGGTAATGGTCCGCAGAAAAAAGCTGAACCTTTACCCCGCCTCAAATATTTTGAAGGCATGAAGATGATGAACGACATGATGAAGATGAATGGCCAGATGGATGACATGGGTATGTCAATGAGTTTGCAGCAGATGGATATGAACGCAGTGATGTATCCCGAAGATCCGGGCGTAACGCTGAATTATGCGATGTTGAAATCGCCTGTAAAGACTACTTTACCCGAAGGCCCGGTGAAGGAACTGCATTTCAATCTGAGTGGAAATATGAATCGTTATGTATGGACGATCAACAATAAAACGGTCTCTGAATCAGATAAGATCCTGATAAAAAAAGGAGAGAACGTCCGCATTGTGCTTTACAATGGTACGATGATGCGTCACCCGATGCATCTGCACGGACATTTCTTTCGTGTGTTGAACGGACAGGGTGAATATGCTCCCTTAAAGAATACACTGGATATAATGCCGATGGAGACAGATACACTGGAATTTGCGGCTACTGAGAGTGGTGATTGGTTTTTCCATTGTCATATTCTCTATCACATGATGAGTGGTATGGGACGTATTTTCAGTTATCAGGATTCTCCGCCTAATCCGGAAATTCCTGATCCGCAGAAAGCGATCCGCAAGATCTATGCAGATGATCGTAAGATCCATTCATCAGCGAGAATAGGTCTGGAAAGTAACAGCAGTGATGGTGAGATTGTATTTGCCAATACACGTTACCGCTTTCAGACGGAATGGCGTGCCGGATATAATGGTGAGAATGGTTATGAAACCGAAAGCCATTTCGGTCGTTATTTCGGACAGATGCAATGGTTATTCCCTTATGTAGGATGGGATATGCGTTACCGGCGTATGCATGAACCGGAAAAGAATTTATTCGGACAGGTAAGTACCAAAAACCGGCGTAGCGTATTTCATGTGGGGCTGGAATATACTTTACCTATGCTGATAGTTGCAGATGCTTCTGTTGATACGGATGGCAGATTACGCTTTCAGTTAAGCAGGGAAGATGTTCCGCTTACCCGGCGACTGCGCTTCAATTTTATGGCGAATACAGATAAGGAGTACATGGCCGGTTTCAGGTATATTATGACGAAGTATTTATCTCTCTCTACGCACTATGATAGTGATATGGGTCTCGGTGCGGGTATTACTATTACCTATTAATATAGCGTGCATTGCTCTCTGCGAAACAGCTTACGGGTTGTATAAAAAAGTGAACGGGTGTATGATTACACCCGTTTCTACCTAAACCTACAACTGTTTATTACTGTAATTATTTTTTTCGTGTTTCGTGTCACAAATGTAGCACCTCGAAAGGTTATATGAAAAACCAATATTTCGGTTTAAGAAACCAATTTTTCGGCTTGTCTAAAGAAATTCTTGTGATCGGAGAAATTGGCTATTTTTTCCGTGAAATTGGCATTGACCAGCAACTGATTACGGTCTACTTTTGTGTCATCAGATTTATACAGCAGCTGCGATATAAAAGAAACAACAAAGGACGAACAACATAGAATATAAGATTAACAGAAAAAGATTTAAAACGAAAGACGATGAAAAAGACAATTAAGGCAGGCGTAACTACATTAGCATTATTATTAGCAGTAGCAGTAGGCGTAAAGGCACAAACGAAAGGAAATAGTGATTCACAGAGACCATCATTCTCTTTGAGTGTTGGTCCGGAAGCAGGAATACCGGTTGGAAGTTTCAGTGACTATTACAAATGGTCTTTAGGCGGTTCCGTACAGGCAGATTATGCTATCATCAAGAAGACATTATATGTAAACCTGAATGCAGGATTTGCAAATGTATTCGCGGATGATATTCCTGGTCTGGATGATTTGCAGTGGATTCCCGTGAAAGCTGGTTTAAGGTATTATCCTTTCCAGAGCAATAATCTGTATGTACAGGGACAAGCCGGTGTAAACTTTATTACCAACGGTCCGATTGGCAACAAGACAGCAGCGTTCACCTATAGCCCACAGATCGGTTATCTGATCCCATTGGGTAAAGGAAATTATCTGGATGCTGGTGTTAAATTCGATGGTAATTCAAAATTTGTAGATGGTGGCGATCCGGCTAATCTGATTGGTTTGAGAGTTGCTTATACATTTGGATTAAAATAAGTACAATAAGTCAGGACATAATTGTTTAAGGGGTTTATAATCAAATGAAGTAGGGCCTTCCTTTTGGGAGGCCCTATCGTATTTTATGCAACAGAAAGATAATTTTATGCGACAGATAACTTCTTAAAATCAGAAGGGTTTTCGTCAGCAAACTTTTTGAAGAAGCGACTGAAATGTGAGCTGGTATCGAAGTTCAGCTGATCAGAAATTTCCTTTACACTCAGCGAAGAAGTGGTCAGTAACAATTTTGCTTCCAGATAGAGACGGCTGTGAATAACCTGTAAGGCATTCTTGCCGGTTTCCTGTTTAACGATCTCACTCAGATGTTTTGCCGAGATATGTAACATATCCGCATATTCCTGTACTGTTCGTTTGTCCAGAAAATGTTCTTCCACCATGTCACGGAAATTAATGAAAGTGGAATATTGTCTTGTTAACTGATGGTTTGGTCTGCTCTCCTGACATTTCTCAAATGCACGGTTCACCTCATACAGCAACTCCACTACCTGCAAACGAACGATCTGCAGGAAAAAAGGACTACCTTCCCGGTATTCCCGGTCTATTCTTTCGAACAGTTGTTTTGTTTTCTGGAAATGAACATCTGACAAAGTGTATACCGGTGCACAGGAAGGGTTCAGGTCTATCAGAGGATCAAGCGCACTTTGCTTGATAAAACTATCCGTGATAAATTCCTTCTTGAACATGACCATGTATAACAGGAGGTCGTCAGAAGCATTGTCAAATGAAGTGGTATGTTTTGGCGATACGATGTGCAGAGATTGCGGGCCTACATCAAAAGTGAAGGCGCCGATTGTTTTTTGGCAGGTGCCGCGGATGCATAAAATAATTGCGTAGTGGTCAGTCCTGATAGGTGCGCCACTTTTTACGCTTCCCTCATTGCTCAGTACAGCAAAATTGTCAGGGTGCAGCAACTCATCGTATTTATCCATCCCGAAACTTTGTGTCACAGGTTTGTCAAGTGACAGGTAGTAGCGTATCGTGGACGGTATATCGAATATTGGCAGGTTCGTGTTCATAATCAGGGTGCAAAATTACGGTAAAAATCAGTGTAAAGAACTCCGCAAGAACCGGGTTTCAGTGACAAAGGTGAATAGCTACTTTTGTATTGTAAATGAAATAGATATGACTACACAGGAACTGACTGATTATGAGCGTATCGCAAAGGCAATTGAATACCTGAAGGGGAACTTCAGAAAACAGCCTTCTCTGGAGGAAATTGCGGAGAATGTTTACCTCAGTCCTTACCATTTTCAACGCATGTTTACGGAATGGGCAGGGGTAAGTCCGAAGAAATTTACGCAATATCTGAGCGTAGAATATGCGAAATCTCTGTTAAAAGAGAAACAAACTTCCCTTTTTGACACGGCTATAGAAACCGGACTCTCAGGTACCGGCAGATTACATGATCTTTTTATGAATATAGAAGGGATGACGCCGGGAGAGTACAAAAACGGGGGCGAGGCACTATCCATCAATTATAGTTTTGCAGAAAGCCCGTTTGGCCCCCTTATTCTGGCGGCTACTCCAAAGGGACTTTGTTATCTCGCATTTGGAGAAAACCGGGATCTGGCTTTCTTGAACTTACAGGAACAATTTCCTAACGCGCGTTATACACAGGTATTGGATATGATCCAGCAGAATGCGCTATACTTTTTTACGCAGGATTGGAGTACGTTGGGAAAAGTGAAATTGCACCTGAAGGGAACCCCATTTCAGTTAAAAGTCTGGGAAGCGCTTTTACAGATCCCCATGGGTGATCTCTCCAGCTATGGAAAAGTGGCAATAGCGGCCAAAGCTGACCGGGCTTATCAGGCAGTAGGCACGGCTATTGGCAATAATCCGGTCGCTTTTCTCATCCCCTGTCACCGGGTAATCCGGTCAAATGGTGAATTTGGTGAATATCATTGGGGAAGTACCCGTAAAATGGCTATGATTGGCTGGGAAGCGGCAAAAGGCGCTTCGTCGGAAATATCCTGAATCTCCCGGTGTATCGGCATTACACCGTTATCAGACCATTATTCCTTCGCTCACCAACGAAGAAATGATGGTCTGATAGCGATGTAGTATGGAGATATATCGGAGACGAACAAATTGTCTCTGGCAAGACTCACATTTTTATAAATATTCAGTGTTATAGATGTATACATTGTTACATACAGATGAGGAATTATTTTAAAGCTTCTTTTATCATTGTTTGCCATTTTGATCGTAGTAAAAAAGGACCCGGATACTGCGATCAGGATGCTATTAAAATACCTATCTTGCATATATCCTAAATGATTGAAGGACAATTATATGTATTGATCAAGTCCACCTCATGTCCACCCCGCCTCCACTTCATACCCGGCGCCTCCTTATTTTATCGTCCGGCGTAATAAATATTTCATATACATTTTAGCAGTATCTTTACTACAATTAATTAAAACCCGATATTACATTTGCGTCACAGAACCATGTAATATTTAACCCTTTAAACTGTTAACTGAAAAACCTTGGAACGCCCAAATGACCCTGACTACATATACCATATATGCTCCTGAGGTGCAATCCGCTATTCGCATTGCACAGGCACTGGCCAAAGAACATCACCATGCAAATTATACACCTGCCCATTTATTGCTGGCATGTCTGCATAAGGAAGTCGGACTGACCCCGCAGCTACAGGCAATGGATATAGACACGTATTATCTTGAGGAATGGGCAGAAGTGAGGCTGGATAGTGTACCTAAAGCCGGCCGTTTACCAGAAGAGCCGGATGCTGACGAATATGCAGCCAATGTGCTGCAGGAAGCAGATGCGGTAAGACTGGAATACGATCTTGATGCGGCAGACGCATGGTGCGTACTTGTTGCCATCAGTACGCCGGGAGTAGGATTCTCTTTCGAGCAACTGAAGACATTTCCTTTGCAGCGGGCACAATTGCTTGCGCATTTCAATAAAAAAGATAGTAACGGCACTGCGCCAAAGACAACGATTGTCACCGGTAAAGGTGTTGTACAGAAATACATCTATAAACTCACTGATCCGCAGCGTTTGCAAACAAAACATGCACTCGCCGGCCGTGATGCGGAAGTGCGTATGATGATGGAAATACTGACCCGTAAAGGACGTTCCAGTATTCTGATCACCGGAGAAGGTGGCGTGGGTAAAACCGCGCTGGCAGACGCGCTGGCAAGGGCTATTGTACAAAAGCAGGCGCCTTTGCAGTTACAGCAGACGGACATTTATGCACTGGATTACGGTGCATTTATCGCGGGTGCTGCTTATAAGAATGAATTAGAAGACAGACTGCAACAGATCATGGCGCAGTTGCAGGAAGCGGGTCGCCATGTATTGTTCATTGATAATCTGCATACCCTGTTGGACAAACAACCGGGATCTGCAGGAGGCATCGGCAATGTGCTGAAAGCAGCTATGAATAAAGGTGATATCACCCTTATTGCAACCAGTACCCCGGAAGGTTTCCGTAAACTGATAGAGCCGGATGGACTGCTGCGGCACTGTTTTGAAGTGGTACAACTGGCAGAGCCGGATGAAGCAACTGCTGCCCGGATGATACAGGCAGTCATGCCTGATTATGAAAGCTATTATAACCTGAAAGTAGCGCCGGAAGTGATCAGTGAAGCCATTAAACTTTCACGTCGCTATCTGAAGGAAAGAAGTTTGCCGGACAGTGCTGTCAACCTGCTCGATCGTACATTGGCAGCCATACGTACCACACAGGATACCGGCAGGATCACACTGGATGACCTGAAAGGAAAACTCGAAGCAGCCGGTGATAGCCGGGAGGAATTACTCTGGTGGTATCAACAGTGTATGCAACGCTATAGCGCACTGGTAACTTCCCGTCTGCAACCGCAGCACGATATATACAAGATTGAAAATGCAGCTGCTCTGAAGACGGCATTGATCGATATCGTTTCTCAGCTGGAACCACTGGTAGAAACACAGCATATTGCTGTAACAGGGATTGACCTCGCAACAATGATCGCTGAAAGTACCGGCATTCCACTGGGTAAGATCCAGTCGGGCGAACGCGAGCGTCTGGTGAATATGGACCTCGAATTGCGGAAGAGGGTGGTAGGGCAGGATCATGCGCTTAAGACAGTCTCTGAAGCCATTCTGGAATCACGTTCCGGTCTCAGCAGACCGGGACAGCCAATAGGCTCGTTTTTCTTCCTCGGACCAACCGGAACCGGGAAAACGGAATTAGCGAAATCTTTGGCAGACTTCTTGTTTCAGGATGAACGGTGCATGATCAGATTTGACATGTCCGAATTTAAAGAAGAACACTCGGCGGCTTTACTATATGGCGCTCCGCCGGGCTACGTGGGATATGAAGAAGGGGGCCTGCTGGTAAATAAGATCCGCCAGCAACCTTATGCCGTAGTATTGTTTGACGAAATAGAAAAAGCGCATCCATCAGTATTTGATATTTTCCTGCAGATAATGGACGAGGGCAAATTGCATGACCGCCTGGGTAAAACCGGTGATTTTTCAAATGCCCTGATCCTGTTTACATCCAACATCGGTAGTGATGTGATCGCCCAGTCTTTCAGACAGGGAGTGATTCCCGCTTCACAGCAACTGATGGAGATCATGGCCAGAAATTTCAGACCCGAATTTTTAGGCAGGCTGACAGAGATCGTTCCATTTGGTCCCATTCAGCAGGAGAATGTCGTGAAGATATTTGATATCCATCTGAAACATCTGCTGCAATTGTTAACGCAGCAGCAAATAACCCTCGACGTTTCTGTCGCCGCAAGAGAAAAGCTGGCAGCAGAAGGGTATTCGCCGTTATATGGCGCACGTCCATTGAAAGAAGTGATCCGGAGCAGACTGAGAAAGCCCTTGTCAAGGATGATCATTGAAGGAAGTCTGCAACCCCATACGACCGTTAAACTGGATATTGACGCGCAGGGTGAGCTGCAATGGCAAACCGCTGCGCAGGGATAATCAGGAGAAACTGACAGAAGAACCATAGAACATTTATTGTTGTAAAAACCAATTGATATGAATGACAATTACGGGATTGGTGGTAATGAGGTGAAACTCGACGCCAATGAAGCCATTGTTGAGATCTCTCATAACCGGACCCTGTTTGCTGAAAAGTTGACCCAGCAAACGCCTGTTAAACCGGAAATCGTGCAGGGACTTACCACTGTAGAAGGAGTATTTGAACATTATAAACCGGCTGTAAACATGTTGTTTCATGATGCAGAAGGTCGTACTGTTCCCGAAAATCTCGAATTCCACAACCTGGGCGACTTCGGTATAAAAGGAATTACCGCACAGAGTACATTCCTCGACAACCTCGCCACAGAAAAAGAACAGTATCTGAAAATCATGAAACACCTTAAAACAAATAAGGTGCTGAAAGCTGCCCTTGCTGATCCTGCTGCCCGACAGGCACTGTTAGAATCAATAAGGTCACTGGTAGCTGATCTTGAAAAGAAATGATTGAAGCAATAAATGAACGAAAAATTAGGATGCAGGAAGTAGGAATTACGAATGAGTAATTCAATTTCCTGATGATGGATTTGCTGATTAAATCCTTTAATTGATGTCTGTTTAAATAGGGATAATCTTTATTCAGCATAGCATCTTTTAACCTTACATTCCTAATTCGTAATTCCTAATTCCTAATTGAAAATGTCTTATGGCTGAATTACAAAAACAGCAGGAGCAGCAGGACCAACTGCAGAATGCCCCCTCTCAACAAACCGCTCCTTCTCTACAGGAGAATATAGATATACTGGCAAAATTTGGTGGTTTTGACCTGCTTGAAGGTGCGATAGAAGGCGTGCAGAACCTGAACCCTGACCGTAAAGCACGTCGTAATATCTTCCTTACAGAAAGCACCAAAAAAGGTGAACGCGATAAGCTGAAGAAAACACTCGAACTCTGGGAAAAAGTACTGACGGAAGCACAGGACCTGCCTGATATGGTGAGCTTCTGTACCGAACATTCAGAACAGGCAGAGCGCGTATTGAATAATAACCTTGCAGAAGCAGTGGAAGCTACCCGTGAACTGGAACAATCTTACCGTAATGTGGCCCTGTTTTTCAAAAACACAGAGTCCGATAAGGTAAAGAATGTTGCCTTTATCAACGTGGAGCAAGACCAGCTGAAAGATCTGGATAACACCCGTTTTATTGATGCAATACATCAGGAGCTGGTGAGCAACTACGATCGGCTGGACTTGCGTGATAACTATAGTCTGCTGGTTATTCCCGGCTATCTTGGTTCGAACAAAGTACTGGAGAAATGGGCGAAGATCGCTTATGAAAATAAAACGATGCTCATCACTGACTTCTC
Organism: Chitinophaga pinensis; assembly: GCF_007896845.1. Taxonomy (GTDB): domain Bacteria; phylum Bacteroidota; class Bacteroidia; order Chitinophagales; family Chitinophagaceae; genus Chitinophaga; species Chitinophaga pinensis_C. The sequence goes on along the minus strand of NZ_VOHS01000010.1, from coordinate 189,727 downwards.
TCATCTGGATGCACCGGATGATGTGATGGAAATGTTTGAACTGGCCAATCTCACCGGTGGTGAAATACACCGATCTAATGTAATGATGACCTGTAACTGGCTGGTAGGTCGTGGTAAGTTTGATGAGATCAACGAACAGGATAATCTGTACGTACCACCATCAGGCGCACTGGCCGGTAAAGTGTATAAAACACTCATGTCACAGGTAACAGCCGGTAAGAAATTTGGTGGCATGAATGAAGTAGACGGTGTGAAGTTTGAACTGAAGAAGAGTGAAATTGCCGGTCTGGAAAAAATGGGTCTGATACCAATGGTAAAAGAATATGGTAAGGTAATGGCCTTCAGTGCCAAGACCTTGTTCAACGGTGATAATATCGGTCTGCAGACTTATTCTGTAGTACGTGTATTCGACTACGTGACAAAGGTGCTGATGGACTTCCTGAACCGTCGTGCATTTGAAAACTTTAATGCCAACACACGTAAAGACCTGATGAAACAGATCATCCGGTTCCTTGATAGTATTACCGGTCCTGATAAACTGATAGAGGACTTTAACGTACGCAGATTCGAACAGGATCCTATACAAAAAGATCGTATCCACCTCAATATTCACCTGAAACCGTACTTCCCGGCCAAGAACTTCCTGATCAAAATGGAAGGACATAAGGGGGAAGATGCGACAGAATGGGATACTGAATATGAACAGGATAAAGCATAATATTAAAACAGCAAGGGCTGATCATGATCGATGGTCAGCCCACTGTTTTCATCACTAAAAAATTTCAAGAAAGGAAAAGATTATCAGATGAAGTATGTCTTAGCAGGCGTCTTCTGTTTTTTATTGTCATGGTGCAATGCACTGGGACAGTCACAGACAGATAGCATTATTACAACTAAAGGCGCTGTCACCCTTATTACCTGTGGATCCGCAATTACCACTTTTCAGATTGGAGATGGCAAGAACGCAGACTATGATTATCGCATAGTAGACGGTAATGTTGTATTTATCCGGCCGGTAGTAGCCAACCCAAGGCCCACCAATCTGGTGATCCGTGAAGGAGATAATATACATTACATGATACTGGCTTTCCGTGAAAGGGCAGAATTATCCAGATTAAAGTATACGCTCTCTGCCAGCGGATCAGTTAAAAATAACGGTAGTACAGGTACAGCTACCGGCAGCAGCGGAAGTACTGCTGCGGCTACAGGGGACAGCAATGAGGCCGATCCGGCAGAACAGGAAGATCCGGCAGTTGCAGCTGGTATTGATACTGTTACGGTAGGTAATATTGCAGAAGATTTTCGTAAACAACGTAAAGGTGGTCACCAGTATGAAACGACCGCTGACGGCATCACACTTACGTATTCACAGGCGATGAGTCTGAATAACCTCGTGTATTTCAGTTATCATATCAGGAACCGTTCAGGCGAGCCTTTTGTGATCGGTAAAGTGTCGCTGATGCATAAAACGAAACAGGATACGGCATCACTATTTACGATGCCGGTATTATACCGTAAAGGGACGGACGCCATAGCAGGAAAAGCAGATGAGAGCATTGTGTTTGTAGCGGCGGCCCGTGATTTCAAAAAGAATGATGAAATAATTCTGGTGATGTACAATAAGGCGAATAAGAATCAGATTGTATTATATACACCTGCCAGCGCCTTGCCAAAATATATGATCAGTAAATAACACGTACCACTGTGCGTATCCAACTCAAAATATTGTTTATTGTCAGTCTCTGGCTATGCACATTGACAGGCAATGCCCAGCAGGTGAATTTCTGTGGGGAATTCGTGCCTATGGAACGTGATTTCGTTTCCTACAAATTAATGGACGCTATAAAAGGTCATCTCCGGTATCGCAATTTTCTGCCGGTACTGAAAGCGAAGACGGACATTTACTTCCCTGTGATCATTCCCATACTGCATCAGTACAATATACCAGAAGATTTTAAGTACCTGCCTGTAGTAGAGAGTGGTTTTACCAATGCCACCTCTGCTGTAGGCGCACAGGGCGTGTGGCAGTTTATGCCTGAAACAGCAGCGGCCATGGGATTGGAAGTCAGATATGATAATGACGAACGTAATCATCTGCTGAAATCAACACATGCAGCGTGTCGTTATCTGCAACAATTATATAGTCAGCTGCATTCATGGACATTGGCAGCAGCGGCTTATAATGTAGGTGCCGGGAACATCTCCCGTAATATGAAAAGGCAGGGAAGCAGCGATTATTATCAGCTGGTGCTGAATAATGAAACTGCACAATATATCTATAAGATCATTGCTATTAAGCAGTTGTTTGAGAGTCCTGAATTGTATATGCCGGGCTTTGGATATAATGTTTTCAATAAGGGCAATGCAAATATGTCTGTGTTTTCAACACCTGCATCTGGTATCGGTCAGCCGGGACAAACGGCCGCTAAACCGTTGGAAAGTAACGCCGGCGATTTTAAATCTATCCGTATTACAGTTGATACCAAGACCCGGGGCAAAACACAAGTAGCCAGTGCGGCTTTTGCAGCGAAACTGCAAAAGAACAATACGTTTGAAGATGGTCAGCTGATAAGCATTTTGTTACTCGATGACCTGCAGGCTAATGGTGTGTATATTCGTAAGAACACAAAAATTTCAGGTCGCGGATGGATTGTGAGTGATCGTATTTATGTGGATCTGGGGTTTGGCAATACGATTACGTTATGTGATGCCGGTGGTAAAAAAGGAGTGCCTGCTGATGCTTTGAAGGCAGGGCAGGATGTGAGATTGTTGAAGATATGAGAGAAGTAAGGGAAAATCAGCAATTGAAATGCAGCGGAGATCGCGGCAAATATCTAAAAGAGAAGAGGCGTCCGCTTTAAGCGGACGCCTCTTCTCTTTTAGATATTTGTGGTAATGATGTTTGATTTTTAATTGCTTGTCACATCAATACCTCGTTCATATAAATCCTGTACGGATAGTTATTAGCTGAGCGCTCTTTCAGTTGCGATAATAATTCATCTTTAAGATACACCAGATTCACGGCTGCATAGGCTGTTGTAGGTTGTGATAATGTCAGCCTGATATCCAGTGTACGGGTATATCCTTCAGAGGCGCCGGGGAGGACAGAAACACCTTTGGCGACACTTACATTCCGCAACTCATTACCGACAACATAGCGGCAGAGTGCTTTGATATCTTCCGGTGTTACTACACGATCCCGGCTCAGCAGGTGATAACGGTAGAGGTTTACTTTTTCGTCGATACTGAGACGGTCTTTTCCGCCTTGTGTATTGGAAAGGAGTGTGATGGAACCCGGCTGTAGCTGTACGCTGCCATATTCCTGCAAACGTGTTCCCATGCGTATGTTATTCGCCAGACTTCCGTTTGTAGTAAAAAATTCAATGAAGAGGAAGTCTGCATCCTCCCGTGGTTTTACCATGAGATATGGAATATTACCACGATTAACGCTGGGTTGTAATTGTTCTTCCAGAGAGGCAATTAACTGATGTAATTCGCGGATGCGGTTGGCGACATAGTCATTGCGTACTTCTTCGAAAAGCGAACTTTCATCACGGATCACTTCAATGAGGTAGGCGATGATTTCTTTTGCTTCGCGGGTATCAAATCTTCCGATACCACTGCTGCGCACCACCAGTTCGCCTTCCTGCATTTCGCCGGCTGTTGTGAAGTTACGTACGTGATAGTCAGTACCACCGGTATCATGTACACGTTTGACATCGAAATAGATATCAGCAGTGTGCAGCGGCATGATGTTAAGGTAACGGTTCAGCCGCTGTGACTGTTCATTGATACGTTTGTTGACAACAGGGAAGCAGTTGATATTACAAAAGAGATCTTCCATCAGTGTATGCCGGATGGTCTCCGGGAATTCAATCCTGATCCAGTGTATATTGGGCTGGATTTTATTGAATGCGGTTCCGAATATATGTTGCAGCGTTTCCGGTGCGGGAGATTGCAGCGGAAGCGAAGTCGGTTGACTGATTGTCAGGAACTGATGGCGGAAGCGATGCAGGATCTGCTGACTGTAACGGGTGTTGGTATCAAAGGCAGGATGCATGATATTGTCAACAGCTTCAGTGGCGGCATCCTGACTTTGGCTATAGCCGCTTTTGACAGTCAGTTCTGTATTGTTGAGATAGAAGCGTGCAAGCGGAAGATAGTAGTAAAACATTTCCTGTTGATGCACGTTTCTGAGATCGAAGAAGAAAGACATTTCTTCTATGGAAGAGGGGCTGCCTTCCAGTGAAAGGCCTATCCACAGATGATTGGGTGGGGTGTCTGTCTGCAGACTACCTTGCAATATCTGTTCTTTAAACCAGTTATCACGCGTTTCAAAGAAGCGGTTGCCGATGGCGGTGTATTTGACCTGTCCGCGGAACAGGCGATGCCGGGTAAGCGGCATGAAGAAGAGGTCTTTTGAATTGAAGCCGCTTTTCGAGGTATAGAACAGCTGGTGTTCTGCATCGATAACGGTAGACGGTTCATTACTACCGGCATGTAATACGCCGTAGGCGGGCTGGCTGCTGGTGATGGGTTCCGGCATCATGATCTGCGCGAGTCTTTCTACCAGTCTTGCATGAGAGACGTCTACTTCGCCTGATATTTTTTCAAGTTCGCTGGAACAGGCTTCCAGCAGGAGTTGTACAATGGGATCGAAAGAAGATTCCACTTCTGCATCCGGATATCCCCAGAGTCTGGCGGCCGTTTTGAGCATACGGTCTTTTATCCTTTCTTTCTGTTCTCTTGGCATGACATAGGTTTAATCGTACGACAGCGGGCTTACATAGAAGAAGCTGCTGTAATGAAATGGAGTTTTATTGCGGGCAAGTGTACCGGTGATGGTCACCCGTATCTTTTTCTTGACCTTTTTGGCGGTAACACCACTGAGTTCCTCCTGGCTTACCATGGCCGACACCCTTACCTGAGTAATACGTTGTTCATAGCGCACGATGGCGCTTTTAACAGACAGTTCTACCTGCTCTTTGACTTCGTTGTTGGAAGCGCGGATATCGAAATCGAAATCCCATATCCGGCAGCCGTACTGCGGGTCGTCTTTATTCTCCCCGAGTACGGTGGTAATGAGCAACTGTATATGCTGGGCCACGGAGTCTTCCAGATTACAGTCAGGAAGATCCTTTTTCTGCAGGATCCGGGAAAAGTCCAGTGGCAGTTTATAATACTGGTTCTTCATATCATCTGGTCTGAAGTGATTAGAATATACCGAGGAATTTCCTGTCATATCTCACCCTGATTTCTTTCACACAACCGTTCTGATCTTTGATGAGGTTGACGAGTTCGATCTTAAAACGTTTCTTACCTCTGATGCGGGAACAAAAATGTGCAAAGGTGTCAGTGTCTTTATCATTCAGCAGCACCCTTGCATTCAGATTATCACAGAGGTAAGGGGAGAAGTCCGAAGCACTTTTCTGTTTATCTACTACCTGAGTGAGGAAGAACTTGAATTCATCATCCGAAACAGACGGTGTTTTAGGCTTATCCGGCACCGGAGCAGCACCTGCGTTAGGATCGACCGGTTTAGGGTCTTCAGGGAAAGGAATGGGGTCAAAATGGTCATTTCTGGGGCGTTGAGGAGCCGCATCAAAGACTGTGATCCTTTTTGTCACCATTTTACTACTGTCTCCATTGACGATCAGTGACAGGATGCGCTCACCCGGAGAGGCGAAGGTATATTTGACAGAATTGCCGGAATGCACTTCTGCATTGGGCTGAAGCAGTTGCCAGGACCAGCTGGATGCGCCGGGTGTATGGTTGCTGAAAGTCACCGGACGGCCTATGAAAACTTCCTCAGGACCTTCAATCAGCGGGTAGATATCACCACCGGCATCAGGGGCTTTTTCAGGAGGGGCATTGATGACAATTACTTCCTGTCGCCAGTCGCATTTTCCGCGATGGAGGATAACAGTGTAAACACCTGCTTTACTGAAGGCATGGTATACCTGTACACCCGGTGCGGAAGCGGTGGAATCTCCGAAATCCCAGTTAACGCCGGCAACGCCGCCGCCTTTGAGATCGGCTCTAAAAGTGATGACTTCACCAGCTGTAAATGTGGTGGATTTACCCGCACGTTGCTGGCTGGCTAACACAATGGCTGCGTCGGTACATACTTCTCTATTGGAGGCCTGGAATGCGAGCAATGCAATGCTGATAACCAGTAAACACAGGAATGTATACAACACCATTGGGTCAATGTGGCTTGTAATCTTGCTAAAGGGTCTATACGTACTTACTTTACGCTCATTTTGGGTCTTGCGCGGGGTCATGGGTTTTTCAATTTCTGCAATTTTAAATATTTTTTTACATAAATGACTAAACAACCTACATTCGTATTTCAATTTTTTAGTTAATTGCTGTGTCGGTTGAAAGCCTGAACAAGAACCCTGATTAATCGAAAAACCTAAATTTTAACCCGTTGATGGTAAATAATGCCCAAAAAGCCGCAGTGCTCGAAGAAGTAATCGATCATATACGTCGTCTCCATTATGATGTGCGTGCAGAAGTTGTTGTGGGAGAACTGCTGGATAATCAAGTGCAGGAGTCGGAAGTGGCAGTACAAATGCAGAATGTTTTTACAAGAGCTTTCAATAAAGATATCTTAGATGCACAATTAGATGATTCACAGCCATATCATCCTTTTATTACCTTAACACTTTCCCGTGACGGGTTGTATGACCGATTGCCGGAGGGCCTTTTTCACGCTTTTGCGCCGCAAAAACAGCAGGAAGTAAGTGAGATGGTGGCTAACTATAAAAAGCATCAGCAGGAGGAGCAGGAGGCCCGTAAATTCTTCCGTCCGCTGGAACATGAATTTTTCCTGCAACGTGTATTTCTGGAGCAAAGAGAGAAACACCTGTTATTTGATGCATTGGGAAAGGATGCCGACGAATTATTTCTATCTTTCTGGGGTATTCCGGATGGATTGCCCAAAGAACCGGTGAATAAACTTATCAGGTTATTACCGTATATTCATCGTATAGCAGGTAACCTGCCATTGGTGCAGTTATATCTGCAGGCCATACTGGATGAGCCGGTAGCCATTACATGTGAAAATGGTCCTGTTGCCGTATCCTCAGGTACACAGACCGGTCTGGGAGAATGCAGGCTGGGAGTAGATACGATGACAGGAAGCCTTTTTTATACCGATATGCCCAGAGTCATTGTGAAAGTTGGTCCTCTGCAACATCGCCGGGTATACGATTTCCTTTCGTGGCAGCCTTATGGCAAATTACTGGAAACCTGTCTGGGCTTTCTGTTGCCGGCGGATGTTGAAGCCGAAACTTTACTGGAACCACATCCGGATGAAAAACAAGTAGTTGTAAACGATAGCCGCAAGAAGGAAGGATTGATGGGATATAATTTTTTCCTATAGCATTAAATGGAACTATTTTTGCATCTGATGTTGGCTCTATAGACTGTTTTAACCCTTTTCCCCAATTGGAAAACTTATGATACTTAAAGCAAAAATTTATCTTGTATTGGCCGCTATCATGGCGGTAGGCGCTCTTATCGTGGGATTACTGAGCCGTTATATTAAAAACTTTACTCTATATAAGAAAAAGGCATTGTGGTATCTGTTTCTGATCACACTGGTATTTGCGGTGATCAGCTCGATTCCTTTTCTGTTTACACATCAGAATCTTGTCAGCCAATATTTGTTTTACCAGGTATGGTTCCTCGGTCTGGGGATTGCACATTGTCATATCATGTATACCCGTTTCTGGGCGAATGAGCGTACCCTGACTTCAGAACTGGCCTTTATTGTGGCTATTTTTTTGTTTGGGGGAGTGGGCTTTATGCTGGTACAGTTCCTGTTCACAAAAGGCGACTTTTTGTATTACCCTATGCTGACCTGTTTTCTGGCTTTTGCGCTACCTACTTTTGTATACAAGACTTTCGAAAAAATGATGGCCATTCCTGCGAGAGTGCATAAATGGTGGCAATATCCTGCCTATCATGAGCAACCGGAAGTGAATGAAGATGATATGAAAGATCTGATCGTAATAGGCTTCGAACTGGAGAAGAATACCAAAGATCAGGACCGTACTTATTTCAGGGCCCGTACCCCCATCAAAATGGATCTGGGTGATCTGTTTTATCACTTTGTCAACGACTATAATGACCGTTACCCCAATACGCCGATCGATGTACTCGATAAAAACGGACAGCCTTACGGATGGGTATTTCATCTGAAATCAAAATGGCTGGGTATAGCGCGTACACTTGATCCCGAAAAGCCTGTTTTCATGAATGGCATGCAGGAAAACAGTGTGATCATCTGTAACAGAGTTGTGCTGAATAACAATTAATCCCTCATACAAGTAAACAATCTTTTTTGACCAAACAATCATCCCATGGCAGAACCGCTCAAATATTTTCCCGTCAACTGGGTGGATGGAATGAAAATTAAGAAGCAGCATTTCATTGAAACTGAAAATGCGATGCTTGATCAGATCCGGGATGCTATCTCCAGCGGTTTGCATGCGCAGAACTATGGACTATTGCCGGCTAAAGCAGAGAGTAAGGAATCCCTTCGCTGCTGGTTCGTAACAGATAATCAGCATCAATGGCGCATCAAACTTACAGAATGCCGTGCAGTTACTCCCGGTGGTGCACGCATAGAGATCCCGGAGCATACTGTGCACTCTTTGAAGTATGCAACTACATTCCCTGAGATATCTTACAGGTGGGACCCGCAGCATACGGAACCCGCTTATTATATTCTGATACAGGTCGATCCGTTTGACCGTCAGCCGAGCGGAGAACCTTTATTGCATGAAGATCCCCCACGTTTGCCATATGCTACGCCGGAATATGAGTTGTTTATACAACCGGCATCACAGATGCCACAGGGGCAGTTAGGCGCCTATCAGATGATACTGGGACGTATCACTGTTAAGGATGGACGTCCGCAGCTGGATGATGATTATATTCCGCCAACCAGTGTTGTATCAGCACATCCTGCACTGGCTGATCTGCATCAGGAACTGGATCAGTTTCTTGGTTATCTTGAACTGCATGGTGTACAGATCGTACAGAAGATCTATGGTAAAAATCAGAACAATGATCTGGCACAGGTGGTGTTGTACATTACAGAAAGAATGGTACAATACCTTGGTACACGTATATCACAGTTCCGTTGGTTAGGATTGTATCAGTCACCCGCAGAGATGCTGGAAGTAGTGGCAGGATTGTCGCGGACCATGAAAAATGCAATTGACTTACGCGCACATACAGGTAAGGAAGAACTGTTAAATTATCTGTCAGAATGGTGTGAACTGCGACAGGGTGAACTGGAAACGCTGATGGTCAATTGTTCGAATATCCGTTATAAGCATACAGATGTAAGAGAGTGTCTGGAGCCTATGATACCTTTCGTACGTGCGATCAGTAAATTGTTCGAAAGTCTCAGCAGACTGGATTACATCGGCAGTAAAACTGACAAGGGTATTTTTGTCAAGGAAGAATCTGCAGAAGATTCAGAATATCTGCGCAAGCATAAAACCAAAAGATGGTTTTTCACAGATTGATTTATTTATAACACTATAATACATGCGTGTACTAAACAAACAGGAGAGAACAGCAGCATTTCTTTGGTTCCTTCTTTTCTTTGTCGTTACAGTAGGCCTGTTCGTACTGGCTATATTTTTTAATTATCAGGTACCTGCAAAAGAGAATGAAGATCTGCGTAAGCAGCTGACTTCATTCCGGCAGGAGCAGGCATTTCAGGGAGATTTTCTGCAAAGGATGGAGAAGGTGAAGAATAATCTGGACTCTATTAATCTGCCTAATCAGAATGCAAATTATATGGATCAGGTAGTAGCGCAGGATCTTGTTACAATGCGTAACACTATTCCTAAAGAATCAGTGACGCACTACGGACTGTACAATAACATTATTCAGAATCTGCTGTCTATTCAACAAGGCAAGCAACAGATGAGAGGATTGCAGAATGCACAGCAAACAATAGCAGAGTTGAAAGAGAAGATTGCCGATCTCAACCGCGAACTGGAGACAACGCGCAATGAGCTTGATTATAACAGACAGATGATGAGATCAAGATGAGTTAAAGTTTTGGTTGTATTAAAGGATTACGTTAAATTTGATGTCATAAATAACTACATAAATAAATAGCTCATTTTTGTTAATTCTTTATTGCAAACCTTAAACATTTAACCCATGTCCTTCAAATCAGTGTTTGAAGTAGCTGGCAAAAAATTGGTGGTAAAACACTGCAGCTACGACCTCACCCAAGAAGTAGACGCTACCGGTCGCCCTTCGGCAATCACACGCGGTGGCAGAATCCGTTTAATTGTTGAATCAACAGGAGAAACAGATCTCTTTGAATGGATGGTAAACAATTTCGAAAGAAAAGATGGTACCATTACTTTCTACAAAAGAGACTCTGATGCGCAGTTGAAACAATTGAGCTTCAAAGAAGGCTATCTGGTAAAGTTTGAAGAGTCTTTTGACGCTGATGACAAGAACCCGATGAGCGTTGCCTTCACCATTTCAGCCCGTGAATTGAGTATGGGCAGTGGGACCCATATTAACGAATGGGTTTGATTGGTATAATTTGTTAACTGAACGTAATTGTACCAGAGCCCTCGCGAAAGCGGGGGCTTTTTGGTGCATATATGGATCGACGTTATAGAAAGAGCGGTTTTATTACAAGCCACATCAATGCCGGAAACAACTGCATGGGTATTACCAGACCCGGAAATAATTCCGGTCTTTCCATATCTAAGGGAAGACTCACCATAAAAGGAATGATCATACTCAATAGCGTAATACCTGCAATCAGTATGTTTGTTAATATCTCCATTTCCTTTTTAAAGCATGCACGGATCGTAAAGCAGCATAAAGCGATCAGCATACCGGTGAAGAGCGATGCACTGAATATACCTGCCGGGGATACCAGCCGTGTAAAATTCACTTCCATCGCCGTCGTGTAGATGCGATCGTAAAAAAAAGCAGCAAGTCCTGAAAGGATGCCTGCTGCTATTCCTGCGAGAAAATATCTTTTAAACATGTAATGACAATGCTTATTGTGTAACTGGTACGCTTACCTGTAATTTGAACACATCGTCTACTCTGCCACCTGCTTCACCTATACCAAAGTCCACACGATTCACATCAAAGTTGCCGGTGAAAGTACCACCGTTACCATTCTTTGCAAATGTAAAAGGAATGGTGAACGGTTTCTTTACACCATGCATCTCGAGTTCACCCTGTGCTTCATAACCTGCAGCAGTTTTTGTGACTTTCGAAGAAACGAAGTGAATGGCAGGATATTTCGATGCATCAAACCATTTACCACCTTTTGCGTGTGTATTTTTTAAGCCGTTACCGGTATTGATAGAGTTCACAGCAATTGTTACATCAAATTTAGCAGCTGCCGGATTTTTCTCATCGAATACAACCTGCCCTTTCAGATCTTTGAATATGCCGTTGGCGCCTGAACCGGAAAATTTAACGGAATACCCTTCTGCGATCTTCCAGTTCTGGGAGGAGATGAACGTGAAGGCAGAAGCGAATAGTACAAGTGCAAATGCTAATGGATAGAGTGCTCTTTTCATTGTAATGTTCATTTATGTAAATGACTGGTTTCAAAAGTAATGTGATAAATCTGCTACTGCAAAAAGAATACCTATAAATTAATGTTAATAAGTGGGGCCGGTAAAAGCTAACAAATGTTAGTTCGCCGGGTACTCATTTCAGGGAACTTTGTATAAAATCAAAGGTGATGGCATTCTTATCCGGACTTTTAACAATAGGTTTATTATTACTGCTGACGGGGCATCTGTTCAGTATTCACTGGTTACAGCAACCGCAACATGACGCCCTGATTGCTGCGGCAGTGATGTTTGTACTGATCGGTATTATGCATCTGGTAACACCCCGTAAACTGACTTATATGATCGGGGGATGGCTGCCCTATGCATTGGAACTGGTATTGATCAGTGGTATACTGGAAATAGTACTGGGAATAGGTTTGTTGGTGCCGGCAATGAGAACATATGCGGCGTGGGGACTGATCCTTTTACTGATCGCGATGTTTCCGGCAAATATCTATGTGGCGGTAAAACAATTACCAGCTCCCGGCGGATTACCCGCTAAACCTTGGTATACGTGGAGCAGACTGGCTTTTCAGCCGGTTTATATAGCATGGATATGGTGGTGTATCAGATAAGCCCTTTGCGGATCCTGCTCAGGCTTTCGGGTTCAATACCCAGATAGGAGGCGATATATTTTACAGGGATTTGTTGTACTACCTGCGGATATTCTTCCAGCAGCTGAATGTATCGCTCACGTGCGGTGAATTGCAGAAAGGCAAGTTCCCGGCGATATTTACGGAGATATTGGTATTCCGCCAGCAAACGACCGGTCCTTTCAGCTTCATGACTTTTACTATATAGCTCCTGCAGATCCTTATAATAGAACGCAAAGCCATTTACGGGCGTTATAGCCTGCAAAGAGACAATGGAAGGATGCTGGGTGATGAAAGAGGCATAAGCGGTCGAAAACTGCCCCGGAAATGCGAAATCGAGGCATACTTCCTTATCCTGATGCAGGGTAAAGACCCGTACGATGCCTGTACTGATAAAATAGATCGCAGAAGAGACTCTGCCTGCCTGAGTAAGAAAAGAGCCGTTACTGCACTCCATTGGCTGCAGTAACGGCTCAAACAGGTGCCAGTTATCTCCTGCATGCTTATCAAGCTGCAAAAGCGCCTGTTTGACCGCAAGGATATCTGGCATATGTAATATTTTAAATCAGATTCTTCTGAGTTTCAGCGACTGGACAAAATGATGGTTGCCTTTCTCCAGTATCAGACTGGCCCGGAAACGGGTAGGCAGGATGTTCAGCTCCAGATTGGGCTTATTGATCTCATTCCAGATATTGGTAGCGATCACCTCCGATTCAGCATCGGAGAGATGGGCATACCGGTGGAAATAGGATTCCGGGTTCCGGAAGGCCGTCTGCCGCAGGGATTTGAACCTTGAGATGTACCATTGCTGTAAGTCTTCCAGTTCAGCGTCTACGAAGATGGAGAAATCGAAGAAGTCAGACACGAAAATGGTCGGTTCTTTCTGCTGTTGCCGGGGTCTTACCTGTAATACATTGACACCTTCAACGATAACGATATCCGGTGATTCCACCCACTTTAATTCATTGGGAAGGATATCATATTCAAGGTGACTGTACACCGGTACGGACACTCTTTCTCTGGCAGATTTTACATTGGCGAGGAATTGCAGCAGGCGGCGGATATCGTAGCTTTCAGGAAAACCCTTCCGGTTCATGATACCTTTTTGTTCCAGTACCTTGTTAGGGTAGAGGAAGCCGTCTGTCGTAACCAGATCTACTTTCGGGTGATTGGGCCATGCAGATAACAGGCGCTGCAATACACGGGCAGTAGTGCTTTTACCTACTGCTACGCTACCGGCGATGCCGATAATGAAGGGTACTTTCAGGAACTGACTGCCCAGAAAGCTGTTTGTGGCTGCGTGTAAGCGTTGTGCTCCGCTAACATAGAGGTTCAGCAACCGGGAGAGTGGTACATAGATCTGGGTGATTTCATCCATTGTCAGCGGTTCGTTCAACCCCTGCAAGGTTTCGAAATCATTCAGTAAGTGTAACATAGGATCGTCACTCCTTTTTGCCCATTCTTCCCTGCTGATAGTAATATAGGGAGCATAATTATTCCTCGTCATGCAGATTTTGTTGCCTGTTTACTTGTTGTACCTGTAATTTTCAGGCTGCTAAGCTATGTAAACCGTTTTAACATTCAAAAATTCATGTGTGCCTTCCAGAGACAGTTCCCGGCCATAACCGGATAGTTTTACGCCACCAAAGGGCAAACGGGCATCTGAGCGGACCATCGCATTGATGAACACATTTCCGCTATCTATCTGCCGGGCCAGCTTTTTGGCGCGGTCAAGGTCGCTCGTCCAGAGGGAGGAACCCAGTCCGAAAGGCGTCTGGTTAGCCAGTTCGATCGCATGTTCTTCATTTCTGGCTTTGATAATGACTGCCAGCGGTCCGAAAGTCTCTTCATCAAAGGCGGTCATTCCTTTTTCCACGTTTGTCAGCAGGGTAGGGGCGAAATTGGCCGATTCCTGCTGTCCGCCGAGTTCCAGTCTGGCGCCCTGATGAATGCTTTGCTGTAGTTGCTGCGCCAGTTCGCCGGCGAGATCAGGACGTGCCATCGGGCCCATATCAGTAGCCGGATTAAAAGGATCGCCCTGTTTCATCTCCCGGAGGATGCGGCTGACCTTATCTGTGAAGTCGCCGGCTACAGCGTCTTCTACTATCCAGCGTTTGGCAGCGATACAGGACTGACCGGCATTCTGCATACGGGCTTTTACGGCTGTTCTGGCTGCTTGTTCCAGATCGGCGTCTTTCAGCACAATGAAAGGATCGCTGCCGCCCAGTTCCAATACGGACTTCTTGATATATTTTCCGGCCAGTGCGCCAACGCTCATACCGGCGGCGGTACTGCCTGTCAGGGTGACACCCTGTACACGGCTGTCGGCGATCACGGGTTCGATATGTTTGGAATTGACGAGTAATGCCTGAAAGGCTCCTTCCGGAAAACCTGCCTGCAGAAAGACCTCTTCTATTGCGAGGGCACAGCCGCTGACATTGCTGGCGTGTTTAAGCAGACCGGAATTGCCTGCAAGCAGATTGGGGATGGCGAAGCGGAATACCTGCCAGTAAGGGAAATTCCACGGCATGATTGCGAGGATAATGCCTTTGGGCTCGTAAGCTACATAGCTCTGCTGTGCATCTGTGCTGATCAGTTTGGGTTGCAACATATCAGCGATATGTTCTACATAATACTCGGCGGTAGAGGCACATTTCAGCACTTCTGCTTTCGCTTCTTTCAGTGTTTTGCCCATTTCACGTGTGATAATGGCCGCATGTTGATCTACATTCGTCTTTAGTAACTGTGCCATTGCAAGCATCCATTCACAACGCTCCTGCAGGGAGGTATGCGTCATATGTCGGAATGCCTGATGACTCCATGCCAGTCTTTTTTCTATGTCTGCCTGCGTATGAGAGGCATATTCAGCTATTGTTTCCTGATTGTACGGGTTGATGCTCTGAAAGGTGCTCATAAGAAAAGAATTTACCTTTTTACAGACAACATGTATGCCGTCTGTAGTAATGTAAATGTACTGTTTCTGTATTACCTGAAGAGCATGCCGTGGTCATAAGGAGTAAAGCAGTGATGACCGGTGATGACCATAAAAAACGCTTTCTCTGAGAGAAAGCGTTTTCATGTTTGTCGGTATCCGGATAGCGATATATCGCATATTAACATGGGTCGTGGAAAACTTCCGCGTCACAACCGAAGTATTTATAAAAGGCGGCGTTCAATGCCGCATAATTTCTGAAGCCTGTCAGCCGGGCGATACTGTCATGTGGCATTCCTTTTATGGCCAGCAGTTTGGTGATAAACTCCATGCGATACATGTGAATAAAACTGCGCAGGGAAATGCCGTTCAGTTGCCGGAAACCTTTTTCAAGCAGACTGGTACTGATGCTGAATTGTTCGGCCAGTTGTTTCAGATTGACCGGACGGTTAATGTTCAATTTGATGTATTCTTTTACATAGTCCAGTGTAAGGATTTTCTGATCGGTCAGCTCTATTTTTGGTTCGCGTATGTATTGTATTTGTCTGATGAAATGTTCCAGCATTAACTGACATTTTTTTCCGCGATAATAGATGCTTGCTTCCTCATTGAAATTACACTGTCTGATCTCATGAATGAGCATCATGAAGTAGGCATCCATAGCCACCTGACCCGGTTCATTGATCATGCCGCCCATATCTTCTTCTACCTGCTTTACTTTCTTTTGTAGCTTATTGTGGAGTCCTGAGAAGGGTTTCTTTTTCAGGAGCCGGAACAGCGTTTCATTTTTAAAAGCGATGTGGAAAAAGCAGTGTTTTCCGGGAGGTAGTACTGCGATATTAATTTCTTCCAGATAAAAGAGATTGACTTCTCTGGGTTTTAGTTCCACGCCCTGTTGTCCGTTCACATAGGCATCGACTTCATTGTCGTCCATTGAAACGTGGAGGTGAAGGGAGGGGATAAGTGGTGTAGGCAGGATCTCCGTTTCGGGAGCTTTGCATACAACGTGGTGTTCAAATACTTCAAAAAGGCCTGCCGTAAGTCTTTGTAGAAAAATGGTCTTTTGCTGGTCGCCGTGCAGCACTTTGTTAGAATGGTGCATAATCTTGCTGGCAAATCTTTTAGGCACATCTGAGGGGGAGTGCAGCTCCCTGAAAAATTCAATGGATTCTGCTGAAAACAGGTACATCTTTAGATTGGTTTTTTTGATTGATAATAGGCATGCCATTTATGCCGGGTTGATGCCGGAACAAAACATGCTGTAATGTTACGCGATGAAGAGAATAACAGACATGACCATCTACTGCGCAGGTGCTGGAAAGCAGGGTGGTTGATTTCCAGGGAATGGGTATCTGGATTCTCATGTTAACAATATAACACGACGTGGAAAATCACATGTTGAGCAATTTAACTATCACAATGACATCGTATAGTTGATTTCTCTCTATTAGAGACTGCCGTTTACTAGCTGAGCATAAAGTTATCTTTTAGTTTTTGCTTAAAAGTTAATAACTGGTTAATGCTTTTCGATTGTTTTTCCATTAACTGGAAAAAATGAGCTTGAAAAGATTAAAATGTTGATTTATAAGTGACTCGGTTAAACAAGTGTTAATGGATCGGTGTTTATTATACGTATGCCGACCTATAACAAATAGATAGGATATATGCGTTATAACATTTAAGTATATACTACTCAGTAACGGAAAGGGTGTTTTAACTATATGTCTGAAATAGGTTATATTTATCTATAACCCAAACCAAAAGTAATATATGATGTCAACCAGGAGTCTAAATCGAATTGTATTATTATTGTTATGCCTCTATGTACCGTTTGCTGCCGCTTATGCACAGAAACAAAGAATTACCGGTAAAGTAACAGATGCCACTACGGGCGTGCCTTTGGATGGTATCACTGTGCGGGTAAAACTGAGTGGTACCGGTACACTCACCGCTAAAGACGGTACTTATGCTATTGAAGCAAAATCAGATGATGTACTGGAGCTCAGTGCCATTGGTTTCAAACCGTTATCCGTTCCTGTCAATAGTCGTACAGTGGTGGATATTCAGCTGACTTCCAACGTATCAGAACTATCGCAGGTAGTATTGGTAGGTACCCGGTCCGGTGGCCGTGCCAGAATAGAAACGCCTGTACCGGTAGATGTGATCTCCATGAGTCAGACCGCCTATCCGACAGCCAAAATGGACCTCACAGCCCTGCTGAACGTTTCAGCGCCTTCTTTTAACTATAACAAGCAGAGCGGAAGTGATGGCGCTGACCAGATTGACCTTGCTACCCTGCGTGGTCTGGGGCCTGACCAGACCCTCGTACTGGTAAACGGTAAACGTCGTCATCAGACAGCCTTTATCGCCGTATATGGTACGCGTGGCCGTGGTAATTCAGGTACCGACCTGAATGCGATCCCGGAGGCAGCTATTGACCGTGTGGAGATACTGCGTGACGGTGCATCTGCCCAATACGGTTCTGACGCCATTGCTGGTGTGATCAATATCATCTTAAAGAAAGAAGTGAATCACCTGTATGTAAATGCCGGATATGCCGGGTATTACGATCACAAATACAACACACATTTTGGTCAGGACCTGAACCAGTATAAAAGCGGCGGCGCCATAGATGGTAATGCCGTATCCGTAGGTCTCAGCTATGGTGTGCCTTTAGGCAAAAATGGGGGCTTCCTGAACTTTTCCGGTAATTTCCTGAAACAGGGTAAGACCTATCGTCAGGTACTGGATACCAACCTCGCAAACAAAGATGCATTACCGATAAATGTCGTAAGACGTTCCTATGGCGATGCTTCCAAGACAACCGGCGGTGGTATGCTCAATCTGGAACTGCCTTTTGCTGACGGAAAAACCACTTTCTATGCGTTTGGAGGCTACAATTATAAGTTCTCCGACGCATATGCCTATTCCCGTCACTTTAACGGTAATAACCCCAGTTCCAGTGGACACCCTGACCGTTTCCCCACAGACGCGAACGGCAACCTGATATTCTATAAGGATATTATGTATCCGGTATCCTCTCCGGGTGGAGCAGCAAATGACACCGTATTTGATCCGCATATCCAGAATAAGATCAGAGACTGGTCAGCTGCCGCAGGTATCAAAGGTGAATTTGGGAATGACTGGACCTGGGACCTGAGTAACACTATCGGGCGCAATGATTTCCACTTCTATGGCGACAAAACGTTTAATGCTTCTATGGGAGCGAATACGCCTACGCATTTTGACGATGGTGGATTTTCCTTCCTGCAGAATACAGCCAATCTGACCATTGGTAAAGAGTTTGCCGGTGTGGCGCATGGTCTGCATCTGGCTTTGGGTGCTGAATATCGCTATGAGAAATACCAGATCTATGCAGGAGATGCAGCTTCTTACACCAACTACGATCCTACTTTCTTCAAAGCGACCGGTGCACAGGGTTTCCCGGGATATCGCCCGAGTGATGAAGTGGATGCCAATCGTTCCAATGTGGCCGGATTTGTAGATGCAGAACTGGATGTAACGGACAAATGGTTGATCGGAGCAGCAGTGCGTGCAGAGAACTATAGCGACTTTGGTTTCACCAGTAACTATAAATTTGCCACCCGTTATAAAGTAACCTCCAACTTTAATCTGAGAGGTTCTGTGAGCACAGGTTTCCGTGCACCTTCCCTGCAACAGATCAACTTCAGTTCGCAGTACACTAACGTACAGGGGGGAACTATTACAGAAGTGAAGATTGCACCTAATAGCAACAGCATTACCAGAGCAGCTGGTATCCCTGATCTGAAACAGGAAAAGTCAGTCAACGCGAGTCTGGGTTTCACGTGGAAGCCTGTCAGTGCATTGTCTGTAACGGTGGATGGTTATCTGGTAAAGGTAAAAGACAGGATCGTATTGTCCGGCCAGTTCAGTGCTTCAGATACGACACTTTCTCCTGAGTTGTATCAGACGTTGAATGACCTGCATATTGATAATGCGCAGTTCTTCGCGAATGCGGTGAATACAACCAATACGGGTGTTGATATCGTGATCGATTATAACAAACGTTGGGGAAATCAGCGTTTCAGAGCGCTGGTAGCGGCCAACTTCCAGCATATGAAGATCGATAAGATCAATGTGCCTGAGAAACTGAATGACAGTTATCTGCATAGAAAATCATTCTTCAGTGATCGTGAAGAGCGTTTTGTATTAGCGTCTGCTCCGCCGGTAAAGATTGGTCTGAACCTCGATTATGGTATCAATAAATTCGGGGTGAGTGCGCATGTTACTTACTTCGGTAAAGTAGAACTTTATGGATATGGCTGGAGTGGAGATCTGGCAGGAACCGGTATTAATCCTGTTGTAGGACTTGACAGCGATCCTGACAAACTGGTGCCGGAGTTATTTAAATATAAAGGCAAAGCAGTGACTGATCTGGCGGTGAATTATAAGCTGACGAAACAACTGAACTGGTTTGTGGGTGCTGATAATATCTTCAATGTACATCCTTCACTGGGAGTGGTAGATGGTGCAAGATTATCTGCTTATGACAGTGAAAGTGGTGGTGCGTGGGATGCCGTGCAGATGGGCTTTAATGGTATCAGACTGTTTACAAGATTTGTATTGACACTATAAATAATGCCTGATTAAAAAGAGAAGGGTTGTCTCGCTTGCGGCGGACAACCCTTCTCTTTTATGTTGTTCCTTTATTGCTTATTCAGCAACTGTGGAAATCTTGATCGTATTGGTTGGCAGGTGCTCTTTTACAGGCGTGCTACCAGTGTTTACCACAACGTCACCCGGTTTAACGAAACCTCTTTCTTTCAGGATGTCGATCTGGTCTGCGATGATTTCATCCAGACTTTCTTCTCCATCATAGTAGAAGGCACGTACACCCCAGCTGAGGCTCAGCTGATTCACCAGAGTTCTCTCTTTGGTGTAGATGAACAGTGGAGAACGAGGGCGGTAGCTGCTCAGCATAAAGCCGGTGTAGCCGCTCTGTGTCATACCGATCAGTGCATCTGCATCCAGGTCTTCTGCCATTTTACATGCATTGTAGCACAGTGCATCGCTCAGGAAGGTTGGAGAGTGACGGTGAGGGATCAGGTTACGGTTATAGATAATGTCTTCTTTTTCTACTTCGTCGATGATCTTTCTCATGGTCTGGATTACCAGCTCAGGGAATTGACCGGTTGCAGTTTCACCGCTCAGCATCACGGCGTCAGCACCTTCCAGTACAGCGTTAGCTACGTCAGTGATTTCGCTACGGTTAGGACGGGTACGGTCGATCATGCTTTCCATCATCTGTGTAGCCACGATTACAGGCTTAGCACGGTGGATACATTTGCGGATGATATCTTTCTGGATCATCGGGATCTGCTCAACCGGCAGTTCCACACCCAGGTCACCACGGGCGATCATTACGCCGTCGCTTTCCCAGATGATTTCCTTCAGGTTAGCAATTGCCTCAGGTTTCTCGATTTTAGAGATCACCTTCATTTTGGAATTGCGTTCTTTCAGGCGTTTACGGATCAGGAGGAGGTCATCTACGTGTCTTACGAAGGACAGGGCAACCCAGTCACATTCGTTGTCGATGATGAATTCCAGGTCGATCACATCCTTTTCAGTCAGAGCTGGCAGGGATACTTTGGTATCTGGCAGGTTAAAGCCTTTTTTGGAAGACAGCACGCCCGGAAGACTTACTACTGCTTTGATTTCTTCATTCGCAGTAACTTCTTTTACAACCGTTTCGATTTTACCGTCATCCAGCAGGATCTTCTGGCCTGGTTTAACATCTTTGTGCAGGTCTGCGTAGGATACATAGATCTTTTCTGCATTACCTACCACTTTTTCGTTTACGAAGGTCAGGATCTGACCAGCTACCAGTGGTAATGCGTTGTTTTCGATTTCACCAACACGCAGTTTAGGGCCTTGCAGGTCAGCCAGGATGGCTACATTATAAGGCTCGGTTTTGTTAATCTGGCGGATATACTGGATGATACGCAGTTTATCCTCGTGAGAGCCATGTGAGAAGTTCAGACGGAACACGTTAACGCCGGCGCGTACGAGTGCTAATAATCCTTCATAAGTATCGCAGGCTGGGCCAACGGTTGCTACTATTTTCGTTTTGTGCAGGG
Source organism: Chitinophaga pinensis (assembly GCF_007896845.1). Lineage (GTDB taxonomy): Bacteria > Bacteroidota > Bacteroidia > Chitinophagales > Chitinophagaceae > Chitinophaga > Chitinophaga pinensis_C. The sequence goes on along the minus strand of NZ_VOHS01000010.1, from coordinate 168,447 downwards.
AATGTGCACGGGAAGCTGCATGATCCATCTGTTTGTGTACGTATTGTGATAAATCTTTTGTACTCATAGCTCTATTTTTTAACTCGCAAGTATTTTAACCATCTTTAACCATTCCGGATCAAGGTGTTCTTTAGCCTTGATTGCCTGCTCCAGAGGTGTATATTGGATTTTGTTGTTTACAATGCCTATCATTACGTTAGAAGTACCGTTCAACAGTGCTTCTACGGCTGCGTAACCCATACGGCTGGCCAGAACACGGTCCTGACTGGTCGGAGATCCACCACGCTGAATGTGGCCAAGGATGGTTACGCGGGTATCCAGCTGAGGGCAGCTGGATTTTACCATGCGGGCTACTTCTTCAGCGCCGCCGGCAATAGAACCTTCCGCTACTACGATGATATTTACCAGCTTTTTGCGGCGTTCGTTAGTCTGGAGATCTTCGATGATGTCTTTCACATCGATCAGGTGCTCAGGTGTCATGATGTGCTCAGCACCGGTAGAAATACCACTGTGCAGGGCAATATAACCAGCATCACGACCCATTACCTCTATAACAAATAAACGGTCGTGCGCATCAGCAGTATCACGGATCTTATCGATCGCGTCTACAGCTGTGTTCACTGCCGTGTCAAAACCAATTGTGAAATCAGTACCTGCAATATCTTTATCAATAGTACCAGGCAAGCCAATGCAAGGGATATCAAACTCTTTGCTCATTTTGTAAGCACCGTTGAATGAACCGTCCCCGCCAATAACTACGATACCGTCAATGTTGTGTTTCTTCAGATTCTCGTAGGCTTTAGCTCTTCCTTCAGCTTCGTAAAATTCTTTACAACGGGCGGTCTTCAGAATGGTACCTCCGCGCTGAATAATGTTAGCTACAGACTTGGACTCCAAGGGAAATATCTCATTCTTCAGCATTCCCCTGTAGCCATACATAACACCATACACATTTAACTGATGGTAAATTCCGGTTCTTACGACTGCACGAACAGCGGCATTCATGCCCGGCGCATCGCCACCGGATGTAAGGACTGCGATGTTAGAAACTTTTTTCATAGTTATGTTTATTTCCCTCTCTACGTTTTTATGTTGGATTCAGGGAACCCCGACGTTAGTTTAAGCTTCCTATTACCCTTATATACCCCAAACGTGTGATATTGCACTCCCGGTTGCCATTCTCCTCTTCTACGTTTTTTCCTGAAAATCACGCTGCTTATGCATAAATTGCCAGAGAAATATCTAAGTGGCGCACAAAAATAACATTTTGCCCTAGCTTTCTAATAGTATTCTGATGAATTACACGAAATTTTCATTTTTAATTAACTAACACAACAAAATTTTTAAAAAATATACATAGATATAATTTAAATACAAACTCGCAAATGTTTCAAATGAAAACAAGTCGATCATCTCGCCCTATCTTTACCGCATTGTATTTACTCATGATAACAGGACCCGTAATGGCACAACAGTCAGGAATTACTTATCCGAAAACAAATAAAACAGACGTTACAGATAATTATCACGGCGCAACCATCGCCGATCCGTACCGTTGGCTCGAAGATGACAACAGCCCTGAGACCAAAGAATGGGTAAAGGCGCAGAACGTTGTTACCTCCGGATATCTTAATAAGATACCTTTCCATGGTGCAGTCCGCAAACGACTGGAAGAACTGTGGAACTATCCCAAAATAGGCGCTCCCTTCAAAAAAGGTGACTATTATTATTTCTTTAAGAATGATGGTCTGCAAAATCAATCCGTGCTCTACCGTAAGAAAACATTGGACGGTACGCCGGAAGTATTTATCGATCCCAATAAGTTCTCCGCCAGCGGAACGGTTGCGCTGGGTAGCATTTCCTTCTCCAAAGATGCGAAATATATCGCCTATCAGATCGCAAAAGCAGGTTCTGACTGGCAACAGGCCTTTGTAATGGACGTGGAAAGTAAGCAACTGCTGAAGGATTCTATTGACTGGATCAAGTTCAGTGGTATTTCCTGGAGAAAAGATGGTTTCTATTACAGCCGTTACGATAAACCAACAGAAGAGAATAAACTGTCTAAAAAGAACGAATTCCATAAGGTCTATTACCATCAGCTGGGAACCTCCCAGGAGCAGGATGCACTGATCTTTGAAGATAAAGAACATCCACTCCGCAATGTCGGTGTACAGGTAACCGAAGATGAACGATTCCTTATTCTGAGCCAGAATGAGGGTACTTCCGGTAATCAGGTGCAGTACTGGGATCTTCAGGATCCTTCCCAGAAAGGATTTAATCTGCTGGTGAAAGGGTTTGAATTTGAACCCAGCGTGGTCGATAATCATGGGGATAAACTCATCCTGCTGACCAATGAAGGGGCTCCTAATTATAAAGTAGAGCTGATCGATCCGAAAAATCCTTCCAGCCGCCAATTGCTCATTCCAGAGCAGAAAGAGGTACTGCAGGGTGTAGGTACAGCAGGCAGAAGGCTTTTTGCCAGCTATCTGAAAGATGCGGCTTCCCGTGTAGCCCAGTATACTTATGATGGTAAACTGGACTGGCAGATCGCATTACCGGGTATCGGTACGGCCAGTGGTTTCGGGGGAGAAGACGGTGATAAGGAGTTTTTCTATTCTTTTACGTCCTTCGTCAACCCGGTAACGATCTATAAATATGATATCGCCAGTGGAAAATCTTCTCTGTATGCTAAAACGGAGGTGAAATTCCGTCAGGAAGACTATGAAACCAAACAGGTCTTCTTCAACAGTAAAGATGGTACCAAAGTCCCTGTATTCCTGTCTTATAAAAAAGGCATTAAACAGGATGGTAAGAATCCGGTGCTGCTGTATGGTTATGGCGGATTTAATATCCCTATGACACCCGGGTTTAGTGTTTCCAACCTGTTTTTCATGGAACAGGGAGGTATCTATGCAGTAGTTTGTCTGAGAGGTGGTAACGAATACGGAGAAGAATGGCACAAGGGCGGTATGCTGGAAAAGAAGCAGAACGTGTTTGACGACTTTATAGGTGCGGCTGAATTCCTGATAAAAGAGAAGTATACCAGTTCTTCCAAACTGGCAATCCGCGGTGGCTCTAACGGTGGTTTGCTGATAGGTGCCTGTATGACACAACGCCCGGATCTGTTCAAAGTAGCACTGCCGGCAGTAGGGGTAATGGATATGCTGCGCTTCCAGAACTTTACCATCGGATGGGCATGGGTAACAGAATATGGTACCAGTGCCAAACCAGAACAGTTCAACTACCTGATAAAATACTCTCCGCTGCATAACCTGAAGGCAGGTACGCAATATCCCGCGACCCTCGTGACTACCGCTGATCATGACGATCGTGTAGTGCCGGCACACTCTTTCAAGTTTGCCGCTACCTTACAGGCTGCCAATGCAGGTCCTAACCCGACGCTTATACGTATCGACACACAGGCCGGTCACGGTGCCGGTAAGCCTACGTCCAAGCTGATCGAAGAAGCTGCAGACGTCTGGTCATTTACAATGTATAATCTGGGTATGAGCTTTAAATAAGCTTTACACACAAGATAAAGTCAAAATGGGCTGTCCCGCCAATGGCGGACAGCCCATTTGCATTGATACCTGTATGATCCGACGGAGTTATCACCATGACCGGCCGGCTTTTTGCGGGACAGGAGGGAATCGTATGGCCGTGCAGGCGATCTGACCTGTCCGGAGATATTTATTGACAATACCCTGCAAAGCCCCGTTCTGCCTATGGATTAAAGGTTATGGCATTACGGATAAGGATTGAATATAATCCTCTGATCACATCGTAATTCGTAACCGGTATTTGAAACTGAATTCGTAATTTTAGTAAAAGGCATAGATCATGAAGGTATTAATCACAGGAAGCAACGGATTATTGGGCCAGCACCTTATTCCCGTTTTTTTGGAGGATGGCCGGTATCAGGTAATAGCCAGCGGAAGGGGACCTAACCGTCTGCCGCAACAGACCGGATATATCTATGAACCCACAAACCTGCGGGACGCAACGAGCGTGAAGCACCTGCTGGATAAACATCAGCCGGACATCGTCATTCATGCTGCCGCAATGACCCAGGTAGATGATTGCGAACGTAACAAGGATCTCTGCTGGGATACCAATGTAGCTGCGACCCGCTATCTATTGCAGGCAGCTGAAAAACATAACACCTTCTTCATTTTCCTGTCTACCGATTTTGTATTTGACGGTTTAAAGGGACCCTATACAGAAGAAGATGCGGTAAACCCCATTAGTTACTATGGCTCCAGTAAAGTAGCAGCCGAAAATATGGTACGTGGCAGCAAACTGCCATGGGCCATCGTACGTACCGTGCTGGTATACGGTATCGCAGCCGACTCCAAACGCAGTAACATTATCACCTGGGTGAAAAACAACCTCGAACAGGGCAAAAAGCTGAAGGTCGTAGATGATCAGTGGCGTACCCCAACCCTTGCACAGGATCTGGCAGCTGGCTGTAAGCTGGTCGCTGACAAAAAAGCCGCCGGAACATTCCACATCTCAGGTAGTGAAACGCTGACCCCTTATCAGATGGCAGTACAGACTGCCGGCTATTTTAAACTGAATACACAGTTGCTTGAAAAAGTAGATGCAAAGAGCTTCACGCAACCTGCTAAACGCCCTGCTAAAACAGGTTTTGTAATAGACAAGGCCGTGAAAGAGCTGGGTTTTGCTCCCCATAGTTTTGAAGAAGGACTGGAGATCTTGTCTAAAGAGATCTAAGGTATTTGTAGCTCCGTTTCCGATTACATAGGCTGAAGATTGTTGCTCATTGCTCAGAAGAGAGCTGGTGTTGCCAGGGCTCAGGCGAAGCCGTGGGTCAGCGGGACGTGTCAATGCTTTGGGTATTTCAGGGGGGCTTACGCTGCGGTTTCAGATGGGACCACTGGCTGACGCTCTTTGAAGTTCTTATCTATTGCACTTTGTGGGTCGTGTTGGGCTTTGGAATAGTGATTGATCTTCGTCAGGCGTGTGGGCGAACTTCAAAGACCTGAGGCCAGGGTCTCCATCTGAAAACCTCCGCTGTGGTACGGACTGTCAATGTTTTAAAGGAGGAGAGTTGAGGTGGGATGGTTTAGGGGAGGAGCAGGAGGGGTGTTTGCATGTATAATTATTATAATAGAAAAAGCCCGGCAGTATTAATGCCGGGCTTTTTCTATATAAATAGTCTGTTTATTACTGTTGTGAAGGTTGGATAAACACCTTGAATTTAGGGGTGTATTTCCGCTGGATAGAATCCTTTATAGTTGTCGTATCGGCTGCGGGCGTGTTGAACTGTTCTGCTACCATGAAGGAAGAAGAGTCTGCATTGGCGAGCAGTACAAATTTTACCGGTTTGTCTTTCTGCCAGCTGGATTGCTTTTTGAACATGTCTTCGGCACCTTTTCTGGTCTTATAGGTAGCGAAAATAACGTCGTATGCCATTTCCTGCGCGCTGGCAGCCGCAGCTGCTGTAGCTGCCGCTTTCTCTGCACTGTCAGCTTTTGCCTGACTGGCTGCAATGGGTGCTGCTTCTACAGGGGCAGGATTAACAGCACTTTCAGCTCTTGTGATCTGAGGGCGGTTTTTATTGACAGAATACCATACGATACCTGCTGTTACCACACAGGCGACAGGAATAGCGACCCACAACCAGCGTAATTTGGAAGGGATTTCCTGCGCATATTCATATTCATAATCATTGCCGGTAGTACCTGTAGTGCCGGTGGAGCCGGTAGTCATGGCAGGCGCCGGCGTTGATGGCGTAATTACAGTTGGTTCCGGAGCCGGTGCCGGTGTAGCAGGAGTTGAAGACGAGGAGGATGAGGAAGAAGATGATGGGGATGCCGTCAGGTGGTCAACCACCTGTTTACCTACCATTTCTCTGTTTCCTACAGTCACTTTGTGAATAGCATCCTGACGTATTACCGGACTTACATGCAGTACGTCACGTGTCAGTGCCGGAGGTTCCTGTTCAAAGGCAATCCTGCCTACGGGGTTTGCCTGTAGTTGGCCAACACCCGGAATAACGATTGGTTCGCCGTTTTTAAGCACCTTCCTGAAATCATCCAGATACTTCTCCATCTTCAATTGCGCAATCGCAGGCACCAGGTGCTCCTTTTGCGAAATCCATTCCAACAGGCCGCCGTCATTAGTCAATGTCTCATCAAAAGTAATGATCTCTCCGGGGGTAATATCGTTTTGCTGGTAACATCGTAACGAGCGGGTGTGTGTGTCAGTCTGAACACGCCTAGTTGGGGCAGACAACAGATATGCTGCCTGAACAAAATTTCCTGTATGTATTGCTGTAGTACCAATTACGTAGATATTCCTGTTATTATAAAATGACCCTCTGTATCAGTAGAAAATTGGGAATTGAAAGCTGACATCAGGAAACTGTTTAAAAAGTGGGATAGTCAACATGTATTATACTAAAACACTATTTATACAAATTCCTGATGTCTGGTTTCCAATCGTAACTGCAATTGTACGACTTTAAAATTTAATCATCACACCTCCCAGCACATTCAACCCATAAGTTTGGTATCCGTACCAACGCTGGTATTTTGAATTGAAGAGGTTATTTGCATTTACCCAGATATTGAAATTCTTGCCAATATCATAGTTAGCACCTGCGCTCAGGTCCCATTTGCCTTTGGTTTTGTCAAAGTCCTGAGTGGCGAATACCTGATAGTAAGTACCACCCAGATAGTACAAATTAGCATTCAGGTGTAGCTTTTTGGCAATGGTATATTGTGCAAACGCATCTGCCTGAAAAGGAATCAGGCCCCATGGCTTGATCTCGCTTTTCTGTTTGTTGTAGTTAAACCAGTCAAAAGCCAGTCTTAACTGGAACTTCTCCTCCTGAATATAACCTACTTCCGCATGCAGATTGAAAGCCCTTAATTCCTCCTCATTCTTTGTATAGAAGGTTTTACCGTCAATACTGTCATTTACGAACAGTGGCATATTGTGCCAGGTAACAGCGGCAAATTTGGTGTTGTAATTGAAATGACTGCCGATTGTTCCTTTGATACCCGTGTATTTTTCCTCTACTCTTGTATTCAGGATACCTTCCCCATAACTGCCAAGGAACGGATTCTGGTTAGCCAGATTACGGAAGCTGTTCTTATTGATATAAGAGATCCATCCACTGCTCAGGATCACTTTTTTGTAAATGATATGAGATTCGTTCACGATATCAGGTAACAGATAGAACTTACTGTTGGTCCAGGTCGGATTCACACCTGCATGCAGCATAAAGCGTGGCTTTACGATTTCCAGTGCAGGATGGATGGCTACTACGTTGTTATTAACCTGTGGATGATCATCCTCTTTAAAGGACGAGAGGTCAAAAACACCTTCCGCTTTGATGTAGATATCTTCAAACAATTGTTTGGACACCGGTACCTTGAATACTACAGTTGGCTCCTTTCGCTTATACGCATCGCTGAAGTAAATGAATTTGGCAGAAGGCTCAAATCTGAAAGCCCAGTCATTGAGAGGTCTGTTTTTTACGCCTACTTGTGCGGTAAACTGATTGAAGTTCTGTTTTACGTCGTTTTTGCTGAACTCCAGTGTCGCATGATCATAACCATAGTAATGTATCTGATTACGGTCATATCCGATACTACCATTGATCTCCCACAATGGCGTGAAGTAGGTGCCGGAGCCAAGTATATTCAGTGTACTGTAATCCTGATTTTTGATATCACCTTTGGAAGAGGTGTAGTTAACATACACACCGAGATTGTATTTCTCCTGACGACCAGTACCAAAACCGGCCTGTATCAAAGGAGTACTGAGATTACCGTAACCTGCTTTGATAAAGTTGTTCTGCAATCTGCTCAGTGAATCTTTACCCAGCGCCAGCGGTTTCAAAGGAATCGGCTGGTACATGAAGTAAAGGTTCAATGCCGGCACCTGATATTGTAAGGCAGGACGGCTTGTGTCAAAAGAAGGCAGGGATGCAGTCAGGTTTAATTTTGCTGCATCTCTCAACTTCGGACGGTAATTGGAAATGATGTCGATGGTTTCTTCCTTGAGATTTTCTTTTTGTGCAAATGCCTGTTGCTGCGTCAGGATACCTGCACTGCAACCTGCTACTGCCAGAAACCGGTGAATATTTTTGATATAAGCGTTCATGCTAACGTAATTCAGAATTATTTATTGGATTTAATTTTAGAGGCAGCTTTTTCATCTGCTTCTACTTTCGCCAGTTTGTCTTTTGCTTCCTGTTTCAGTTCAGGAATCTGACAGTTCTCTGCAATGCTCTGGAAGGTAGCTTTTGCATTGAAATAATCTTTCTGGCGGTGGTATACATCACCCAGCAGAATGTAGGATTTCGCTACCCACATTTCGTAACCGGGTGTATTCTTTATTACATCAAAGCCTGCTTTTTCAGCACCTGCCAGATCATTTTTCTGGAACAGACAGTAAGCAATATTATAGCGGGCTTCTGCACCAATTTCTGACTTCGTCAGACCGGCTGCTATCTTGTATTCTTTGATCGCTTCATCATAGTTACCACCTTCCTGTTCTGCGCGACCCAGATACGCATGACCTACGATCTGGTCATCCGTACTGATGTTGCTGCTGGAGAGCAGGATCTCTGCATAACTGTTCACCTCATCCCAGTGTTTCAGCTGGTAGTTGCTGCGCAACAGACCACGGGTAGCGGCGAAAGTGTTTTCTTTGGTGGTAGAAAGGTCCTGCAACTGAAGATAGTAGGTGCGGGATTTCTCATAATTCTTCACCTGATAGAAGTTGATATTCGCGGCCTGTAATGCTGCACGTTCTGCATACAGACTATTGTTTTTAGTCAATACAAACTCATAACCCGGTAATGCACCTGCATAATCTTTGTTGTTATATGCACATTCTGATTTGTAGAAGTTTGCAGGCAGTACAAATGCGCCGTTAGGGAAGCGTTGCAGGTAACTGTTGAATGCAGGAACTGCACCGGCACAGTCACCATTACTGAATTTGGATTCAGCAGCTGCATAATTCAGGGAGTCTTCCGCAGAAGCAGTGATGGTTTGTCCGGATGCTTTCAGCAATGCGATATAAGCATCGGTTTTACCCTGACTTACATAGATGTCTTTTACAGCAGCCAGTGCCGCATTTGCCTCCGGAGAGTTTGGATATTTCTCAATTACCTGACGGTAATAGGAGAGTGCTTTATCGTCGTTGTCCTTATTGAAATAGCAGAGACCCAGTTTCAGTAATGCACGTGGTGCATTCGGACCGTTCGGTTGTTTCTGCAATACATTTTCCAGATAAGGGATTGCTTCGTTGTATTTCTCTTCTGCCAGATAAGTATTTGCAATCTCCAGATCAGCGTCGTTACCAAAACCGGAAGATGGGAATTTGTTACCCAGTTGTTTCAGCAGTGCCACTTTTTCATTGGTCTTACCCTGTATACCAAGAATGATACTTTTCTGATAAGTAGCATAGTCGGCACCCGGCTGATTGTTAGCGATGATTTTTTCATACAGCGCCATTGCCTTCGGATAATCTTTCAGCATGTAGTAACAGTCTGCACTACGGAGGGCTGCATCTGTTGTGATACGCGCTGCATTAGGTCCGGTAGTACGCTGTGCTGCTTCGAAGTGCTGTAAAGCGCGGGTATAGTCTTCTGCCTTCAGCAGTGCATAACCCATATTGTAACTGGCTGTCTGTGCATTTGCTTCACCGGAAGAAGGCACCGCACCTGTCAGATAAGTATTCAGGTGACTGATCGCATCCTGTGTTTTATTCTGTCGCATGGAAATTTCAGCTTTCCAGAAATGCGCCAGTTGTACAAGATTTTTATCATAAGGATTTTTCAGGGAGATGTCCAGCAGGCGATCTGCTTCTGCCAGTTGCTGGTCATTGATCACTTCTGTTGCACGACCATAAGCCACCTTCTGGTAAGCTTTCAGTACAGCAGGAGATTTCTCCGGCATTGCCTCGATGATGGTCAATGCATCATTATAGTTGTTGGTATTGGCAAAGAGGTTCACCAGTATCTCGCGGGCTTCTTTGGTATAAGCTGAGCGGGGGTAGGTGTTGACAAAGCTGGTCAGTTCAGATACAGCAGCGTCCTGATAACCGAGTTCGTAGGACAATTTACCGTAGTTAAAGCGGGAAATTTCCTGTTGCTGCGGATTAGCACTGTTGCGTGCACAGAAGGCAAATGCGTTACGGGCATTGGCTTTCTGGTTGGTGCGCAGGTAACAGTCACCCAGCAGGTACATGGAGTTTTGTCCCAGTGAGTCTTTTTCGCTGCTCAGTTGTTTGAAACCATTGATCGCTTTGCTGAAATTGCCGGTCTGATAGTAGCTGTAAGACAGCTGGTAGATATCTTCTTTTCTTACTTCGTCTGCATTATCATTGAATTCCTGCAGATAAGGCAGTGCTTTCTGGTATTCCTTTCTTTCGAAATAAGTCTGACCCAGTAATTGTTTCAGTTCGGCTTCATAATACAGTCCGCCTTTTTTAACAAGCGGTTCGCCATAGCTGATCAACTGGTCTTTTTTATTCTGGAAGTAGTAGATCTCAGCGATATAGTAAGGAACGATAGCGCTGTATTTAGGTTCGTTCACCACTCTTTGGAAACTGGTGAGGGCCTCATTATACTGGCGGTTGTAATAAGCGATAAAACCGTAGTAATAGTTGGCCGGCATATAGTATTTTCCCTGTACTTCTTTGATAGAACCAAATAGTGGCTGGGCTTTCTGGAAGTCTTTTACATTGAAATAGCAATAAGCCAGTTCAAACTTTGCTTCTGCAATTTCCGCGTTGGAAAGGTTCTCGATGTTTGCTTTTTCGTACAACGGAATGGCTTCTTTGAGCTTATTCTGATGGAAGTAGTACTTCGCCAGCTGGTAGCTGACCAGTTGCTCCCTTGCGTTGTTATTGTAGTTAGCAAGGAATTCCAGCGCCAGTTTTTCGCCATTGGCCTGACCGAGCTTCAGTGCGCAGACGGTGTAATAATACTGGGCGTCTGTTTTTACGAGACTGCGGCTTGTCTCCTGGAAGTAGCCAATGTTATCGATCGTTTGACGGAACAATTGCATGGCCACGGCGTATTTTTCCTGCTGGAAAAGTTGCTGGGCGTCCTTGAAAACTTTATCCGGCTCTGTATATACGCGCGTTTGCTGTGCTTTCGCCGCAGGTGCAGCCAGTATACAGAAAGAGGCCAGGAATAAGTACCAATGTCCGGAAACAAGAAACTTTCTTATGAATTGCATGCTTTTAACCTGTTATAACTTAAATTATGCGTTTAAAACGAACCCCGCACAGAAATTATTTCTGTTCAGGATCAATAAAATATTGTTTGAGGGAGACAAAAACAGCAACAAATATAGCTATTGGATTTAATTAAGCTATACGCCGTCTGTCTTAGATGGCGGGAACCGGATGACCGGCACCTGATACGCGGAACTTCTCTCTGATGCTGTTTGCCCTGATCCTGAATTAAGGTGTTGACTTGCAAGAATTAAACCAACTTAAACAAAGGACCGGGGAAAACAGGAAGATATGCACATCTATGTGGATAATCTGCTGTCCGACTACTTGCCATCGTCAGCTATTGCATTTCTCCTGCTATAAGGTACGCTATTCGGATGGTAGTGCAGCCGTCGGGGGCTCAGGGACTGCATTCCGGAAAGGAAAGCTGAATACAGCCTGCGCCTGACGGCCTTTTAATTGTTTATTATTAATCATATTTTTGGCGCATTCTATGACCTGAACCGAAAAACAGATTTTCTAACATGCCTGAAAATGTCCTGTGACAAGCGAGGGGAATAAACATTTTACAGGTAAAACCAGACTTCTTTATGAGTAAACTATTTACTTCGCGTGTGAACGCCGGTGCCGTTAACTTTGCCATGCTGATATTGCGGGTGGTATCCGGGGGAATGATGTTTACACACGGATGGGCAAAACTGAACTCTTTTTCAGCTAAAAAGGACGGTTTTCCCGACCCATTGCATGTCGGACATGCAGTATCGATGTCACTGACTGTCTTTGCAGAAGCGCTTTGCGCCGCATTGATCGTGGTAGGATTGCTGACACGCCTCGCGGCTATACCGCTGGTGATTTGTATGGGAGTAGTGATATTTATGGTAAAGAAAGGAGCGCCTTTGAATGAAAATGAGATGGCTATCCTGTTTCTGGCAGCGTTCATAGCTATATTATTTGCGGGTCCCGGTAAGTTCAGCCTGGATCATGTATTTGGAAAAGGAAAATAAACTCAGTACCTGACAGTAACGCTTACCGGGAAACACGGAATGTATTTTGCGGTAAGCGTACTGCAACAGGTCTTATCAAGCAGCATATTATGTTTACACAGACGACACAGATTCGCGTACGCTATGGAGAAACAGACCAGATGGGATATCTTTATTACGGCAATTACGCATTATACTATGAAGTAGGACGTGCGGAAGCCATCCGGACGCTGGGTTTTACCTATGCAGAACTGGAAAAACAAGGCATTATTATGCCGGTAGCCGAACTGAATTCCAAATACCTTCGTCCGGCTTACTATGATGATCTGATAACAGTGAAGACTATATTGAAGGAACTGCCGGTTGATCATAAGATCCGGTTCCACACAGAATTATATAACGAGAAAGGCGATTTATTGAACGTAGGCGTGACCACACTGGTATTCCTGCATGCAGATACCAAACAGCGTTATGGAATGCCTCCTGTTATGATGGAACGTCTGGCTCCTTTTTTTGAGAAAAGCCTGTAAATCATGACAATACAAGCGGATAAGGTAGTAGCTTCCATCATCACGATCGGAGATGAACTACTGATAGGACAAACGATAGATACGAATTCTGCGTGGATAGCACAGCAGCTGAATGCGATGGGTATATGGGTACACCGCCGTGTAGCCATCGGAGATGTGAGAGAAGCTATTCTGGACGCATTGGAGAAAGAAGGGGCGGTGTCTGATATCGTGTTGATCACGGGAGGACTGGGCCCTACAGCGGATGATATTACCAAACCCGTTTTATGTGAATATTTTGGCGGAACGCTGGTAAGGGATGAAATTACTTACCGTCAGGTAATGGAGTTTTTTGAGAGCAGGGGATTGCCCGCCCTTAAACGGAACGAAGATCAGGCACTTGTTCCTGATGTAGCCACCGTACTACATAATACCAGAGGGACTGCCCCGGGTATGTGGTTTGAAAGGGATGGAAAGATATATGTTTCTATGCCCGGTGTGCCTCATGAAATGAAGGGACTGATGACAGATCATGTCTTACCACGGCTGCAGGAATATTTTCAGACACCTGCCGTTGTGCATCAGACATTGCTGACTTCCGGTATGGGAGAATCTTTTGTGGCGGAGCGACTGGCACATTTTGAGTCTGCATTGCCGCCACATATCAAACTGGCATATCTGCCATCTTACGGTTTGCTGAAACTGCGACTGACATCGTCCGGTCCGGATAAACTCTCTACTGCTGCCGCATTGTCCATCTATTTTCACCAGATGAAAGAGGTGCTGGCAGATATCACTGTATATGATCAGGATCTGCCGATGGGAGAGGTGTTAGGCACAATATTGAAAGAAAAAGGAAAGACCGTAGGCACAGCAGAGAGCTGTACCGGTGGCTTTATTGCACATAATATTACGCTCGTACCGGGAAGTTCTGCCTGGTACAAAGGCAGTATAGTGAGTTATGCGAACGAGATGAAAAGCAGTCTGCTGGGAGTAAAACCAGAAACCTTGCAGGCGAATGGAGCGGTAAGTGAAGCCGTAGTGCGGGAGATGGCGAAAGGCGCGCTGGCACAGCTAAAAACAGACTATATCATTGCCGTTTCAGGCATTATGGGGCCTGATGGAGGTACCCCGGAAAAGCCTGTTGGCACCGTATGGATAGCGGTTGGCAATGCGAAAGAACTGGTGACAATGAAGTACCACTTGCGTTACGACCGGCTGAGTAACATACAAATAACAGCAACTTATGCGATGAATGAATTGAGGAAGTTGATAGTATAAACCTTACTTTTGTTTCCGTACCTAAAAGCTAAACACAATTTTATGGCCATTGTAGAACTGGTAATGCCCAAAATGGGGGAAAGTATTATGGAAGCCACCATATTACGTTGGCATAAGAAGCCGGGGGATCAGGTAAAAGCTGATGAAACCGTGCTTGAAATTGCTACGGATAAGGTGGATAGCGAAGTACCTTCTATTGCAGATGGGGAGATTACCGAGATACTCTACGCAGAAAATGACGTTGTACCGGTAGGTACTGTCATAGCACGTATCAATACTACTGCTGATGCCGGCTTTGCAACCGCAGCTCCGGTAGCGCCTCAGGCTGCACAATCAGCACCTGTTGCCACAAGTGAAGAAGTGCATGTTGTAACAAATGAACCGGCAAGCGCACCTTATGAAGCACAGTTTGTGACAAGCGGCGCCCGTTTCTATTCTCCACTGGTGCTGACAATTGCACAACAGGAAGGCATCAGTTTCGCCGAATTGGAAAAAATACCAGGTACCGGCAATGAAGGCCGCGTTACCAAGAAAGATATCTTAAACTTCGTAGAAGCTAAGAGTAAAGGACATGTTCCTGCTGCTGCACCTGTTCAGCAACCAGAAACTACAGCTCCGGCAGAACAACCTGTAAACCGTCCGGTTACTACTGCACCTGTTGCCGCTGTTCCAACAACAACACCGATCAGTAGCAATGGAGTGCCGGCTCCGCAACCAGCACAGCAACCGGTTAGTGCGCCCATCAGTATGGGTAGCTATAGTGGTAATGTGGAAATTATTGAAATGGACCGTATGCGTAAGCTGATCGCAGAGCATATGGTGCGTAGTAAACATACGAGTCCGCATGTAACCAGCTTCGCGGAAGCAGATGTTACCAATATGGTGAAATGGCGTGATCAGATCAAGAAAGAGTTTGAAAAAAGAGAAGGAGAGAAGATCACTTTTACACCACTGTTTATCGAGGCACTGGTAAGATGTATCAAGAAATATCCGTTGCTGAACAGCTCTCTGGAGGGCGATAAGATCATTGTGAAAAGAGATATTAATGTTGGTATGGCTACCGCTTTACCAACAGGTAATCTGATCGTTCCGGTGATCCGCAACGCAGATATGTTGAATCTGGTTGGTCTGACCCGTCAGGTAAACCATCTTGCTAATGCAGCCCGTCAGAACAAACTGAAACCGGATGATACCCAGAACGGTACCATCACCCTGACCAACGTTGGCTCCTTTGGTAGTCTGGCCGGAACGCCGATCATCAATCAGCCACAGGTAGCGATTTTAGCGGTGGGTACTATTAAGAAGCGTCCGGTAGTAATTGAAACGCCACATGGTGATACTATTGCTATCCGCCATATGATGTATCTGTCAATGTCTTACGATCACCGTATTGTGGATGGTGCATTGGGATCTACTTTCCTGAGCGCGGTAGCACATGAACTGGAACATTTCAATCCTGAGAGAGAGTATTAAGACAACAAAGAATAGTGTCCGCTTCAGAAAAGCAGACACTATTGATGCTTAGTGCCTTTTTCAGATATAATATTATAGAAAAAGCGTCTGGACGTACTGTTCAGGCGCTTTTATTTTATATAACAGTTTTCTTTAAGCAGGCATTATCCTAATTACGATGCCATTTCTTAGTTCAAAATCGTCTGGGACGTACTGTTCAGACGATTTTATTTTATATAGCAGTTTTCTTTAAGTAGGGATTACATCGTTATTACAATGCCATTTCTTCGTTGTTTCTTCGTTTAAAAGCGTACTGATAGCGGTTTTATAGCGAAATAATGATGGGATAATGAAGGAATAATGAAGAATGAAGACTGTGTTGACAGATAGGTTGTTGCAAGTATAATTATAAACAAACAGCATGAATGATGCTGATAAACATCTGGTTATTCCGTCAGATATATATATAAATAAAGAGAGCTCCATAAAGGAGCTCTCTTCAATTTCTTGACCGTGATAAGCTTGGGCCAACAGAATTAATAACGACCACGGCCGCCGCCGCCGCCGTATCCACCGCTTCCACCGCGATTAAATCCACCACCTCTTGAGTTATTATTCGGTTGTTTAGGTCTTGCTTCGTTTACCATCAATTGTTTGCCTTCGATTTCAGTACCGTTCAAACTATCCATAGCCTTGCTACCTTCTTCCTGGTTGGGCATTTCCACGAATCCGAAACCGCGTGAACGGCCAGTCTCGTGGTCCTTGATAATTTTAGCAGAAGTAACCTCGCCAAATTCGCTGAATATCTGGTGAAGGTCTGCATCGTTCAACCTGTAGTGCAGGTTGGCTACGTAAATGTTCATGACTAAAAAATTAAAAAAATGAAAAATAATATTGAAGATAAAGAAATAAGTTCAATAAAAACATCCCATCAGGAAATAATTTCATAAACAAAACATACCGGTAACACAGACCAGAATTAGCACTTCCATTTTATGGATACTTGCTCATTTTTTTGTAAATTAATAGGTATAATCCATTAAATTAATTTGGTATGAGTAGCCTGAGCGAGACGTGGTTTGCGGACGGTTATATCGACTTTGAGCAGAAAAAGTATACTTTATTAGCCTATCTGCAGCAAATAACCCGCTATTTCAATGAAAATAAGCTGTATCCCCAGCTTTCAGATGTTATTTTTCACTACAATAATCTGGTGGCATTCAAGGAGAATAAACAATTTCTGCAACAACAGTTCCCTAAACGCCTGACAGCCATCAATATGGAGCGTCTGCAATTGCTCTATGAACAGATGATTTCGGATGATGAACTGATGCAGGAACTGGAAAATATCATCCAGTATGCGATCCAAAAAATGAATGGAGCGATCCGGGAAGGAACGGAAATCTATGAATTTGTAGAAGGTAGTCTGAATATTTCACCGGTCGGTCTGATTCCGCTGGATACGCAGGAAGGCTATCTTTTCCTTTGTGATGGCCGGTTCAGGGATGTCGTTGTGTATGAGTACCGTCTCAGTATCTTCGAAAGACATGATGAAAAATACAGAGGTATCCATACACACTATCTGGAAACTTTTTCAAAGGATCTTGTGCATACCTGTGAACATATTAAAACAACATTGATCCGTCAGTACAAAAAACTGCCTAATCCGGCGGTATACCGTATTGAAACCAATCTGGTATTTCCGGTAAATGAGACTTTGCTGCCTATCGCGAAGCGTTCTTTGGTAAAATATATTGCTACAAGTGCTGCCTGACGCAGGAGTATGCTGCCTCCTGACAGCTGCTTTCTTAATTCAGCAACACCGGTGCACTATTGCCAAAAATCACTTCCAGTTCATGATCCTGTAAGAAGGGCTGATAGTATTGTCTGATAATTTTTGTCAGCTTTTCTTTAGACTGATTGATATATAGCTGATTGTTTTCCAGTTGGTCACGGGAAGTCTGATAGAGTTTACGCTGTACATCAGTATAGGTTTCATCATCCTGAAACAGGAACCAGCCTTTACGGTTGGAGGTTTCCATTTTATCCACTTTCAGCTCATAGCTGAGCAGTCTGGGCTGCGGAATATTGACCGTTATCTTTTTATCAGAAACGGTTACTTTGAAACTTTTCTCATCCACATTGATACCATATTTACCTGTATATGGTACAGACACCCAGATGGTATTTTCCAGAAAAGCCTTTTTCAGATTGGTGGTCCATTCTCCATCATCAGTAATATTACTGCGTTTGATCGTTGCATTCCCCTGCACTTCCAGACTCGCCAGTTCAGCGATTTCCCGCACAATCTGACTATTAGAAAGGATACTCTGATTCACACTTTTGCTGCCGAATTGTTTACCCAGCCAAAACAGAAGGATAGCGATGGCAATGAAAAAAACGAAACGAAAAAATCTTTTCATAACGGAAGAGATAGTTGCTGCAGATGATCATCCGTCGTGGATTTTCATCTGTAGAGACAATGTTTTTAATTAGTAATGTATTCAACAGGCTGCAAACCACAGGCCACGGCCCGGACGGATATTGTACTTTAGTGTTGTGCCCTTTGTATATAAGTTGTAACTCATACAGTAATTACTGACGACCACGGCGAATATAATATATATGCCGGATAGTTACCAACTGACATCCGTCAGTCTCACCTGTATCAGCCGTGTACCAATGAGGCGATCAGTTCCGCATGCTGAGGATATACGGCCCGCAGATTGTCTTTTGTAGCCAGTTCGAAATCGGCAAAGTCAAATCCCGGGGCTACTGTACAACCTACCAATGCAAATCCTCCGGGGATCTCCACTCTTGAGGCAAACCAGTGACCGGCCTTTATTACGAGCTGGGGCTGTTCACCTTCTTCAATATTGAGTCCCAGTTTATGCACAGTCAGTGCGCCGGAAGGATCAATATCATATATCGCGAGGGAATGGCCATCATAAAAATGCCACATTTCATCTGCCGCAATGCGGTGAAAAGCAGAAAACTCGCCTTCTTCCAATAGAAAATAAATGCCTGTTGACGCTGCCCTGTCGCCTTTCATAGCCGGCGGCAGCACCGCCTGTTTAAACTCCCATGAGGAACGGTAGGTTTCTCTGAAAGCGCCACCTTCCACATGTGACTGTAAGTTGAGATGTTCGCGCCAATAGGCAGCATTGTATCTTGGGTTATGCATATTACAAAAGAAAGAAAAATAGCGCGAAATGAAAAAGCCGTCCCGTGAACGAGGCGGCTTTCTTATTTTTCATTTTTTTAGTCAGAAAATCTTAGGCCACAGCTACAGGGCGTGCTACCGGCATTTGTGCGATAGCTGTTTCCTGATTCAGTACCGGCACTTCTCCTTTGAAGAAGAGGAAGTCTTGTATAAATAAAGCCTGGCTGTAATAATCGTTGTTTGTGATAAACGTCTGCCACTCTTCTACATTCATCCGCTGCATATGACGCATCGCATCTCTGAAACGCAGCATACGGGCATATAACTGCGGTGTCAAACCAATCACCTCCATAAACTTACGCTCCATCGTATGACGGGAAAGTTTGAATTTCTTTGTCAACCACTCAATATTCGTATATCCCTGTGTGCTGAGTATGTAGTCTGCAATCTCATCTACCTGTTTCAAATTGTGTGAATGTCCACACATCATGTTGGTAAATGCATTGTCCAGTACTGCATCCAGGGTAGTAATGTCATTATGTGCAGCAATCGTGCCGGCCAGCTCTTTCCAACACTCCCGGTCCTGCTTCAGCAGGTCGCGGTAATAGTTGTTGAACGAGGACATATCAAGTCCTGCCAGTTTATAACAACCATATGCATTCAGCTGTATTACAGTCATTTTCACCGGTCCTTTCACCATGATCTGATGATGACAGGTAAAATGTCCTACTACAGATGCCTCAGGCAGCGTAAAGGAAGCATGTTGTGTTGGCTGAAAGATCACTTCTCCTTCCTGCAGGAAAACCATATAAAGGTCTCCAAGAGAAAAAAGATTCTGCGGCAGATTAATAAGTCCGGAATTAGTGCTCTGTAAATGATAATACTGCTTAACATAAGGTGCCAGCGAAGTTGCCGGTTGGTAGATACGGAAATTCATAGGAACATGTATAAGGTTATCAGATCGTCACATCCACAATGTCGGCTAGGTCTTCAATTATCAATACAAACTTAGTTGTTTGTAAGTATAAAAAAAATTAATTTGAGTAGATTGAAAGACAGTCAATTGCAGCAGATAAATTGGATAAAAGCCTTTATGAACCATCTCTCAGGGCAGTTTTAGGGATGTCCGGGGTAATGGAGAGGTTGTGCCTATAATGAGTAGTATTTGGAGAAAAGAGCCGGATACTGGTCTGATTGTTTACTATCGGCACCTGACGGACATGGCGAAATTCAGGTCAATCAGTATGCACTTTGGTAAAAGAAAAGAGCTGGTCAGATGACCAGCTCCCTGTATATATAAATTACCTTATTGTGCTTGTGGTCCGGTTTCCCAACCCCAGTTCTTTCCCTTTTCTGTAGCTGGTACGCCTGTCTGCATCCATTCTGGTGCAGGCGCATTTTTCAGGAAGTGATCAAAGAACTGCTGCTCACGGCGTTGAATATCCTTTCTATTCTGACGCTGTACAAGGTTGTGTGCTTCATTGTTATAGTTCAGCATCCATACCTGCTTGCCCAGCCTGCGCAGACCAGTAAACAGTTCTATGCCCTGATACCAGGGTACTGCACCATCCGCATCGTTACTCATGATCGCCAGTGGTGTTGTTACTTTGGGCAGATGGAACAAAGGCGAGTTCTCGATGTACAGCTCCGGTTTTTCCCATAGTGTAGCACCGATACGACTTTGTGAACGCTCATACTGGAACTGACGGTTCATACCACTTTCCCAGCGGATACCGCCATAAGCACTGGTCATATTTGCTACCGGTGCACCTGCCCATGCTGCTTTGAATAAAGAGGTACGGGTAATCAGATAAGCTACCTGATAACCACCCCAGCTTTGGCCCTGAATACCCATGTTGAGACTGTCTGCCCATGGATGTGCCGCTACAGCTCTGGCGCCACTTACGATATAATCATAAGCACCCTGACCCGGGTGACCGTTTTCATATGTCACATCCGGCGCCAGTACCAGATAACCACGGCTTACAAAGAAAGAGATGTTCAATCTCGATGGAGTAGGAGCCGGTGGGTTGTAGTTATATAATCCGTCAGATAATTTCTCATAGAAATACAACAGTACCGGATATTTCTTTGTGCTGTCAAAATTTTCCGGTTTGTAGAGAATACCTTCTGCAGGTTTACCATTGTAAGCTGTCCATTTGAACAGTTCTGCGGTACCCCAGTTGTATTCCTGCTGCTGCGGATTGATATGACTGATCTGCTCAGCCTTCGCCAGTGAAGTACCGGTATACAGATCAGGTGACAGTACATAACTTGATTTTGTGAAGATATAATCAGGCGCTTCTTCTGCTTTTACAGGCTCCCCGAAAGTATAAGGTCCCATTACCAGTAATTCCGGTTTTACAGGCGCCTTTTTGAAGGTGCTGAATGTTGTGTAGAAGCCATTTTCTTTGGTGGTTTCGTTGAAGGTTTCCAGCAATAATGCCTGTCCGGGCGTGAAGAAACGTTCTTCTTTATTCAGCTGTACATAACGGAAACGCAGTTTCTGCTCACGGCCATACCCTGCTGTCAGCAGCTGTGGCGCTGCTTTGCCCGAAGGATCTACCTGCCAGATATCAAAACGGTCGTAGATGTAAACAGCTTTATCATCTTCCAGCCATCCTGCCATGCCGTACGGACCGGGCATGTCCGGATGATCGTCATCTTCTTCAGCAAGAGAGACTGGTATTTTCTCTGTGATATTGCGGGTAATGCCTGAACTTGTTTCATATGCATACCATTGTTTCTGCTGCAGATTATACCATGTGATATAACGACCTGCCGGAGAAATACGGCTGACACTGTCCATGTTCTCCTGCAGCAATTTACGGTTACCATTTTCCAGATTGACAAGGTAACAGGTCTTCAGGGAATGACCTGTCCATTGTATGGCCACACGTTGTCCTTTATCGGTATATCCGAGTGCATACGGACTATTACCTCTGTTGGTCAACAGGATGCTTTCCATGTCTTTGTCAGCCAGCTGCAATACCTTCTGACTACCGGGATAGTAGACTGCCTGATAGCTTCTTTTCAGCTCTCTGTCCAGATTTTTCAGCTGCATTGGTTGCAGGTAATCGTCCTGATAGTTCCATATGTCAACTTTGGCCACTTCGAAATCAACGATGTTGGTGTCCTTTGGAGGCATGACAGGCGCTGTACCAAAGAACAAGCGCTGACCATTTTCACTGAACCAGACTTTACCATCCGGGCTTACAGACCAGTTGGCAGGGAAGGAGCGGTTTGTTTTATCTGCCGTCATCATACCGCTGTCCTGTCCGGGACGGTAGTAATACAGAGCATAAAATTGCTGAAGGGCTTTCACGCTATCGCGGGAACTGCACCACGCAGCCTGTTCACCTTTTTCATCAAAAGTGAGCTGTTTGCGTAAAGCTGTTCCACGGCTGATGGTATCTGCTTTATGAGTAGCCACATTCCACAACAGCAAGGCGGCACGGGAGAGGGAATCTTTTTTATCGGCAACTACATCTGCCAGCAGACGGTTACCCGGTTTGCTGAAGGTATAGTCCTGTACGTTGCGGATGGTATCTGCTGTCTGTTTATCCAGATAATAGATCACGAGGTGACCACTGGTGGTATCTGCCTGTGGCTTTTCTTTCAGATAAGCCAGTACACCATTACCTTTTTCAGGTGTTTTGAAGGAGCGTACCGCAGGGACTTTATAGACATTATTATTGCCAAGCGTAACGATGCCAAGAGAATCTTTTGGCATTTCAGACGGCTTTTTCTTTTTGATCTTAGCCTGTCTGGTTACGGCGAAAGGCGCCTTGATCGAGAAAATAGCATAGCGGCTATCTTCTGTGATCACAGGATTGGTACCGCGTGGCACCTCCAGGCGTTGTTTGGTTTTCTTATTGTAAATGAAGAGAGAAGCGTCACCTTCCTGAGGGGTGACTGTATAAACGATCCATTGTCCGTTGTTACTGATTGCTTTGCTGCCAATACTTTGCCAGCTATCGTACACGGAATGATCCAGCGGCTTTTTCGCTGGTTGCTGCGCATAGGTCAGTAGGGAGAGGCCGGAAAGGGCCGCTACACACATGAGTTTTTTCATACTGCCTAAAATAGAAAAATCGGCATTATTGAGTAGAAATTTCCGGATGGACGGTTAAAATCAGGCATGAGAATGCTTAAGGGTGCGGGCAACCCGCGTCATTTGTAATGCTACTGATAAAACTATGCAAGCCAATCCGATATAAAATGCGTAGGTCAGTTGTTTATTCTCATGAAAGAGTATAAAGGCTATGACAATACTGTATACCGGCTCCAGATTAAAGGAGAGGTTCACGGTAAACGGAGAGATCTTTGTGAGCGCATTCATCATCAGCATATACATGCCCACGGTACAGGCCCAGGCCAGTATCAGCAGATAGCTCAGATCAGCAGTTGACGGCAGTGTCAGTGGCTGCGGAAAGAAATACAGATAGGCTGGCAGCAGGATCGTCAGACCGATGAATCCGGCTGTAAGCTCGTAAAAGGTAATGGTAGGAGGATCGTATTTTACGATCAGCCGTTTATTGAAGATGGTAAACAGCGCTGCAAACATGGCGGAAATGATACCGAGAATGATCGCAGTACGGTATCGTGTATCAAAGTGGAAGATCATAAAGATACCCAGCAGGGTGATACCACTTAGCAACAACTCCGTTTTATCCAGCCGGCCCCGGTTGATGAGGGGATCAAAGAGGGCGGTAAACAGACTGGTCAGCGCAAAGCAGACCACAGCAATAGATACATTGGAGTATTTGATACTGGCGTAAAAGAACAACCAGTGTAATACGACAACCATGCCTGTCAGTCCGATCGGAAGGATCTGTTTGAAATTCAGTTTGGTGAGCATACCCCTCCAGCGGAAGAGTATGTATAATGTGATGATAGTGAAGAGTAGTCTGTACCAGACCAACATTCCCTCATTCAGAGTAATCAGTTTACCCAATATACCCGTAAAACCTGCCAGAAATACCGACAGGTGTAATTGTATCAGTGCTTTTTTCATTGCCCGCTTTATTCGCTATTTCTTACGCGTCTTTCATACTTGCGGAACAGGCTTTCCCATTGAATTTTGAGTACGCCAAGGACACCTTCTTTAATAATGCCCTTGCTCATTTTGGAATATCCTTCTTTACGGTCTTTGAAAGTGATGGGAACTTCTTTGATTTTGAAGCCCAGCTTCCATGCCGTGAATTTCATTTCTATCTGAAAGGCATAGCCCACAAACCGGATAGCGTCCAGGTTAATGGCTTCCAATACCTGTCTTTTATAGCACACGAAGCCGGCAGTAGCGTCTTTTACCCGTATCCAGGTAACAAAACGTACGTACACAGAGGCGCCGTAGGAGAGCACAGCCCTGTCCCATGGCCAGTTTTCGGTTTTACCGCCTTTTACATAGCGGGAACCTACGGACACATCGCCCCCTTCTTTTGCGCAGGCATCATAGAGCCTGTTAAGATCGGTGGGATTGTGGGAGAAATCGGCGTCCATTTCGAAAATGTACTGATATCCCTTTTCCAATGCCCATTTGAAGCCGTGGATATAGGCAGTGCCCAACCCTTGCTTGCCACTTCTTTCTACCAGGAATAATTCGCCGGAGTGGGACTGCTGCAAATTCCTAACAATATTACCGGTGCCATCGGGCGAACCGTCGTCCACGATCAGTATATGAAAGTTTTGTCGCAGGGCAAAAACCGCGTCAATGATGTTACGGATATTATCCTTCTCATTGTACGTGGGAATTATGACGAGCTTTTCCAATCTAGCAAATGTTGTTTTAGGAGTGCGAAATTAGCACAAACCCCAGATAAAGTACGGTTTTTGTAAATATTAAATCTTTTTTAACATCATACTATGGTAGATCTCTGTGAGTTTCTGCTTGGTATTGAGCGGAAAATCAGCTTTCATCATCCAGTCATAGTACTGCGGTTCGATTTTAAGTACTTCTCTTACCGCACGACCTTTATATTTACCAAAATTGAACATTTCTACCCCATTCTGTACGACCATTCTTCTGGCAAAGTCAACGTAGTCGTCTTCTTTGGTGAATTCGGCCAGTGGTGCTACTTCTGCCTGCAGTTGCTCATAACGGCTTAACTGTGCTTCCAGAATCTCGTAAGTAGCAAGGGCGTCTGCTTCAGCGCTATGCGCATTCATCAGGTCTTTATCGCAATAGAACTTGTAAGCAGCACTCAGCGTACGTTTTTCCATCAGGTGGAATATCTTCTGTACGTCGATGAACTTACGGTCTTTCGTGTCAAAATCGAGACCTGCACGGAGGAATTCTTCTACCAGCAGGGGTATATCGAAACGGTTGGAATTGTATCCGGCCAGATCACAGTTTTCCATGTACTGACGCAATTCATTCGCGCATTGTTTGAATGTCGGACAATCCTTAATATCCTCATCACTGATACCATGGATAGCAGTGGAGGCCGGAGGAATAGGCATGCCTGGGTGAATCCTTTTGACTTTGGTCTGAACAGACTTGTCAGGGAACACCTTGATAATAGCAATTTCAATAATACGGTCCGTAGCCACGTTGGTACCGGTCGTCTCCAGATCAATTACGGCCAGCGGCCTTTTAAGTTGCAAAGAGGGCATGACTAATTTTTATAGATACTTTTTCAGCGAATTTACGTCCAATCCTTCATAATCACCCGAACTCATCATCAGCAGGTTCGCGTCTTTGTACTCCTGTTTGTCCAGGAATGCAGTTAAATGCTCTCTGCTGGTGAAGATCTGCAGGTCTGCGCGGCCAAAACCCTGTGCTACCACATCAGGCATCAGTTCCGGCATACGTTTGATCTCCAGCGCGTGTTTACTGTAAAACACGACTGGTATATCGGCTTTGTCCATACAACCCTGATATTGCACCATAAAGTCAGCATTCAGGCTACTATAGGTATGCAATTCCAGTACGCCTATCAGTTTGCGTTGCGGATACTGGTCACGCAATGCGCTGATCGTTGCTTTTACTTTGGATGGTGCGTGTGCAAAGTCACGATAGATCGCACAATGATCATTTTTACCCACCAGTTCCAGTCGTTTGGCGGCTCCTTTGAAAGTAGCGATCGCTTTCAGGAACACTTCATCGCTGATACCCAATTCGTTGCAAACGAGACGGGCTGCGTGCATGTTTAGCAGGTTGTGGTCGCCAAAGACTTCAAGTGCGGTCTGCTGATCACCGAAGTGAACAGTGGTAACGCCATTGTTGATCTGATGTTGAGGAATATCGTAAGGAACGAGTTTCAGATGAAGGCCTTCAGCCTTGACCAGTTTCACCAGTTCCGGGTCAGTATTGTTATAAATGAGCGTATGGCCGGCTTTCATCGTGCGGAGGAAAATGGCAAATTGCTCGAGGTAGTTTTCAAACGTAGGGAATACGTTGATATGATCCCATGCAATGCCGGTCAGTACGGCTATATGTGGATGCAGGAAGTGAAACTTCGGACGTTTTTCAATGACAGAAGCCGGATATTCATCCCCTTCACAAACGATCACTGGTGCATCAGTAATATTTACTGATTGAGGAAAACCTGCCAGACGTGCACCTACGAGGTAGTCAAATGCCTGTCCGGACTGCTGCAATACATGCATGATCATCGCTGTAGTCGTTGTTTTACCATGACTACCGCCCACAACCACTCTTTTTTTCTGCAGACTCTCCTGATAAATATATTCAGGGAAGGAGTAGATCTTTAATCCCAGCTCCTTTGCCTTGATCAGTTCGGGGTTGTCTCCGCGGGCATGCATACCGAGGATAACAGCGTCAAGGTCTGCCGTAATACGGCTTTCATCCCAACCCATTGATGCCGGTAAAATGCCTGCCTGTGACAGATTGCCTTTCGCAGGCTCGTAAATCTCGTCATCACTGCCGGTTACCTGATAACCTTTGATTTTCAATGCGATTGCTAATTGGTGCATCACACTGCCACCCACAGCGATAAAATGTACTTTTGCCATATAATATTAACCGGATTACCTGCGTTTATCGTTATATTTATGTATCTAAGGGAAAAAGGAATGATATTATAGCTAAAATCTTTAATATAAATTTTATATTTGCAAAGTAACGTCAAAAATTGGCGATTAAAAAAGTGATATCACCATTCCCTATGAAATTTCATTATTCAACTAAACATCCCTTTATGCAAGTATCTTATCTGAAAGTTTTGGGCGGCGCCTGTCTTTTCTTTATCTTTGCGGCTTTCTTAACTTCTTGTGCATCACAGAATAAGTTAGGTTGTCCGATGAAAATTGGTAAAGTGACGCACGGAGCAAACGTGAAGGATTGTTAATGAACTGGATACCACTTACGACAGAAACACAGTTATCAGAAATAAAGGAATCATCAGTAACCAGACCGGTAGTTATCTTCAAACATAGCACGCGTTGTTCAATCAGTGCAGTAGCTAAGTCAAGACTGGAAAGAGCTGCCGCTCCGGAAACGATCTCCTTTTATTACCTGGATCTGATCAAATTCAGAGACATTTCAAACAAGGTCGCAGCGGATTTCAATGTTGAACATGAATCACCGCAGGTTTTGCTGATCCGCAACGGGGAATGCGTGTATGATGAAAGCCACAGTGGCATCTCTATGGATGAAATTGTGAGTCATTCAAATTAAGGAAGCATTTTCACTATTTATTCCAAAGAATTTAGTACCGGCCTATGGCCGGTATTTTTTTTGCCCTAGCTTTGTATTCTATTAAGCTGAGAGAATGAAACATCGTATAGTTGTAGCGGTTACGGGAGCCAGCGGATCTGTTTACGCCCGGCAATTACTGAATAAATTGCAGGCGGCTTCCGCACAGACCGACCAGATAGCACTGGTTATGACCAATAATGCCCGTACCGTCTGGGAAACAGAACTGGGAACAGACGATTATAAGCAACTGCCTTTTAAAACATACACCCAACAGGATTTTCACGCACCTTTTGCCTCTGGTTCCGGCAGGTTTGACACCATGATCATTTGTCCCTGTTCCATGGGAACTCTGGGGCGTATTGCTACCGGTATTTCCAATGACCTGATCACCCGCGCGGCTGACGTAGTGCTGAAGGAAAGACGAAAACTGATCTGCGTTGTCAGAGAAACGCCTTATAACCTGATGCATATCAAAAATATGCTGGCAGTGACGGAAGCTGGTGGGATTATCTGTCCGGCGACACCTTCTTTTTACAGCGTACCCAAAACAATAGAAGAAGTAGCCGCAACGGTTGTTGACCGTGTACTTGATCTGGCAGGCATAGAACAACAGACGTTCCGCTGGGGTGGAGAGTAGTGGAGAAGCAGGGATGATGTCAGGTATGAATTAACAATTAAGAATAGTATGTTATTAACACGAATCATCAATATATGCAGATAGCGATCATCAACGGACCTAATCTAAACCTCCTCGGTAAGCGGGAGCCGGGTATCTATGGAAATGAGTCTTTCGAGTCTTATTTTGAAAAGTTGAAAGCACAGTATCCCGACGTGCAGCTCACTTATTTCCAGAGCAATATTGAAGGTGAAATGATCAATCATCTGCATGAAATAGGATTCTCCTACGATGGTATTCTGCTGAATGCCGGTGGTTATACACATACTTCTGTTGCCCTGCGGGATGCGATTTCCGCTGTGAAGACACCTGTATTGGAGATCCATATCAGTAATATTCACGCAAGGGAAGAATTCCGCCATAAGAGTATGATCGCGCCTGTTTGTGCAGGCAGTATCTGCGGACTCGGAATGAAAGGCTATGCGTTAGGCATTGCTTATTTCCTTTGATCTTATAGCAACAAGTATCCGAAAAATAAAAACAGGGAGTATGCCTTACGGCGTACTCCCTGTTTTTTATCTGTACTTCAGTCAGCCTTCAATCATGATGATTACAGGTATCTGAAGTTTGTTTTTGGCGTGATGTTCAACAGCGTCTGGTAGATCAGCTGGATGGTGTTTTCGATATCATCCCTCTTGATCATTTCTACCGTCGTGTGCATATAACGCAACGGAATACTGATCAGGGCTGATGGTGTGCCATCGTTGGAATAAGCAAAAGCATCCGTATCAGTACCGGTGCTGCGGCTTACCGCATGACGCTGGAACGGAATATCATTCTGCTTCGCGGTGTCTATGATCAGGTCACGGAGAATGTTATGTACAGCCGGGCCATAAGTAATACTCGGACCAGCACCACAACGGATCTCACCTTCAATGTTCTTGTTGATCATCGGCGTTGTGCTGTCATGTGTAACGTCTGTGATGATAGCCACATCCGGTTTGATCCTTTTAGCGATCATCTCTGCACCACGCAAACCTACTTCTTCCTGTACTGCATTGACAATGTACAGTCCGAATGGCAGTTTCTGTTTCTTTTCTTTCAGCATACGGGCTACTTCTGCAATCATAAAACCACCGATACGGTTGTCCAGAGCACGGCAGATAAAGTAGTCATAGTTCAGTTCCTCAAAACCATCCTCAAAAGTCACTACACAACCGACATGGATACCCAGGTCTTCTACTTCTTTACGGTTGCGTGCGCCGCAATCCAGAAAGATATTTTCCACTTTTGGCTGTGGATCCTTACCCTCTGTACTGCGCAGGCGGGTATGAATAGCCGGCCAGCCAAACACAGCTTTTACGATGCCTTTTTCTGTATGGATGTGTACGCGTTTGGAAGGCGCGATCTGCTGATCGGAGCCACCATTACGGATAACATATATTAAACCTTCAGGAGAAATGTAATTGACAAACCATGAGATCTCATCAGCATGTGCTTCTATCACCACTTTAAACGGGGCTTTGGGATTGATAATGCCGACTGCCGACCCATAAGCATCCACATATTGCTCGTCAATATATGGCTTCAGGTATTCCAGCCACAATTTCTGTCCTTCTTTCTCAAACCCGGTAGGGGATGGATTATTGAGGTAATTCCTCAGGAACGTAAGCGCCTCTTTGCTGAGTATGGATTTTTGCTTTTTAGACATTGCTGTTACAAGTTAATTGCTGCAAAAGTAAGTGTTTGGCAGCTTACAGCAATCCGGGTATCTGCTATATGTTAGCGATGATAAAATGAAGCAGGGAAGATAGCATGACCATACCGTCCACCACGAAATAATAATAGTGATCAGAACGGGTTTTCAGGGTGTATCGTGTAATCAGCGTTGTTATCAGTACCGGCGCCAGCAGCACAGCCGTAAGCAGCCAGTTGTCTACCGGGTACAGTGCGAGGGCAAACAGGGCTGATAATATCAGTGAAGTGATATACAATCTTTTGAGATTATGTGGACTTAACCAGGTAATCAGCGAGCGGATACCTTCCTTTTTGTCTGATTCCAGATCCCGGTAATCAAATAGGATACATAATGCATATACCAGAAAGAAACGGTGTAAAGCAAATAACAGCAGGTGATGTGAATAAGGAATCTGTTCAATCAACACCGGCATGACGGTAGTCACATAGATCCATACGGTGGTCAGGAAGATAGTCTTTCCTATTGCGATCTTACGCAGCCATACAAAGGCTCTTTGCGGTAGTTTAGGCGCTGAATAAAGGAATGTCAGTATTGCGGCACCACTGAGTGCAAGCCAGTGTTCTTTCAGTAGCCAGAAGCCATACAATGCGCCAATAGCACCGATTGCACATAAGCCCAGTTGTAGATTTTTATGTCTTGCTCCCCACAGGATACGTTCAGAAGTGGAGTAGTCTGCAGGGGTAAGGTACCAGTGGAAATTGTAACTGCACATGGTAGCGCAGAATACAAAGAAATAATAAGCGCGGTTGATGTCCTGTACGTGTAAAAGGGCATTGGTCTGCCATATCATGACGATGGCAATACAGGCGACATAGATAGAAGAGAAAATAATAAAATTGAACAGGCCGCGCATTATTCAATTAAGAATTAGGAATTATAGAATTAGGAATTGAGTGCGAAGATCGGGGTAGAATTTTTTAATTTCTAATTTCTTATCATAATTCCCGTAACGCTGTCAATTCCTAATTCTCTGATTCTTAATTTTTGATTTATAATGGGATGTTCCCGTGTTTCTTTCTTGGCATGCTTACCACTTTATTCTCCAGCATGGCGTAGCCTTTAATCAGCTTAATGCGCGTCTGATCGGGTACGATCACTTCGTCAATATACCCCTTTTCTGCTGCCAGATAAGGATTGGCAAAGCGTTCGGTATACTCGGCCACCAGTTCATTCATACGGGCCTCCGGATCGGGAGCAGCGTCGATTTCTCTCTTGTAAATAATCTCTACAGCTCCTTTAGGGCCCATTACGGCAATTTCTGCCTGTGGGAAGGCGAAGTTGAGATCGGCGCCGATGTGTTTGGAGTTCATTACGCAATAAGCGCCGCCATACGCTTTACGGGTGGTAACGGTGATCTTTGGTACGGTAGCCTCGCTTAATGCAAAGAGCAGTTTAGCGCCGTTGGTGATAATACCATTCCATTCCTGATCGGTGCCGGGAAGGAAACCGGGTACGTCTACCAGTACCAGCAGAGGAATATTGAAGGCATCGCAGAAGCGGGTAAAGCGGGCGCCTTTTACGGAAGCATGGATGTCCAGTACGCCGGCAAGATGGGCCGGCTGATTGGCCACAATGCCGATACTTCTGCCTGCAATACGGGCGAAACCTACGATGATATTCTCAGCAAAGTCTTTATGTACTTCCAGAAAACTGTCTGTATCGGTCAGTTCACTGATGACGTCTTTCATATCATAAGGCTGATTGGAACTGGGAGGAATGATGGTATTCAGGGCCGGCCTTATTTCATCACCTGCTTCGTAAGGGTAGACAGGTGCATCTTCCTCACAATTCTGCGGCATATAACTAAGCAGCTGCCGGATGTTGCGGATACATTCCACTTCATTGCCACAGGCAAAATGGGTCACGCCGCTTTTTACCGCATGGGTATGTGCACCGCCCAGTTCTTCAGAGGTCACTTCTTCGTGTGTAACGGTCTTAACAACGTTAGGACCGGTTACAAACATGTAGGAGGTTTCTTCTACCATCAGGATAAAATCAGTGATGGCAGGAGAGTATACAGCACCGCCGGCACAGGGGCCCATGATGGCGGATATCTGCGGAATTACGCCTGATGCCCGGGTATTGCGGTAAAAGATATCGGCATAGCCTCCCAGACTGACCACTCCTTCCTGTATACGTGCTCCGCCACTGTCATTAAGACCGATCAGGGGAGCGCCGTTCTGCATGGCGAGGTCCATAATCTTACAGATCTTACGTGCATGCGGTTCAGAAAGACTGCCCCCGTATACGGTAAAGTCCTGTGAAAAGACATATACCAGTCGTCCGTTGACAGTCCCATAGCCGGTTACGACACCATCGCCGGGAAATTGTTCCTGGTCAGTGGTCATCCCACGGTTACGGTTATGCACAAACATGTCGAATTCTTCGAAGGAGCCTTCGTCGAGCAATAGCTGTAAGCGTTCCCTTGCAGTAAGTTTTCCTTTTTTATGTTGAGAGGAGATACGTGCCTCACCGCCGCCAAGCATGGCTGTCGCGATCTTGTTCTGGAGTTCGTGGAATTTGTCCATAAATCAAATATAAAGACAAATAAGAATTAACAATTAGGAATTATGCCTTTAAACGGCCGAATGCCTGATTATTAATGCTTACTTGCTTATTGATTTATTGGTAGAGGATTTCAATTTTCGGCGTCGCAATGGTATCGCTTATATTGCCGGCATTGTCAGTAATGAAAACGAGGTAATGTAAACTGTCTTTCAGGATCGGCTGATCACCGGTCTGTGGAAAGTCTGTTGGCGCCAGATGTAATATCACCTCCGCAGTAAGGTTGGTTCCCTTGTGTGCATCCACGCCGGGCATCGGACGGGATTCAAAGGCTGTATCGAGTGGTTTGGTATCGTAGATAGCAGCGAAATTGAAGGAATTTTCAATATCCCCGTCACCATCCTTTACCTGGAAGTTTACATCCATCCCAAAGGAGGAAATCACAGGGGAAGACGAATACGAGAGGAAAGTGAGCATAGGCTTGGTGCCGATGGAGTCCTTTCCACATGCGCCACAGATAGCTGCCACTGCAAACAGGGATAAAACGAGTATTTTCTTCATATAACAAACGTACATTATTTTTTAAGTCTAGCTAATGCCTACAGACGAGCGGCACCACTGAGTTATAACGTAAAATATCGTTTGATTGTTACGTATACCCTAAATTTGTACGTTCAAAGCAAGCGACATGAGTGGCATCAATACGGCAGCACTATTTACATTACAGGAGCAGGATATGGAAGCAGCGGCCCTGGAGCTTTTCCAATATCAGTACAGGGAGAATGATATTTACAGGGCTTACACGGACGCCCTGCACCGGAAACCCTCTGAAATACGCTCTTTGCTGCAGATTCCCTTTTTACCTATACAATTCTTTAAGACACATACAGTTACCTGTGGTTCCTTCACGCCAGAACTGGTGTTTGAAAGCAGTGGTACCACTCAGACTATTAACAGCCGGCATCTGGTAAAAGAAGCTGCTGTCTATGAACAGAGTTTTCTGGCCGGTTTTGAGCGGTTTTATGGTCCTGTTTCCGATTTCGTTGTACTTGGTCTACTGCCATCCTATCTCGAAAGACAGCACTCTTCCCTTGTTTACATGGTACAGGATATGGTAAAACGAAGCGGACATGCGGAAAGCGGTTTTTACCTGTATGAGCATGATAAGCTGGCAGCACACCTGCAGGAACTGGAAGCCCGTCAGCAAAAAACACTGCTGATAGGAGTGACCTTTGGTTTACTGGATTTTGCAGAGCGTTATAACCTGCAGCTGGAAAATACAATAGTAATGGAGACCGGTGGAATGAAAGGCCGCCGGGAGGAGTGGACCCGCCAGCAGGTACATACCTATCTGAAAGAAAGACTGGGTTGTAAACACATCCATGCGGAATATGGCATGACGGAGCTGTTATCGCAGGCTTATTCCTATGGCGATGGTCTATTTACCACCCCACCATGGATGAAGATATTGGTCAGGGATGAAAACGATCCTTTTCAGTTGTCAACCGCCAATGCTTCCGGCGTTATTAATGTGGTAGATCTCGCAAATGTGTATTCGTGCGCATTCATTGCCACCGACGATATCGGTAAACTACGTGCAGACGGGAGTTTTGAAGTACTCGGTCGTCTGGATAATTCCGCATTAAGAGGATGTAGTCTGATGGTCAGTTAAACGGCTGACATACGCGCTTTTTCCAGCAATGCTTCCAGTTTTTCCGGTTGTGTTTGTATGGCCATCAGTTCCTTTATATAAGGGAAACTGCGGTGGTCCATGCCGAATTTTGCCATGAGATATGTATTCAGGGCGTCGGTATGTTGTGGCTGTTCCAGAAAACTACGTAAGAAATAAAGAAAGTGTTGCCTTTCTTTTTCGATGACAAGCGCGAGGGCGATCTTTTCCTTTAATGTATTTTCCGGTGTTGAGAGGAATAATTGTAAGACCTGTCTGAACTGTACCTCTGTCATTTCCTCGTAATGTGCAGGCAGGAAGTCAAAGCAAAAATACTCCACAGCAAAATCATCCATAATACCAGCACTGAGCTGATCATCTTCTATGGTATACCACGTAGCCCAATCCAGTAGTTCCTGCACGCTGATCTGTTTATCCAGCAGTGCTTCGAGATGATGGATCAGTCCCTTTCGGGTAGGTACGGTGCCGGAAGTGTGTTGAATGCTGTCTACGATATCTGCATAAAAGGCATCATTCATCTGATGTGCCGCAGCGGTCAATAGCTGGCTGACTTCTTTATGGGCAGCAGCGGGAAGCAGATCTGCTGTTTCAGCGAGTATCTCGGGTTTCGTTTTATGGCCCTGCAAATACGCTTTGATCAGGGATATAAAATAGGTGGAGGCGATATAAGGCAGCTTATCCTTCATTACTTACAGGTTTAGTCTCAGATGCTCATTGGTTGTACTAAATGCTGCATCGGGAATAGTTATCAGGCATAGGTCGCAGTTCGGTTCTGCAAGTGTAAGGTACCACTAAAATCCCGGAAAAAACAGTGGAATAAGGGAAAATGATCAATCCGCCGGAAAATTTTAAGAGATTTTTCACATATACAAATCATTGAGTACTATAGACGTGCCTGCTTTTGCTGGCATGGTTTTGGGACTTTTGTTATCCTGAGTAGACTTATATTTTTAAACCATAAAATCTAAGATTATGGCAGTAAGAGACAGGTCGATCGGGAGTACCGGTCTGGAACAGGGAGGTCCGAATCTGGGCAATGACTACAGTCGTGATATCACCCGTGAAAAGACAGCAGACGACACGTTGAAGGTGATCATCCCCAAAGACAAGAAAGAATCGTCTGAGAAAGATAAAGACAAACGCGACCCTGAAAGGCGCGACAAAGCAAACAGATGACAATGGGTTAAACTACGCTTGCTTGTTCCATAATAAAGGGTAGTTTGAACATAGTTTTGAGATCATCTGTACTCATAAAAGGCATAGGTTTTCCTATGCCTTTATTTTTTGCAGTAGAGTGCGCTACTACATTGAGTACTAATTGGATAAGCGACTTAGATTTTAAGAAAAACATTATATTATATTAAAACATATTGTATCTTTATTGAACTGGGAATGTAAACTCAAAGCAAGCCATTAATTTGATTAGCGGAGGATGCTCCATATCCTCCTCACCATACCTGTGAAATTAAATCAGACGAACTAGCTGGGCTGCTTTTCCATGTCCATTGGAATTGCTAATCACAAGAACAAGACGATGTTTTATTGATAGTGTTCTAACTAATATTCCTATGATTGTAACTAACCCGGCCGGCCACACCCGGCTAATGGGAAAACCATGTTGTTATCTCACATATCTTGCTTTGAAGGTATGTGTACTAAGTCTGATCCTGTTGTTGAGCTGTCTGTTGAATGTAGCATCTGCACAGCATCTAACGTTGCGAAATTCCTCTCTGGAAGGAAAACCCGGTGTTAAAGTAGCACCCACGGGCTGGCTCGTTGCAGCGAATACACCGGATGTATTACCCGGTGTGATGGGGGTGTCTAAACCTGCGAAGGCAGGTAACACTTTCGTCGGACTGCAAGGCGGCCCCGTATACAGAGAAGGGATAGAGCAGGAGCTGGCAGAACCGCTGGTGGCAGACAGGACTTACAGTATGTCTTTTGATCTTGCATTTAATGAAATGTATGGTCATAAACATTGCTATGGAAACCTTGTTATTTTCGGTGGAAGCGCACCCGGCGATACAGCTGAATTACTATGGACTTCCGGTAGTTTTACTGACACTGCCTGGCACAGATGGAATGCTATATTTACACCGAAACAAACGCATACCTACATTGCGTTGTATGCTTATCCTGCAGAAACATGTCCGGGCAGCAGCTTTGGCGTGTTGGTGTTTGTTGACAATCTTTCTACTATCAGACAAATACTGCGTACAGAACTGACGGCTACTACTTCCTGTAAGAACGAAGGAACGGGTACTGTGCAGGTAAAGGTGAAAGGAGGAGCGGAGCCCTACAGTTATTTGTGGACGCCCGGTAATTATACAACAGCGCAGGTTTCAGATCTGCCACCGGGATTATATTCGGTAACGGTGACAGCTGCTAATGGTGTGACGGCAAAAGGTGCCGTTGAAGTGAGTGCTTCTGATCTGCAGACAGAGAAGACAGTGACGATATCTGATTGTGCAGGAGAAAATAAAAATGCCATTGCATTGAATATAAGCGGCGGACTACCACCTTATGAGCTGTCATTGAATGGAGAAGCAACACATGCACGTGCATTTAATAATCTGCGACCCGGTAATTATGTGTTTCTGTTAAAAGATCAGCAAGTATGCCATGACACCTTCAATATTTTCATTAAAGAACCGGCTCCTCTGGTGATCCGTAATATCGCTACAGAACCCTGTAGTTGTAGTGAAGTCAGCGACGGCATCATTCGCTGGGAAGTAGACGGCGGTACACGTCCGTATAAATATCGTGTCAATGGTGAGCTATGGCAACCCGATAGTTTACACCGTAATCTTAAAGCCGGTAATTACCGATATGAAGTAGAGGATGCAAATGGTTGCGCTGATGCAGGTAATACAGTTATTACTTCTCCTT
The DNA here is from genome assembly GCF_007896845.1 of Chitinophaga pinensis. Lineage (GTDB taxonomy): Bacteria > Bacteroidota > Bacteroidia > Chitinophagales > Chitinophagaceae > Chitinophaga > Chitinophaga pinensis_C. The sequence goes on along the minus strand of NZ_VOHS01000010.1, from coordinate 131,715 downwards.
ATCAAAATTGTTTTGTGATGATGCCATCAGCGTTTAGTCCTAATAGTGATGGTTTCAATGATGTGTTTCGGCCAAAGATTTATGATGCAGTAACCAATTACCGCCTGAGCATTTTTAACCGCTGGGGAAGTCTGGTATTTCAGACGAGTGATCCGAAGGTAGGTTGGGATGGTTATTCCCGTGGTGTGCCACAGACGCCGCAGGCATTTGTATATGTTTGTACGTTCACGACCAGTAAGAATGAGCCCAAAGAATACAGGGGCTCTGTCATGCTGGTGAAATAAGTTGCTGATATAGATACGTAAAAAGACCAGTATTGGCATCTGTAAGCCTGTTTTAGCCCTTTTTAACTAAAGTAGTGAATAAGCTGCGCTGAAGGGCTTATAAAGCTTATATGCTGAGAATATTCATCCTGTAGCCATCTTTCATTAAAAAATGAAGGATGGCCACAGGATGAACTTTTTTATGGCGGTTTTGGACGTTCTTATCCCGTTTGCATCAGGAAGATTTTTCGGAGATGACCCGTAGATAAGCCGTATATAAGCCGTATATACTCCATTCCTATAAGAACGGGTTATCTACGGCTTATATACGGCTTATCTACAGCTTATCTATGACTAACCTTCCTGACACCGCCCTGATAAAAGGCCTTCCGGTATAGTCCTGATATAGGTTTACATTCGGGAACATGACCAATCAATCCCGATAGAGCCACTTCTGCACCAGAAGAAGTGCATTAACAGGGTATTAACGATTGATAATCATAGATTTCGTTACTTCGGACTGTCGGAAAGACAAATGGTATTACAAGCCCCTGTAGCTATGGTAGATGATCCTTATATACCGGACAGCAGGTTATATGTAAACTTTCACTTATTAAACCAAAATTTATTAACTCCAAAACCAAACCATCATGGCAGAACACCGTGTATTCTTTGAATTACCAACAACAGAATTGGGCAAAGCCGATGCGACCTTTCAGGTGAAGAGAGACGGAAAAATACTGGGCACCATTCATATATCACATGGCGCCCTGGAGTATCAGCCTAATGGCTTCATGAAAAAGAACAGCATTAAAATCGACTGGACAAAGTTTGATAAACTAATGAGAGAAAGTCTTCAGTAATAGCCGTTTCTTTTTACACCACAACAATTACACAGGTGAGCACTTCACCTGTGTGCCGTGTTTTTATGAACGTTGTTTTTATTCTTTTGATGCAGTGATGGAATTACCCAGCAGGCGTTTTATTTCTTCATGCAGATGTGTAAATACAAAAGGTTTAGTCAGATAACCCGCAGCACCTTTTTGCATGACGAGCTCAATTTCATGTGCTTCATTTTTTGCGCTGGCAATTAATACGGGAATTTTTGAAAGCTGCGGATCTGCGCGGAAACTATCGAGCAATACATATCCATTTACAACAGGCATAGTGATGTCGCTGATAACGAGATCGGGCAGATATCTGGTAGCGAGGGATAATCCCTCCTGACCGTTGCTGGCAGTATATACGGTGTAATTGTGCAGTTCCAGCAGACTTTTGAGTGTATCTAAAAGTCCGGCTTTGTCTTCAATTAAAAGAATTCTGGCGTTCATGTGTATATTTTACTGACAGGTATCAGGGTACCTGAAAGTAACTGTAAAAACCGTGCCTTTATCGGGCTGGCTGTTAACGGTGATAGTTCCTTCGTTGGCCGTAATAAATGATCTGACAATGCTGAGACCAAGACCTGTACCTGATATGCCATCTGTATTGCTACCCCTGAAATAAGGTTGGAACAGTTGTGGAAGATCTGCTTCCGGAATACCGATACCATCATCTGTGATCGTGACAACAACTGTTTTATCCTGATAGTCCAGATGCATTAAAGGATCATTGTTTCTGGAATATTTAAATGCATTGCTGATAAGATTTGAGAATATGCGTAACAGTTGTGCAGGACTTGCAAATATCTCACGCGGCGTGCCTGTGATATGAATGACCAATGATCTGCCATCATCTGGAAATGCCCGGTACTGCTCTTTTAAGGAGGGAAGCAGTGAGCCGATGTCCATCATTTCTTTGTTGCTTTGAATGTTGCCATTCAGAATATTATTTATCGTCAGCATTTCATCCACCATACTGTTTAAAGCAAAAATTTCAGATGAAATCTGCGATAAATTTTTCTGATAAAATGCATCCATGAGATGATCGGCCTGTAATTTGCTAGTAAGCAGGTCGACTATTGAATTTATAGTAGCAAGTGGTGTTTTGAATTCATGTGCAGTGATCGCTATCACATTACTTGCATTACTAAGCAATGTATCGCTTCCTGAAGAATTAGTGGAGTTCATTGTTCTATAGTTTACAATCGTCGATGGTTAAAATTTATGAGATATTGAGCTCAACAATATGTAGAGAATCTCCACAAGTGTTGAATACACAGATTTATCGCAATTGAAAGGCAAAATACTTAATAAAGGAATAATTAACCAGTGAGTATTTAATTTAAAAACGTATTTTTACTAAACCAGTGACACATGACGTGAATATCGAGAAAAGTTAACCGAAAGATCATATATATAAATTCAATAGGTTATAAGCCAGACCATTAGATGTTGAGGTAAAGCGACCTTGATCTTTATTGTTCTCTCAATCAATGAGTTACAAAATTGCCGTATAAATTCTTCGTTTTTGGAATTATTTTTGTGACACCAAGCCATACATATATGCCATATTTTTTTATTGAATCGATTATAAACCTTGTCAACTTTTTACCCCTATGATCAATATTGGAATTATAGAAGACAATTATTTCCAGTTGAACAATTACAAAGAGTTTTTAGAAGATTTTCAGGAGTGTAAGGTTGTTTTTGCTTGTAAGTCAATGGAGGAGTTCAGAGCACTTCCATTCAAGGAAACAGAGGTGAACGTAATTTTACTGGATATTTCGCTGCCAGGGGAATCAGGTATACAAGGGATGCAGGAATTGAAACGTATCTACCCTGATGCCAAGCTGATAGTATTATCAGGGCACGACGGAAAGCATTACGTTATTGAATCGATCCGTCAGGGAGCGAGTGGTTATATTATTAAGACCAGTCGTCTGATGGAGATCTATCATTCAATCATGGATGCAGTCAGTGAAGGTGGTACGCTGTCACCCAAAGCAGCACATCTGCTGATTAATTATATCGCCAAAGATCCATTGGAGGATATAAAACATAAGCTCACAAAAAGAGAATACGAGTTGCTCGCGCTGCTCAAAGAAGGCTACTCATATAAGGAGATGGCGGAGAAACTTTTTGTAACAGTGTTCACGGTAAATCAGCATCTGAAGAAGATTTATCAAAAACTTAATGTTGCCACCAAATCAGAACTAATTTCGAAGATCTGGTCAAATAGTTTGTATTCTTTCTTTTTAATTACGAATTCTTGGATTTTTTTTCAAATGCTTTCATTTGAAAATATGATGCAGTTCGTTTAAAAAACGCTACTCTTTTCAGTAAGCACGTTTGTGTTATAAGTGCGTTTTTTACTCTCTTTAGTAGTAGTGATGACAAACGCTATGGACTAATATTGTACTACGGAAAGCGCGGAAGAAAAACCTTTAAATATTCAAAACGGTAAGATGATTCTAAAGAAGGATTATTTACGTTATATCTTTATTATTCCGGTCCTTATCTGCTGTTTCTTTTTTACATCATGTGTCAGTACTCAGAAGTCAGTGTATTTCAAAGATCTGCCTGATACTGTTATTGCTCCCGTAAAAGGAAATTTTGAGCCGGTAATACATAAAAATGACGTATTACAAATTGTTGTTAGTAGTATGAACCCCGAGGATGCTGTTGTATTTAACACCCCAAGTGTTACAGCTGCCGGAACTCCAGGAGGTGGTAGCCAGGCTACGGGTTACCTTGTAAGTGAACAGGGATATATTGAATATCCGGTGCTTGGTAAAGTCAAAGCAGAAGGACTGACCAAAGAACAACTTACGAAACAATTACAGGATGAATTAAATGAGCGGAAGCTGCTGAAAGATCCGGTTATTACAATTCGTTTCCTCAATTACAGGGTGACTGTTATCGGCGAAGTTGCTCACCCCACAGTAGTTAATGTTAACAGTGAGAAGATAACAATTCTTGAAGCACTCGGATTGGCAGGAGATATCACAGTCTATGGTAAGAAGGAAAATGTAATGCTTATCAGAGAGGTAAATGGCGAAAAGACAATCAGACGACTTAATCTTAATGGTACTGATGTACTGTCATCTCCTTACTATTATTTACAATCCAACGATGTGGTATATGTCGAACCAAACAAGTCGAAAGTTGCTGTGGCAACCGGCAGCAGGACTACAATACCCATCATCATCAGCACATTATCTTTGATAGTGCTTTCAATCGATAGATTAGCACATTAATCAAGCTGATGTCACACCAATATTTTCATCCTACAAACTTGTGTTGAGAGTCATGCAACAGAAAGTAATCAATACGCGCACAAAGAGGGAGGAGCATACAGGTCTTCTGGAAATGATCAGGCATAAATACCAGCCTTACTGGCCACTATTTGTGATTGCGTCAATAATTTCTCTCTCAATAGCATATGTTTACCTGAGATATGCAACCCCATTATATAAGATGACATCTTCCTTGTTGATCAAAGAAGATACGCGTCCTACCGAGAGCTCTATCATTGAAATGATGGACCCGCTCGGAAGAGGAAAGAAAGTTGATAACGAAATTGAAATCCTCAAGTCCAGAACAATTGCCAAAACAGTTGTAAGGAATCTTAACCTTTACGGAGAAGTCTTCGAAAAGGGCAGGATCAGGGACATTTCCATGTATAAAAAAGGTCCTCTGCAATTCAATTTTATCGATCCGGATCTGATCGATCCTAACGAGAACAGAATCGTTGAATTGCAATATGATTATAAAGGACAAAAGGTTGCCCTCGATGGTAAGAGCTATCCTTTAAATGATACCGTACATACCGAATGGGGCCGTATGGTGATCAAAGCTGTACCGGGTTACAATCCTGCCGGTCAGCATGGCGAAGGCTTTTATCTGCGCGTAGCCGGAGATAAAGTACTGGGTGGCGTATTCCTCAGTAACCTGAAGATTGCTGCCGCTACCAAAAACTCCAATGTACTCAGACTGGAATACGTTGATGCAGTACCTCAGAGAGGTATGGATCTGCTCAATGAAGTGATGAAAGCTTACGATAACGCGTCTATCGACGATAAAAATAAAACGGCATCAAAAACAATGGCGTTTGTTGAAGACAGGCTGCGTATTATCACGGCGGAATTAAGTCAGGTAGAAGGTCAGATACAGGAGTATAAAACAAATGAAGGTATCGTTGATATCGGTGAACAGAGTAAGATTTTTCTGAATGCCGTACAGGATAACGACGTGAGACTGAGCGAAGCAGATATGCAGTTATCCACACTCTCGGCGGTTGAACAATATGTAAGAGGTAAGAAGACAGAAGATAATCTTGTTCCCGCTACACTGGGTATTGCTGATGCAACCCTGCTCGGTTTGCTGAGTAAATTACAGGATGCCGAACTGCAGTATGAAAGACTGAAAAAGACAACGGGTGAAAACAGCCCTGTGCTGGCAAGTCTGAGTGCACAGATCGACAAACTGAGACCAGCCATCATGGATAACATTACGAGTTTGCGTGCCAACCTCGAAGCTTCCAGAGCAAAGCTGAGTACACAGAACAACCGCTTCATGAGCATGCTGAAAGGTGTGCCAAGCAAGGAGAAGACTTTGCTGGAAGTAAGCAGACAACAAGCGATTAAAAACAATATCTATACTTTCTTACTGGAAAAACGTGAAGAGACACAGCTGCAATATGCTGCGGCTATTTCTGATAGCCGAATCATCGATCTGGCAGAAGCCGAGTCTTTCCCTTTCAGTCCGAAGAAATCAATGGTAATGGCACTGGCTCTGATCGCTGGTATTGCAGTAGTGGCCGGTTTCATCGCTGTGAAAGATCTGATGAACCATAAGGTGATGTTCCGTTCAGATATTGAAAAAGGTACTTCTGCACCGATCATTGCAGAGATCATGTTCGACAAGAGTGGCGCTATCGCTATCACAGAAGGTAAGCGTACGCCGGTTGCAGAACAGTTCAGAGCATTGAGAACAAGTTTATCTTATATAGGTATCAATGGTGATAATAAAACCATTCTGGTTACCTCTTCCATTTCTGGTGAAGGAAAGAGTTTTGTGGCAGTGAACCTTGCACTGAGTCTTTCCCTGACAAAGAAGAAAGTAGTGTTGCTGGAGTTTGACCTTAGAAAGCCAAAAGTAAGTAAGATCCTCAATGTGCCACATCATCCGGGTATCAGTAATTATCTGGTAGGACATTCATCACTGAATGATATCCTCAAACAGCCAATTGAGAATAATGAATACATGTACCTGCTTTCTGCAGGTGTTATTCCGCCAAATCCAACAGAGTTGATCCTGAATGGCAGACTCGAACATTTACTGGCTACACTGAGAGCAACCTTTGACTATGTGATCATTGACTCCGCTCCGGTAGGTCCGGTAACAGATGCCCGTCTGCTGGCACCGTTTGCTGATGCTACACTGTATGTAGTGCGTCATGAAAGAACGCCGAAGTTTAATCTCAAAATGATTGAAGACCTCTATGAACAGGGAGATCTGGGCAAATTGAATATCGTATTCAATGGCCTCAAAATGCGCGGTGTGCCCGGTTACGCATATGCTTATGGCGGAGGCTATGGCTATGGTAACGGACAGGGATATGGCTATGGCTATACAGAGGATCAAAAGAACGGATCCGTAAAGAAAGGACGGTTTACAAAGATTTTTAAGTAAGTAAAATAAGGGTATTCCGGTGAGGGTTTTGCCGGAATATCCCTGACATATATTTATTGAAAACTACTCATCATGTGACTGAGGAGGCGAAGCTATGCCAAATCTCTTCCTCTCTTTCCCACCTTTATACTTTCCACCTTATCGTTATTTATTCATTTAATCATGCTTTATTAAACTTTTAAACCCACTGAAATGGAACAGAAGACACACACCTGGTATGCAGTCTATACTAAACCCAGATGGGAGAAAAAAGTGGCTGATGCGCTTGTTCGCAAGCAAATCGAAACCTACTGTCCAATAAACAGAGTAACTCATCAGTGGAGCGACCGAAAAAAGATCGTTGAAGAACCTCTTTTCAAGTCGTATGTTTTTGTCCGCATTCCTGAGGACAAGAAAACACTCGTCCGCGAAACAAGCGGTATCGTGAATTTTGTTTACTGGTTAGGAAAACCTGCCAGCATTCCTGATCATGAAGTAGAGCTTATCAAACGCTTCCTGCGTGAATATCAGGATGTGCAGGTAGAACGCTTCCCGATTCAGGAAGATGATCTGATCAGAATCACTGCAGGTCCTCTGATGCACCAGCACGGAAGGGTAGTAGAAGCCGGCAAGAATACAGTGAAAGCTGTATTGTACAGTATGGGCTTCTCCCTGATCGCTACTGTGAAAACAAGTGATCTTATGCTGGTTAACAACAATGCTAAAGAATATTCCGGTGCGGCCAAGGCCAGCGTCGGTAATGTTATCTAAAATATCAACCCTGGACATCTATGCTACACGTATTATTATGTGGAGGGTCAGGAACCCGTCTCTGGCCACTATCAAATAAACAGACGCCTAAGCAACTACTGCCTTTATTTGATGGGCAGAGTTTATTGCAATTGACATGGATACGTAATAACAACTTCTGTGATAGTGTGATGGCCGTGGTAAATGAACAACAGGCCGACATGGTGAATAGTCAGCTGCAGGAAGCAGGTGCTATTGATATCCAGATGATGGCGGAACCTGTAGGCCGTAATACCGCTGCTGCAATCGCACTGGCGGCATTCTCCACAGATCCGGAAACTTTACTGCTTATCACACCGGCTGATCACCTGATTGGTACACCTGACCTGTATGCTGAAACTATTCAGAAAGCGGCTTCACTGGCGGCTGAAGGCCATCTGGTGACTATCGGTCTGCAACCTGCTTACCCTGAAACAGGATATGGTTACATCCAATATGCGGGTTATGATGTGGTTCGCTTTACTGAAAAACCAAACGCTGTAACAGCGGAAGCAATGCTGCAAAGCGGCGACTATCTCTGGAACAGTGGTATCTTTTGTGGAAAGGCCGGCGTACTGTTACAACAGCTGCTGGAATACGCTCCTGAAATATATGCAACGGCGGCAGAAGCAGCTGCTATCTGGAAAGAAACCGGTGTGATCCCACTGGCTGCAATGAATGCAATTCCATCTGATAGTATTGACTACGCAGTACTGGAGAAAAGCGATATCGTAAAAGTTGTACCAAGTGCGATGCAATGGAGCGACGTAGGTGGTTATGAAGCACTGGCAGAAGCCCTTGCAAGTCACTACCGCTACAGTAACAATCAGGCAGTATTTATCGAAAGCGATCCGGTTAACAGTATGGTCATCGGAAAAGATAAACTGGTAGCATTGGTAGGTGTGGAAAATGTGGTAGTGGTAAACACTCCGGAAGCCCTGCTGATCTTACAGAAAGGAAAAGGACAGGAAGTAAAACAACTGCATCAGTGGGTGAAGGAAAACAGACCCGAGCTGCTGTAAACAATATAGAACCGTATGCAACTGAACGATAAGATATATATAGCTGGTCACCGTGGAATGGTGGGCGGCGCTATCAGCAGAAGATTACAAACACTGGGATATAATAATCTGGTGACAAGAAGCTCCGCAGAACTTGACCTGCGTTCACAAGCTGCTGTTAATGAATTTTTCGCTACAGAAAAGCCGGAATATGTATTCCTGGCTGCAGCAAAAGTTGGCGGCATTCATGCCAACAACACCTATCGTGCAGAATTCCTGTACGATAACCTCATGATGGAGGCAAACATTATTCATGCCGCATGGAAGAATGGTGTAAAAAAACTGATGTTCCTCGGTAGTTCCTGTATCTATCCGAAGATGGCGCCACAGCCACTGCGGGAAGATAGTCTGCTGACAGGACCATTGGAACCAACCAACGAACCTTATGCAATCGCCAAGATAGCAGGTATCAAATTATGTGAAGCATACCGTGACCAGTATGGCGCCAACTTTATCAGTGTAATGCCAACGAATCTCTATGGTATCGGAGATAATTATCACCCTGAAAATTCACATGTGTTACCAGCGCTGATCCGTCGTTTTCACGAAGCAAAAGAAAGCGGTGCAGCGAGCGTAACAGTTTGGGGAAGTGGTACACCAAAACGTGAATTTCTTTATGCCGATGATCTGGCAGCTGCCTGCGTTTATCTGATGCTGCATTATGATGAGAAAGAGCTGGTTAACATCGGAACAGGTGAGGATCTGACCATCCGGGAGCTCGCAGAAACAGTAAAAGAAGTGGTAGGTTACACAGGAGGTCTGGTTTTTGATACATCCAAGCCCGACGGTACGCCGCGTAAACTGATGGATGTTTCTAAGCTGCATAATCTTGGCTGGAAACACAGCGTAGCGCTCAAAGAAGGACTGGCACAAGCTTATGCCGACTTTTTGCAGAAAACACAGATGGTCACATTGTAATATAAATTGTTTAACCGCGTCTCAACCTTTATAAAATGAAAGCAATCGTAATTGGTACAGGATACGTAGGGCTGGTTACCGGCGCCTGCCTCGCAGAAGTAGGTACGCAGGTAGTATGTGTGGATGTTAACGCCGAAAAGATCAATAACCTCAAAAACGGCATTTTACCTATTTATGAACCGGGTCTCGAAGAAATCGTTACCCGTAACTATAACAATGGCCGTCTGTCCTTCAGCACTAATCTTGCTGAAGTGATCCCAGGTGCAGATATCGCGTTTATCGCGGTAGGTACACCTCCGGGTGAAGACGGTAGTGCTGACCTGCAATATGTACTGCAGGTGGCAAAAGAAATCGGTACACACATGACCGATTATCTCGTAGTGGTGACCAAGAGCACAGTGCCTGTTGGTACCGCTGTGAAAGTGAACAGAGAGATCAAACAGGCAATGATGGACAGAGAAGCACTGATCGATTATGATGTGGCTTCCAATCCTGAGTTCCTGAAAGAAGGTGCTGCAGTACAGGACTTCCTGAAACCTGACCGTATTGTGGTAGGTGTGAACACAGACAGAGCGAAAGAGGTACTGGAGCGTCTGTATCACCCATTCCTGCTGAATGGACGTCCGATCATCTTTATGGACATCGCATCTGCAGAAATGACCAAATATGCAGCGAATGCAATGCTGGCGACGAAGATCTCCTTCATCAATGATATCGCAAATCTCTGCGAACTGGTAGGTGCTGATGTGAATAAAGTGCGCAAAGGTATCGGTAGTGACGCGAGGATCGGTAACAGCTTTATCTATCCGGGTATTGGTTACGGTGGTTCCTGCTTCCCTAAAGATGTAAAGGCACTGGTACGTACCGGTATGGAATATGGTCACGGACTGCGTATCCTCGAAGCGGTAGAAGCAGTGAACAATGATCAGAAACGTGTATTGTTCAACAAGATCAACAAACATTTTGATGGTCTGCTGAAAGATAAAACATTCGCAGTATGGGGCCTCTCTTTCAAACCCGGTACTGACGATATGCGCGAAGCTTCCAGTCTGGTACTGATTGAAGCATTGCTCGAAGCAGGTGCGAACGTGCGGGTATTTGACCCGGTAGCGACGCATGAAGCGAAAAAGACACTGAATGACAGCGTGATCTGGGCGAATGACCTGTATGATGCTGCTGACGGTGCTGACGCAGTATTGCTGGTAACAGAATGGAACGAATTCCGTCTTCCTGACTGGAACCGCATCAAACAATTAGTGAAAACCCCTGTTGTATTTGACGGCAGGAACATTTATGATAACACATATCTTGAGAAAAGCGGTTTTATCTGTTACAGCATTGGTATCTCCCAGCCGGCAGTGAGCGTACTCTCCAGAAGTTAATGACATTATTTCCCCCCACTTATCTTAATTAAAAAACATAGTATGAAAGTTGCTTTAATCACCGGTGTAAATGGACAGGACGGTGCGTACCTGGCAGAGCTGCTGCTCGAAAAGGGATACATGGTGCATGGTATTAAACGCCGTGCGTCTTTGCTGAATACAGACAGAATTGACCATTTATATCAGGATCCTCATAGCGAGAATGTTCGTTTCAGATTACACTACGGCGATATGACCGATAGCACTAACCTGATCCGTATCATTCAGGAAACACAACCTGACGAGATTTACAATCTCGCTGCTATGAGCCATGTGAAAGTAAGTTTTGATACTCCGGAATATACTGCGAATGCAGATGGTATAGGCACCCTGCGTATACTGGAAGCACTGCGCATTCTGAAACTGGAACAGAAAACAAAAGTATATCAGGCAAGCACTTCCGAGCTGTATGGTCTGGTACAGGAAGTACCTCAGAGAGAGACAACTCCTTTCTACCCACGCAGCCCGTATGCTGTTGCTAAATTATACGCTTACTGGATCACTGTTAACTACAGGGAAGCATACGGTATGTTTGCCTGCAACGGTATCCTGTTCAACCATGAAAGTCCTCTGCGTGGTGAGACTTTCGTAACACGTAAAATCACCCGTGCTGTTGCAGCGATCGCATTAGGTCTGCAGGAAAAGCTGTATCTGGGTAACCTCGATGCACAGCGTGACTGGGGACATGCGAAAGATTATGTAGAAGCAATGTGGAGAATCCTGCAGCAGGATACACCAGATGATTATGTAATCGCAACAGGTATCACTACACCAGTACGTGAATTCGTACGTATGGCGTTTGATGAACTGGGTATCGAACTGAAATTTGAAGGTACAGGCGTTGAAGAAGTAGCTTACGTAAGCGCCTGCCGCAATAAAGAATTCATTCTGCCGATCGGTAAACAGGTACTGGCGGTAGATCCGGCTTACTTCCGTCCTACAGAAGTGGAATTGCTGATCGGTGATCCAACCAAGTCTAAAACAAAATTAGGCTGGGAACCTAAATACGATCTGCAGGAGCTGGTAAGCGAAATGGTGACCTGTGACGTAGAATTATTCAGAAAGGACAGTAAAACTCAGTGGGAACAATTGGCAGGATAAGAGCTTGCTTTGCCGGAATCTGTTATGCGCGTAAAAGTATTCAATCAGTTATCGAATAATCCTAAGTACACCAAAACACTGGAATGGGTAAAGCTGGTCAGCGTGACCGGTTTCGCTCAGGTTTTTGTACAGGCAGTCAGTTTATTCAGTGGTATCCTCGTGATCCGTATGCTGCAACCTGAAGAGTACGCATTGTACACACTGGCTAACACCATGCTGGGTACAATGACAGTACTGGCTGACGGTGGTATCTCTACCGGTGTGATGTCTCAGGGAGGAAAAGTATGGCAGGACCGTGACCAGTTAGGCACTGTCCTTGCTACAGGGATGGACCTTCGCCGCAAATTTGCGGTGGGTAGTTTACTGGTATCGATACCTGTGCTCATCTATCTGATGTTACATCATGGTGCCAGCTGGCTGATGTCCATATTGATCGTCCTCTCGCTTATTCCTTCTTTCTTTATGGCGCTGTCTGGCACCATATTGCAGATCGCACCGAAGCTGAGACAGGATATCGCGCCTTTACAGAAGAATCAGGTCTATATGAACTTAGGCCGGTTAGTACTGCTGGCACTTACCATCTTTATTTTCCCCTTTGCTTTTGTAGCAGTACTCGCAGCAGGATTGCCACAGATCTGGGGAAATATGAACCTCCGGAAGATATCAGCCGGGTATGCGGACTGGCATAAGAAACCCGATCCTGAGATCAGGCAGAATATTATGAAGATGGTACGCCGTCTGCTGCCCATGGGAATCTACACCTGTCTGTCCGGACAGATCACGATCTGGCTTATCTCCATCTTTGGTACGACGAAAGGAGTAGCACAGCTGGGAGCACTGGACAGATTGTCAATGGCGCTGAGTTTTATTACGATCGTTTTTGGCACTGTGATCTTACCAAGGTTTTCAAGACTGCCTAACAACAAAGCATTGCTGATGCGACGCTTTGTACAGATACAGGGAGGATTACTGGCAATGGGCGCCTGCATCGTATTTACGGCATGGCTCTTCTCTGCACAGATCCTGAAAGTACTGGGACCGAATTATTCGAATCTGACAAGCGAGGTAGTACTGAAGATCACGATCAGTTGTCTCGGTATTATCGCGGCCTCTACTTTTTCATTGTTCACAAGCAGAAGCTGGGCGATCAATCCGTTCATTTCGATTCCGATAAGTATTGCATCGATCGCATTGGGCGTCGCATTCATTGATGTATCGTCCCTGCGCGGTGTACTCTTCATGAACATCATGATACAGCTGATACAGGTAGTGATGAACGTTTCATACACATTCCTCAAAATCAGCAGAACAAACAACTCATTACCCACTGAAAATAACAAAGAAACTATATGACATATTACTATCAGGTAGAAGGATTACTCCGTAACAATATCGGAGATGTACTTCAGGGAATGGTCGCAAAAGACCTCTTGCCTGAAGGCGCTAAGGTAGCTGACAGAGAAGCACTGGCTGACCTGGCAGGCAGAGACAGCGGACTGCTGGTCGCTAACGGCTGGTATATGCACTCCTTTGCGAAGTTTCCCGCACCAGATAATATTACGCCTTTATATGCTGCTGTACATGTGGCTAACTCAGCTTTGCTGTCAAGCGAACATGTAAGAGAACACTTCAAACAGCACGCACCTATCGGCTGCCGTGATACAAAAACTTTACGTCTGCTGCTGGGCTGGGGTATTCCTGCTTACTATTCCAGCTGTCTGACCATTACTTCAAAACCACGTGGTCCTATCAACAAAAATCCTGATGGTGAGATCATTCTGGTTGATAACGTAGACCATCCGGTACCGGATGCTGTAGTAGCCAAACTGGAAAAAGTACTGGGTAAGAAGATGGTGAGAGTGTCTCACGATCCGCCAGATACAACAGGTAGCATCGAAGCATATGCAAAGGTATCTGAGGAACACATGAATAGCCTGCTTGCACGTTATTGCAATGCATCCCTGATCCTGACCACCAAGATCCACTGTGCATTACCTTGCCTCGGTATGGGTGCCAATGTGAAACTGATCCATCCTAATCCTGCTGACCCGCGTCTTGCAACGGTAGCAGAATTCATCGATATTATTTCCTATAAGGATATCCTCGATAAAGGGGATGCAGGTCTCAACGATTCTCCTGTCAACAAAGAAGCACTGGCAAAGAGAAAAGCGTTCCTGTTACAACTGGTAGCTGATTCTGTTAAAGAAGGCGCCAATGCTGTACAGGTATCAGGTAAAATGCGTTACCGTCTGATCAGAATGAAAGCTAACCTGTTGGCTAAGCTGTACCGCATGAGCGTTGTACTGTCTTACCGCACAGGATTTGCAAAAGAAAAGATCCAGAGAGTGTATGGCGCAGGTTTCTGATAAAAAACGTATACTGGTTTATTCTACCCAGTTGATGGAAACTGGTGGTATAGAAAGCCATCTGCTGGAATTCTGCCGGCAGATGGCTGCTAACGGTACGGAAATAGATCTGGTAGTACTGAATGCGGCAACTACCGGTGAAACAGAGCAGTTCTACAGAAGTATCTGTCGTAAGGTACTTTTCGGAAGACACGGCCGTTCCTACAAACGTTTACTGTGGATGCTGCAGACTGGTATAAAACTGCGCAGCTCCCGTAAATACGATGCTGTTTATACCAACGGTCAGGGAGAAAGTATCTGGATGCTGTCACGTATGCTCCCGGGTTATGCTACTTGGGTACATCATCACCACACTTCCGGTGATGCAAAAGATCAGGCTACCTGGGGCGAAAAATATAAAAAGACATTGTACACTGCGAATACCATCATTGCCTGTTCACACAGGAATGCCGGTGATATGCAAAGTGTATTGCAACGTCCCGTAGATACGATTCCCTGTTTCTCAAGAAATGTGGAAGTCTCTTTTGCCGATAATAATTCAGGTAAACTGCGCTTCGGTTATTATGGCCGTCTGATTGCGGAAAAAGGTATTGACCTGATCTGCAGGATGAGTGAAGATGCAGACATTAAAAACGAAGTGGAATTTCATCTGTGGGGAGAAGGAAAGAATTATCCGGCTCCTTATTTCGATCAATATCCCAATGTACATTATCACGGCACTTTCGCAGGTGAAGCGGGTTTAAAGAGCGCTATCGCGCAACTGGACGCCTACCTGCTGCTGTCTGTCCATCCGGAAGGATTGCCTATCAGTCTGCTGGAAGCGATGAGTGCAGGATTACCCTGGCTGGCGACAGACAGAGGTGGTATTCCGGACATTGCCTGTGATCCTTTGTCAACAAGAGTGATATCAGCATCGTCAGATTATGAAGCGGCTAAAAATGCTGTGCTGGCGTTTGCAAAAGATATCAGGAGCGGACTGGTAACAAAGACAACACAAAAGGAGCTGTACGCAAACAGATTTTCTGCTGTGGCATTACGCACTGCCTGGAGCAATGTACTTGGACTTCAAAAGCAAAACTAACAATGGTCATTATATCACATCCCACCGGTAATGCCAATCTGAGAGCCGCGGTAGCTGGTCTCGCAGATGCAGGCATACTGTCTGAGTTTCATACGGCCATTGCCAGCTTCCCGGGATCTGCGTTCGGACGCCTCGCTGGTTTCGGACCATTGTCAGAAATAAAGCGTCGCGGTTATGAACCACGTCTGGAAGCTTATACCCGCTTACATCCCTGGCATGAACTGGGACGCCTTGCAGCGACAAAAGCGGGCTTTAAAAGCCTTACAAGGCAGGAAAAAGGCATGTTCTCAGTAGATGCTGTGTATCATGCTATGGACAGAAGAGTTGCAGCCCGCCTGAAAAGTGTTGCGCGTAAAGCGAATGCGGTGTATGCATATGAAGATGGCGCCATGCTTTCTTTCAGAGAAGCAGAACGTCATGGAATGAAACGCCTGTATGACCTGCCAATAGGTTACTGGCGCGCTTCTCAACGTCTGTTGTCAGCAGAACTGGAACGCTGGCCGGCATGGAAGAACACCATATTGAGCCTGAGTGCTTCTCAAAAGAAACTGGACAGAAAAGACGAAGAGCTGCAACTGGCGGACAGAATATTTGTAGCCAGCAGTTTTACTGCAAAAACATTGAAAGATTACCCCGGACAGCTCGCACAGATAGATGTGATTCCTTACGGTTTCCCAGCTGTGTCAGCCACAAGGGACTATGATAAAATATCCGGACGCCCGCTGAAAATATTATTTGTAGGTGGACTGTCACAAAGGAAAGGAATAGCAGATCTTTTTGCTGCTGCAGATAAACTGGGTAACGCGGTAGAACTGACGATCGTAGGGAAGAAGATGTCGGATAACTGTCCGGCACTGGATAAAGAACTGGCGAAACATACCTACATCCCAAGTCTGGCGCATGCAGATATCCTGAAGCTCATGAGAACGCAGGATGTATTTATCTTTCCTTCTTTGTTTGAAGGATTCGGACTGGTGATCACAGAAGCGATGTCACAGGGTACACCGGTGATTACGACTGACCGTACCGCCGGACCAGATCTGATCACGGATGGAAAGAACGGATGGCTGACAGCTGCCGGCTCGACTGACGCATTGTATGATGCGATCGCTGCTTTGCTTAACAATCCTGACAGTGTACCCGAAGCGGGACTGGCAGCGATGGAAAAAGCCCGCAGCAGACCATGGGCAGTGTATGGGCAGGAGCTTGCCGCTGCTATCTCAAAAGTTTAATTACATGACGTTTGTATAAGTGTGAAAATGAATAATCAGTATCCCAATAATATGACGGCGGATCGCATGGCCGATCTGGCATCCCGGCGCTTTCAGGAGATCACGGCAATGAACAATCAGAAGTTCATGCTGCGGCTCAAACAAGGCGTGTGGGCATATCTGCTGTTGCTGTTATTTGAGGGTGCTTTGCGTAAATGGTTCCTGACACCTCTGGCAACACCTCTGTTGGTTGTACGCGATCCGATCGCCTTATGGCTGATCCTGATGTGCTGGCAGCGTCGGTTATTCATTCCTTCTTACGCATTGCCACTGATGACAATTATAGGCGTACTCGGATTGATATTCGCGGTGACTGTCGGGCATGGGAACCCCTATGTAGCAGTGTTTGGTGCGCGTATATTACTGATCCACTTCCCCATGATATTTGTTATTCAGGGACTATTTACACGAAAAGATGTCGTACAGGTCGGGAAATTTATGGTAGCCTTATCCATACCCATGCTGATACTGATTGCCCTGCAGTTTTATAGTCCGCAGAGCGCATGGGTAAACAGAGGGGTAGGTGGTGATGAAGGTGGTGCAGGTTTCAGTGGTGCGATGGGATATTTCCGGCCACCGGGTACCTTCTCTTTCACGAACGGTACAACCTTGTTCTTTAGTTTGCTGGGACCTTACTTACTTTATTTCTGGTTAAACCCGGATGGTATCAAACGTTGGGTGTTGATCGGTGGTACGATAGCCTTGTTGATGGCCATACCATTGTCCATCAGTCGTGCCTTGTTATTTCAGACCATTATCGGTGTGATGTTCTGCATGTTTGCAGGATCGAGCAACCCTAAGTACGCAGGCAAATTATTTGGTGCATTGTTCGGCCTTGTTGTGCTGATCCTGATACTCAGTCAGACGTCGATCGTAGGAGGCGCCATTGAGGTATTCATGGCACGCTTTGATTCGGCGAATGAGAGTGAAGGTGGTATGGAAGGTGTATTTATAGATCGTTTTCTCGGTGGATTGGTGGGTGCATTTAACACCACTTCTGCATTACCCTTATGGGGATATGGTATTGGTATGGGAACGAATGTGGGTTCCATGCTGCTGACCGGAGGCGTTACCTTTCTGATCGCAGAAGGGGAATGGGGCAGAACGATCGGGGAACTGGGACCTATTCTTGGTCTGGGTGTTGTATTCATCCGTATGGGAATGGCGGTCAATATGGGATGGCTTTCCTTTGACAAACTGCGTCGCACAGGAGATATGCTCCCATGGATGTTGTTTAGTGACGCATTTCTGCTGGTCGCTCAGGGACAATGGGGACAACCGACAGGTCTTGGATTCTGTGTCTTTATAGGTGGATTGCTACTGGCAGCACTGCGTGAAGATGAAGTGGAAGAGGAAGAAGTAGTAGCCGCCGAGGAAGATCCCAAACCTGCTGAACAGAAAATAATTTACTATCATAATTAGGATGATTTGTGAAAATAGTGTGCAGCGATAATAGTAGCTGTCACACAACTGAGTGACGTAACCAGAGAATTATTATAACCATACTTATTGTTCGAGGGACCTTATCTGTCTGTCCTTTCTTATGTTGATATGAGGCAGACAAAAATCTCTCCTTCAATACCTGCATACGACTATAATGATTACCAGCAATCGCAATAGTTTATCAGGTTTTCATCAATAGACCAATATAAAGTTTAGGAGGCCGGAGCCGGCCTGTACTATGCTGCTTTAACCAAACTGCTATGAGCACCCAATCAAGAATTGCATGGATCGATACCCTGAAGGGTATTGGTATTTTGACAGTAGTGGCCGGACATATATTTCCGGATGCAGTGTCCAGATACATCTTTCTTTTTCACATGCCCCTGTTCTTTTTTATCGGAGGCTTTCTGTTTAAGCCGGCTGTCGATCAGAAGGAATATCTGGCAAAGAAATCGTTTCACCTGCTGGTGCCTTACGTCGCATTTCTTTTCCTGATCTATGTGCCGTATGAATTGAAGGAGATTATGGCGGGTCGTGAAACTTATGTGAAAGCAGTGATCAGACCTGTGCTGGGTGGACGTTATCTCATAGAGTGGGTATCTGTGTTCTGGTATATCACGTGTTTCTTCCTTGTACAACAGTTGATGAATGTGCTGATGAACAAAGTGAGTAAAAAAGTCATTGATCTGTTGATGTTGGCAAGTCTGTTGATAAGTTATGCACTGAGCAGATTTTTACCTTCATTCTGGTTGCCATGGAATGCAGATGTAGTCTTGGCAGCATTGCCGGTTTTCTACCTCGGTTACTTATACAAAGGCGCACAGGAGCAGATCAGCAGGTATAAGATTTTGTTGTTTGTATTGCTGGCCGGTGTGATTGTATTCACTTATTACTATCCGGCGAACAGGTATGAAATGAAATCGGCTGTGTATGGTATTCCTTTTGTTACACTATTCTCCAGCCTGGTTGTTGTACTATGCCTGATAGCGTTATCAAAACTGATTGCCACTAATGGTACCATCAGTAAAGTGTTTAATGAACTGGGTGCTGCTTCGATGATCGTGATGTTCCTGCATCAGCCTATACAGTTCATCGCCAAAGAGCAGTTTGGTATAATAGATCCGACCACACGTTTTTTTATAGCCGTGGTATTATCAATGGCAGGCTATTATCTGCTGAACAGCATAGCCTTCGGAAGAGCGGTTTTCATGGGATCACTGACAGACTTTAAAAAGATATTCAGCAAAGAGAAACTGGCAACGGTATAAAAGAACAGGAAAAATTAAACAGAACGTATGCGCATTGTTTTAGTAGGGAATTATCCGAAGGATAAACAGGAAAGTATGGAGCGGTTTGCCAGAATGATGGAAGCCGGCTTTAAAAACGCGGGTCACACTGTAGAGATCTGGCGTCCGTCTGTCTTCTTCGGTCGTCCTTTTAAAGCAACAACGGGAGGAATTGCCAAATGGTTCGGATATCTGGATAAGTGGTTGTTATATGCACTGGTATTGCGTGTGAAGAGATTGTTCGCAGGAGGAGAAACTCTGTATCATGTATGCGATCATTCCAACTCGTTTTATGTAAGACATTTACCTGCCGCAAGAACCAGCATTACCTGTCATGATGTACTGGCCATAAGAGGTGGACTCGGATATGCAGATGCCTATGCGCCTGCTTCCGGTTTTGGTAAATATATGCAACGCTGGATCCTCTCCAATCTGCTGACAGCAAAAAAGATTGCCTGTGTATCACAGTTTACACTCGGACAACTGACAGATCTCGCAAAGGGCAGAGGAAAACAGCCTGCCGACTGGAGAGTGATACATAATGGATTCAATGATGACTTTAGTCCTGTCGACAAAGAAGAAAGCAGGGAACTGCTGAAGCGTGTTGGTGTGAATATAGACGAACCGTACATCCTTCATGTAGGCTCCCGTCAGCTCCGTAAGAACCGTAAGATGCTGATCGACATGGTACATGCGATCGGCGATAAATACACCGGAAAGATTGTATACGCAGGCTTTGATATTGAACCGGCTTTATATGCACATGCAGAACAGCTGGGTATAAAAGACAGGGTGATCGGCGTTACCAAACCACCCCATAAAGTATTAAAGGCTTTGTATAGTTCTGCTTATGCTTTTGTTTTTCCTTCCTTATCAGAGGGATTCGGCTGGCCGGTGATCGAAGCACAGGCATGTGGTACAGCGGTTATTGCCAGCAGTACAGCACCTATGCCGGAAGTGAGTGGCGGAGCAGCATTACATGCAGATCCGTTGAAGCCGGAAGAATTTGCCAGTGCTTTGGAGAGATTATCTGATCCTGCTGTACGGACAAAACTACTGGAAGACGGCCAACGTAATGTGACGCATTTTACACCTGAGATCATGATGGATGCATACGCGTCTATGCTGGGCATCACTACTGGTAGCAGGAAAGCGGGTGTACAGGAACGTAACAGATCTGTAGCATTACCCCAATAAGAAAGTAACAATCACCTAATTAATAGAAAAGAAAAGCACCGATGAATATTCTTCATATCATCCCTTCGTATAAGCCGGCATATATCTATGGTGGTCCCATTTATTCCAGTTCTGCCCTGTGTGAACAGCTGGTGGCTGACGGACATAAAGTGACTGTACTGACTACAACCGCAAACGGAGAGGTGGAACTGGATGTGCCTCCCGGTGTGGCACAGGACATCGATGGTGTAAGTACATTGTACTTCAAACGTGTTACCAAAGACAACACAAACTTCTCACCTGATCTCGTTAAATACCTCTATAAGAATATTAAGAAGTATGACGCTGTGCACATTCATTCATGGTGGAATCTTGTAGCCATCTTCACTGTACTGGTATGTTATATCAGAAGAGTGAGACCGGTGTTTTCTCCAAGAGGAATGCTTTGCCAGTATATACTGGAAACCAATCACCCTTTCCAGAAGAAGATCATCCAGACAGTGATCGGTAACAGATTGCTGCCTAAAGTAAAGTTTCATGCGACATCTACAGCTGAAGTACATGAGATTAAAGGATTGTATCCTTCTTCACAGGTAGAAGAAATATTCAATTTTGTATCTGTTCCTGAAACGCCCACTGTGCCTAAAGCGCCAATAGGAGAAAAGATCAAGTTTCTCTTCATGAGCCGTATCGATCCGAAGAAAGGATTGGAACTGCTTTTTAAAGGACTGAGTATGGTACAGTTCCCCTATGAACTGAACATTGCAGGGCCTTATAAAGAAGAGTATCTGGAACAGCTAAAAGCAGCTACACGCGAGCATGGTATAGATCAGCATGTGAACTGGTTAGGCCCTGTATATGGTGAGGCGAAGTTTAAACTGCTGCGTGAGAATGACGTGATGGTGCTGACTTCTTATAATGAGAATTTCGCCAACATCGTGATAGAGTCATTGGCTGTAGGTACACCGGTATTGATCAGCAACATGGTTGGACTCAGTACTTACATCTCTAATAATGATCTCGGATGGATCTCTACAATCGATCCCGTGAATATCAAAGAAACATTGGAGAAAGCTTACGCAGAAAAAGACCGTTTACCTGAGTTATCACTGCGTGCGCCGCAAATGATGAAGAAAGATTTTGACAGAAAGAGTCTGGTGAATAAATATCTGGATCTGTACAGGGCTAATTAGGCGTGTATCTGTTGTATTGAATAAAAAAATCCGAAAGGGAGATTAAAGAAAGAATGTCTATCAGATTAAAGAGAAGCACTGTTATCATCCTGTTGATCGTGTACATACTGGCGGTGATATACGTCGTGTTTCTCGATCCTACAAGAGTGGCAGGTGAGCGATATGCAGAGCCAAGATGGATGCCACTGAAGAGTACCTATGATTTTATTATAGAAGCCGGTAAGTCACTCCGGTATATCCGTTACTGGGCGTTCTTTTTATTAAACCTTATCGGGAACGTTATCATGTTTATGCCACTGGGTTTCTTGCTGGATGCATTGTCAGCAGGGGCTGCCAACAAAATAAGAGTAATCACCATCGCATTCTTTTTCAGTCTGGGTATTGAGTTACTGCAGCTGGTGCTGATGATCGGTGTGTATGACGCCGATGACATTGTCCTGAACACATTGGGCGCCTGGCTCGGCTTGTGTCTGCATCGCAAAATGGCAAAAAAGAATGTGATTCTTGTTCATAATAATTCCTGAATAGTCATGAATAATTTTTATCTGTCACAAGTCCGCCTGAAGGACTTTGACGCCTCTGAAGGTCTGGACCGCGGAGCAGGCAAACTCAAGGAAACCTGCTGGTACATTGTGAAGATGTTTTTCTTCCTCACTGCTTTTCCTATCCCTTCTGGTCTCAAGGCCAGAATGCTGCGCATGTTTGGTGCGAAAGTAGGCAATGGTGTAGTGATCAAACCAAGAGTGAATATACACTTCCCATGGAAGCTGGAGATCGGAGACGATGTGTGGCTGGGTGAAGAAGCTTACCTGCTGAATTTTGAGCAGATGGTCATTGGTAACAATGTATGTATCTCACAGCGTGCATTTCTGTGTGGTGGTAACCATAATTACCGTCATCCGGCGATGCCTTACCGTAATGCGCCGATCGTGCTGATGGATGGCTGCTGGGTAGGCGCCTGTGTATTTATCGGTCCGGGCGTAACGGTAGGCACAGACACTGTGATCACAGCAGGATCTGTCGTAACAGCTTCTGTATCGCAGAACGGCATCTTCAAAGGCAATCCATTGACCTTTGTATCTGAAAGATGGAAATAACCCAAAAAGCAAACAAGAAATCTATATAGCGGTATGTCCAAGCGATTATTACTGATAGGAGGTAATTTCTCACCGGAACCAACGGGAATAGGCAAGTACAATGGTGAAATGATCAAATGGCTGGCAGCCGGAGGATATGATTGCACCGTGATTACAAGTTATCCTTATTATCCGGAGTGGAAAGTGCAGCCTCCGTACGACAAGCACAAAAACTGGTATAAGAAGGAAGTAATTGAGAGTAATGGACAGGGAGGTAAGATCACCGTATACCGTTGTCCGCAATATGTGCCAGACAAGCCGACCGGCAAGAAGCGCATTATGCTGGATTTTTCCTTTGCAGTATCTGCTTTTTTTAAGGTGCTGCAATTATTGCCCCGTAAAAAGTTTGATGTAGTGATCAGTGTAGTGCCGCCATTTCATTTAGGATTACTGGCAGTGCTGTACAAGAAATTCAGAGGTGCAAAGTTCCTCTATCACATACAGGATATGCAGATAGAAGCAGCACGCGATCTGAATATGATCAAGTCTCCGAAAGTAATCAAAGCCCTTTTCGGACTGGAGCGTTACATCTTTAAGAATGCTGATATGGTCAGCAGTATTTCAGATGGTATGATGCGCAAGATTCAGGAAAAGGCCGGCAAGGATATATTCTTTTTCCCGAACTGGGTGGACGTAAGTCTGTTCCATCCTATTGAAGACCGTATCGGACTGAAAACAGCGTATGGATTTGATGTCAATGACAAGATCGTATTGTACTCAGGTGCGATAGGGGAGAAACAGGGACTGGAATCTATTCTGAAAACAGCGGATACACTGAGAGCGGATACACAGCTTAAGTTCCTGATCTGTGGGTCAGGTCCTTATAAAGAGAAGCTAAAAGCAGATGCGGAAGCACTGGGATTAACGAATGTTATTTTCTTTCCTCTGCAACCTTTTGAGAAATTCAATGAGTTTCTGAATATGGCGGATGTGCATCTGGTTATACAAAAAGGGAATGCCAGTGATCTGGTAATGCCTTCCAAACTAACCACCATTCTGGCTGTAGGCGGACTCGCACTCATCACGGCCAACGATGGTACCAGTCTGCACGATCTGGTGAAGAAACACAATATGGGTATACTCGTGAAGGCAGAAGACCAGCAGGCACTGACGGACGGTATCGTCAGAGCGATGGGAGACAATGCCGCAGAACTGGCAAGGAATGGACGCTTATATGCAGAGAACCACCTGTCTGTAGGTAAGATCATGTCACGATTTGAAGAAGCCGTAGTCATTAATTAACACTACTGAACCGTACTTTATTATGTTAGACCGTTATCTCAAAATATGTAGTATCCAGATACTCGTGCTGGACTTCATATGCCTCAATGCCTTCTTTTTCTTTACGCTTTCAGGGATGCAGCAATATGGTATACCCGTAAGCGTTAATAAAGACACTTTCCTGCTCGCTACGAACTTCTCATGGATCGTTGCGCTGTATACAACAGGTCTTTATTTCATGAGTACACATATGTCTGTGGAGCGTATTACAAAGAAGCTGTTGCAGAGTATTATGTTATACCTCCTGCTGATGCTGGTGTTTGTATTCCTTACAAAAGAGGCATTCAACAGAATCTTTATCTTGTCTTACTGTACTCTGTTTGTTATTCTCGTATTATTTGACAGAATATTCTTTTATATGCTGACGAACTACATCATTCACCGTAAGGAGATTGAGCGCAGAGTAGTGATCGTTGGTTATAATGACCTGTCTAAACAGTTGGTGGACAATCTGACCGGACGCAAGAGCAATCTGCGTTTTGAAGGTTACTTTGAAGATTATCACAATGTACATGAGTTGTCCATACATCCGGTGATTGGTAACCTGCGGGATTGTATTCCGTATGCACAGTCAAACGGCATCAAAGAGATCTATTCAACATTATCACCCGAGCAGTTCCCGTATCTGTATACTCTGGCACATGAAGCAGAAAGACATTTTATCCGTTTTCGTTTTGTGCCTGACTTCAGGATGTTTGTAAACAGACAGATCTATGTGGATTATCTGGATAATATTCCGATCATCTCACTGAGAGCAGAACCACTGGACGATATTGCAAATCGCTTAAGGAAACGTATTTTTGATATCGTGTTCAGCGGCGCAGTGATGTTATTTATCCTGAGCTGGCTCATTCCGCTGCTGGCCCTGTTGGTGAAACTTGAATCGAGAGGTCCTGTATTTTTTATACAGCATCGTACCGGTCGTAACAACCAGACATTCCGTTGTTTGAAATTCAGGAGTATGTATGTGAACAATGAAGCAAACTCCAAACAGGCAACGAGAAACGACCGTCGTTTTACGAGAGTGGGTCGTATACTGCGTAAGACAAACCTTGATGAAATGCCTCAGTTCCTGAATGTGTTTCTGGGTGATATGTCTATCGTAGGGCCACGTCCGCACATGTTGAAGCACACAGAAGAGTATTCTGCTATTATCCAGAAATATATGATCCGTCACTTCCTGAAACCTGGTATTACAGGATGGGCACAGGTGAACGGTTATCGTGGAGAGGTGACAGATGAATTACATCTGCGCAAACGTATCGAACATGATATCTGGTATATGGAAAATTGGTCTGTATGGCTTGACATTCGTATTATATTCTTAACCGTATTCAACACCGTAAGGGGCGATAAGAACGCATTTTAACATTTCCTATAGCATATTTTACTCGTATTAGTAGGAATGTTAATAGAAAAGAAAGCGCGTTAAGTGTTATTTTTACACTCCGGTAGTAGTCAGGATACGCCGGAGTCAACCAGGGATGCCTGTAAACAACGTTACATGAAAAGTTCCGTTTTAGCACAAAACTTCCTTGATGACAATCGGCTTGTAGAAGACATCTTTCATGAATTGAAGTCTATTGTAGCAAGTATTCTGTCAAGTGTAGAGTTGATAGTATTATATGACGGAAAGGCTATGGGGAACAAGATCACCCGTCAGGCTGAGTCAATAAAATCGCAGGTAATAGAGCTGGATTTTCAGCTACAGAATATCAGGATCATACAGCACATGCTTGATAAAACCTTTCAGGTAAAGCGCAAAATGACCAACCTGTTATTCTTTCTGGGCCAGCTGGTGAGAGAAGAACCATATCATAACCTGCTGTCTCCCGCTGTTGAACTACAGCAAAGCAAAGTACCGGTGGAAGCCAACATAGATGAGTCGGTACTGCGCCAATTGATCCTGAACCTTTTTTTTTGGATGAACCGGCATTCAACCACCCATCAGATACCTCGGATGGAGTTTAGTTTTGAACCGGGCACCTTTAAGATCAAAGGATCATTTTATGCGAACTATATCTTTTCCTCTCCTTTCAAATCTTCGGAGAAAGGGGATAGCGAAATAATACACCAGCCGATATGTAAGATGATGTCATTTCTCGCCTCTTTACACGATGGCACGTTTGAGATTGTGACTGAGCCGGAGAAGAATGTGGAAGTGCTGGTGACCATCCCCTGCAAAGCCTAGTGCGGCGCAGGCTGAAACAAGTCTCTTAGAAACAATAAGATAAGGTTAAAACAAAAGGGGATATTTCCATATCCCCTATTCTTTTTTATTACCAGTATGTAATTTATCTTATTTCTTCAGTTGCAATACCGCATCAGACCAGTCTCTCACCTGTTCAAGCAGGGTTGGATTATCCGCCAGTTTCTGACCATAAGAAGGGATCATTTCTGTCAGTTTATCTTTCCATGCTTTTGTAGCAAGATATTTAGGGAAGCAACGCTGCAGCAGTTCCAGCATAATGGATACAGCTGTAGAAGCACCCGGAGATGCACCTAAAAGGGCAGCGATAGATCCATCTGCCGCACTTACTACTTCTGTACCAAATTCCAGGATACCGCCATGTTCAGGATCTTTCTTAATCACCTGTACACGCTGGCCGGCTACTTCCAGTTCCCAGTCTTCTATTTTAGCTTCAGGGAGGAATGCCTGTAAGGCTTCCAGTCTTTCTTCCGGTGACTGACGTACCTGATCGATCAGGTATTTGGTCAGTGGAAGGTTGTCCATACCGGCAGCCAGCATCGGACGGATGTTATTGAATTTGATGGATCTTGGCAGATCGAGCCATGAACCATTTTTCAGGAACTTAGTGGAGAAGCCTGCGTAAGGGCCGAACAAGAGGGCTTTCTTGCCATCTATCATACGGGTATCCAGATGTGGTACAGACATCGGAGGAGCGCCTACAGATGCTTTACCATATACTTTTGCGGCGTGTCTTTCTACAATCTCCTGATTTTTACAAACCAGCCATTGACCACTTACCGGGAAACCACCAAAGCCTTTACCTTCAGGAATGTCTGATTTTTCCAGCAGTGGGAGAGAACCACCACCTGCGCCGATGAAGACGAATCTCGTGTGTAATTTCCTTTTCTTGCCTGTTTCCAGATTCTTCACTTTCAGGTACCATCTGCCATCTTTCTCCTGTTCCAGATCACGCACCTCGTGTTTAAGACTCAGCGTTACGCCGTTTTGTTGTTGCAGGTAGGTAATGAGCGCGCGGGTCAATGCACCGAAGTTGATGTCAGTACCTGCATCCATACGGGTAGCAGCTACCTTGTCAGCAGGATCACGTCCTTCCATCACCAACGGGATCCACTGTTTCAGTACATCCTTGTCTTCGGTGTACTGCATCCCCTTGAATAAATTATTGCTTTCCAGCGATTGCTGGCGTTTTTTCAGGTATTCTACGTTCTTTTCGCCCCATACAAAGCTCATGTGAGGAATGCTCTGTATAAATGTCTCCGGGGACTTAATGCAGCCATTCTGTACAAGGAAAGACCAGAATTCCTTCGATACCTCAAAAGACTCAGCGATCTTGATCGCTTTAGCGATTTCGATATCACCATTGGATTTTTCGGGTGTGTAGTTGAGTTCGCAGAAGGCGGAATGGCCTGTTCCTGCGTTATTCCATGCATCCGAACTTTCTCCTGCTATGATATCCAATCTTTCGAATATCTCAATGGTCAGTTCTGGTTGTAATTCTTTCAACAGTACGCCTAGCGTTGCACTCATTATACCTGCACCGATAAGGACGATGTCAGGCGCCGATTTAGGAGACATATTATCTTATTTTCACGATTTGCACCGCAAAAATAGTACTAAATACATTAGTTGTATATGCTTTTAATGGTTGCATGAACTCTTTTTACTATAATATGGCATAAATTTTCATTGTAAACACCTGCTGTAGTGCATATGCGAAAAATGTAAATGTATTGTTAATCCTGTGCGCCGGCCAACCATCCCAATGAAGTTGCAGGAACTGTGGCAAAGCTTTCCTGCGGCGCTTCGCAAAGTGAGCAGTGATAAGTGGAGGGTAAAGCGGAAAATAGTGTCCCCGCTGCAATGCCCTGACTGCTATCTCCAATCGTCTCATCATAGACTGTCAGACAACGGGTACACTGGTGTACCCATTTCTCCGTGTGAGAGATGGCTGTAACTGTCTGCTGACCAGCCACATAACTGAGCAGGGGATCCGTTGATGCACTGTTGTCGTAAAATTCTCTGCATAAGGACGTGATATAGGGCCCAAGATGTTCTTTGGCTACTCCTGTGCGGTAAGGTAACAAAGTGCCGGAATTGGGGTTAAAATCCTGTGTATAGAGAATGTCATAACGATGATGTCCCTTCAGCCGGCTTTTATATTTGTCTTCCTGCTTGCTGATCACAATAGAACCGAAGCAGTTATTGCCCGGATTGATCCGGATACTGAAACATAAACCATATGTTCTGACATCGGCATTATCAAAATGCCGGATGATATGTCGTTTGATGATCAATGCATCCTCACTGTTATCTTCTACATGCCAGTTCAGTTCATTGGCGGCATGACGCACGTTGATCCCATATTTACCAAGAATATAATCCCACAGTCTTCTGTGCTCAGGTGCAATGTTTTTGATGATGAGTGATTTCCACGATGTAGCGTAAAGTTGTCCTGTCTTCGTCTCCAGACAGATATTACACAGGTTACGGAGAAAAGCTGCAGGAAACTCTTCATCCCGCCGGTAGATGCCTAACCAGTAATGATTCTCATGCCGGTTAAATCCTTCATAGTATGGCAGATGGAAAGCAGGTAGCTCCAGTTCTGTCGTCACCGGCTTGCTGTTATATTCCAGTTGTGCCTTTACTGCGGCATGTAAGGCCTCATTGCTGATATCTGGTGTCGCTGCCAGCACAGATTCAATACATTGACTGACCTGTGCAATATTATTGGTGTAGATCAGATCCGGCCAGGCAAACAGGCGGCTGCTTTTCGGGAAGCGGATAAACAGATGCCAATAATGTGCTGCGTCTGCGGCAATCCAGTTGATATGGCCGGAAAAGAATGGGGTGAATGTCTGTTTGTTATCGCAGATATTGATTTTCAGTGCCGGCGTATAGTCAAAAAGGGAGAATACGTCTTTATAAATACCTTCCGTAAGCCAGCCTTCATTGATGAAGATGCCGGCGCCGGGATAAGAACTGGTGATATTAGGCGCAGTACCATAGCTATGCCAGCTGATTTGTTCCCGTTCGCAATCAGCTTCAAACTGTTCAACGTATTTACCTTGTACTTCCATCAATAATTGCTGGCGCAGGCCGAAACGCACCTGTGTCACTCTTGCTGCTTCCGCTATATTGAGGATGGTCAGCAGCTGACCAGGAGAAATAATTCCCCCGGTGAAATTAATGCTGACGGTCTGTGTATATCTGCTCATGTTTAAGACAATTAAGAATTAAAAATTAAGCATCAGGCACTAAGAATACCGCGGGGATCTTCGCTGTATTCCAACGCTTACTACTTAATTTTTAACTGTTAGTTCCAAAAGAACACTTTCTTTTTTCTTCTTTGCCGGCATTTCCTTTTCAAGGATCGCCTTTATCTCCGGCCGGCAACTGCCACAACCCATACCAGCACCGGATGCTTTGCAGAGGTATTCCAGTGTATGACAACCCTCTTTGATCTTCTCACATATATTTCCTTCTCCCACACTACCGCAACTACAAACAAGCTTACCGAGTACCGGTGCCGCTTTCTTGCCGGAGCGTAACAGTTCCAGTCGCTTCTCCGAGAGCTCTATTTTGTTGGCTATCAGATCTCTGAATTCCAGAAACTCTGATTTGTCGCCAATCAGGATAGCGCCTACCAGCCGGTCATTGTGGATAACACACTTCTTATAATAACGTTTCGATTTGTCAATGAACACCACTTCTTCATAAGCCGGATCCGCAGGTGTTTCAATCATCCCCAATGAACAAAGGTCTGTGCCATGCATTTTAAGAATGTTCATAAACAGGGAGCCCTGATAATAACCGGTAAGATCACCGGCCATATGACGGGCGACTACTGCTGCCTGTTGTTCTGCTGCCGCCGTGATGCCAAAGAGCGTCCCATTGAATTCAGCGATCTCTCCGATGGCATAGATAGCAGGATCGCTGGTCATCAGGTATTCATTGACGATCACACCGCGTTTGCATAATAAAGAAGACGCTTTCGCCAGTTCGATGTTCGGAACGGTGCCTATAGACATGACGACTGCCTGACATGTCACCTGACGACCGCTTTTCAGCCGGATGCCATCCAGTTTATTCAAACCGGTAAAGCGCTCTATTTCATCATTGTATAAGATCTCTATGCCGCGGTCAGTCAATTCTTCATACAACAGCTGGCTGCCCAGGGCATCCAGCTGTCTGTCCATCAGTTTAGACGTACGCTGCAGTACAGCGACCTCTATATCCATTTCTCTTAGTGAAGCAGCTAATTCAATACCCAGCAGTCCGCCGCCTACAATCACCACTTTCCCTGCTGCCGGATCTATATGCTGAACAAAGGCATCTGCATCCCTGCGGTTACGCATGGTGAAAATGCCCGGCAGCGATGGTGTGTCTTTCAGCGTGGCCGCACGGCTACCCATACCCAGAATAAGCACATCGTATTCGTGTGTAATACCTTTGCTGTCAGTCACTGTTTTCTGTTCCCTGTCTATCTTTTCAATGCTGACACCGCGGTGTAATGTGATATCCAGCATAGATTCCTCATCGTCTGTCATCTTTACCAGCTGTTGCCATTGCTGGGTGCCACTGATATAATCAGGCAGCATCACTCTGTTATAGAAGGGTTGATCCTCTTTGCTGAATACGGTAATGGTATCGGTGGTATTCAGTTCTCTGTATGATTTTACAAAACCACAGGCGCCCGCACCTGCACCGATGATGATAATACGTTGCCGGGGTTTGCGATACAGTTGTACCTGTACGGCGGTATATTTCAGATCCGGTTGTTTGGATATTT
The DNA here is from genome assembly GCF_007896845.1 of Chitinophaga pinensis. Lineage (GTDB taxonomy): Bacteria > Bacteroidota > Bacteroidia > Chitinophagales > Chitinophagaceae > Chitinophaga > Chitinophaga pinensis_C. Next base: position 100,374 of record NZ_VOHS01000010.1, on the reverse strand, counting down.
TATCCACCAGTCTGTGGGTCAGGTTATTAGCCCTGTTCAGGTCATTGTCCAGTATCTTGCCCCAGTGCATAGGCAGAAAGACAACACCCTTTTTAATGGAGGTGCTTAGTTGTGCTTTCACACGTACTACACCATTTTCACTGAATATCTCTACAATGTCTGCCTCTTTGATATGACGCTCTCTGGCATCATCCGGGTGTATTTCCAGCAGAGGAGCCGGAATATGCTGTTTCAGCTTGCTGACCTTGCCTGTCTTGCTCATTGTATGCCATTGATCCCTTATACGTCCCGTAGTGAGAATGAGGGGGAACTGGACATGAGGTGGACTTGATCTGTTGTCATCCGGGAAAGAATGTATGATTGCTTTGGTGGATGATGTATAGAAATGATGATCTGTAAAGAGTCTGGGGGTACCCGGACCGGTCGTGCCGGCAGGGTAGGGCCATTGCAGAGAACGTTTGTCTTTCAATACGTTATAATCTACACCGCTGATGTCGATATTGGTACCGGCTGTCAGACGGCTGTGCTCCGCATAAATGTCAGCAGGACCTTCATAATCAAAGCCTTTGAATCCCATTTTCTGTGCGAAGCGGCAGATGATCTCCGCATCCGGCAGCGCCTCTCCGGGTGCTTCATTAATACGTTGCAGCCAGGTGATCCTTCTTTCCGCATTGGTCATCGTACCTTCCTTCTCGGTCCATGCTGCTGCGGGAAGTACAACGTCTGCATAGCGGATTGTTTCCGGTTTATTGGAAATCTCCTGTACAACGACAAACTTTGCCTTTTGCAGGGCGGCTTCCGCCATACGGGCGTCCGGCAGACTTACCAGTGGATTGGTGCACATGATCCAGATGGCTTTGAGTCTTCCGTCGTTCAGTGCTTCAAACATTTCTGTGGCGGTAAGCCCCGGTTTGTCGGATATTTTTGTACCTCCCCAGAAGGCTTCTACTTCCTGACGGTGCGCAGGGTTATCCAGTACGCGATGCGCGGGCAGCATATTAGACAATCCCCCTACTTCTCTGCCACCCATAGCATTGGGTTGTCCGGTGAGGGAGAAGGGACCACAACCCGGTTTACCGATCTTACCGGTGATCAGGTTGAGATTAATCAGGCTCAGGTTTTTATGGACACCCACCGCACTTTGGTTCAGTCCCATCGTCCACATAGTCATGAAGCTACGCATATTACCCAGCAATGCGGCCGCTTCGTATAGCTGGTCTTCTGTAATACCACAAATGGCAGCAGCGCTGCTGATGCTGCGCTCCATGACCGTATCCCGGTACTTTAAGAAACCCTCCGTATGCTGTTGTATGAAATCCTGATCAATGTGACCGGCTTCTATCAGCAGTCGACCTATAGCATGATGTAACACAATATCGGTACCGGGCATGATCTGCAGGTGTATATCAGCGATCGCGCAACTTTGCGTGACACGGGGATCGCTGACAATGATCTTCATATCAGGATTTTTTGCCTTTGCAGCTTCGATCCTGCGCCATAAGATCGGGTGGCACCATGCGGGGTTAGCACCCGCTACAAAGATGCAATCCGTCTGTTCGATATCATCATAACAACCGGGTACACTGTCTTCACCCAGCGACAGTTTATAAGCTGCTACGGCACTGCTCATACAGAGTCTTGAGTTGGTGTCGATATTATTACTGCCAATAAATCCCTTGATGAGTTTATTAACGACATAATATTCTTCTGTAAGACATTGTCCGGATGCGTAGAAGGCAACGGAGTCGGGACCATATTGCTCAATCATCTGTTTAAACACGGCAGCAGTACGCTCGAGCGCCTGATCCCAGGAAACGCGCTGTCTGGGCATTTGCCGGTGATAGCGCATTTCCGGGTAGTAAAGCCTGTCTGATGTGTCCATCACGGTGTAATGTAGGTTCATACCTTTTGAACAAAGCATACCTCTGTTCACCGGATGATCTTTATCTCCTTCCACTGTGATCTTTCCCTGCCTGTCCCTGTTGACAATAATACCGCAACCTACACCGCAATAACAGCAGGTGCTACGGTAACTGCCCGCAGGAAGTTTATTATGTTGATGATTGCCTGTCATGGTTAATCTGCAAATGCTACCTGCCCGGTAGTGGCGGTGGAGGCTTCAGTAGCTGGTTTTTTAATGAATCGGGTGAGCAGCACAATCACTGATACTGCGATCACGATATAACCGATGTAGGTGAATGCTTCTACATAGGTGATGGATTCTGATTTGAAAAGGAAGCCAAACAGCATACCACCGAGGTTACCACCGGCTCCTACAATGCCACTTACCAGTCCGACATTCTTTTCATTGATAAATGGAACAATACCGTATGTTGCGCCATTGGCCATTTTCAGGAACAATGCAAAACTGAGCATAGAGATGATGGCCAATGCCAGTGTGCCTGCCTGTGCAAACAACAGCAGACCAATTCCTTCCAGTAACAGCACACAGGCCAGCAGCACGCCTTTACCGCGCATACCAGATCTGGCGCCTATTTTATCTGATACAATACCTCCCAATGCTCTTGCAAAGATGTTCATGAAACCGAATACGCCAGCCCAGAAACCTGCACTGCTCTGTGAAAGATGGAATGTATCCACGAAGTGTAAAGAAGCGACGTTATCGAAAGTGATTTCCATGCCGAAACACATGCCATACGCCAGAGTCAGCGCCCATATACGCCAGTCAGCAAGAATACTCCAGTCGGTTTTTGATTTCGTTTTATCGCTGTTACGTCCGATCTCATCAAAGTTACCCGCAGGGGTATCTTTGGTGAACTTGTAGTACATCCATGCCACGATCAGCATCATCACACCCGGTACGATCATCGCAAAACGCCATGCTTCCTGTTTGGTATAACCAAAACCTACGATTGCTGCAAATATGAGCGGCATTACCATGTTGGTGACACCGCCACCCAGATTACCCCATCCGCCGGTTACTGCATTGGCCGTGCCTTTGATGTTAGGTGCAAACATCATGGAAGTATGGAACTGTGTGATAACGAAAGATGCACCAATAACGCCAATGGCAAGACGAAACAGGAGAAACGTCGTATAATCTTTTGACAGCCCCACCAGAAATACCGGCAGTGATCCTGCGATGAGTAACCTGATGGCTGTTTTACGGGGTCCCCAGGTATCACAGAGCTTGCCGATAATGAGTCTCGCTATGATAGTGCTGGATACGGATGCAATAATGATATTTCCGACCTGTGCCTTGTTCAGTCCAAGGTCTTCCCTGATCGTAGGCATGAGTGGCGCAAGGCCAAACCAGCCGAAGAAACAGACGAAGAACATCAGCCAGGTGGTATGAAAGGTGCGCATGTGCACCGAGTTCAGTGTGAAGAGGGGGAGTTTATTTAAAGGTTGTGTGTTCATGTTGAAAAGATCTCGGTTGTTAATAATCAGGTGCAGCCAATGTTTATCTGCGCCGTTGACACTTTTATGATTGGTAGTCTGTCTTCACTGTCCGTTCTGTCTTCCGTTAATTTTTCAGCGCCTGTAGCACCATCTCCGGTTTAATATTGATCATCACATATGCCCAGTTACTGTTGCTTTGTGCGTTGGCGATATTCTTTACACCGGGCGAAGCGAGTGAAGCTGTGCTCCAGAAATGACTGTAGCCTGCTTCGAATGAGATGACTTTGGTCAGCGCATAATTGGCTACCAGATCTGCTTCTGTACCGAATTTCCTGCTAAGGTTATCCGGTATATCGCTGGCACTATAGAACTGGTGCAGGTCAGCGCTCAACAGAAACTTTGTATTGGGTTTGTATTTCGTTTTCAGGTAATAGTCCTGCAGACCTCTGTTCCCGAAAGCGCTGGCCACGTAGAAGTAGTCCATATATCCCCAGAACTTATGCGGCGTACCATACAGCGGATCAAATGCGTGGCTGGTGCCATCCGAACCAATACCGCCGGTGGTATAATCAGCGCCTAAACCTGCACTGAATGTACTGCACAGCTGATATTGGAAAGCGGCTGACAGCAGTCCTGCACTTAAGTCCTGTGCATTGGCATTTTTTCCGGACTGGTAATACCCTGCGGCGGTCAGGGTGAGCTTATCAAGGGTGTTATTATAATAAAGTCCTGTAGTGATGCGCGTATGTACGCCCTTGTCCCAGATCTTGACGCCTGTGCTGTCAGGATGGAATCTGGAGAACTGATCCGCGAGAAAGAGAAAGGAGAGGTTGCCTTTTCCTAACTTCTTTCCTGCGTACAGGTACTCGAGGCTTTTGTACATCGCAGCGCCGTTTGTGTTGGCGGTATAATTGCCCGGTGGTGTCGGATTGTACACGGTACCGGCTGCATTTTCCTTGTTCTGATTGAAAGCCACGCCAAGATGCAATGTATACGGCCCGCTTTCATATTTCAGCACAGCTGCATCGTGTCTTCTGCCTTGTTGTAACCATTCGAGGTTACCCAGCAGGCGGCTGTCATCATAGACGATTTCCTGCCGGCCTATTTTCAGGAGGAGGCTTTTGTTTTTTACGACAGTATCCAGCAACATAATTTCCGCCCATGCTTCGTGTAGTATCAGGGCGTTGTTGTCTTGTGTAGTCGTCCTGTTAATGGTCGATGCGTCCTGTCCCCATACCCGGACATCCTGTATAGTGACGCCCAGTTTAAAGCGGTAACCACTGAATCCCGCGGAGAGACGCGTACGCTGTGAGGTGAAGAATGCCGGCGAAGCGTCTTTGGGCAACGGAGCTGCCTGACCATCCCGGAATTCCGAACGCGTTCGGAGTTGTGCCCCTACGGTGAACTGTGCCCACGCGGAAGGATTGAAAAAGAGCATGCATAGCAGGCAGCAAACGCCTGCGGAGAATAATCGTTTCATGCATTCTGGTTGATAATGTGAGCAATAAGAGTATTCCCGCTCTCTCTGCTGTTATTATGCTTCCTGCATGATCCCGATGTAGACACGATCACCCTCTACTTTGACAGGGTAAGTGGTCAGGGAACATTCTGTATCATCTGACAGACAACGTCCGTCTTCGAGTGAAAATGTTTTTTTATGGAAAGGGCAAGCCACTTTTGGCTCACCGTCGTGCGTACCGGTCATACCACGGCTAAGGGCCATCTGCTGGCGGTGCGGACAAAGATTCTGTGTAGCATACCACGCATCACGGCGTGCAAACCGGAACAGAGCGATCTGCACTTCATCATATTTTACACACACGCCTCCATTATTGGGAACGTCGTTTACATTACAGGCATAAAACCATGCTATTGTTGTGCTTGTGCTAATGGCGACTGACATAAGTTATCGTGTTGATTGATGTAATTATTTCCATTCGGCAGCTTTCTTCTGCTCTCTCAGATTATCAAATTTGACGGTCGGATCTTTGGTGCCGGGTGCATTGACGAAGTGGGAGAAGCGCTTACGCAATTCAGGACTTTCAACTACTTCTCTCCACTCACATTTGTATCTGTCTACAAGCCCCTGCATTTCTGCTTCCAGTTCTGCCGCAATGCCCAGACTGTCATTCACTACCACATTGCGGAGATAAGTGATACCACCATCCAGTTTATTCAGCCATGTAGCAGTACGGGTCAGCGGATCGGCCGTTTTGATGTAGAACATCAGGAAGCGGTCAATGTAGCGGATACAGGTTTCGCTATCAAGGTCTGAAGCCAGCAGGATGGCATGTTGTGGTTTAGAGCCACCGTTGCCGCATACATACAGGTTCCAGCCTTTTTCTGTGGCAATGATGCCGAAGTCTTTGGACTGTGCCTCCGCACATTCCCTGATACAGCCGGATACGGCGGATTTGAGTTTATGTGGAGCACGTAAGCCACGGTAACGTTCTTCTATCTGTATCGCAAAAGTGACACTGTCATGCAGACCGAAACGGCACCATGTAGAACCTACGCAGCTTTTTACTGTACGTAGTGCTTTACCATAGGCGTGGCCGCTTTCAAAGCCGGCATCAATCAGTTCTTCCCAGATGTTGGGAAGATCGTCCAGATGTGCGCCGAAGAGGTCAATACGTTGTCCGCCGGTTATTTTGGTGTACAGATTATATTTCAGCGCTACCTGTGCGATCACCAGTAGTTTTGCCGGCGTGATCTCTCCGCCGGGAATGCGTGGCACAACAGAGTAGGTACCACCTTTCTGTATATTGGCGAGGAAGCGGTCATTGGAATCCTGTACAGTATCATTGCCTTTGTCGAGGATCATATCATTCCAGAGACTGGCCATGATAGAGGCTACTACCGGTTTGCACACTTCGCAGCCATCACCGGCGCCATAATGGTCGAGTGCATCATCGAATGCACGGATATTTTTGATACGGATCAGGTCATAGAGTTCCTGACGGGAGTATGCAAAGTGCTCACAGATGACATTACGGATATATTTGCCCTGTGCCTTCATGGTACCTGTGATCAGGTCTTTTACCATCGGCGTACAACCGCCACAGCAGGTAGCTGCTTTCGTGCATTTTTTAATCGCGTCGAGTGTCTCATTACCTGCTTCCACAGCGGAACAGATATCACCTTTGCTGATGCTTTCACAACTACAGATGATCGCGTCTTCCGGCAGACCAAGTACGCCGGCGCCGGTTTCCTGACTACCGCCACGTGCGCCCAGCAGCACATCTTCCGGATTCGGCGGAAGGATCACTTTATTTTTAGCGGTCTGCAGCAGCATATTATAGGCATCAGCATCACCGATCAGGATACCGCCGAGCAGGTGTTTGCCGTCATTGGTAATACTGATACGTTTGTATACGCCTTTCATTGTATCTTCAAACACGATACTGCGGCAGGTATCAGCAGGAGCGAAGGGATCGCCGAAGCTGGCAACGTCTACACCGATCAGTTTTAGTTTGGTGCTCATGTCAAAACCAGTGAAGGTCTTTTCAGGAACGGGAGCAGCGGCCAGACTATTATATATATGTGTGGCTACTACTTCTGCCATCTCATATCCGGGTGCAACCAGACCGTAGATCATGCCGCTGTAAAGGGCACATTCGCCGATTGCATATATCTCCGGATCAGTGGTCTGCATGTATTCATTGACTACGATACCTCCCCGGTGACCGGTTTCCAGTCCGCTGAGTTTTGCCAGTTCATCCCTTGGTTTGATACCGGCGGAAATAACCAGCATATCTGCGTCGAGGTGGGTTTCATCGGCAAATTGTAAACCGGTGATGGTATCGCCACCCAGTACCTCGCTGGTATTTTTATTGGTGTGGATAACTAAGCCTAGTTGGTTTAATTGCTGTTCCAGAATACGGGAGCCGCTTTCATCGATCTGGCGGGGCATCAGTCTGGGTGCAAATTCAATAACATGCGTATCGGCAATGCCGAGGTCCAGCATGGCTTTGGCTGCCTCAAGCCCCAGCAGGCCACCACCTATTACGACACCCCTTCTGGCACGTGGGGCATAGTCCCGCATGAGTTCGAGGTCTTCTATGGTGCGGTAGATGAATACTCCTTTTTTGTCTACACCGGGAATAGGAGGTACGAAAGCGGAGGAGCCGGTAGCTATAATAAGATAGTCGTAGGCTTCCGTAATGCCTTTATAGGAGTGGACAGTCTTGTTGGAACGGTCGATCTGCTGAACAGGGTCGCCGAGGTGAAGCGTAATATTGTTGGCAGCATACCAGTCAGCCGGCGCCATTAAAAGGTCGTCTGCTGTTTTGCCGGCAAAAAATTCACTTAAGTGGACACGGTCGTATGCGGGACGGGGCTCCTCGCCAAAAACTACGATCTCAGCGGTACCTGCCGGAATTCTGGAGATTATTTTCTCACAAAATTTGTAGCTAACCATGCCATTGCCTATAATTACAATTTTCATTGGCAAAGAATTGAGTTGATAAAATGAGAAACGGCTAAGTATTATGAAAAATATAATATGATATTTATTTTCCTGATCGAGTGATAAAAAATGCCGTTTTTTATGATCTGCATCATGAAATTAGGAATAAGTGTTCTAATTTTATAGTGATTAGTATGATTTTACTCATATAATTTTATTTGTAATATATCTCATATGGCATATTTATCCTTAGTAGGTGCTGGACCCGGAGATCCTGAACTCATTACACTAAAGGCGATCAACGTGATCCGTCAGGCAGACGTGATCTTATATGATGCGCTCGTCAATGAGACCTTATTATCCTATGCAAAGCCAGGTGCGGTCGTTCGTTTTGTAGGAAAGCGGTATGGATGCCATTCGCTATCCCAGCAGGAGATCAATCACCTGATAGTAGAGTACGCTCAATCCCACGGACACGTGGTCAGGCTCAAGGGAGGGGATTCCTTTGTATTTGGCCGGGCTACAGAAGAAATAGCTGCTGCCCGGGGAGCTGGTATACCCGTACAGGTAATCCCCGGTATCTCCAGTGCATTGGCTGCTCCGGCAGGACAGATGATCCCGCTGACATCGAGGGGTATGACCGAAAGTTTCTGGGTAACAACCGGCACCACGCTGACGGGAGAGATCTCGGCAGATATTCAGCTCGCCGCCCAGTCTACTGCTACTGTCATTATATTGATGGCAATGAGCAAGCTGGAAGCAATAATGGATATATTTGCAGGGTACGGCAAAAGCAGTATGCCGGTAGCGATTATTCAGAACAGTACAACTGATAAAGAGAAATTCGTTACGGGAACCGTTAAAGACATAGTATTCAAAGCGCAACATGCCGGCATGTCCAATCCGGCGGTAATAGTGGTAGGAAAAGTGGTGGACCTGAGGGATATGGCTGGCACGGTGCAGCAATTAATTGACAGGAATGAAGAAAGATAAACATGGTTGCGATCTGCAATCCTGTATGTTGTGTACATTGTGCATACCCGCCTGGAAACCGGCTTTAGCAGCACATCGGCAACATCTGACATTTAAAAAAGGTGAATTACTTTTTCGGGAAGGTGAACAGGTGAATGGAATTTATTTCGTGAATGCAGGTAAAGTAAAAGTGCATAAGCACTGGGGCGAAGGCAAAGAGCTGATCGTCCGTTTTGCAAGAGATGGAGATATAGTCGGGCATAGGGGTGTAGGCAGTACGATGGTCTATCCTGTGTCAGCGACTGCTCTTGAAGCAGTGAACATCTGTTTTATAGACATGACCTTTTTTCAGGCAACACTGAAAGTCAACCATGATTTCCTGCAGGCCTTAATGATGTTTTATGCCAGCGAACTGCAGGAATCAGAAAAGAATATGCGCAACCTCGTGCATATGCCTGTCAAGGGACGCATCGCGCATGCATTGCTGAATTTACAACGGAAGTTTGGCGTCAACGAAGAAGGCTATATCAATATGACGCTGAGCCGGCAGGACCTTGCTTCCTATACCGGCACGACATATGAAACAGCCTTCCGTATCATGAGTGATCTGATACAGGAGAATGTTATCGCTATCTCCGGTAAAAGCATTGCCGTAAAAGATCCTGCGCGGCTCGCCCTGCTGGAGCAGGAAGCGGGTTAAAGCAGTTTGTATTCCGACGCCAGTTTTACTACAGATGTAGTGTTATTCACACCAAATTTCTCCATCAGGTTCTTACGGTGACTTTCCACCGTATGCGTGCTGATGAACAGTTGATCTGCGATCTGCATGGTCGTCAGCCCTTTACCGATCAGCTGTAATATTTCTTTTTCCCTGCGGGTAATGCGGGGGATCGCCTTTAACAGTTCCATGTCTGCATTTTTCAGCGCCTCCTTGGTGCTGCTGCAGAGGTATTCCTCTCCATCCATGATCGCATAGATGGCGTGAATGATCTCATTGCCCAATGCATTCTTTAATACATATCCGCTGGCGCCGTTTTGTAACATACTGTGAATAACAGGCTGCTCGTCATGTATGCTCAGCGCTATGATTTTGATATCTTCATATTTTTTCTTCACTTCTCCGCACAGGTTCACGCCGCTGATATCCGGCAGATTCACATCCATCAGTATGACGTCAGGCTGCCCTTTTTCAAGCGCCTGTAATACACTTTTACCATCTCCGTAAGCTCCGCTCACTTCTATACCCGCATCACTACGCAGAATATTCTTCAGTCCTTCCACCATAATCGGGTGGTCTTCCACCACTACTACTTTGATCATAATTTTCAATTGGGTTTTACTAGTTCAGAGAGGTTGCACATTCAATGGTTATAGCTGTTCCGGTGCCCGGTTCAGACTGTATATCTATTTTACCGCCGAGGAATTCCACTCTGGCTTCAATGTTGGCAAGGCCCGCACCTTTCAGTTTGTTACCGGCAGCCGCATCAAAGCCTTTACCGTCATCTTCTACGGTGAGGAATAATGTCTTGTCTGTCTGTTGCAGCAATACAAGGATCTGTGAAGCCTCCGCGTGTTTGATCGCGTTATTCACCAGTTCCTGCATAATGCGGTATAACACGACCTGCCGGGTATGTTCCATATCGGCTACCTGAAAATTAAATACCTGACAAACGATATTATCGGTACCGGTCTTTTTCAATCCTCTGCAATACTCCACCGTAGCTTCTCCCAATCCGTATTTGATCAGAATCTCCGGCATCATACTACGGGCAATACGACGCAGTTCGTCCATCGCACCATCCAATCTTTGCAGTGTATTCTGAATCAGAGATTGGCGGTGTACATCTGTCTGGGATGGATTAACCGTAGAAAGTTCCAGTTTAATGCCCGACAGTAAACCTCCCAAACCATCATGCAGGTCACGCGCCAGCCGGGTACGTTCTTTCTCTTGTCCTTCCAGCATGGCAGAGAGGAGAGAGATCTTATGTTCCTGACGAATACGCTCTACTTCAAATTCATGCAGCCGGCGTTGTTGTTCCAGCAGTTTACGGCCATTCCTGTAAAAGAGATAACTCAATGCAGCTACCACAAATAATGATAACATGATCACCACCATCAGGGAAATAAGGAGCCTGTTTTTCTGCAAAGCAAATTCCTGACGTTCATTCTCATGCTGCAGCTGCATAATGCGGTTCTCTTTTTCAGAGGATTGATATTCTGCCTCCAGTTCGTGGATCTTCTCGGTGACCGTTAGTTCCTTCAGACTATCCGCCAGTATAATATACTGCCGCAGGTAATTGTATGCCTGATCCGGAAAGTGCTGTTTGAAGGACAGATCTGCCATCAGATCCAATGCCCGTAAGCGGAAAGGAAAGTCTTTCAGTGTATAGGATAGCTTACCATATTCATCCATGAGCACCATTGCACGATCGTACATACCCTGTTTTTCAAACAGCCTTGCCAATGAGTACAGGTTGTTGCAGATAGCACTGTTATAATTGGTTCTGCGGGCAATAGACAAACCGGCATAGAAGGTAGTTGCTGCACGGTTGTACATCTGCTTTTTTACATCGAGCTTCCCCTGCAGGTGATAATAGTCTGCCCAGATATTAATAGAGTCTACGCCTGTTCTGTCCAGTTTTTCTTTTGCAGCTGCCAGATTGGTTTCCATATTATGCAGACTATCCAGATGATACATGGCATTCGCCAGTCGCAGGTGTCTGCTGGCAATCAGGTGACAATACGGCGCGGGATCCCTGTAAGCGCCCAGACTTTTATAATAGTAGGAGATAGCGGTTTTATACTGAGACTTATTAGAGAAAATATCCCCCAGACTCTGATAGGTTTCATTCAGTTCCGGAATAGCATTCGCTTTTTCCAATATGGGAATAGTCTGCAGGTATTCTTCTGTCTGTAGCTGGGTCTGTCCTTTGTTCCCCAGCACAATTGCCAGATTCACTTTTGTACTGGCCAGCAGCAGTCGTCCTTCCCGGCTGGTATCTTTCAGCATATCTTCCCGGGCAATGAGCAGGTGCTTTTCCGCTTCGTTATAGTTGTTGATGGAATTGAACCAGCTGCCAATAGCCAGATAAGTACGGGCGATGCCCAGTTTATTATCGTTTTTCTCCTCCAGCTGCAATGCCTGCTGAAAATACTTTAATGCCTGTACGCTGTCACGCAAAGGTGATTTCCGTGCCAGTCTGATATATAGATCGGAGGATACGGCGTCGGATGACGGGCGGTTCTGAGCGTATAAACCAGCAGTTATACAGCAAAGAAGGATAAGTATAGGTATTCTCATAGGCGTAAATCAGTCCGAAATATATAATTATTTGAGCTACATATTATTAATATTTTTTAACATAAGTATCCCGGGAAGACCTCCCTGATAAAACCCCTGTTTTCCGGGATTCTTTTTCCCTGATCTGGTAATTACTTTTGCATTGTGATGATGAGATGCCCTTGATGAGAAATGATGTTACAGGTATAGCTGCTTTAAAATTGTCGTGGAAAATTGTTCAGGAACAATGACTTACGTGCAACGGCATATGCTGCATCATTATAAGAAAGGATGCTACGCAAAATTACACCAGGAATATAAAAAGGAACTACAGTCAGTAGTGTGAGAACCGGAACAGCGGAATAAATTTCCTGGAGACGCCTCAGAAGCGTCAGATTCCAAAGATCTCTTATAGTATCAACATAGTATCGAAAACCATTTTTGCGACACCCCAGATTGTATTTTTGTTGAAGAACCTGGATGAGAGGCAGCGGGTGTGTGGACCCGCTGCCATCCAATCAAAAAAGAGATCAAGCCGGTACCCTGCGAGGTTTCTCCCGCTCCCAGAACCGGTGTTGTGCAATCGCCCTGATAAATATCTTCGCCAGTTTTTTTACATCTTTCTGAATAACAATACCTTCCATCATTGCTGATTCTTCTGAATCGTCTTCCGGCAGTTTCTTTGCAAAATAAGTGGCCTCCAATACCTGTCTGGCATCTGCATGTGCGGCAATCGCTTTACAGTGTCTGTAAGCCTCATTAAGGAAATGTACAGCATCTGCGTCGGCTTCCAGAGTGGCCGAACTGGTAACGCCGGCCGGTACATACAATGCATCGTAAAATACAGAAGATGCGGTCAACAGACTTTTTTGTACGGGTATGGCTGAATTATCGGCGGCTATAATCTCTCCGAGGTGCGGCGCGATGATCTCTACAACCGCTCCTGCTGCTTCCAGCGCACTTTTCACCGTCTCTACAGTAGCTGCATCCACACCATCAGCAACAAGGAACCCTATTTTGCGGGTCTGGATGCTATCTTTTATCGTATTGACCATACTCAGTGCCGCTGAAATATCCGGAACAGGCGCTTTAGGTGGGAACGGCTCATATTGTGCCGGGTCAGCATCTGCAGGAACAGCATGATTTACAGGCTGTTCTGGCCCTGCTGGTACTTCAAGCCCCAGACCATAGGCTACCTGTGCAGCAAGGTCTTTATCGACCTGTGTCAGAATGCCGATCATCCTTTGTCTGATAGCTACGGTATCCACTTTACCTAATTCAAAACGTAAAGCATCTATCATATGCTGCTTTTCCGGTGCTGATTGACTGTTGAAAAACAAAGTTGCCTGTGTATAATGGTCAAAGAAACTACGGCTCCTTTCTCTGATCTTTCTCGCGTCGATCTTTTCTGCATAGGAACTGAAACCGCCTTCTGCCATTTTCGCCTGATAAGGACAACCTCCGCCTAATGAATTAGGGCTATAACTGGTCCTGCCTTTATTAATGGTCTGTCGCATATAACCATCCCGTTGATTATTGTGCACGGGCACTATAGGGCGGTTAATGGGGATTTCCTGAAAGTTCGGTCCGCCGAGACGGATCAGCTGTGTATCCGTATAAGAGAACAATCGTCCCTGCATCAAAGGATCATTTGTAAAATCAATGCCCGGTACCACATGTCCCACATGAAAAGCTACCTGTTCTGTCTCCGCAAAGAAGTTGTCCGGGTTTCTGTTCAGGGTCAGTTTACCGATCCTTTGCACGGGTACCAGTTCTTCGGGGATGATCTTGGTCGCATCCAGCAGATCGAAGTCGAATTTATGTTCGTCGGCCTCCGGTACGATCTGTACACCCAGTTCCCATTCCGGAAAGTTACCGCTTTCTATCGCTTCCCACAGATCCCGGCGATGAAAGTCAGGATCCTTTCCGGAGATCTTCTGGGCTTCATCCCAGGCTACGGAGTGGACCCCGAGTAATGGCTTCCAGTGGAATTTTACAAAACAGGATTCTTCCTTTGCATTGACGAAACGGAAGGTATGTACACCAAATCCTTCCATCATACGATAGCTGCGTGGAATAGCCCGGTCACTCATCAGCCACATGATCATGTGGGTAGATTCCGGCATCAGCGAGATGAAATCCCAGAAAGTATCGTGTGCAGATGCTGCTTGTGGAATCTCGTTGTGCGGCTCCGGTTTAACTGCATGTACGAGGTCGGGAAATTTGTTCGCGTCCTGTATAAAGAATACAGGCATGTTATTGCCTACAAGGTCGAAAATACCCTCCTCTGTATAGAATTTACAGCAAATCCTCTTACATCGCGGGCAAGATCAGTAGAACCTCTGGAACCGGCAACGGTAGAAAATCTTACAAAAACAGGCGTTTCTCTTGATGTATCGGTAAGAAAGCCCGCTTTGGTATATTTTTCCATGGATTCATACACCTTGAATACGCCATGAGCAGCAGAACCCCTTGCATGCACCACACGCTCAGGAATGCGTTCATGGTCGAAATGGGTCATCTTCTCGCGGAAGATAAAGTCTTCCATCAGGGTAGGACCTCTGTCACCCGCCTTCAGCGAGTTATGATCATCGTTGATCTTTACACCGGTATTGGTGTTGAGGTATTGACCATTGCTATCTTCTTTATTGGGGGCCAGCTCGGCAATTTTTTTATTTTCCGTGGAGTTTTCCGGTGTCTTTTTCTTATCAGGCATGACGTGTTTTTATGGTTTCTGTAGATGAGTTGGTGGACAATTATGTTATTCGCTGGCTGCTTCGCAGTTAATGCTGTTTTCAGCAATTTCAGTCAGCAAAGCGTCTGTTTCTTTTTCTTCTGCCAGTGTAGTTGTCAATAGCTGTGCGACGTCTGTCAATCCCAGATTGGTTGCCAGTTGCGCCAGTCCGCCGTAAGTGGCTATCTCATAATGCTCTACTTTCTGTGCTGCCAGTATCAATCCGGTATCTCTGACGGCTGTACCGGGCTCTGTCTCAGCTATGATAGATTCTCCCTCCAGGACAATCCCTTCAATCGCTTCACACTTTTTGCCTCTGACAGGCTTACCCAATAGTTCAAAGGCTTGTTCAAGGCGGCTGATATGCCCTGCTGTAGCCTTCAGATGATCCTGAAAGGCAGCCTGCAATACGGGAGATGCAGCAGCTTTTATCATTTTGGGGAGCGCGATTTTGATATGATTTTCTGCCCAGTAGATATCCTTTAGCTGATCACAGAAGAATTCCATGAGTTTACCTTCGTTATGATCTTTTTCAATGGCGGCGTTGCCAATAGCTGCCGCAGTTTTTGCAATGGTCTTTTTCACCGGACCAGTACTTGTAGATGAGGTTTTTGCCATAGTGCTCAGTTTTTCTAATGTTACACTAACACTATACCGTAATAATAGCAGCGCT
This sequence comes from Chitinophaga pinensis, assembly GCF_007896845.1. Lineage (GTDB taxonomy): Bacteria > Bacteroidota > Bacteroidia > Chitinophagales > Chitinophagaceae > Chitinophaga > Chitinophaga pinensis_C. Next base: position 84,944 of record NZ_VOHS01000010.1, on the reverse strand, counting down.
GGAAAGCGGTCTGTTCCCGATAGAATTGTCTGGTCTGTAGTGATTTTTGCACAGAATGTCTAAGCTGAACAATGATGCCTGTCAGGAATGGTGGGTACAAAAAGGCCACAGGTGATACACCTGCGGCCCAAAGGAAAAGTTATTCGTTCAACCTATACACCAGAAGGACTGGTATTATCTTTATAGTTTGGCTTATATCTTACGAAGAAAGCCAGCCAGATCGTTCGTGATACCCGCATGATAGGTGGTTGTAAGGCTACCAGTAAAACACCATTTACACCCAGCCACCAGAACATCCGGTTGTCATACAGGGAGAATCCTATCAGTACCCACCACGCAATAAATGTTGCGACGCTAAATGCCACAGTCAGCGCATAGCTGACATACCCGGTACCGTAGTAGAACCCGATCTCCCGTTCAAAATCTTCTCCACACACCGGACAATGCTCGTTCATCTCCGTGAAGTGTTTCAGGTTATATGCGTTATCAGATTTGAAAATTTTTCCTCTGCGACAGGCCGGACACCTGTTCGTCAGTATACTGCCCAGCAGATTGGGCTTTTTTTCGGTTTTCACTGCACACATAAAAAAGTTATTTATCAGACCCAAAGTTAGCGTAAACGGTCCCTACGGTCGTGGTATGATTCTACGCAATTATGGTATTTTTTACTGATTCGTCGTAGAAAAAAGGGAGTACATATAAATTATTTTTATTTTATAGGGGTGCTGTCTATTTTTGCCGTTAGTTATCATTTAAGACAAGTCTCAACACCATGACTGGCAAGACGCGAAAGAGGGTTCTCCGTATCTTATTAATACCTATTGCTATATTGATAATACTGGCCGGCATTGCGGTCGGTGTGCTGTATTCCCAACAACAGCGCCTGATTAACCTGGCAATCAAAGAGTTAAATAAACAGTTACCCGGAGAACTGGTGATCGGAGGGAGTATGATATCTCCTTTTCAGAACTTCCCCTACATTTCTATCGGACTGAAAGACGTCCAGTTTTTTGCGAACAAGCAAAAGTCCGGCCGCCCCATGTACCAGCTGGAAAAGCTTTATGTAGGGTTCAGTCTGCCGGATATCCTTCAGCAGAAATACAATGTCAAGGTGATCTTCCTTAAAAAAGGCCACCTGGATATTGTCAGAGACAATAATGGTAACCTGAATATTGTAGAAGCTAACAGAATACAGCAGGACACCGTCAGCACTACAGCTGCTGAATCGGCTGCTCTGGATCTTGATATCAAAAAGATAGTACTGAGAGACCTGGATATTTCCTTCACCGATAAAGCGAGTGGTCAGCATATCAAGGCCCGTATTGATAAGATAAAAACCGCTTTCAAGGCGGCGGATAATAAGATTTATGCCGATTTTACCGGTGGTATGGTCGCCGATTATATCACACCAAAAGATTCTTCCCTCTTCCGTAATAAACACCTGAACGCAGACTTTACTGTTACCTACGATCAGACAAAGGAATTTGTCACCCTCACAAAAGGAAACCTGAAACTGGAAGACTTTAGCTTCAGCGTTTCCGGTACAGCGGATCTGAAAAATGGTAATAATGTTGATTTTAAGATCAAAGGTGACAAACCAGATATCGGACAACTCGTTTCTTTTGCGCCTGCATCCGTCGCAGACCAGCTGAAACAGTTTAAGTATGACGGCAGACTGTATTTTGACGGTCTGATCAAAGGAAAGCTTGCCGGCGAACAAATGCCACTGATTCAGGTGAATTTTGGCTGCGAAAACGGCTGGCTGATGAATCCCGACGCTAAAAAAGGATCGACTCACTCGGTTTTAAAGGATATTATACCAATGGTGCCGAACATTCCCTGAGAACATCAGAACTGCACCTGATGAATATGAGCGCTATCCCGGAGAAAGGTATTTTCAAAGGGAACTTCGTCATGAAAGACTTCACAGATCCTAAAATGATCATGCAGATCAATTCGGAGCTGGAACTGGAATTCATCGGCGCCTTCCTCGGCATAGCTGACCTGCAACGTATCACGGGTCATATCAGCATGAAAATGGACTTCAATGAGCTGGTAGATATGACACTGCCGGAAGCTTCTATGGGTAAACTGAAAGAAGGTATCCAAAGTGAACTGAGAGTAAGTGATCTGACCTTCCGTATTCCAAACTATCCGCATATCATCCATAAACTGAACCTTCATGCAGACATGAAGAACGGTTTTGTGAAACTGGATACATTGTCCTTCTTCTTTGGTAATTCTGACTTTGCGATGAATGGCTCACTGAGCGATCTGCCGGCCCTTTTCCATCAACAGGAAAAACCGGTACAGGTTACTTTCACTGCCCACAGTAAAAGGATGATCTTAAAGGAATTGCTGTCATATGATACTGCAATGGCCAGAAAAGCAAAAGAAGAGATCTATAACTTCAATATTGGTCTGGCGCTGGAAACTTCCGTAAAAGAACTGCAACATCCGGCTCCATTGCCGAAGGGCAAGTTCAAAATGGAGAAACTGTTTGCCAGTTTCAAGGAATATCCGCATGCTTTCCATGATTTCGGTGCAGAATTGAATATTAATGATACCGCTTTATTGCTGCGCAATTTCGGTGGTATGATCGACAGTAGTGATATCCGCTTTAGTGGCCGTGTGATCAATTATCAGCTGTGGTTTGATAAGATCATGAGAGGAAAAACACAGGTGGCATTTGATCTGAAATCACAGCGGCTGGCAATGAGAGATGTACTCGGACCGATCAGCAGGAAATATGTGTCCAGAGATTACCATCAGGAAGTTGCTTCCGGTCTTTGGTTACGTGCAAAAGCCGACCTGCGCTATGATTCCGTGTTCAAATTCGCCAAAATAAAACTGGCCAATGTATCCGGTGAATTGCTGGAACATAAGATCAAGGTAGATAGCGTAAAAGGTACTGTAAAGGTAGGCGCAGACAGTTTCCTGAGATTGGACACATTGACTGGTCGTATCGGTAAAACAGACTTTGACATCAGTATGCGTTTATACATGGGTAAGGATACGGTGAAACGTAAGAAGGAAAACTTCCTGCAATTTACCTCCCGCAACCTTGATCTGGATCAATTGACCAACTATAAACTGACGGCCAATGAAGATGAAGAAACCGTTGTAGCTGCGCCTGCGGCAAAGCGTGCAGTGGTAAAAGATACTTCACATGCCAGCGGCTTCAATATCTTCAGTATTCCATTCATTGACTTCAGGGCTACTGTCAATATCGGCAGGTTAAAATACCATCGTCTATGGCTCCGGAATATCGTTTCCAATGTACGCATGCAAGCCAATCAGCATCTTTATCTGGATACGCTGGGGATGGGTATTGCAGATGGACAGATCGGCATGAGAGGACATTTCAACGGGACTGACCCAAAGAAGATTTTCTTCCGCAGCAGGATCCGTGCATTTGACGTGGATCTGGAAAAGCTGATGCTGAAATTAGACCACTTCGGACAAGACTATGTGATCAATAAGAATATAAAAGGCCGTCTCAATGGACAGATCAGAAGTCGTATACAGATGCACCCTGATCTGACGCCTATTATCGACAACTGTGAGGCGGAACTGGATCTCGGTATCTATAATGGTAGTCTGGTGAATTTTGCGCCCATGCAGGCAATGGCAGGTTATTTCAAAGACAAGAACCTGAATATGGTCCGCTTTGACACCTTAAAGAATAAACTGAGCCTGAAAAACGGTGTACTGAATATCCCGAATATGAATATCAACTCTTCACTGGGTTTCATGGAGATTTCGGGTAAACAGTCGCTGGATATGAATATGGAGTATTATATGCGTATCCCGCTGAAGATGGTGACCACGGTTGGTTTCCAGTCTTTATTCGGCAGAAAGAAAGAAGAAGTAGATCCGGATCAGGTAGATGCCATCGAGTATCGTGACAAGGATAAAAAAGTCCGTTTTATGAATATCAAGGTGACAGGTACACCAGATAATTTCAAAGTAGGACTGGGTAAGGCTAAGAAGGCGTAATACCGTTATTATGCCGTTCTTTGTTCGTTCAGGATCGAGGAGATATTGGTGTAATGAGGGTATAATAAGGGAATGAGACGAAGATATTATCAAAAGAAAAGGGGCCACTATATATGGCCCCTTTTCTTTTGATAATGAGTATTTTATGTATTTCTTGTTCTGCCACCTCTTCCGCCACCACGTCCATCATTGCTGCTGTTGCCGGTTCTTCCGCCGGGCGCGTTATTGTAATTGTTATTGCCGCGCGGAGCCGTCTGATAGCTGCCATTGCCACGGTAACCCCGGCTGGCACGGGAACCATTGTCATTTCCACCAGAATAATAACCCCTTGTACCCGGTTGAGAATAATTGTTATTGCGACCACCTGACCAGCCATTGCCGTTATTGTTATTGCCATAAGAGCCGGGGCGGTTACCGGAAGGACGGCCATTATTATACCCGTTATAGTTATTTCTGCCACCTTCGTAACGACCACCGTTATTTCTGCCCGGATTATATCCACGATCGGCCCTGTAAGAGCGGTAATCGTTGACCACTACGCGGTTACGGTTGTACACCATGCCGGAGTAAGTTCTTACGGGGTAGTACATGACACGCGCAGGTGGTATTCTGCGCACCGGAGCATAAGCATAACCATATCTGAAGTGATGACACACAGGGCGGTATGCGTATACCGGCATCGGGCGCCATGCTCTCCACCATACAGGTGGGTTGACCCATGACCATGGAGAAGTCCATACGACATAAGCGGGCGCATATACCCGACGTACACAAGGCCAGAACCATACATTTACGATGACATGTGCGGGTGCGAAAGATGGGATATCCATATCGGCTGCCGGACCATGCGTACGGGATCCGCCTTCATTATACCATGAGTTCCTGTTTGGATCTTCCGGATAGACATTGTCGCTTACCTCGGTTGGTTCAGCGAGGGTAGTCTCACCATAGATATCTTCATCACCGGCGATCTGGATAACGGCGGTATTTTCACCGGTCTTTTCCAGTTCTATGACGGCAACGTCCTGACTTTCCTGATTAGAAACCAGAGCCTGTATGATAAACAGTTGTACCTGATCTTTTCTTTTATTGATAACACGGAGGTAATCGATCCGGCCATCACCGTTGAGATCCAGATTATTGACTTTATTGGATTCTGTATTCAGCAGTCGTTCGAATTCTTCCGGCGTACCGGCCTGTTTGAAAAGCGTAAGTGCGCCCTGCAGACTAAAATTATCTCCCGGTAAACCGGTGGAGTCCTGATCAGGAGGGGACCAGCTGGCCTCATCCCATTCGTCAGTCTGTTCCTGTAATTGTTGTCTGGAATATGGATCCTGTGCGTGAGTGGTAAATGCCGAAAGGCATAGCAGCAGTACAGGTAGGGAATGGCTGATCTTCATGGCAGTAATGTTGTTGGTATAGCGATCTAAGAATGAATATACAAATTCTTTAATGCAATATGTGTGCCGGAGACGCCGGAACGCTTTACAGGCTTAAAAAAAGTAGCGGTCTTACAACATCTTGCTGTGATACAACATGTTATAAGACCGCTACTATTATCAGCAGTTTTTATTGTAAAGTTATCAGGCGCTTAGTTCCCTCTGGTCGCCCTGCGGCCACCACCATTCTGGCCACCGTTACCCCGGCTGTTTCCGCCTGTACGGCCACCACTGCTACGACCACCATTATTTGTGCGGCCGCCACTTACACGGGTACCTCTGTCTGCTCTGGAGGGCGTGTAGGAATTGTTGCCTCTGTCAGCGGTACCCGGACGGGAAGGCGTGTATTGTCTGCCGCCATTGTTATAATTATTTCTGCCACCGTTACCATTATAATTGCCATTTCTGGATGGGGTGACCCTTTCGACTCTTCTGGTGGTACGATAGTTATTCACTACGACCCTGTTCCTGTTGATCACCGTTACGGATGTCGTTCTTACGGGACGGTAGATCACCCTTGCCGGTGGTATTCTGCGAACTGGCACCACTACGTAATGCGGGGCGTAGGCATACCTGTAGGGATGGTATACGCGCCATGGCAATGGACGCCATGGGTGGTACCATACCGGACGGCTTACCCATGTCCATGGAGATACCCACACGGTATAAGCCGGTGCATATACATAACGTACACAGGGCCATAACCATACATTTACTACGATGCCTTCCGGGGCGTAAGCGGAGGGGCCATGAGTGGCAGGAGAGTAATTAAAAGCGTTATCAGTTTCTTCAGTTGGTTCGGTAATTACGGACTCACCATAGATATCGGGGTCGCCGATGATCTGGATGATGGCATTATTTTCACCGGTTTTCTCCAGTTCGATAACTGCAACATCCTGACTTTCAGTAGAAGATACTAATGCCTGAAGGATAAATACCTGTACATCATTCTCTTTTTTATTGACTACGCGGATGTAGTCGGTATTACCATCGTCGTTGAGATCGAGGTTATTTACTTTATTATCAGACGAATTCAGGCTTTTTTCGAATGCTTCGGGGCTTGGGGACTGTTTAAAGAGGTCCAGTGCGCCCTGCAGACTGAAATTGTCTCCCGGCAGACCGGTAGAGTCCTGTGTTTGTTGTTCCTGTGCATGTGCGGTGAAAGCAGCAGTAAGGCAGACAGCGAGGGCGGTGAAGTAATGGCGGATATTCATATATACTGTTTTGACTTGATAGACGGAATAATGATATAGATGATCAGCCATGTAAAGGAGATCAGGAAGGCGAATACGGCGAGGAAGGCGTTCATCCGCCAGTGCAGCAGGTAGGCGATACCGGCGTGCAGGAGGGCAAACTGAACGACAAAGCCGCTCACCTGACGGGTTTTGTTGGCAAAACCGTCAAGACTGTGCAGGAGGAGCAGAGGAAGGTAGATATATCCGATCAATGCTCCGCCGGAGAGGATCACCACCCTTCTGAGGGGCAGATGTTCCATGCGCATATAGATGCCGGTCAGGAGAACGGCTACGGCGAAGAACAGGAATTTATTGAGGAAGGCGGCGTTGAGAAAGGAGGGGTAGCTATAGTAGCTTTCCTTGTTACGACCTATTTCCAGCAGGTCTTTTTGTTCCCATTCTTTACAAACGGTCTGTAAGGCGGTTTCGAAGTCTGCGCCTTGCGTCATGCGCATTTCAATTGAAATAGCGAGATGGTCGGCTATTTCCTGTTGCAGTTCAGGGTCAGTTATTTTGTGTGCCTTCAGATAGTCTATAATACGGTCAAGTTGTTGTTCGGTGATGCCTGGTGTCATTAGGTGGACAGTTTAAAGTCTAAGATCTGGTTTAGGGAATGCAGAAATGAACTTAGTTCCTGCATTTTTAATGCCGAAATGTCCTTTCCGGCCTCAGAGACGTGATAATATTTTCTTTGCCGTCTTCCAATGTGGATAATTTCGGTGCTGAGAACCCCTATGGCCTCCAGTACATACTCCCTTTTTCGACCAGCAATTTCAGGATGATGATCTCAATAGTTCCTTTCAGTAGTTCCTTTGAGTACATGTATAGTAGACTGCGGGAAATGCAAAGGGTTTAATTACATTGTATACCAAGGTATAAGGAAAACAAATTATGCTTTCTGTACAAGTTGTTAATATTGATTTACAGCTGATTATTGTTAAAGTTGAGCCGGCTATAATAAAGATGCTGAAATTAGGTATTTGTTGTATATATGTAATATTTTGGTGTTATTCCCTACTATTTTTGACTCTTATTTGAAAATTTTTCCTAATTTGGTGCCGTCATTCCGGTTTAATAAGTATAAAATCGGCTTATGAATCTGCCTTAAACCACAACTATATACGCTGTTAGACCGCCGCTATCACCTATTGTTTCGTTCGAACCCATAGCTGCAAAAGCTATCATTAGTTTAAACCGCAACTCGCATACTGTTAAAAATTACGAAACCTTCGTATGATGGAATTCGTAGTTGGTTGAAGTATTATTAGACACTAGCTTGTTTGCGGGGGACTTATCAACTTACCGTCGTCAATTCACTGCAAATTTTTAGTGTTCAATATATAAATTTGGATCTGAAAACGTTTTCAGAACAATAATCTTATACTTTCGCGTAAATAAACAAGTGTAAGTATAAGATTATACAACAGCTTAAGAGAAATATCAGATGAGCAAATTGTTACGTGCAAAGGAAGCCTCATTGGCCAGAGTTCACACCACTAAGGAAAAAGGGATCTACCCTTATTTTAGACCGATCTCTTCTTCTCAGGATACTGAGGTGGATATCGACGGTAAGAAGGTGTTAATGTTCGGATCAAATTCCTACCTGGGACTGACTAATCATCCCAAGGTAAAAGAGGCGGCCAAACGTGCCATAGACAAATATGGTACGGGATGTGCAGGGTCCAGATTCCTTAACGGTACTCTTGACCTCCATCTGGAATTAGAACGGCGCCTGGCGGAATACGTAGGCAAAGAAGCCGCTCTCGTATTCAGTACCGGGTTTCTGGCAAACCAGGGCGCATTATCGAGCCTTACCGGCCGTAATGATTACATCATTCTTGACGAACTGGATCACGCTTCCATTATCGATGGCAGCCGTTTGTCCTTTTCCAAGGTGATCAAGTACCGCCATAATAATATGGAGGATCTGGAAGCCAAGCTGTCTGCATTGCCGCAGTCATCAGTACGTCTGATCGTGGTGGATGGTGTCTTCAGTATGGAAGGCGACATTGCCAAACTGCCTGAAATCGTAGCCCTGGCTGATACCTATGGTGCGAATATCATGGTGGACGATGCACACGGACTGGGTGTGGTAGGTCTGAATGGCGCCGGTACGGCTGCTCACTTCAACCTGACAGACAAAGTTGACGTGATCATGGGTACTTTCAGTAAGTCTTTTGCGTCTCTGGGTGGATTCATCGCGGGCGACGGCGAAGTGATTGAATACCTGAAGCATGCTGCCCGTTCCCTGATCTTCAGTGCAAGTATGACGCCTGCAGCAGCTGCGAGCGTACTGGCTACACTGGATATCATTCAGTCAGAACCTGAGCACATTCAGCGCCTGTGGGACAACACCAACTATGCGCGTAACCTGCTGAAAGAGGCTGGTTTTGATACCGGTCACGTGTCAGAAACGCCTGTTATTCCGATTTACATCAGAAATGAGGAGCAGGTATTCCGCATTACCCGTATGCTGCAGGATCAGGGTGTATTTGTGAATCCGGTAGTACCTCCGGCTGTACAGCCAGATGCTACGCTGATCAGATTCTCTCTGATGTCAACGCATACGTATGCACAGATTGAAACAGCTATCGATAAATTAACGGAGACATTTACACTTGCGGGTATACCCTTAAAGCAAAAAATATAAATGGAAACTTTGCAAACCTCTCAACAGACGGTACATGCTCCGGTGTCAGGTGGCGTTTCGTCAGTAACGGTAATACCTGTTACTACGAAAAAGCAACTGGCTCAATTTATTGATTTTCCGCACGATCTGTACAAGGACGACAAGAATTACGTTCCTGAGCTTTTTATCGCTCAGCGTGATCTCCTGAGTCCGGGTAAACATCCCTTTCATGAACATTCCAGCTTACAGACATTTCTTGCCTTCAAGGGGAATAAGATCGTAGGGAGGATTGCAGCCATAGACAATAAGAACCACAACGCTTTTAATAAAAAGAACGACGGCTTCTTCGGCTTCTTTGAATCTATCAATGACATTGAAGTAAGCCAGGCTTTGTTTCAGACAGCTACTGCGTGGCTGAAGGAACGTAAGCTGAGCACCATGATTGGTCCTGTTAACTTCTCTACCAACGAGACCTGTGGTCTGTTGATACAGGGATTTGACGGTCCGCCGGTAGTCATGATGCCCTATAATCCTCCATACTATAGTAAACTGATTGAGCAGGCGGGGTTAACTGAAAATGCAACCCTGATTGCTTATAAGATCATTCCGCAGTACATGAATGATCGTCCTTACAGGATCATGGAGGTACTGCAGGAAAGACTGGCCAGACGTAATATCACTTTCCGTAAAGTCAATGTGAAAAACTTTGACTCGGAGGTGAAACAGATCATGGCTATTTATAACAGCGCATGGGATAAAAACCTTGGTTTTGTACCAATGACCGACAAGGAATTTGAGTACCTGGCGAAGGACCTGAAAATGATACTGGATCCGGATTTCTGTATCATCGCTGAGGAGAATGGAAAGGCAATTGGTTTTGCTCTGGCAATTCCTGACCTGAACCAGATCCTGATCAAGATAAAGAGAGGTCGTTTATTACCGACCGGTATATTTAAGTTACTGCTGGGTAAAAAGAAGATCAATGCTGTAAGGGTGTTGACACTCGGCGTACTGGAACCTTACCGTAAACTGGGTATTGACGGCTGTTTGTATGGTGAATTGATGAAAACGGGAAGAGAGAAGAACGTAGCATATGGTGAGGGTTCATGGATACTGGAAAACAATGAGATGATGAATGCGGCGATGTTGAGTATCAATGCTGACCCTTACAGAAAATATAGGATTTACGAAAAAGAGATATGAAACCTCGCGTACTGATAACAGGTGCCAGCGGTTTTGTAGGATATCATCTGGTGGAGGCAGCCCTCGATGCAGGAATGGAAGTTTACGCTGCTGTTCGCGCATCGAGCAATGTCTCCCACCTGAACCATTTACAGGTAAATTATGTTTATCCTGATTTCAGCCGTAAAGAGGCGCTGACAACAATGATAAAAGAACACCGGTTTGATTATATCATTCATGGTGCAGGTATAACAAAAGCAAGGTCTTTAGACGAATATAACAAAGTTAATGCAGGGTATACCCAAAACCTGGCGCAGGCAGTCAGCGAGTCAGGCATACCGCTAAAGAAATTTTTATTTATCAGCAGTCTGGCGGCCGTAGGCCCCATCGCATATGATGCCAGCTGGCCCGTACCGGATGTAACAACACCCAGCCCGGTCACCAGTTACGGAAAAAGTAAATTACTGGCAGAAGAATTCCTCGGGGCTATTTCGGATGTTCCCTGGGTTATATTAAGGCCCACCGCTGTATATGGGCCGCGCGAGAGAGACCTTTTCGTATTGTTCAAAACATTCAGACGGGGTTTGGAACCTTATATGGGCAGAGGTGCCCAGTGGCTGAGTTTTGTGTATGTAAAAGACCTCGCAGATGCAGCTATACTGGCGCTAAAGGCGCCTGTATCAGGAGTCGCTTATAACATCTCAGATGGTAACAGTTACGACCGTTACGCACTGGCAGCGATTATCAAACAACACCTGAAGCTGCGCACACTTCGCATTCATTTGCCTTTGCCTGTCATTAAGATTGTTGCCGCTATTTCAGAAAAGGTGAGTCGTGGCGCCCCTTTGCTGAACAAGGATAAACTTAACGAACTGACGGCCGCAAACTGGAATTGTAATATAGATAGCATACGCCGGGACCTGGGATACCAACCGCGCTATAATCTTGAAAAAGGTATGCAGGAAACCCTGGACTGGTACTCGGCCAATAAGTGGTTTTAGATTAAAACAGAAAATAAAGTTTAAAAATGAAACATCAAATTAAAGAAGCAAAAGGTAAGCTGGGTGTTTTGATGCCAGGCCTTGGCGCGGTGGCCACAACATTCATCGCCGGGGTAGAGGCAGTTAAGAAGGGATTAGCACAGCCCATCGGTTCCGTCGCACAGATGGGACACATACGACTGGGTAAAAGAACTGAAAACAGGAATCCGCTGATCAAAGACTTTGTGTCTTTAGCAAGTCTGAATGATCTGGTATTTGGTGGTTGGGATGTATACGAAGACAACGTATACGCAGCAGCTGTAAAAGCTGAAGTGCTGGACAGATTCCAGCTGGAAGCGATCAAACCTGAACTGGAAGCCATTGTTCCAATGAAGGCCGCTTTCGATAAAAACTTTGTTAAAAATCTTGACGGCACACACGTTAAAGATAACAAAACCCGTTACGAGCTGGCACAGGCCGTAATAGAAGATATTAAGAATTTTCAGAAAGAAAAAGGCTGCGACCGTGTTGTAATGGTATGGTGCGGTTCTACCGAAATTTATCACGAAGCAGCGGATGTACATATGTCCCTCGCTGCTTTCGAACAAGGTCTGAAAGATAACGACCTGCGTATTGCTCCGAGCATGATCTATGCTTATGCAGCATTAACACTGGGCGTTCCTTTCGCAAACGGTGCTCCAAACCTGACCTGCGACATTCCTGCCCTGATCGAATTGTCTAAAAAGACAAAAACGCCGATCGCAGGTAAAGATTTCAAAACCGGACAGACCCTGATGAAGACCATCCTGGCTCCAGGTCTGACTGCACGTGCACTCGGTATGGAAGGCTGGTTCTCCACCAACATCCTGGGTAACCGTGACGGATGGGTACTGGACGATCCGGATAACTTCAAAACCAAAGAAGTTTCTAAACTGGGCGTACTGGAAGACATCCTCCTGCCGGAAGAAAATCCTGAACTGTATGGTGACATGTACCATAAGATCAGGATCAACTATTATCCTCCACGCAAGGATAACAAAGAGAGCTGGGATAACATTGACATCATCGGCTGGATGGGCTACAAAATGCAGATCAAGATCAACTTCCTCTGCCGTGACTCCATCCTTGCTGCGCCAATCGTACTGGACCTCGCACTGTTCATCGACTTCGCAAAACGCGCAGGTATGAGCGGTATCCAGGAATGGCTGTCATTCTATCTGAAGTCTCCGCAAACAGCTCCGGGTCTGCGTCCTGAGCATGACATCTTCAAACAGCTCATCAAACTGCAGAATACACTGCGTTACCTGATGGGTGAAGATCTGATCACGCACCTGGGTCTGGATTATTATGAAGGTATTTTAAACGAAGAATGATCCGAATTCACAAAATAATTGCTACCAGCCTGGGTATAGGCTACATTGGCAAAGGCGGGGGTACAGTCGCAGCGGCTGTGGCAGCGCTTTGCTGGTACCTTGCACTGGCTGGTAGTGCAATTGCAGGCCTTTGGCCATTAGTATTCACCGTAGCAATTACCCTGCTCGGTATATGGTCCGGTGATAAAGTAGAACCGTACTGGGGCAAGGATGATAAGAAAGTGGTGATTGATGAAGTGGCAGGTATGTGTGTCAGTCTGCTGTTTTTACCGGTAAATTACTGGTATGTACTGGCAGGACTGGTATTATTCAGATTCTTTGATATCGTTAAGCCATTGGGCATCCGTCGGATGGAAAAGCTGAACGGTGGTCTGGGTGTAATGATGGACGATGTGGTAGCCGGGATATATTCAAACTTGTTACTGCAGATTGCTTGGCACAGTAACCTTTTTGGAGGATGATTAAATTTTTAAAGGCGCAGGCCTCATCATTAATAGCAACAGGCGTGGACTTTACTGTAGTAGTCCTGCTTTCTGCGCTGGCCGGAGAATGGTCAGCCGGTGTTAATGTGATCGGCGCCCTTGCTGGCGGTATAGCCAACTTTATGATCAACAGGCAATGGGTCTTTAACAGGGAAAAAGGAGCAATAGGAGGGCAGGCATTGCGCTATGGTATCACCTGGGTGGGGAACATGCTGTTAAATACAGCAGGAGTGTGGTTGGTACTGCATTTTACAGGATGGCACGATGTTTCGAGCAAAGAAACAGCGCTTAGATTGTCCATCGTAAAGTTGTCAGTTTCGTTGCTGGTTGGTTTTACTTACAGTTATATAATGCAGAAGCGATTCGTTTTTAAATGATGTTAGATAGATGAATGGTAGTAAAAATATTAGTATAGGTCTTTTGTTATTGCTTACGCTCGGCTTTAGTTCAGTATTTGCACAAACAACGACAGTTAAGGGGCTTGTTACCGATAAATCAGGCTCCCCTTTGCCATTTGTAAGCGTTTTTGTGCCTGGTACATCCTTCGGTATCGCAACAGATGCCGCAGGCCGGTACGAATTACAGTTTGATAGCCCAAAAGATAGTGTGCGCTTTTCCCTCATGGGGTATAAAGCCATTACAATACGCGTACAAAAAGGACAGGAGCAGGTACGGAACATGGTACTCGACAACGGAGCGAAACAGCTCAATGAGTTTGTCGTGAAGCGTAAAAAAGAAAGATACAGGAACAAGGATAACCCGGCTGTAGAGCTGATCCGACTGGTCATTGATAATAAATCAAAGAACAGAATGGAACACTACGACTATGCGAATTATAACCAGTACGAAAAACTGGAATTCGCATTGAGTAATCTTTCCGAAAAGATACAGAACAGCCGCTTTACCCGTAAGTATAAATTTGTGTTCGAAAATCAGGATACTACTAAAATGGCCGGCCGCTCGCTGCTGCCTATGTACCTGGAAGAAAAACTCGCAGATGTATATTTCCGGAAAGATCCCGAGAAAAAGAAAACAATCATCACTGCTGATAAGAAAGTCAGCTTTGAGAATTATATTGATAACCGTGGTCTGAGTGCTTATCTGAACCACATCTATCAGGATGTGGATATCTATGATAACAACATGATGCTGTTCACCAACCAGTTCCTCAGCCCGATTGCCAACGCAGGTCCCACCTTTTACAGATATTATATCGCTGATACTATCGTAACGGCTGACAGCTCCAAACTGATAGTACTGGAATTCTATCCGCGTAACAAGACAGACAGGTTACTGGAAGGTAAACTCTATATCACCCTCGATGGCAATTATGCCATCCAGAAGGCAGATATGACGGCCAACAAAGAGATCAACCTGAACTTTATCCGTGATTTTCACCTGTATATGGACTTCGAAAAGACTCCGGACGGGCGTTATTTCATGAATAAAAATACCCTGATGGCCGATTTCGGTCTGTTTAAGGGAAGCAGCGGTCTGTTTGGTGAACGTACCGTTTCCATCAAAAATATGGTGATCAATAAGCCAATGCCGGATGGTTTCTATGCAGGAACCGCAGTTGTGCAGAATGAAGATCAGGAAGAGAAACCGGATAGCTTCTGGATCGCCAACAGGCACGATTCCCTGACTACGGCAGAATCTAAGGTGTATCAGAATATTGATAGTCTGCAAAACATGAAGTCCTTCAAACGGACCATGGATATCGCGACTTTTGTGCTGGCAGGATGGAAGAGCGCAGGACCGAAAGTGGAAATTGGTCCGGTAAATACCTTCTATAACTTCAACCCGGTAGAAGGTTTCCGTCTGAGATTGGGTGGCAGAACAACCCCTAAATTCAATAAAAGCCTCTATCTGGAAGGGTATACTGCCTACGGTTTCAAAGATGAAAAATGGAAATATTACTTCGGAGGCTCTTACGCCTTCAACCATAAGTCCATTTATGACTGGCCGGTACGCGCCGTTAAGGCAAGTTACCAGCATGATACCAAGATTCCGGGTCAGGAATTGCAGTTCGTACAGGAAGATAACTTCCTGTTGTCCTTCAAACGTGGTAATAACGATAAATGGTTGTACAACGACATTTACCGCTTGTACTACCTCCATGAATTCGATAACCACTCTTCCTTCCAGCTCGGATTCAAACACTGGGGACAAACACCGGCAGGTACCCTGTCTTATTATAAAGGTCTTACCCAATCTGACAGTGTGAAAAAGATCACTACTGCAGAATTGTCACTCGAACTGCGCTGGGCGCCGCACGAGGAGTTCTATCAGGGTAAGAACTTCAGAATACCCATCCCCAACAAATATCCTATTTTTACATTCAGAGCGATCGCGGGAGTTAAAGGCCTGTTTAACAGCGGGTACAATTACCAGAACCTTTCCCTGAATATTTACAAGATGGTATTCCTGGGACAGCTGGGTTACAGTGAGGTGGTTGCAGAAGGTGGCATGATCTTCGGTAAAGTACCTTATCCTTTGCTGACCATTCACAGAGCGAACCAGTCATATGCTTATCAGTTACAATCGTATAACCTGATGAACTTCCTGGAGTTTGTGAGTGACCGCTATGCAGGGGTAAATATTGACCATAACTTTAACGGATTTATTTTCAATAAGATACCTTTGCTGAAGAAACTGAAGTGGCGTGAAGTAGCAACCATAAAAGTACTGTATGGTGGATTGAGCAGACAAAATGACCCACGTCAGGACCCTTCAAAGATCCAGTTCTCCAATTATGCAGATGGAACACCGATCACCTATACGTTAGGTCAGGACCCATATGTAGAAGGTAGTGTTGGTATTTCTAATATATTCAAATTACTCAGGCTTGACCTGGTAAAAAGGTTTACTTATCTGGACAACCCTCTCATTTCCAACTGGGGTATCAGAGGCAGGGTCAGATTTGATTTTTAATTGACGTTTTCAATCGTAAGCCATGAAAAAACGATTCAGAGATAAACTGCAGCAAGCAATTTACGTAGTGATCAACCCTTTTGTAAAAGGGCTGATTAAAATGGGGCTGACGCCAAATGCTGTCACCCTCATCGGTTTCCTGCTGAATATAGGAGTTGTTGTGATTTTTGTGACGGGAGTAGAGGAAGGCAACAGAGGCGACCTGTCATATGTAGGATGGGCCGGCGGTCTGATCCTTTTTGCGGGATTATTTGATATGCTGGATGGGCAGGTAGCCCGTCTGGGAAATATGGGTTCGCGTTTCGGCGCTTTATTCGACTCCGTACTGGACCGTTACAGTGAAATGGTCCTGTTCCTCGGTATCTGTTATTACCTGATCGGTCACCACTATTTCCTGAGCTCCATATTCGCCTTCATCGCACTGATAGGCTCCATGATGGTGAGCTACACAAGGGCACGTGCAGAAGGACTTGGTATTGAATGTAAAGGTGGATTAATGCAGCGTCCTGAAAGGATCGTAATTATATCTGTTTCAGCGATCGCCTGTGGTATCACCTCTCATTTTATCGGAGGCGACTATAAATTGTTCATTCCGGGCATTCCTTTCCATGTATTCGAGACGATTTCGATCTTCACTTTCCCTCTGTTCATTATGGCGATCATGACCAATATTACAGCAGTAGGTCGTATCCTCGATGCGAAGAAAGCGATTGATAAGCAGGATCAGGTGACCCGTGTTATCAGAAGCGCCACCACCACACCGGTGATCGCACTGCTGATCATGGTACTGCCTGTTATGGCAATGGCAAAGCCAGCCGGACAGGGTCAGAGTAAAGAACCTAACTTTCCTGTACCGACAGGTATTCCAACTATGCTGTTTTACATGCAGCGTACGCCTAACGCCAATACCATTGTGTATGATCTGAATATCCAGAAAGATGGTACACTCGATGAAGATGAGCCCGTAAATATCTACTGGATCAGATACACCGAGCACAATGAAAAAAAGGGATTAAACTATATACAACGTAAATTTGCATACGGTCTGAAGATAAAACAAGTATCTAAAGACAAGTATGAATTGCGTTCCGTAGCCTATGACAAGAAGAAGCTATATCTGATGAAATCTGCTGAAGGTCAATACCATATCTACACACAGATTGGTAATGTAATGGCCCAGCTAAACAGAATATATCTTCAGATTGAAGGAGGTACCTTCTGGGTGCCGAATGTTGTTTACATTGAAATGAAAGGAATCGATCCTGCCACCGGCAAAGAAATCAAAGAGCAGTTCAAGCCCTAGTGATTGTTAAATTCGCAACGATGAGTAATAGACATTACGTTTCCAACTCTCATGAGTCTACTCAAATGTTCAAGAGTAGCCTGTTTGAGAAACTATCAAAAGTTCATTTCAGCGTTCCGCTGTTTTTATACATTCCTGTTATCGCGTGGTGCTGCTGGACAGCCCTCGCTGTACAACAATCTGGTGTGATCATCTGGGCGCTTTGCGTAGCAGCAGGTCTCTTCGTATGGTCATTTGTAGAGTATGTGATGCACCGCTTCGTATTCCATTTCGAGCCATCCTCTAAATGGGGTAGAAGATTACACTTTATTTTTCATGGTGTACACCATGATTATCCAAACGATGCCCTGCGTCTGGTACTGCCTCCTTCTGTGAGCATTCCACTGGCGACAGGCTTCTTTTTTCTGTATAAGAGTTTTATACCTGAAGTATATTTCTATGGTTTCTTTGCAGGCTTTATAGCCGGATATCTTTTCTACGATATCTCCCACTATGCCCTGCATCATTTCAATTTCAAAGCCAGGTTCTGGAAGAAGTTAAAGAAACACCACATGATGCATCATTATGCCGATGCTACCAGAGGATATGGCGTAAGCTCATCCTTCTGGGACAAGATCTTCAGGTCAGATTTTCAAAAGTAAGTGAGATAAGATGGACGCACCTGTTCCTGCCGGGCCTACAACTGCATTTTTCGATAGGCGATATATGCTGATCACCACTGCGGTCAGCATCGCCTATTTACTGCTCTCCGCCTGGCTGGTTGGCTTTAAGACTGATCAGCTATGGCTGATGGCTATTTTCAATGGCTGTTATTATGCTTCCCGGCCCACCCGCCGGTTTATATTAGGATTCTCGATCTTCATTTTCTACTGGATCGTGTTTGATTATATGAAGGCGTTCCCGAACTATTTAACGGGACCCGTGCATATACAGGACATTTATGAGACGGAAAAGGCCTGGTTTGGTATTATGATGGATGGCGTGAGAGTAACGCCGAATGAATACTGGTTACACAATACCCGTGTATGGCTGGATGTGCTGACGGGTTCTTTTTACCTTTGCTGGGTGCCGGTACCACTGGCATTCGCTGCCTACCTGTTCTATAAAGACAGACTGCAGTTTATACATTTTGCCCTGACATTCATATTGGTAAACTGGCTGGGATATATCGTGTATTACACATACCCTGCGGCGCCACCATGGTATGTACAGGTACACGGCTTCGATTTCATCGCCAATACACTCAGTAATGCAGCCGGACTGTTAAGATTCGATGATGCACTGCACGTAAACCTCTTTGGAGCTCTTTATGCAAAAGGATCGAATGTATTTGCGGCCATGCCATCGCTGCATTCCGCTTATCCGCTGATTGTATTCTTCTATGCGAGGAAGACAACAAATATCTTCTTTACCACAATCTTCGGTATTATCGCCCTCGGTATCTGGTTTGCAGCTGTTTACACCAGTCACCACTATGTGCTGGATGTAGTGGCAGGTATTACCTGTGCAAGCGTAGGTATCATTTTATACAGACTTGTACTGATGAGAAGTGTAGCGTATAACGAGCGTATCGCGAAGTTTTATACAGTGATCACGAAGTAGCTTTTTGATTATCCAGACGGCGCAATAACTCTTCCACTTCGTTCCCATAATTGCGTTTGAAGTGAAAGCGTTGCGCCTTTTGGAGCATCTCTCTGGCCGTCTCCACATCCTGTTCTTTCAAGGATAATAATGCCAGATTTCTGTAAGCATAAGCATTTCCTTTATTGATCTGCAATGATTTAAGTATCAGTTCTTTGGCTGCTACCGGGAATCCCAGATGCATCAGCACATAGCCTTTGTTGTTATACGCATAGGCACATTCCTCATCATACGCAATTGCCTGATCGAAATAAGAAATCGCCTCTACATACAATTCCAGATGAATACATTCAAACCCAAGACTATTCAATAATTCAGACGATCCCGGATTAAGGGATAATGCATGTGAGTACAGTTTCAAGGCCCATTCATGATTGCCCATCTCACTGTGACAATGCGCTACTTCGGCCAGTACACCGGTATGCTGCGGATGTTTATGATGTACTTTATCATAGAAAGGCAACGCCTTCTGAAAATTACGTTCCACCCTCCAGGTCACTCCCGATAACCACAATGCATTTACATGGTCAGGCTGCATCTGTAACACCAGATGGCATAAGCTCCGGCACTTGTGAATATCATTGTATTGCAGCAAAGACTGCGCTTCACTGAAGTATCTTTCTACCGCGTTTTTCTTTTGTTGCGGCCCATAAAATAATTGTAAAAACGGATGGAAAAAGCTGATGTAGGAAGTCTTTATCCGGGGACTGCGGAAAGGGACATCTATTTTAGCTTTCCTTATTGCAAGTATCTGTTCCAGATAGGTTTCAAAGATGATACCCAGAGACTTGAATTTGTACTGACAACGGTTTTCTATGGTGAGTATCGAGAGGATAATATGCTGCGGATGGAGTTGTTCATCACCCAGCTTTTTCTGAAAATAAGTGGCATTTTCCAGCATCCTTTCCGCTTCTGTCATGATAGGCACCTTGGGTTTATTACCCGTAGGAATAGGGGCGCCGGGCCGCTGTTCCCAGTCCAGTGCATGTAACCACTGGAGCATCTTTTCCCTGTCGGAAGCCCCGATGGCTACGTCGCTCGCGTAAGAGTCCAGGATACCCAGCAATATCATCTGGCTATCAATGTAATAAAGCTTCCTCTCCAGGCTGAAACTCCTGGCATAGGCAAATGCTGTCTTTAGTTCATAGGAGGACGTTAATAGCATCAGCAATGGTTGAGTACAATATCAAATTTATGTTTTTTATGGGTATCTACCAGCTGCCGGACATCCATTATTCAATGCGCTGATAGTACAGCCCGTGGGCCTGCCAGTAAGGATTATCACAAAAACTGCTCCACCGTCAGACAAGTTTACTTGTTTTCACTGCAATTGAATTGTAACTGAAAGGGTTATCTACCGATAATTATATCAGGTGACCGGTGATGGCCTGAAAACCTCCGCTGGCAGCCGGGTATTTTTTCCTCAAAATTTCCGGTATCAGGCCTTTCCGCCGCGTCTTTGATATTCATATCTGCCGGTTTTTTAATAATTCCTACCTTCAATACATGGAAGAATCAGAAAAGCTGAAAAGGGTCGTTGAAGCCCGTATGAAACTCAAAGCCCGTTTTGAGGGAAAAATGAGTCAGACGCCGTCTGTGGCAGATGATAAACCTATGGGCAGCGGCAGACCTAATCGTCATGGAATGCCTGTGGTACCGGTAGGTCAGGTGCTTACCCGTAAATGGCCCGTACTCGACCTCGGAATAGAGCCTGCTATTCCATTGGATGAATGGAAACTGGTGATAGATGGTGCAGTAGAGCACCCCGTAGAACTGAGCTGGGACGATTTTATGGCCCTGCCGCAGACTGAAGATACTTCCGACTTTCATTGTGTCACC
The DNA here is from genome assembly GCF_007896845.1 of Chitinophaga pinensis. Lineage (GTDB taxonomy): Bacteria > Bacteroidota > Bacteroidia > Chitinophagales > Chitinophagaceae > Chitinophaga > Chitinophaga pinensis_C. Next base: position 63,908 of record NZ_VOHS01000010.1, on the reverse strand, counting down.
ACATGGTCTAAACTGGATATGAACTGGAAAGGCGTACGTTTTCTGGATCTGGCCGCATTGGCTCAGCCCAGTGAAAATGCCACACATATTCTTTGTTACGGCTACGATGATTATACAACCAATATTTCCCTCGAAGAAGCCCTGAAGCCGGATGTACTGTTGGTACATACCGTAGAAGGTGCTCCTTTGCCGATTGAGCACGGCGGACCCGTAAGAATGATCACCCCGCAGTTATATGCCTGGAAAGGGTCCAAATGGATCCGCAGGATAGAATTCCTGACCGAAAATAAGCTGGGTTTCTGGGAAGAAAGGGGCTATTCAGATACCGCCTATCCATGGAGAAATGACCGCTATAGCTGATATACCATAACAATCACAAAAAAGAGGCTACTCAATTTTTGAGCAGCCTCTTTTTATTTTGATACTGTATTCTTTTGCCATTTCCGATACCCGGAGGTACACAATTATTTGATTTTTATCAGAAATGCTTTGTTATGTATAAGTCTGTTGACCTAACAGTGTGTAGTTTTGTGCTCTCAATTGAACGCATCTCCGCAGAGACAGCCTCACAGCTGGTCTCACTCAAACCGGGGATAGATATGACCGGGTTTGGTCATTTTCATTGCGGACAAATATTTTGAGCTTTGTATACATCATCCTGACACCCCCTGCCGTGACAACTGTGGCAGTTAAGATATGTTACATGAACAGTGTAAACAGTTGTAGGTTTAGCAATGGCTGGAGTATTCCTACTTTAGCCTTTTTTTATTCTTCCGGTGTGAGCCATACGAGTTTTGCACCTTTTTCTTTTGCTGTTACTTCCAGTTTCAATGTCACATATGTATTGCGCTCAACATTATAGTCAGCAATATTGAATACGGATAAAGCATGTGTTTCTCCTTTTTTCAGTTTCCCGAAAAACGGTGCACGTTCAGGACTGCTTATTCCGGTGGTGTAAATGTAAGCCTGTCCGTTGGAAGGCACCTTCAGTTGTACCACTTCGTCTGTTGACGTACCCGCATTCTGCTCCGCATCATTCATGAGTATATACGTCCTGTTTTTGATGTTCAGATAGGAAAAGGAACGATACTGATCTCCATAGATGAATTGCTGTGCAGATATTCTGCGATGCGCCAGATAGAAGCTGGAGTAAGCGGTATTTTTCAGGTATTGTTTTTTAGGAATGAAACTGGTGAATGTCAGTTTGTTGTCTGCATCAAAGTTACTGATCGCCATGTTGTCCAGATTATAGTAAGTATAAGCCTGTCCATTGAGCGGTGTATGTTTTTCCGGGTTCAGTTCCTCGTAAATGATCGAATAACTGCCATCTTCATGCAACACCAGATCCTGCGGTGTACCGGTATAGCTTTGTTTAGCGCCAAAGAGCTTCTTTTTCTGCGTATCAGCCTCAGATGGATAGATGTTCAGGAATTGCTCTGTTTTGGCCTTAAATGGGTCTATAATTGCGAGGAATCCATTATAAGGCTGCGGGTCGGCATCTTCAATATGCGAGGTGCCCAGCAGCATCAGTTTTTTGGTGACAGGATTGAAGCGAACGACTGCACTGTCAGCGATGCGGTTATCTGGTAAGTCCAGCAGTTCTGCTGTCATTTTCCGTCCTCCTTTCGCAAGGGTGAGCAGTACCAGTTGTCCTTCCCTGTCACTGGCAGCGATCTGATTGTACGCAAAGCCCAGTATACATACCCTGTCTTCACCCAATACCGCCATATCCAGATAGTTCAGAGAGGTGTATTTGTAAGGCGGTTGATAGAATGCTCTGCTGGTTTCCTGATGCATGCCATTGTAGGTGATCACTTCCATCTGGTTTTTATCAGCATATTCATTCCTGTTTCTGCGGATGAATATCGCGTAGTTGTCACTGGAAGGATCCTTACTTACCGCAAAGGAGTTCACCGGGTCAAATTCCGGTATCCAGCGTACATCCATAAACTGATATCTTTCTGCTTCTGCAATCTTCTCTTCCCTCTGCAGATTACCGCTGAGGCCATCGAATACGAGTCTGTACAGCATAGGGGTTCTGTCTTCTACTTCACTGATCAGAATAACGACAGAGCCATCTGCTTCGAAGATGGCGTTTACGCGTGCACCTCTCAGTTTTTGAAATACAGGGTCATGATGTTTGTTGACTGCAAGTTTGTGCTGGGGATCGTAAAAAGTCAGATTGATACCATTCCTGTTGGTCAGATGGATGACCACTGTGTTACCATTCTTTAGTTGCAGGAGTTTGGCAAACCCGGACTCAGGTTCCTTAAATAAGGGAGTTTCAGCTACAGTTTTGAATTGCGCGAATGCAACTGCCTGTAATAAGGCAAGCAGACACGATAGGATAGTTGCTTTCATAGGTTCAGTTGTTCAGTTGTTAGGATTTTCCGGCACTAAGGTATCAAATATCCCCATTAGTTGTCCATAAATTCCCATGCGCTCTGGTAGGCGTTTTGCTGCTCCGCATAGGCGATAAACCCTGCGTAGAAAGGCAATTGGGACAAGGTGGCGCTGTCACCTATGATCACCAGCTTCTTTCTGGCCCTTGTCATGGCCACATTCATACGTCTGATGTCCGAGAGGAAACCGATCTTATTGTCATTATTGCTTCTTGTCATGCTGATATAGACAATATCCCGTTCCTGTCCCTGAAAACTGTCAATCGTATTCACAGAGATCCTGTCTCCGTAAGCCTGTAGCTCCGGTACCGACAACAATTGCTCTTTCAGGATATGGATCTGTTGTTTATAAGGGGATATAATAGCAATGCTGGGGAATTCCTGTGGTTGATAATGCGTGTGTAGCCCTGTAACAAATTGTCGCAGGTGTTTGAACAGGAAAGCTGCTTCTTCCGGATTGGTCGTACTGGTACCCTCTGTCTTTTCATCAAAGCCACAACCGGCAGTATCTACAAACGACAATGGCATATCATCGGGGAACAGCGTATGGGCTGCCACAGAAGCATGCGCTTTCAGTTTATCTGCATAAAAAACAGCTGAAGAATAGCCCATGATCATTTCATGCATGCGGTATTGCTCTTCCAGCAATACGACTGATTGCGGATGATGCGCAATACATTTCTCCAGCAGGGTAGTGCTTAACCCGTTTCTGGCTGCTTCGTCTGATTTGACAGTCGGTGACAGCTGACAATGGTCACCGGCCAGTATCACTTTCTCCGCTTTCAATATAGGTATCCAGCAGGCCGGTTCAAGTGCCTGTCCTGCTTCGTCAATAACAATCGTATGGTATTTCAGTTTACGTACGGTGTAATGATTAGCGCCGACCAGTGTCGCTGTAATAACCTGTGCTTTGGCCATCAGATCATCCATGATATACTGTTCGGTGTTCTCCACAGACTTCATGATATTACGTGCTTCGTCAAACAGCGCCTTGCGTTGTTCACGTTCTGCCTTACCAAAGTTCCGTTTGTATTTGTGGGCCATGTCCCTGAACTCATTCGCCTGTTTTTTCAGGCGTTTGATCTCCTTCATACTGGCATGTTCCGTCATGCGGCTGTCCAGTGTCAGAGAAGATAAACGCTCGGAAACACGGGCCGGATTACCAACCCTGAGCACATTGAGTCCTTCTTCAGAAAGCTTTTCACTCAACAGGTCCACAGCAGTATTGCTGGGCGCCACAACAAGGATCTGTTTGTTGTCCTGTTTGATCAGTGCTTTAATAGCCTGTACCAGTGTGGTGGTTTTTCCGGTACCCGGGGGACCATGAACAATAGCGAGATCATTCGCAGCAAGGATACGGTTTACAGCTGTCTGCTGAGATTCGTTCAGTCTGGGAATGGTAATAGCAGGAAGGCTGTCATTGAACGTAGGCGACTTTTCTCCTGTCAGCACCCTGATAAGATGGTCGTTTTCTCCTTTGTTAGCAAGGGTGTCAGCCTGTTTGAGCGCATTTTGCATCTCGTCATAGCTGTTGTCGTCGAAAAGGAGGTCGATACCCAATTTACCGTTGTTTGCCCATTCAGGCAGTTCGTCAGTACGCAGGGTAATTTTCAGTTTATTACCGCCCTGATAGGAAATCGTACCTTCCACCCGGTCGGTTTTTGGATCATGATTCGAAAAAAGTACTGCTGATACGCCAAAACGCAGCTGGTGTCCAATATCCTGATGTGTGGTACGTTCTACTTCTACGGTGAGATAATCTCCACGGCTCATTTCTGATCCTCTGATGGCGATAGGGTACCAGCTGAGTCCATTCGCCCTGCGCTCGGCTACGGACGTGGAGGCTGTCATTTCCAGATATGCTTTTCTATCTACTTCCCGTTCTGTCTTCAGTAATTCAAGCAGTTTTTTGAAATAATCCATGGCGCGAAGGTACGGCAATAATATTTTCGCCGGGGAAGGAGGTGTTGGGGGCAGGAGGAAATGCTTCAGACAAATGTTGCTTCTTCATGGATCGCAGCTGCCGATGCCAACGAAGAAGCAACATTATATTTGATTTTACGGTTTTTTAAGACGGGCAAGAATATTGGTCGTATAACTTACATCTTTTGTAATATTCCCGTTCTGATCCTTATTATGATAACTGCATCCGAAGATAAACTCCATCATACCGGCGCCCTGAAAGGAAGTCCGCAGGGTATCTGCTATCTTCAGTTCTTCTCCCGCCGGCGTTTGCTGACCAGCCGTGATGGCACAACCGGCGCCAACACCGATCAGTACATTCTGCTGACTGCCAATAGCGTCTGTATATGATTTTACAATACTCCTGATCTGATTGGCCTTGTTCCAGTAAGACATTGTCTGGACGTAATCCAGATATTGTTTTGAACGTTTTATCTGTGCGGTGTTGTAGTTGTTATAGTCTACGACAGACAGGATTCTGCCGGTACCGGATGCCGGTCCTGCTACTTTGCTCAGGGCAATGACACCACTGTCAATATTGGCTGTCCGGCCACTGCTATATTCCAGATCAAGGTCTATACCATCCAGTTTCCATTTATCAAGAGAATCCCTGACCACTTTTGCCATGGAGTCAGCAGCTGCGGCAGACAGCTTTACCAGTGAACCGGCAAAGGAGGTAGCCACTACCCTGATACCACGTTTCTGCAGGGCATATGCTTTGGTCAGTACATCCGTCCATTCGTTCTGGCCGGATACGCCTCTGTGCTCAAATTCCCATCCACCGGCGGCGGTTCTGCCGATACCAAGCGTAAAGATATTGACTACGTCTACGCCATCAGGTACTGCATCCAGCGGCCCTACTGAAGACCTGTCGTAACAGCAGCCTCCCCAGTATGATACCATTGCGGGACGTTTAGTGAGGGTAATGCCGTAAAACGGAGAACGATCTTCCTCATGGGTTGTATCTGTACCCCCACCGTTACCCGGCTGGTCAGGTGTATTGTCTTTTTTACAGGAATTGGATAAAGTCAGCACGGCTCCGATGCAGGCAAACAGTATAGCGTACTTTAACATAAAGTAGAATTTGGGTTTCATGTGTGTAACCGGTCGTTTAAAACGTTATAAATATGTAAGTAGTTTATCAGTGGATGTCAACATAGACAGGCAGCCCCGGTCACCACGGAGCAGGTATTATGATAAAGTATGATGACGGGAGAGTGGGTATGAGGCAATCGCTGACAGCAATAATAAACGCAGGAAAACACATATTCGTATAATTGGCAGTCATGTTTTAAGAAATAGCTATTTTAGGACTGGTGACAGAATTTTTCAGATTTGCCCCCGATATTTGTTGACAACCAATCCGGCAACTTCAATTTATTTATGACGTGATATGGATTTGATACTAACCGCACAGATAACAGAGAAATATGTAGTTGATCTTTTTGAACGGCTGACGCCTTCATTCCTCCTATACCATAATTTGTCCCATACGCAAAGCGTAGTGGCACACGCAACAGAAATCGCCACTTACTATCAGCTGGATGAAAAGACCCTTTTTGTCATAAAAGCGGCCGCATGGTTTCATGACACCGGTCATCTGGTTGCAGAAATGGCGGTACATGAAGAAGCCAGTGTTAAACTGATGCGCTCCTTTATGGAAACGCAGCACATCAGCGATACACTTATAAATGAGATCTCCCGCTGCATTATGGTGACCCGCTTTCCTTCTCACCCCGAAACGCTTCCCGAATCAATTATTTGTGATGCAGATACTTATCATTTCGGAACACCCGAATTTAAAACAACAGATGATCTGGTAAGAGAAGAGTTTCAGATAAGGTTATGCAGGCAATTTCCTGACTGGTACGAAGGGGCATTGCGGTTATTGAAGGCCCATCATTTCTTTACGACTTACTGTCAAAAAAAATTAGATAGTGGAAAATTTAATAATATTTTATATATTGAAAAGAAATTAGAGAACAGATCTGTTTGAAGGCACTTTCTTTGGATTGTCTACAGATTTGCCATTTAACTTTACCTATGACTAATCAGCATGTTATGAGAATGTCCTATACCAGCAACTGATAACATCAACAAAAGATTTACGGACCTACAACTGTTAAGATTATGCTTAAAAAAGTGTTCAGCTTTTTGCTGCCTGCTATTGTCCTATGCCCACAATTGTCAATGGCACAGGAATTACCAACAAGAACATTAACCATCACTGAAAATGACTCTGTATATGCTTATGTACAGCCGCCTTCCAAAAATCTTGATGGCCGTTTAATCGCTATACCAGTTACATTTATCGCGTATGGTGCAGCTTCATTAAAACTGGGTGATCTCAAAAAGCTGAACACGCATATGAACAATGAGATCTTCCTTGAGAGCCGTCACAAGCCTTTACATTTTGATAATTATCTGCAGTACGCGCCGGCAGTAATGGTGTATGGATTGAATCTCGCGGGTGTGAAAGGAAAGAATAATTTTATTGATCGTACGATGATCTATGGTATCTCCAACGCGATCTTAGGAGCCACTGTGATGACGACTAAACATTTTACCCGTGAATGGAGACCGGATGGGTCTAATCAGATGTCTTTCCCTTCCGGACATACAGCTACTGCTTTTGCTGCCGCAGAATTTATGAGAAGAGAATATCAGGACAGATCTGTCTGGTACGGTGTTGCCGGTTATGCAATGGCTGCTACCACAGGATATATGCGCATGTATAATAACAGACATTGGTTTGGAGATGTAGTGGCAGGCGCCGGTGTGGGTATCCTCTCAACTGACCTGGCTTATTTCCTCTATCCGAAGATGAAACGGATCTTTACCGGTTCAAAAGATAATGGAGCAACTGTTGTGACACCCACTTATCAGGATGGTGCAGTGGGCTTATCTCTCGTGCATATGTTTAAATAAATAATGATATACTGTTGCCGATATCCCCACATTCGGGGATATGCTACCCGCTTCTTTCTACAGACCTTCGTCCCGTCAATACGGATGATATCTGAATCTAAATCGAAATTATCGGGTCAGTGTATAATGCCTGAACAATATCTGCATCCTATTGCATAAAAAAAGGGAATTACATCATGTAATTCCCTTTATATTTTTTAGTTATTCACGACTGGCATCAGCCCTCTGAAATTCCCCTGTATAACAGCTTCTGTATAATCCAGCACATAAGTTATACGATAGGTTTCAGAAGGGTCTTTTTCGATCTTTATACTACCAGAGCGGAGCTCAGATAATTGTGTTCCGGTACCACTTACGATATTACCGTTGCTGAAATCAGCATCCAGCCCTGTCGTTGCAATACTGAAGTTTTTCTTTTTGTCAAATGAAGCAGACTCTCTCGGCATGTACATATAGGTCTGTCCATTTACAAATGTATCTATCTCGACCTGTATACCGGTTACTTTACCGGAAAAAGAAAGGTTATTCACATTCGCATTTGATATCAGCATTCTGCCGCCTTCCTCTGTACTCCATTGGATACGGAAACCGTATGGAGTTTCAATAGGATTGCCGCTGTTAAGGCTGAATGTGTTTTCCGGTACCTGGTCAGAACCGTCTTTGTCTTTACTACATGCAGAAAATAATGCAACAGCAATAGCGCAACAGAAGATTAATCTTTTCATGGTTTTGTCTTGTCGTTTTAGTGAGTTTAGGTTTAAAAAGTATGGTTACATTTCGAACGTAAAGTAGTTCCAATTGTAGGCAGCATGGCTCACAAAACGGCAACAATAATGCCAGATATAGATGGAGCGGGCCATATCCCCGGGTTTGGGGATGCCTTTATTTTATCTGCTCAATCCATGCCTTCATGGTGTGCAGTACCGTCAACAGCTCTTTTTCACTGATGATATAGGGAGGCATCAGGTAGAGTACATTGCCTATAGGACGCAGCCAGACGCCATGCTGTTGTGCGAATTCTTTGAAGCCAGCCAGACATTGTGCATCTTTCATTTCCAGTGCACCAATGGCTCCGATGCTCCGCTTGTGGATAACCGCAGGTGTATGAATGCTATCAAACTGTTCCCGGATAATGCGTTGGATATTGGCTATCTTTTCCAGATAATTTTCATCCGCTATGATTTCAATGCTTTGCAGGGCAACGGCACAGGCAAGCGGATTCGCCATAAATGTAGGCCCGTGCATCAGTGCCTTTTCGTAGTTATCTCCCAGAAAGCTATCAAAGACGGCTGTCGTAGCCAATGTAGCCGCATGCCCCATATAACCGGCTGTCAATGCTTTTCCTAAGATCATCAGGTCTGGTGTGATGCCCACATGATCTGCCGCAAACAGTTTTCCTGTACGGCCAAAACCAGTCGCTACTTCGTCAAACACCAGCAGTACATTGTATTTTGTACATAGTTCTTTGGCTAACTTCAGATATAAGGGAGAATAAATATGAAAGCCCCCCGCACATTGTACGAGTGGTTCAACAATAAAAGCGGCAATATCAGCATGCGATCGTATTAACAATGCCTCCAGCTGATCTGCAGCCTGTTGTACCATGGTGGCATCCGCATCAAATCCGCCTGCGGGAATATCGAGTATAAAACCCCTGTTCAGCACATCTGCGAAGGCTCTGGTAAAGTCGGAATCATCACTGACCTCCATCGCTTTGAAGGTATCACCATGGTAACCATTTCTCAGGGAGATAATCTTATTTTTACCTGTATACCCGAGGTTCCGCCAGTACTGAATACTCATTTTGAGCGCTACTTCCACACCAATGGATCCGCTGTCAGAAAAGAAAACATGATTAAGTCCTTCAGGCGTAATACGAACCAGTTTCTCTGCCAGATCGAGCGCCGGATGATGTGTCATACCACCCAGCATCACATGCGCAAATTTATTGACCTGCGTAAGCAATGCCGTATTCAGTACAGGATGATTATAACCATGGATGACTGCCCACCATGAGGAAATGCCATCTATCAATGAACGACCGTCTTCCAGATGCATGATCACTCCTTCTCCCGCAATCATCCGGGGCAATTCACTGATCTGTCTCATCTGTGTATAAGGATACCAGAGGGCGTGTGTAGATTTCGGTGCTGACATTATTTTCAATTAGGAATCAGGAATTAAGAATGAGTGTTGAGCGCGTCTGGGATCAATTCCTGCTTCTTAATTCCTGTTTCTTGTGTGTATAATTTGCCCGCAAATATAGAATATCAGCACTAACTTTCTTCCGGTTGCAACACAGACAGTATATTCCCTGCAGGATCTTCAAACCAGGCGATTAACGGCCATCCCTGCCGGCAGATGCCTTTCTCATCCGTTTTGATAGGTTCATCATATTGCAGGAATCGAATGCCTCTTGCGGTCAGTCCGTCTACCGCCTCATCAATATCTTTAACAGGAAAATTGAGCACTGTGTAGCTGGCCGCAGAGTGATTGGGTTTCTCATAAACGATGATATGTCCGCCGCCATTAATGTTCAGCTGTAACATACCTTCCATAAGGTCTTCTACATCAAGTCCCAGTGTATCTGCATAAAAACTCCTTGCTTTACCGATATCATTGACAGAAAATCCGCTGAATGCTTTTGTATGCCTGAACATAAATATGATGTTTTGGTGATTCAGAAATGGCATCAATAAGCGGGCCGGATCAGCTCCCGTTCAATATGAACAAATTGTAATTATCTTATAAGTGTATAAAAATTTGTATATTTGCATCCCTTATCTATGAACCTGGCTATAGATAAAACCAAACAACATTTTGTAACCCTAAAAAGACTTCAAAAATTCAGAAGTACAACAATGGAAAGGAAATTAGTGTCCCCGGTTGTCATTGATGACGTACAACCAATTGAGGGTGCGGACCTTATCGAAGTAGCTACCGTAAAAGGGTGGAAACTCGTTATTAAAAAAGGCGAATTCATTATAGGTGATCACGCAGTCTATTGCGAAATTGATTCTTTCCTGCCGGTGAAGGAGGAATTTGAATTCCTGAGAAAGAGCTCTTTCCGCAGAATGGGAGAGCAAGAGGGCTTCAGGCTCAAAACAATGAGAATGAGAGGACAGATCTCTCAGGGGCTGTTATTACCTATCAGATTGCTGGACGGCTATACATACCAGTTGGGTGAGGATGTTTCCGCACGCCTCGGTGTGGTGAAATACGAACCACCAATGCCAGCCGCATTGGGAGGTATTGCCAAAGGAAACTTCCCTTCATTTATCCCTAAAACAGATGAAGAAAGAATCCAGAACCTCAGCAAAGAGTTTGAATCATACAAACAGCATAACTTTTATGTAACGGAAAAACTGGATGGCTCTTCTGTCACATACTATATGAACGAAGGCCTGTTTGGTGTATGTTCCCGTAATCTGGATCTCGAAGAATCTGCAGATAACAGTTTCTGGAAGGTGGCAGCAAAGGAGAATATCGCTGCAAAACTCGCTGCCCTTGGTAAGAACATCGCTATACAGGGAGAGCTGATAGGTGAAGGCGTGCAAGGGAATGCATACGGTCTCCGCGGACAAACCGTGCGCTTCTTCAATGCTTTTGATATCGATGCTTACAGGTACTTCGGACTGGAAGAATTCAATGCCTTGATAACATCGCTTGGATTGCAGACAGTACCTATTCTGGACCTGAATTACACCTTACCTGATACACTGGATGAAATGCTGACCATTGCAGATGGAGCGTCAGTACTGAGTCCGCAGGGAAAGACAGTAGAAAGGGAAGGACTGGTTATCCGTTCTACCGACAGAAAAATTTCATTCAAGGTTATTTCAAACAAATTCCTCCTGAACGAAAGATAAAAACAAATGCGTCCGCTATTAACGGACGCATTTTTATGTTAATTGAAGGCTTATTCTATAGTCTGACTATACTCATCTTACGCTAATCTTCCGTTATAAACGTAGCATTAACGTAAGACTAGTATTATCAAACTAAGTACTGAAGCAATACAGGCCCAATTTTACCTCCTGCTTTCCACGGTGTAGATAAAACTGTCAGACTTGTAATATCCCATATTCAGTTCGATAGGTTTCTCATCCTGATCATACACAAAACGTTTCCGGAATAATATAGGACTGGCCGCATCTATTTCCAGTTTCCCCGCTATAAAACCATCCGCAGCTTTGGCGCTGATCTCTTCTTTGGATAAAGTGGCAGTCACCTTATAATCCTGTTCCAATATTTCATACAAAGGACGTTTGAAATCTTCCTCTCCCGTCAATCCTATAGCCGGATGAAAGTAGGATACAAAGAACACAAATGGCCCTTCCGGACGTCCCCGCAGTCGCTCCAGTTTCAACACCTTTTGCTCTGGTTTGATATCGAAAAAATGCACCAGTTCTTCCTGTGGTTTAACCCAGCTGATATGCAGTTCAAAATTCCGGATAGGAATACCCCGCGCAGCCATCTCCTGAGAAAAGCTTTTCCAGTTCATCGACTTTGAACTGACCGTTTTTTCAGACACCTTTGTTCCGATCCCTTTCTTACGTACCAGCAGGCCCTCATACACCAGTTTGTTCAGTGCCTGACGCAGGGTGGTACGGGAGATCTGCAGTTGTTTCGATAACTCTACTTCGTTAGGCAGAAACTTCCCGTTGCGGAATTGCGGGTCTTCAATCATTTTCCTCAATAATTCCTCCGCCTGAATATGAAGCGGCACATGGCTGTTATGGTCAATAGAAAGATGCATCATACGGGTCGAAAATATCAAAAGTAAAAGACTATGTCTAAAAAAGAGACAAAATAAATTTGCTTTCTATGAACAATGTTTTATATGTTTGTACATATAAGAATGATATAAGTCGTTTATTTACAGTAATAATTCCCTTACCGAACTACTAATACTATAATATCAATTGTATATGTATATACATATTATGAATAGGCTAAAACGATGGTATACAGACAAATACTGTCTGTTGCTGCTGGCTGTTATGACAGTCAGCATAGCCCGTGCACAGCAAAACCCTGCCTTTACGTCTATCGAACTTCAACCTACTGTTGCCTACCTGAAGCACGAGGGGCGTTCAGCCAGAATGGTCAGACTCTTATTTCACGGTGGAAACAGTTACGCGCCTGCTGTAGCCCATATGTATTTTAATGGGGAATCTGATAGTATACCCCTGCCAGCGACTGAAAAAGGCATCGGGATAATTGAATTGCCTTTACCCGGTGATCCCGTGAAACGGGAAACACAACTGGTGGTAAAAGTTGAAACAGGCGGCAGGGAATATACTGCCCGTTGTGTTGTAGCACCGGCGCCGGAATGGAAGGTATATCTGCTGCCGCATTCACATGTGGATATCGGTTATACCAATGTACAGGAAAAAGTGCTGCAGCTGCATATGAACAATATTGACGAGGCTATCAAAACTGCGGAGCGTACACAAAGCTATCCGCCAGATGCCCGTTATAAATGGAATACGGAAGCTTTCTGGGTAGTAGACCACTATCTGGCTGCTGCGGATGAAGCAAAGAAAGAAGCCTTCTGGGAGGCCGTTAAAAAGGGTTGGATCAATATTGATGGCGCCTATGCTAATATCAATACCAGCGTGACCGACTCCCGTCAGCTGATGCAGATGTTTCATACCGCTGTAAAGACAGCCAAAGAACATGGTCTGGATATTAATACCATGTTTCAGGGTGATGTACCGGGTGCTTCGTGGGGACTGGCCAGTCAGTCGTGGATAACAGGTATCCGCTATTTCTGGGGAGCTCCCAATGCAGATGACCGCATCGGTCAGTCACCCGGATGGAGAGACCGGCCTTTTTACTGGAAATCCCCGGGTCAGCAAAATACTCTACTGGCAAAGCGAACCTTATTCTATCGGTTACAGACTGAAAGGCAGTAAAATCCCTAACTTCTTTACCGTAGAAGATCCTGTACCTTATTACACAGGTCATCCTTCTGAGAATTTCCTCAATCCTTATCTCTTCGAATACCTCGCGGCATTAGATAAGAAGAAGTTTCCATACAATATGACCATCATGACATGGGCAATGAGTGACAATGCACCTATTGATCCTGAACTGCCGGAAGCAGTAAAAGAATGGAATGAACGTTATGCTTCACCAAGACTGATCATTACTTCTGTGAAACAGTTCTTTAATGATTTCGAAAAGGCATATGCAGATAAAATACCAGTTGTTTCCGGTGATTACACCGAGTTCTGGACAGATGGTATTGCTTCCGCAGCAAGAGAAACGGGCTACAACAGGAATGCGTCAGCTACCTTACAACAGGCCGATGCAGTATGGGCATTGCGTGGAAAAGCAGACTATCCGGCAACAGCAATAGATTCTATATGGAATAATATTCTGCTGTTTAATGAACATACCTGGGGTGCTTATAACAGCATCTCCAATCCGGAAGATCCAAAAGCAATTGCACAATGGGGGTATAAGCAGTCATTCGCGCTGAAAGGTCATGCACAATCAGCTGCGATGCTGCAATCAGCAACTGATGGAGCGGCTATTGCCAATGCTATTGATGTGTATAATACGATTGGTGAAGCACGTACAGAATTGGTACGTGTACCGGCAGCACAAAGTACAGCCGGTGATCTGGTGAAAGATGCCAATGGAAAGAAAGTACCTTCCCAGCGTCTCAGTACCGGCGAACTGGCCATACTGGTGCAGCATATCGATCCATATGTCAAACAGCGGTTTACCATCTATGCCGGTAAGGCATATGCCAATACGAAATCTGTTGTCAGCAATACCACCCTGCAAAATGAGCTGTATAAAGTAACACTGAATGCACAGACGGGTAATATCGAAAAACTTGAACGTAGTGGTATTCCTCATAACCTCGCGGATTCCGGTGGCTTGAACCGTTATTCCTATCTGCCGGGCGATTCATTAGAGCATATACAATATGCAGGTCCTGCAAAATTACAATAAAAGAGAACGGTCCGCTGGTAGTCAGTGTGGTCGTAACATCTGCCGCACCCGGCGCTAATACACTCAGTTCTGAGATCACATTGGTGGCAGGCGTGGATCGTGTACAGATCACCAACAATATCGATAAAAAAGCGATCACAGAGAAGAAGGTGTTCACTTCGGATTCCCTTTCAATGTACCCGGTGCACAGGTCAGATATAGCATTCCATGGGGCAGTATCAATGTGGAGGCTGACCAGTTACAATATGCCAACCGGAATTGGTATACCGTACAAAACTGGGTCGATGTATCCAATAAGGATTATGGGGTGACATGGTCAACACCGGATGCACCTTTGTTTGAAATAGGTACACAACAACAGCAGACCTCACAGGTGGATTACATGATTCTCCTAAATGGATCAGCTTTACAGAACAGCATCCTGCCATATATTCATGGGTAATGAATAATCTGTGGCATACCAATTTCCGGCATGCACAGGAAGGACCGACCACATTCCGTTATTATCTGACCGTACATCATAGCTATGATGTCTATGCTGCGAATCAACAGGGACTGGCTAATCATCGTCCGCTGATTGCAGCTCCTGCCAGTGGTCCGGCAACAGAATCCCTGCCATTTACCATCAATTCCAAAACGATCTATGTAGAGAGTCTGAAACCTGCAGCGGATGGAAAAGGGGTAATCGTATGGCTGGTGAATACAGCGGCGTCCGGGACAGGTGTTTTCTTTAAGGCAAAGGATCCCGCAACAAAACTACGGATCACAAGCACCAATATGCTGGAAGAATACAAGCAACTATTAGAGAACATCGTTACAATACCTCCGAAAGGTATTATGATGGTACGTGTGGAATACAAATAACAATAATCAGATTGGTCATGTTGAACACTGAAAAATATATCACTACGCAGCAAGGATCTGCACAAACTACTGACAACTGGCGTAGCTCGGGTCAGCCCTTACTGCCTTTGCAGCAGCCATCTTTACCGGAAGGCTATAACATCTACCCGGCACATCCTCTGGGTACGGGAAAAATAAAGGCAGGATACGAGACTCTGGCAGCATGGATGGCTGGTCATCCGGAGGTATTGATAGATGGTTATACAGGCGTGTTCTGGGAAGAAATACAGGAAGCACTGGCAGCCATATTCACCGAAAAAGGAATACGCGTAAAATGGCACTATACAACAGATGCACTAAAGGATACCGCAACTGTAGATCAACTGGTAGCACCGTTTACCGGTGAGCATGGCGCTGTATGGGGCACCCGTACCAGCCTGCAACTGGAAGACTTCTTTGACAAACAAAAGCTGGCAGCAATACAGGCGGATACAACCTATGATGTGAATATCGTCATTGGCACCGGTGCCGCATTGACAGCATGGAAGGCGCCATTGATTTACATGGATATGCCGAAGAATGAACTGCAATATCGTATGCGTGCAGGTGCAGCCGGTAATCTGGGTACGCAGACGACGGATAAACAGTCAGAGATGTACAAACGCGCGTACTTTGTAGACTGGGTAGTATTGAATGCACACAAGGCATCGATCGCAAATGATATCAGTGTGTTTGCCGATTCTCAATGGGGACAAACCCTTACATGGATACAGGCAGCAGACCTGAGAGCTGGTATACAACATATCAGTCAGGATACCTTCAGGGTAAGACCGTGGTTTGAAGCGGGCGCATGGGGCGGACAATGGATGAAACAACATATTGCTGGTCTGCCGCAGGAAGAAGTCAATCTGGCGTGGTCTTTTGAAATGATCGTCCCGGAGAACGGGGTGTTATTTGAAAGTGACCGCTATCTTTTTGAGATTCCGTTTGAATGGCTGATGTTCCTGCAGCATAAAGCTATTATGGGCAGACACGCGGAGATATTTGGTTATGAATTCCCGATACGCTTTGACTTTCTGGATACATTTGATGGTGGGAATCTGTCTATCCAGTGCCATCCCTCCATGGAATACATCCGTGAGCAGTTTGGTGAGACTTTTACACAGGATGAAACCTATTATATTTTAGATTGCAAAGAAGGCGCTGGTGTGTATCTTGGGTTTACGGAGAACATAGATCCGGAGCAGTTCAAAGCTATATTGGAATACAGTCAGCAACATAATCAGCCCGTAGCGATAACAGACTATGTACAACGTCACGAAGCAAAAAAACATGACCTGTTTCTGATACCTAATGGTACCGTGCATAGTGCGGGTGCTGATAATCTTGTGCTTGAGATCAGTGCAACGCCTTACATCTTTACTTTCAAGATGTATGACTGGCTGCGACTGGGATTGGATGGTCAGCCGAGACCTATCAACATCGACCATGCATTTAAAAACCTGATATTCAGCAGGAAGGGAGAACGGGTACAGCAGGAGCTGATATCTGCACCGGCATTAACACAAAAAGGGGCTGACTGGCAATTGTGGCATTTACCTACCCATGAGCAACATTTTTATGATGTAGCGCGCATAGAACTGGAAACTGCCGTATCTTTTGACACGGCAGGCCGCTGTCTGATATTGATGCTGGTTGAAGGTACTTCGGTGGCCGTAAAAACAGCCAATGGAAAAGAGACATTGTATCAGTATGCGGAAACATTTGTGATACCCGCTGCTGCTGAACATTATACACTCATTAACAAAGGTCCGGGAACAGCAAAAGTAGTACAGGCATTTCTGAAAGAGGACCATCCCGTATTCAGCATTATCAGTTATGAAAAAACAATCTAGCTTACTTTTAATGACCACTATGGTCGCTTCGTTGGGCGGCTTCCTGTTTGGTTTTGATATGGCCGTTGTATCGGGCATACTGCCTTTTGTAAAGGAGCAGTTCACGTTATCCTCTTTTCAGGAAGGATGGTTTGTCTCCTCAGCATTGGTGGGGTGTATTATCGGTGTTATTTTTTCCGGTAATCTCAGCGACAGATTGGGCAGGAAAAAACTGCTTTACATGGCAGCCTCTCTTTTCCTTTTAGCAGCGTTGGGTTGTGCCTTCTTTTCTACCCTTTTCTGGGTCATTGCCGCGCGTATCGGTGGTGGGGTGGCTGTGGGTATTGCCTCAAGCATAGTGCCGCTGTATCTGTCTGAAATTGCGCCTGATGATAAAAGAGGCAGATTGGTCACTTATTACCAGCTGGCCGTAACGATTGGGATTCTGGTGGCTTATTGCAGTAACGCCAGATTATTAACTTATGCAGAAGCACATAAGGCGGAGAATAGCGGTAGTCTGTTACACTTCCTTTTTGTACAGGAAGTATGGCGGGGCATGTTTGGTATTGGTATGATACCGGCAGCTTTGTTCCTTTTCGGACTGATATGGGTACCGGAGAGTCCCCGCTGGCTGATGCAACAGGGAAAAGAAAAAGAGACTGCAGGCTATGGACCTCTGTTTGTACCTGCTATGCGCAGGGCACTGCTGATTGGCATCCTACTGCCTTTATTCTCGCAATTCAGCGGTATTAATGCGATCATCTACTACGGTCCGACGATACTTAATAATGCAGGTATTACACTCAGTAACTCCTTCGTCAGCCAGATCATCTTTGGTGCTGCGAATGTCTTCTTTACCATATTTGCGATCTGGAAAGTAGATAGTCTGGGCAGAAGACCTTTATACCTTTGGGGAACGGCAGGAGCTACCATCAGTCTTATTCTGACAGGACTCTGTTTCTATCAGAACGTGGCTACCGGTATTCCTTTGTTACTGTCGGTTTTGGCTTTCCTCGCTTTCTTCGCTTTCTCTATCGGTCCTCTGAAGTTTGTGATAGCAGCAGAGATCTTTCCTGATAACATCCGTGCAAAGGCCTTGTCCCTCAGCATCATGGTGATGTGGGTATCAGATACGATTGTCGGCCAGCTTACACCCATACTTTTACGTAATCTGGGTACGGCACAGACATTCTGGTTTTTCGCCGTATTTTGTCTGGGGGCATTTATAGCGGTATACCGCTTATTGCCGGAAACCAAGGGACAGTCATTTGAACAGATAGAACAGTATTGGAAAAATTCAATCAAAAAGACAGCATAATGAACGGACTGGTATTAGCGGTGGATATCGGCGGATCTCATATTACAACGGCGCTGGTAGATATGCAGCAAAGGGCATTATTGCCCCGCTCTTTATGGCGTGCGCATATCAATTCAAATGGCAGTGCAGAAGACATTATCAGTGGATGGGTAGACGTGATGCAACAGTCTTTGGGCAATACGAATGGTGCTACCCATATCGGGATCGCTATGCCCGGTCCTTTTGATTATGAAGCCGGTATCAGTCTGATAACAGGTCTGCATAAATATGAGTCGTTATATGGTCTGAATGTAAAGAAGCTACTGGCAGAAAGACTGCATATCAGTCCGGATGCGATCCGGTTTACGAATGACGCATCCTGTTTCTTACAGGGAGAGCTGTTTGCCGGAGTTGCAGAAGGCGCACAATCTGCTCTCGGACTGACATTAGGCACCGGCTTCGGATCTTCCTTCGCAGAAAATGGTACCGCGCAGGAAGGGACCTTCTGGAAAACGCCTTTCCGGGAAACAACAGCGGAAGAATACTTTTCTACCAGATGGTTTTTGCGCAGATATGAAGTATTGAGCGGTGAAAAGATCAGCAGCGTAAAAGAACTGGCCTTGATGGCATATGAACCCGGATATGCAAAAAGTATATTTGAAGAATTTGGTCATAACCTCGCTGCCTTTCTGAAAGAACAGCAGCCAATCCCTTCGCTGATCGTATTGGGAGGGAATATTGCACAGGCGTTTCACCTGTTCTTTAGTGGTTTGGAAGAACAGTTGCCAGACGTACAGTTTGTAGTGTCTACATTGGGTGAAGACGCAATTTTGCTGGGAGCAGCAGGAGCGTGGTCTATGAAAGACTGATCTGAAGAATAAATAATTAAGAATTGGGGTTCTGGTGTGAAAGCATCGCTTCAATTCTTAATTGTTAATACCTGATTTTTAATTATTCATCATACGATAGTATAGTATTACCACTCCACTGCTGAAGGTTCTTGTCCGCATAAACTCCAACCTCACTTTCTCCTCCATATCCCTGAACATCGGCACGCCGGTCTGGATAAATACCGGATGCACCCAGATCTGGAATTCATCGATCAGTCCCTGCCGGATAAATGATTGTACGATACTGCTGCTGCCATAGATGATCATATCTTTCCCGGGAGATTGTTTCAGTTTCTGTACTTCTTCACTGATATTACCTTTTACCAGCCGGGTATTCTGCCAGCTGGCGCTTTCCAGTGTATGAGAGAATACGACTTTTGTATGGTTATTCATTAATGCTGCATATTCCAGTTCCACCCCTGTGAAGGTCCTGACAGGCCAGTAACGGGCCATCCGTTCATAGCTACGCCTGCCCAGCAGGATAGTATCCGTTTTTCCCAGCTGATGACAGAAGTAGAGCGACATCTCCTCGTTCCAGAGTGGGAAATGCCAGTCCAGTTCACCATCGATGCCCGCCATGAATCCGTCCAGCGTAACATTCATAGATACAATTATCTTTCTCATTCCATAAGAATTGCTCAATATCAAAGGTACAGTCACCGGATAGGTTGGAGGGGGCGTGTTCCGGACTTGTGGCGGGGTTGTTTCTGACATGCAAATTTCCTTATTTTTGTCGGGCAACCTGTTTAAATCAAATTCCCGATGAAACACATTTCAATCCTCGTGCCGGATGAGGCTGTATTAGGTACAATTGCTGATACACGCTACATGTTCATGACACTCAACGAGTTTCTGGAGGCTGATGGCAAATCTCCCATGTTCCGTGTACAACTGGTGGGATTAGGCGGAGAAGTAAGGTTCAATCAGGGCCTTTTCTCGATCCACCCGGATGTGCTGATAGGAGACGTGTCCCAAACAGACCTGATTGTCATTCCGCCTTTGAGTGGGAATCTTAAAGCAACGCTTGAAAGAAATAAGGCATTTCTTCCATGGATCATCGATCATTATCATCAGGGAGCGGAGGTAGCCAGTCTGTGTATTGGTTCCTTTATGCTGGCGGCAACAGGCTTGTTGAACGGAAGGGAATGTTCCAGTCACTGGGCGTCGGCGGCAGAGTTCAGAGCTATGTTTCCGGAGGTGGATCTGATAGATGGCAGGATCATTACGGAGGAGCAGGGCTTATATTCCAGCGGAGGGGCAACCTCTTACTGGAACCTGCTGTTACATCTGGTAGAGAAGATGACTGACCGTGAACTGGCCATCAGGATTGCAAAACTGTTTGCGCTGGAAATAGACAGGAAAACACAATCTCCTTTTGTCATGTTCAACGGACAAAAAAAACACGAGGATGAACCTATTAAAAAGGCGCAGGAATTTATCGAGTGTAACCTGACAGAAAGGATTTCTGTGGATGATCTGGCATCCCGTTTTGCCATCGGAAGAAGGCATTTCGATCGCCGCTTTAAAAAGGCGACCAACAATACACCCGCTGAATATATTCAACGGGTGAAGATTGAGGCCGCAAAGAAATGGCTGGAAAACAGCCACAAGAATGTGAATGAAGTTATGTACGAGGTAGGCTATAACGATACCAAGTCTTTCAGGACAGTGTTCAAAAAGATCACTGGATTGTCGCCTATTGACTACCGGAATAAATACAATAAAGAAGCGGTAGTGGCCTGACCTAATCGAGAAAATTGGAGGTCAGCGTATCCCACACTTCCTTGCCATTACCGTTGAATACCTGTTTGAGGGCATACATACCAAAACCTTTCGCCTGAGAGAATTCGATCTTGGGGGGCATGACCAGTACAGATGGATTCACGACAGCATCTATCAATACCGGACCGTCATGTTCGAACGCCTTTTGCAGGGCGGTACGTACATTGGCCGGATTCTCCACGCGTATACCTTTTATGCCGATGGCTTCTGCCATCCGGGCAAAATCAGGATTTTTCAGGTCTGTGCCGTAAGGTGGCAGACCGGCGACTTTCATTTCCATGGCCACGAAGCCCAGCGAACTGTTATTAAACACGACAATCTTAACCGGCAGGTTGTACTGAACAATCGTCAGAATATCTCCCATCAGCATAGAAAAACCACCATCACCCGAGAGAGAAATCACCTGTCTGCCGGGATGAGTGAGCTGTGCACCTATTGCTTGTGGCATTGCACTGGCCATAGAGCCATGGTTGAATGAGCCCAGCAGGCGTTGGCCTTTTTTCATTCTCAGGTACCGGGCCGCCCATACGGTAGGTTCACCCACATCTGCCGTAAAGATGGCATCCGGATCGGCCAGTTCGTTGATGATATGTGTGAGGTACTCCGGATGAATGGGCGTGGCATCTGCTTTGCCAATTGCATGATTTTCGAGTGATTCCCGGCTGTTATGATAGTGTGTGATACATTTATCCAGAAAGGATCTGTCCGTCCTCTGTTTCAGTAAGGGGAGCAGACAATAGAGTGTGTCCTTTACATCTCCCACAAGCCCGAGGGAAATAGCACAGCGTCTGCCAAGGCGTTCTGCCCGGATGTCTACCTGTACAATCTTTGCTTTGGAGGGGAACCAGTCTTTATAAGGAAAATCGGTCCCCAGCATGATCACGAGGTCACTTCGTTCCATGGCATGGTAACCGGAAGAGAATCCGATCAATCCGGTCATACCTACGTCAAAAGGGTTATCATATTCCACAAATTCCTTTCCTCTCAGGGCATGTACCATCGGAGAGAAGATCTTTTCACCAAAAGCGATCAGTTCATCATGCGCGCCGGCACAACCACGTCCGCAGAGGAGGGTGACTTTTTCAGCGGTATTGATCAGATCAGCCAGCTTATGCAGTTCTTTATCGGATGGACGGATAGCAGGCCGGCTGACCAGCAGGGGATGTTCCAGTCCGTTACTCTCTACTGTCTGTGTGGCAACGTCTCCTGAAAGGGCAATTACGGCCACACCCCCTAAACCGATGGCATGCTGCATGGCTGTCTGCAGTACCCGGGGCATTTGTCGTGCGGAAGCGATCGTTTCACAATAGTGACTACATTCCCGGAAGAGGGCTTCCGGTCTTGTTTCCTGAAAATAGGAGGTACCTATTTCGGTGCTGGGTATCTGGGCGGCGATTGCCAGTACGGGTGCCATACTCCGGTGGGCATCATAAAGTCCGTTGATCAGGTGCATATTGCCGGGGCCGCAGCTACCTGCACATACTGCCAGCTGACCTGTCAGTTGCGCTTCTGCTCCTGCGGCAAAAGCAGCGGCCTCTTCATGCCTGTAATGGATCCATTCCAGTTCTTTGTGCTGGCGTATCTCGTCAGTAATACTGTTTAGAGAGTCGCCAACCACGCCGTGTACTCTTTTTACTCCGGCGGCTATCAGTTGTTCTACTATTTGAGCAGCTATTGTTTTGGGCATAAACAAGGTATTTGTGAATTAAATGTACTGTTTCAAATCAATGCAACAGGTCGATCAGCCTGAATTTCGTTGATTCCGGCATGAAGAACCGTAACCTGTACAAAAACTGATGAGACTACCAGAAAAACTGAAATGCTCACCATTTTTTGTCCCGGGGAAAGCGTAAACTTGTGTACAAAACCGTAAACGCAATGATCACAGTGTTGTCAAGTCCGGCCCGGAATAGTGTAGTGTCCCTGATAGTATCAGAAGAACAGGCGGAAAAGATCAAAGTGCCAAAGAAATATGTCAGCCGTAAGGAGGAGATATTTCAAAGCTATCTCCGGCTGATAGATCAGCATCTTGCTGAGCTGCTGGCCGGAAAAGTTGAAGAGATGTTTGAACTGAGGAACTTCGCAGAAGCACTGTTCATTCATCCTACACACTTTAGCAATGTTATCAAAGAACATACCGGCTACCATCCCTGTTATTTTTATGAAGAGAAGCTGTTGCAGGTAGCAAAGGATCTGCTGATGGATAACAAGTATTCGGTAGCAGATGTTGCAGCAATGCTGACTTATGATCCTTCTAATTTTACGAAATGGTTTAAGGCATTTGAAGGAATGACGCCGACACAGTACAGAAAATTAAACATGAACAATTAAAAATTAAGAACAATAGGAGAGAGCGCTTCTGGTATGGAGGCGCTTTTTTATTTATAAGATAGCAGAACGCCTGATGTCCCCAAATACTGAAGAGGGTACCATTTTTCCTTAACTCTTCACCATAACCACACCTCCCCAAAGTCTCACCTTTGTCTTGTTAATAAAACATAAAAAAATGGCAACACAGAAAATAGCATTGGTAACCGGCGGTAGCCGCGGATTAGGAAAGAATACAGTACTTGAACTGGCAAAAGACGGGCATCATGTGGTGTTCACCTATCATAGTAAAAAAGAAGAAGCACAGGAAGTAGTGGCAGCAGTGCAGCAGTTCAATGTTGAAGCAGTTGCTTTGCAACTGGATGTGGCAGAGGTTAAATCATTTCCTGCTTTTAAAACAGCATTGCAACAGGTATTAAAAGAGAAATGGAATACCAGTCACATTGATTTTTTGGTGAACAATGCCGGAATAGACCGCTATTCACAGATCCCCGATACAACAGAAGAGGATTTTGACGCGTTAATGAATACCCACTTCAAAGGAGCTTATTTCCTTACACAAACATTACTGGACACCATCACAGATGGCGGTCGTATCGTGAACTTCTCTACTGGTCTGGCAAGATTTGTAACACCGGGTTATGCAGCTTATTCTTCCATGAAAGCAGCTGTATATAACTTCACAAAATACCTCGCGAAAGAACTTGGTAAAAGAGGGATTACTGCGAAT
This sequence comes from Chitinophaga pinensis, assembly GCF_007896845.1. GTDB lineage: Bacteria > Bacteroidota > Bacteroidia > Chitinophagales > Chitinophagaceae > Chitinophaga > Chitinophaga pinensis_C. The sequence continues at coordinate 39,900 of NZ_VOHS01000010.1, read as the reverse complement.
GTAGTTGCACCCGGTCCTATTGAGACTGATTTCACCAGAAACGCTTTTGAGATCCCCGGTGTAAAAGATCATCTGGTAGGACAAACTGCGCTGGGTCGTATGGGTGTGCCGGATGATATAGGCGGTATTGTAGCCTTCCTTTGCAGCGAAAGAGCAAGATGGATCACTGCACAATGTATAGAAGCCTCTGGTGGATTATTTCTGTAATCCTTTCTTTGGCCCGCAAACGTAGCACCCGCATGGTATAACCATGCGGGTGTTTTGTTATTGGCAGTAATTATTCTTCCTGATATTTTGATAACTGATTTTTTGAATTATATTTGTCTACATAATTAGTAGACTAAACTATCGACCAACTATATGTCAGCTTTAATATGTTGAACGACTGATCTTTGAGCCCGTTGTATCCCACCAGCACAATAAGGCCCATTTCTGTAACACAATAGCAACCTTTCCATAACTATCAACAGTATGCTGTTGATACGGCATACTATTATCCAAACTGTTCGATGTGAAAAAACATTTACATGCTCCTGTTGTCCTGTGCATGCTGGTGGGGCCATTACTGAGTAATGCACAATCGCCTGCGTCTCCGTCGGCCGACACTACTATTGCTTCTTCTATGAATCGCACGCTCGGCGATGTCATTGTTGTAGGATATGGTGCACAAAGCAGAAAAGCCGTCATCGGCGCTGTCACCAGCATAAAGGCCGCAACTATCAAAGACAGACCTGTTGCCAGTTTTGACCAGCAATTACAGGGCCGCGCGCCCGGTGTGCAGGTAAGCGCCAATACCGGAGTACCCGGTGATGGTATCTTTTTTCGTATACGTGGTACGACTTCCATCAATGCCGGGAATGATCCTTTGTATGTAGTGGATGGTGTATTTATCAATAATCAGTCTTTACAAAAAGTCACTACACAGGGGCAGGGAAATAATCCGCTTGCAGATATTAATCCCGCAGATATTGAATCTATCTCTATTCTGAAAGATGCAACAGCGACGGCTATATATGGTGCAAGAGCTGCTAATGGTGTAGTGCTTATTACTACAAAAAGAGGCGCTTACAACAGCAGACCTAAAGTAGGTTTCAATACCTATCTGGGATTAGCATGGGCGCCCGAATTGTGGGAGCTGGTATCTGGTCCGGAACACGCAACTATCATCAACGAAGCATGGGTAAACGATGGGAAGCCATTTGATACACGCCCCTTCCGGCCTAAGTCAGCAGGTGGCCGCGGATTACCGGAAGAGCAGCCTACCTATGATCGGCTGCATGATATATTCCGTACCGGAGGTATACAGAATTATGATTTATCTCTATCAGGTGGAAACGAAAAAACAAGGTATTATCTCAGTGCTGGCTACAATAAACAACTGGCCAGTATCAAGACAAACGATTATCAGCGGGCCAGTCTGAAAGTAAATCTTGATCAGCAGATAACAGACCGGATCCGTGTTGGTAGCAGTAATTCCTTATCCCGTTCCCGCCGCACAAATGCGAGAGTAGGAGACGGTCCGCAGGGAGGTATACTACAGGCGGCATTACATACGCCTACCTATCTGCCAAAATTTAATGATGATGGCAGTTATGCCAAATGGGCCGGCTTTGACAATCTGGATGTACTGATTAAGTATACAGATATGAATTCAACCAGTATCCGTTATATCGGTAATCTGTATGCGGAAGCAGACATCCTGAAACAACTGAAATTCCGTACCAGCTGGAGTCTTGATTATAACGATTACGATGAATTTGAATATTGGAACAGCTATACAAACAGAGGTAGTGCCAGTAAAGGACTGGCCACTTCCAGTGTTAGTAAAAATACTGTCTGGGTCAACGAACAGACATTGTCTTATCGCAACAACAGCCAGCGGCATGCAATAGGTGTATTGGTGGGCAATTCCATACAGGGAAATATTGCGCAGCAAACATGGGCACAGGGTACCAACTTTCCCAGTGATGCCTTTAAACAAGTAGCTTCCGCTGCTACAACCACTGCTTCTTCCAACCGTGCGGAAAACAGACAGGTGTCTTTCTTTTCCCGTGTGGAATATAATTATGAAGGGAAATATCTGGCAGAAGTCAATTTCAGGGCAGATGCTTCTTCAAAATTCGGTAAGGATAATCAATGGGGATACTTTCCTTCATTGGGTGTTGCATGGAGGGCCAAAGAAGAACATTTCCTGCAGAGCGTAGATGTCATCAGTGACCTGAAACTGAGAGCAAACTATGGGCTGACGGGTAACCAGAATGGTATTGGCAACTTTGCCTCCAGAGGATTATGGGGTGGGGGCGCTAACTATCTGGATAATCCGGGTACCATTCCACAGCAATTGGCCAATCCGCAGTTAGGCTGGGAAACAACCCGTCAATGGAACTTCGGACTGGATCTTGGTTTACTGGATGATCGCATTAATGTGGAATTTAACTGGTATGATAAGTATACATCTGATCTGCTGTTAAATCTGCCTTTGCCGGTGAGCAGTGGTTTCAGAACGATTGCCAGCAACTCAGGAGAGATCAGCAATAAAGGACTGGAATTAGGGATTAATACAGTCAATATCCGTACAAAGCAATTTAGCTGGCAGACAGGTTTTAATATTGCGCGTAACATCAACCGTATTGAGAAACTGAACATTCCGATTGATGCATCTTACTCTGTGGAGAGAATGGCACAGGGATTCCCGATGCATTCCTTCTTTGTGTATAAGCAGTTGTATGTAGATGAGAAAACGGGTGATGCAGTGTATGAAGATGTAACAAAAGATGGTAAAATCACAGCGGCAGACAGACAGATGCTGGGACAGGCTACGCCGAAGTTTTTCGGTGGACTGAATAACACTTTTAGCTACAAAGGTTTTGATGCATCAGTATTTTTCAACTTCCAGTATGGCAACAAAGTATATAATAGTAACCGCTTCTTTCATGAATCAGGTGGTACGAGAGATGATCGCAGGGCTATCAATAAAAACCAGTTAAACAGGTGGCAGCAACCGGGAGATATAACGGATGTACCGAGGATCACTACCATCGGTAATAACTATGCGCTGAATCCTGTCAGTCGTTTTCTGGAAGATGGATCTTTCCTGCGACTCAGTTCTCTGACATTGGGATATACCGTGCCCGGAAGAGTGGCCGATCGTATCCATGCAAGCAATATCCGCATTTACTTCAGCGGTAGTAATCTATGGCTGCTGAAAAAATACAAAGGACCAGATCCGGAGGTAAATGTGACATCTGACCCTAATGTACAAGGGTATGATCTGGGTACACCTCCGCAGCCACGCACCGTGCAATTTGGTTTAAATCTTACGCTTTAATCTGCTTACAACATGAGATCAACATATACGCTATTAACAGCTGTGCTATTGACTACTGCGTCCTGCAGTAAATTTCTGGATGTACAGCCGGAGCAACAGGTGGATGATTCGCAGGCCATCACAAATGCAGCCAGTGCAGAAACAGCCGTGAACGGATTGTATAACCTGCTGGGTAATGATGGTTATTACGGATCAAATTTTCAGGCACTTTCTTATCTCTCCGGAGGTGATATACAGTGGACGGGTTCACAGTCTGCTCCACAGCAGATCGCCAATCGTCAGCTGAGTGCAGATAACGGCAATGTGGCCAGTTCATGGGCCGCGATCTATCGTACGATCCTCTCAGCGAACTATATCATTGATGCGATTCCTCCTTTGTCCGACCCTTTGTTTACACAGGCGAAGAAGGATCAGTTGACAGGAGAAGCCTATTTTGTACGCGCACTGGGTTATTTTGATCTGGCACGCGGCTGGGGAGGCGTACAGCTGATATTGACACCTACCCGTTTACCCGGTGACCATAGCGGCATTAAAAGAAGCAGTCTGACGGATACTTACGCACAGGTCCTGAGTGATCTGAATAAAGCAGAGCAGTTGTTACCACTTTCAACCAACCGGAACCGTGCAACGCGTAAAACTGCATGGGCTTTAAAGGCACGTTATTTTTTATACCGCACACAATGGGATTCGGCAGCAGTGTACGCGACGAAGGTAATAGATGATGCAGCTAACTATAAACTGGCTAAACCTTACAGCGCATTCTTTGCAAATAATGCAGTAGCGACAACGGAATCCGTATTGGAAATTGCCTATAGTGTTTCCTTTAAAAATGGTCACTACAACTGGTGGTTACCACCTGCGCTTGGCGGCAGAAGAGAATGGGCGCCGAATGCACAACTGGTAAGTCAGTTAAATGATCCGGCTGTTGGAGGTAACAGAAATGCATTGATCGGACAGACGGCTCCTCCGGGCAATCTCTGGTATGGTAAATTGTACTATCGTACACCAACTGGTACAGATCCGGCTTATCTGATCCGCATTGCAGAGCTGTATCTGATACGAGCGGAAGCAAGAGCGAGGGCAGGTGCATTGACAACTGCCCTGGAAGATCTGAATGCTATCAGGGATAGAGCCGGTCTTGCTACATTTACTGAAGCAACACAGGCAGCAATAATACTGGCAGTGGAGCAGGAGAGAAGACTTGAGTTTGCATTTGAAGGTGATCGTTGGTTTGATCTTGTACGTACGGGAAGAGTGGCAACTGTGTTAGGCGTAACTGATAAGAACCGTCAGGTATTTCCTATTCCTGCTGACGAACTGCTGGCAGATAAATCCCTTGAGCCTAATCCGGGATATTAATACATGCTTATACATTCATTAAAATGATTTCTATGAAACGCTTGTTTGTAGTTGTTTTTACTCTGTTGTCAATAGCCGGTACAGGTCTGGCGCAACAGCATAGTGACGCATCTGTCGGTCCGCAGAAAGGTGCACTGATAATTGTAGGCGGTGGTAAGGTAGGACCTGAGATATGGGCACGCTTTGTTGAACTGGCGGGTGGTCCTAACGCCAATATCGTTGTAATTCCTACCGCTGGAGAAGACTCTGCGCTGGCAACAGGTAAGTCTTTTGAAAAGGAATTATTACAGGATCTGGGTGTTGCGAATGTGACGGTATTACATACGCGTGATCCGAAAGTAGCCAATACGGAGAGTTTTGTAGCACCGCTTAAAAAGGCGACTGCCATCTGGTTTCCCGGGGGGAGACAATGGAAGATAGCCGATGCATATCTGCATACACTGGCAGAAAAGGAGATTAAAGCAGTGCTGACACGAGGTGGCGTGATCGGCGGTACTTCTGCCGGTGCGACGATACAGGGCTCTTTCCTGCTTCGCGGAGATACAAAGGGGAATGGTATACTGGAAGGAGATCATGTACAGGGACTGGATCTTATTCATAAGGTGGCTATTGATCAGCACATCCTGCGCCGCAACAGGCAATTCGATCTCATTGGTGTAATTAAAGCGCATCCTGAGTTGTTGGGTATCGGTATAGATGAAAGCACCGCCATAGTCGTACAGAAGGATACATTCGAAGTGATTGGTAACTCCTATGTAGCGGTCTATGATATTGCACATATTAATGGAAAGGAGAAAAGTCCTACAGGAGAGTACAATACGGATGGGCCTTTCTATTTTCTGGGAAGAGGACAGCGTTTTGATCTGCAGCAGCGAAAGGTGATTGCTACCAGCCCTGTAAGACAGTCAGGTGTCAATACGCCGCGTTTAAGTAATAATTAGTATACAGTCAGACAATCGCACATTGCAGGGCTGTTCGTCATCCGGTGGATGGTGTGAAGCGTCTGAAAGTAGCATAACGATATTGAAGATAACAGCTGATACCGGGTGGACATCTGCCCGGTATTTTTATTGTGTGTAATGGCGGAGAGGGCATCCGGGAGATATTGGAAGAAAGAGCTGGACAGGATTATCCAGCTGTTATATCTCACGTTATGAAGAGACATGCTTCCGCATGCCTATCAGGTCCGCAATATAGCGCCCTGAACCAAAACAAGTTATTAATAGGGTGTTAAAAGAGTTGTTAAAAAATCCGCCGGTTTATCATGTGAAGGTTGGTTTAGAAGGACGACAGGTGTCCGTACACCAGAAATTTTTTGAATATGAACCGGCAAATGAACATTGTCACGGATTGAATCCATCTGCCGTTATTTTTACAGGAAATAGGGTTGCTTTCTGTAAAAAGTTATATCTTGGCAGGAATTGTATGTTTATAGCATAATATCCTGTGAATAAATATATAGTAGAAGCCTAATTAGATAAATGTTAGCAGCACGAATTACAAGAATTGAGGAGAGACTCGCGCAACATGGAATCAACAATTATCAGATCGCGTATCCCGAATACCTGAATTTTGATCACCAACTATTTGCGACTCCGCGGGAAGTAGGGTGCAGAGTAATGATTTTGCTTGCAATTGCCTACACGATACAGGACAATTCGAAGAAATTCGGCATTGTGAACTGGCTCAAGAATGAGAACATCTGGTCTTATGTGAGCGAAAAGGAAGCTATCTACCTGAATGGTGGTACTGTGAGCGATGATACGCTGACGGCCCTGTGCTGGAGAATAGAAGCCGCTTATATTCTGGCCTGGTCACTGAATCTGGTAAGGGAAAGACCTATACCCGGTCAGGAGCTCAGTGAAGATCAGATCAGTGAACTGATTGACAGTCTGCCCGCGTTGGGGGATAAGCTGGGAGACTTTCTGGACCGCCTGTATTTCCGTAATCCGGAAGAGATCTACGACGAAAATATCTTTTACGAACTGACCACGACGCATTACAGAGATAGCCTGTTTGCCGGCCGCAGAAGCACGGCAGATGTGCATGTTCCTGCTTCTTTTGAACGTCATCTGGCCCTGAACTGGCTGAGACGTTTCATGAATGTGCGGGACTGGGATCTCACAGATACCTCTACTTTATAATATTCGCCTATCAGCAGCTTTGTACAGGCCGTATCTTCCATACTATTGGAAAATACGGCCTGTATGATCTATATTGTAAGTAAACCAGAATCACTATGCAACGCAGGTCTGTTTTACTGACATTGTTCTGCCTGATGTCAATTTCCACGCTTTTAGCCCAGGATACGGCCAAAACCTTTTATTTGTGGCCCAATGGTGCACCCGGTTATGAAAGCAGGAAAAACGAGCCGGAAGAGGCCAAAGATTACTACGTAAAGAATATCCACAATCCATCTGTTACTATTTATCTTCCGCCAAAGGAAAAAGCAACCGGCGCAGCCGTTGTGATCTGTCCCGGAGGAGGTTTCCGTTTGCTGGTATATACTTCCGAAGGACTGGCACCCGCCCGCTTCCTGAATAGTATAGGCGTTGCGGCGATCATCCTGAAATACCGCCTGTTCCGCGAGGAAAACTCTCCGTATACACTCGAAAAAGAGATCCGTCAGGATGCTTACCGCGCCATGCGTTTTGTACGGAGTCATGCGACGGAATGGAATATTGATACCAACAGGGTTGGGATCTGGGGCTTTTCTGCCGGTGGCGAAGTGGTATCACAGGTGGCTTATACACCCGGATATGGCGATCCGGCTGCCAAAGACCCGATTGACCGCCTGAATGGTAAACCTGACTTCCAGATACTGGTATATCCCGGACCATTGGGCATTCCCGAAAAAGTGCCTGCAGATGCCCCTAAAGCTTTCCTTATCGCCGCTAATGATGATGAATGTTGCTCTGTACCAATAGTGCAGCTGCTGGAACGTTACCGGCAGGCAAAGGTGCCGGTAGAGGCGCATATTTTTGCTAACGGCAACCATGCCTTCAATATGGGGTACCGTTCTAACCTGCAATCCATTAAGGCATGGCCGCCGCTGCTCACCAACTGGATGACGGATAGTCATATTCTGACGCCTGCGACAACGGCTACGAAGTAGTAGATCAATTTTTTTTATATCTGACCCCGGACCGGTTAACTCGGTCCGGGGTTTTTGTTTTAATGACTTTCGTTCAAAAACTTGATTTCCTGATAGGTGAAACTGCTAATATCTGCGGTCTGTTTCTAGTAAAACAGGTCGTTTTTATCCCGTTTGCATCAGGAAGATTTTTCGGAGATGACCCGTAGATAAGCCGTATATAAGCCGTAGATACTCCATTCCTATAGGAACGGCTTATCTACGGCTTATATACGGGTTATCTACAGCTTATCTATGACTAACCTTCCTGACACCGCCCTGATAAAAGGCCTTTCAGGAACGACCTGATAGTAGACTCGTATAAATTGTTAGTATCCGGTAAAAAAAATTATATGCGTTACAACTGAAGATGATTGATTTTATTAATATATCGACATGTGACAATTAAATGACAAATTGAGGAATTGTCATTCAATTGCCATCGGGCAGGAATCGATAAATTTGCAATAATGAATAAGAAATTAGACATTAAAAGAATTGAAAGAATTTCCAAAGCATTGGGTGACCCATATCGTATCAAGATTGTTGAAGCCATAAAAAAAGAGCAGGATTGGACGCAATGCACCGTATTGCTTGAAATGCTCGACCTCGCACAATCCACCGTGTCCCATCATATCAAACAACTGGTAGACGCTGACCTGCTGATTGCAGAAAAGGAAGGGCGTAATGCCAAATACAAGCTCAACAAAGAGATCTTTGCAGAGTATATAAAATACCTTTCTATCTTCACTGTGTAGGCAGTGATAAATTAAAGCACATCATTGCTTTTTTTAATGTGTACCAATCGAAACTTTTAGATACATACCCGCCTTCTAAAAATACCGTGCTATGCTTAAACATTACGAAATGCTGGATAATCCGGTCTGGCAGGCTTTACAGACAGTACACCGGTCATTTGCACAAGGAACACCACAGGTACAAAGATATCCTGCAGGTGTTTTACAATTCATGGGATGTGCTGATCCGGCGACTGCCGATATCAATGAGCTATTGCCATGGACAAGTGTAGGAGAGAAGTTGATCATCATCGGTGAATTGCCGGTATTACCTGATAACTGGCAGCTGGTACGCCAGCTGGATTGTATACAGATGACCTGTGAAGCGGCTTTGCCTGTTGCAGAAAAAGAAGAAGTGATTGCATTGAATGAAAATGATATTCCCGACATGCTGGCCCTGACGGGGCTGGTACAACCGGGTTTCTTTTTTGAAGGTACTCCCTTACTTGGACAGTACTATGGCATCCGGCAGGAAGGGCAGCTGGTGGCGGTGGCTGGTGAACGTACAAAGGTAACAGGCATGATAGAAGTGAGTGCCGTGTGTACGCATCCGTCGTTTACCGGCAGAGGATATGCACAACAGCTGGTGACGCATATCATGGCTACCAATATCTCTGCGGGTAATGCCTTGTACTTACATTTCGTCAACAGCAATGAAAGAGCGAGGAAAGTATATGAGTTGCTGGGATTTAAATACAGACGTCCGATTGTATTCTGGGAGATCATCAGAAATAGCTGATAAAAAAGAAGGGTATATCAGCAAGCTGGTATACCCTTCCGTGTTAAATGTTGCTCTTTTTTTACTAACCACCCATTATCAATGGTATCCGTTGTTTTGTTGTAATGTTATCTTACCTCCATTCGTAGAAAGATCTATTTGTCTTTGTGGAATAGCAAAGTATTCATTCGTTCCTTTTATAAAGCTTGCGCCTTGTATGTCCAGCGTAGTAGCGCCTTCAAAAGCAAAGAATGCATTCATTGTCTGGTCGGCAATACCCCAGCGTACCAGATCAAAGAAACGATGACCTTCCATCGCCAGTTCCAGTTTTCGTTCGAAATAAATTGCTTTCAATGCATAGTCTTTTCCTTTAGCAGAGAAGGTGCCTGCAGGATAAGGTGACACTTTATAATTAGCAGCCGGTTTATCTGAAAAACCATCCATAGGTTCGCTGTCGTCTTCATACTTATACACCGCGCTTTCGGGTCTGGCGGCCCGCGCACGTACAATATTTACATAGCGTTCTGCGGCATCAGCATTACCTAGCTGGGCTTCACATTCTGCTGCCATCAGCAGTATATCTGCATATCTTATTACGTTATAGTTAATGGCATTACCGGGCGCCCAGCCACGCGGATCGTAGTACTCGTCCTGTGTTGCCTGCCAGTATACATTTTTCTTAGGAGAATAGTGGCCTGCGGTAGACGCTTCCCTGATCCATGTATCACCGGGATGTACCCCCCAGTCAAGATAAGGAATGCCTTGACGTCCGACAGTCCAGTCAAGCCGCGGATCAACTGTTTCTGTATTCACATTATGCGTATTATAACCATCCGGAATAGGTAATCCCTGCGCATCCGTGATATAAGAATTCACAAGATCCTGTGTGGGCTGAAAGAATCCGCAGCAACTGAAAGGCCCATTATAAGGATAGTTCAGCATCTGCCCCTGATTGGCATTGGCAGAAGTACCTGAGTTGTCATTGGCATCGTATTGAATGGCGAAAACAGATTCGGAAGTATTCTCTGTAGCGGCATCAAAGTTGTCTTCGAAGCGGTTTCTCAATGCATAACGATCGCCTTTTGATGTCACACCTGTTGTTGTGATCAGATCAAACAGAGGTTTTGCGTCATTGTACTTGTGTTCGTACATATACGTCTTTGCGAGATAGGATGCTGCGGCCCACTTGTTGGGTCTTCCCACTTCGCTTTGTGTCAATGCAAGATTGTCCATAGCGAATTTAAAATCGGCTTCGATGTCTGGCCAGATATCCTGATTGTTGGGTGTCTTCATGTCGGTGGTGGTTTCATCGATCCATGGCACCATGTTGAACAACTTTTTCAGATCGCTGTAATAATGTCCGCGTAAGAAATGTGCTTCAGCCGCTATTTCGGTCTTCTCATCTGCTGACATATCGGTGGCCTCCGGTAATAGCTTCAGCACCGTATTACAACGTGTGATACCTTCGTAATTCACCCGCCATTTGTCATTCAGAAAACTATTGGTTGCACCGGCACTGAAACGCGCCAGATCCAATGTAGGGGGAGAATCAAAGTGATCGCTGCCTTTGTGTGCATCACCACCACATACGCTGCCATAGATCCAGTTGTCAGGCGATACGGCATAACCACTGCCTCCTGAAAGATTGGTCATATCACCATCGGTGAAGTCTTGTCCGTCAAGTGCACCATAGGCGCCGACGAGTAATGCATTAATCCCTTTTTTATTAGCCACCAGCTCTTCTTTTAATGAGGAAGGTGGTACCCTGTCGAGGAATTTACTACAGGAAGAAAGGCTCAGGCTTATACCTGTAAAGAATACTATAGAGAGTGATTGATACAGTTTCATGGTTTTCAGATTTAACATCAGAAGGTAAGATTGAGACCGGCGAGGAACTGGCGTTGACTTGGGTAAGTGCCTTCATCAATACCGAAACTTCTTACATCGCTGCCGCCTATTTCCGGATCTATGCCACTGTATTTCGTAATGGTAAACAAGTTCGCAGCCTGCACATAGATGCGGAGTCTTTCAATATGTAATCTGCTGCCCAGTCCTGCAGGGAACGTGTAGCCCAGTTGGATGTTCTTACACCGCAGATATGCGCCGTTTTCCACATAATAAGAGTTAGGCACTGCATTGGTACTGAAAGAGCCTTCTCCTTCCTGTATCGGAGCCTTTGCATTCATGCGTTCGGGCAACCATGAATCATACAGCGCAGTTTTACTTTTAGCGCCATCAAAAGAAGACGCGAAGTCTGTCCACCATTTTACCTGATTCCAGATCTGATTGCCTTGTACGCCAAACAGGAACATACTGCAATCAAATTGTTTGTAGGTAAGCCCCAGATTGACACCATAAGATATCTTAGGATTGGGATTACCAAGGAAGGTGCGATCATCTGCATTGATCACACCATCATGGTTCAGATCTGCATAGCGGAAACGCCCCGGAGCAGCGTCTTCCTGAAAACTGGCGGAAGGATCGTTAGTAGCCGACTGCGCACCCTGATCAGCTTTATCTATATCACTCTGACTGTTCCAGAAACCAGCGATCTGATATCCGTAAAAACTGGAGATGGGTTGTCCGACTGCATTGCGGATAATGCTTTCACTGAAGTTGCGCGGCTGACTGTCAAAGTAATCTACACCCTGCGCTATTTTCACGATCCTGTTTTTGAAGGATGTAAAGGTTACAGTCGCATCAAACTTCAGATCTTTTGCAAGGTTGGCATGTGTGGAGAGGGAGATATCTACGCCTTTATTTTTCATGTTGGCAACATTGGAATAAGGCGCTGGTGCGGTTCCAAAGGTGCCGGGTAATTCACTGTTATATAATAGATCTTTGATGTTTTTCTGGTAATAGTCAGCCGATATTTCAATCGCACCACCAAGGATGGTTGCATCAAAACCGATATTGGTATTGATATCACTTTCCCATTTCGCATCCGGATTACCGATCTGAATCTGTTGGAAGCCCAGTACAATACTATTATTGGTACCAAGCAGATCATAGTAGGAAGTGTTTTTATTGCCACCATACAATGTGTAGGCGTTGCCCGGTGTGAGACTCAGCTGATTACCCATGATACCCCATCCGCCGCGTATTTTCAGGTCAGTCAGCCAGCTGATATCTTTCATAAATGATTCTTGTGAAATACGCCATCCTGCGCTGGCGGCAGGGAAGAGACCATAACGGTTATTCACGCCAAACTTGGAGGAACCATCGCGACGTAAGGTAGCGCTCAACAGGTATTTATCGCGGAAGCTGTAATCGATACGACCGATGAGTGATAATAATCCTGCGGAGTAACGGGAAGCAGCAATGACTTGTCCGCCGGCACCCGTACCATTATCTACATAATCGGGATCAAAGGAAAAGTAATCCTGTGTGGTACCGATCTGGCTGCGGGAGCGTTCATCATAAGCTTCTGTACCGGCAAGGATATTTAGTGTATGTACTTTATTGAAGGTATTATGATAGGTCAGTGTGTTTGTCCATGTCCAGTTGTGTGCGAAGTCGCTGGACTCTGTATAGGAGTTGACACCGGCATTTTCCTTGTTCTCGTACTGTGGATACGTGAAGTTATGTCTCCATCCTGAATTTACTTCACCACCGAAACTGGTATGGAAAGTAAAATGATCCAGAAAGTCGATATCTGCATAGATGTTACCAAACACTCTGTTTACCTGTCCGCGGTCATTTCTTGTACGATATTGCATGGCTACCGGGTTCATGGCATCACCGAGTCCAAGACCATTTGATCCACCGAAATTACCTTTGATATCATACACCGGAATGATAGGTTGTTCACGGAGAGCCATGCCTACTGCGCCACTGGCAGTAAGCAGGTCTACCGTTGGATTGTCTGTAACGGAGAAAGACAGGTTTTCGCCTATTCTGATATGTTTACTGAGGCTGAACTGGCTATTGGAACGGATGATATATCTTTTAAGATAGGTATTCATCAGCGTGCCTTGTTGATTGTAATAATTCAGGGAAAAGAGATAACTCCCTTTATCTGTACCACCGCTGACAGATAGGTTATGACTGGTCATGGAAGCCGGATTAAATATTTCGTGAAACCAGTCGGTACCTGCCTTGTTGGCTTTGGTGATATAGTAGAAGCTGTTGTAGTCGTCCTGATCGGTGTAGTTGGGATTGACATAATAGAGATCCGGATTTACACGTGGATCGCCTTCCATTAAACCGACAGGTTGTATATAATCCGGCAGACGCGGAGTAGCGCCGGTGCCGTATAGTGTATCGCTGAGCGGCTCACCTGTATTCTTATAACGCAGCCAGCGCAGATTGGCCATTTCCTGCGAATTGAGCGTATGCCATACGTTTCCGCCTTTAGGATACTGCCGGCCATAAAATGCATCGTATTTGATTTTTACTTTACCGTTGCCTTTCTTCGTAGTAATAATAATAACACCATTGGATGCACGGGAACCGTAGATCGATGCAGCACCTGCATCTTTTAATACCTGCATGGAAGAGACATCATTGGGATTGAGGTCATTGATACTTTGTGTCGGCACACCATCCACGACATAAAGTGGCGTATTGTTGTCAAAGGTATTCACACCACGGATACGCACTACGGGTTCCTGTCCCGGTTGACCGGAACCAATCACCGTCACACCGGATGCCTGCCCCTGTAACTGACTGGTGACCTGTCCGGATGGCTGTTTGGTCATTTCGCTGATATCAATGACCGTCACAGCACCTGTCAGGTCTTTTTTACGTTGTGCCGTATAACCTGTTACGATCACTTCATTGAGTGTGCTGGTATTTTCAGCAAGTGTGATATTGATTTCCTGTTGTGTGCCGATGGTGATTTCCTGCGACTGATAACCGACGAATGTTACTTCGAGTACCTCATTACCATTACCGGGGATATTGAGTGTATAGGTACCATCTGCAGCGGTAACGGCTCCGGTTGAAGTACCTTTAATGCGAACGGTCACGCCCGGTAGTGCAGCGCCTTTTGCATCTGTCACCTTACCACGTATGGGGCGTTGTGCGGTGGTGATGACTGGTGCGGGAGGGGCTTCCTTTGCTCTTATCACATAAAACTTCTCGCGCACTTTTTCGAAAGCAAGATTAAAGTGTGCCAACGCTTTTTCCAGTGCTTCTTCCGGTGACTTACAGGCAGCGACATCTACGCTTGCTTTCTGATCGGTGACCAGTTCGGTTTTATAGGCAATGGAGACGCCGAACTTTGTTTCCGTTTGCCGGAATAACTGTTTCAGGGGAACATCATCCTGCTGGGTATCGCTGGCGGCAGACAGATAAACTGTTGCTGTTACCGGCTTTTCAGCCAATGCCTGAGAGCATAGGGCGCCTGACGCAAGGGTATGCATCAGCAGCACACGTAAATGTTTTTTCATGTGCGATCTAATTTTGGTTAATAAAAATGTCGGGTATCAGTCTTTCTTCGTGGTTTATTTATCCTGTCGGAAAAAGCGTGTGTTAAAGGCTTTTTCAAATTGTATAAGCATTGTGTCTGCGTTATAACTAATGGGCATCGATCCTGAAATACTGTATCGCAGCGTCTTTTTGTCTTTAACTGTTATATGTCTGTCAAATACCTGTTGCATAAACTGTATGGCATCTGCTACGGTGTAGTCTTCCATGATCAGTTGTCCGCGGGTCCACGCAGCTGCTTTTTCCGCATCGGTTTTACTCTTTGTATATGCGCCATCTGTCTTATTGTAACGTAATGCCTCTCCCGGCCGCAGATATAGCTGTGTGGGTGTTTGTCCCTGTTGTTCTGTGATATTCAGTTTTACACTTCCTTCTTGTAATACTACTGCTATCTTATCCCCAACATTATTGACATTGAATTGTGTACCGAGTACTTCCACAGAGAGTTTATCATAGGTATGTACAATAAAGCGGCTGTTCTCCGCTGTATGTCTTACATGGAACCATGCTTCTCCATCCAGCCATACTTCACGTACACCGATATCTTTCTGTGTATATTGTAATTTCGAGGCCGCGTTGAGCCATACTTCCGAGCTGTCCGGCAGCAGGAAGTGTTTGTCTGCCCTGTCTGTGTGGCCATACTGGCCGTCACCGGGGCAAAGGCTGGTTGTTTTCTCATGAACCAGAACGCACCTGCTAAAAGGAGGATGGCAGCAGCAGCGGCGTATTTCCACGGGAAGCGCCGGCGGACATTGGCGGGCATTGTTGTTTCATTGTCGCTTTCTGCCGCAATACTATCCCAGATGTTGTCCCAGAGCGCTTCTTTTTCCGCCGGAGGCATGGCATAGTCACGGAACTGAATAGATTTTACCAATGTGATAGCGGCGGCTATGATGTCTTTTTTCTCCGGGTGTTCTTTCTGCCAGTTTTCCCAGTACCAGGTGTTTTTGACATCCGGACGCAGGACCCACTCCTGGAAGTATTCATCCAGCGCAAAGTCGCGTACAGTGTAGAGATGGTATTGGTTCAAAAGGGTGTTTTATTATAGAGAGACGGGGAGGAGGGGAATCTCATCGGTTTTGGGGAAATATTTTTGAAATAATTTTTAAAGGCAGGGAATCACAGGGTGGGTCATCTCCCCGGATATAGCAATAATACCAATACCGCCGGTGGCAGCATCTTCTTCAACATGCCTATCGCCTTTGAAATAATATTATACACTGAATCCACCTTCATAGACATCATGCCTGCTATTTCCTGATAAGACAGTTCATGGAAGAAGCGCAGATAAATCGCTTCCCGTTGTCTGCGAGGTAAAGCATTCAGCGCAGCATACAATTGTTTCAGCTGTTCCTGCTGACGTTCATCCTGTATGATCAGGTGTTCTTTACTGGGAATAAGTTCGAAATCTCCGGCGAGATCCGCTGCTGTGGAGAGCAATCGCCTGTTCTTCTCTAAAGTCCGTAATAAGCGTCGTCGAAGGCTGCTGAGCAGATAATACCGGATATTCTGGATCTGATCGGCAAGATGTTCTCTGGTCTGCCAGAGGTCGTGAAAGAGTTCCTGCATGGCATCTCTGACCAGTTCTACGTCTCCGCAGAAATGACAGCCATAATGATAAAGATGGTCTGCATGCTCCTGATAGATCAGGGCAAAAGCGTCACGGCTACCTTGCCGGAACTGGTTCCATACTTCCTCCTGTGGAGATACTGTTGGCGAAGCAGTGATGGTGGTTTTTACTGCTTTCATGCTGCTATTTTGGTTGATACGTTCCTCTTGCCTTATAAAAATAAGCATTTTGGAAGATAATAACCAGTGTTACCGGTAGAGGTTCCGGCAGAAACAGTAAAAAGGACGGATATCAGAGATTCCGGACGGGTAATCTTGATTTGATCACATAAACGATGACACCAGCAATGGTTACGGTCAGTCCGGCCAGCATCATATGCGGACCAGTTGAAATAAATATACAGGCCCAGATAAGGATCGCGAGGATCACGGGGATAGGGTAGAGCGGCATGTGCCATTTCAGAAAGCTCCGGCCGTTTCTTTTGCTGAGCAGGATCAGACCTATTGCCTGTGCAATGAACTGTATCATAATACGCATGGCGAGTATGGCGTCGATGACTTCCTTTATTTTGAACAGCAGACTGAATACAAATGCGACGCCACCCAGCACCAGCAGGGATACATGCGGAAAGTTCTTGGTGGGATGCAGACGTGCGAAAACGGAGAAGAAAGCTCCGTCTTTGGCCGCGGCGTAAGGAATACGGCTATAACCTAATGTAGCAGAGAAAACAGACGCAAATGCCACCCATAGTATTAATACAGTGCCTATTTTGGCGGCTGTACTGCCCATGAGGGCTTCTATGAATTCGCTTACTACAAAACTGCTTTGTTCTATCTGGTCTTGTGGCAACACGGAGGCGACACTGATATTCATACAAAGGTATAATACGGAGATGCCGGCAATGGAGATTAGCATACTACGTGGAATGTTCTTCTCCGGGCGGGTGATTTCACCACCCAGATGGCAGACATTATAGTATCCCAGATAACTATATACGGTTTTCACGCTGGCCATACCCAATGCCGTTGCAAAGGCATAATTGAGTTGCAGACCGTCATTTACATGTCTGATAGGCTCCATGAACTGACCATGCGCAATACCACCACCGATGATCCAGGCCATGGTAACCAGTACGCCCATCCAGAGAAATACGCTGATACGGCCGATGGTTTCTATTTTCCGGTAGAGCATGAAGACGATCAATAATACCATTCCCCACTGACGGCTTTGGTGCCCCAGACACCTAATGGAACAATATATCCTGCATAGTGGGCAAAGCCAATAGCAGCAGAAGCAATCACGAGGGGAGCCTGTATCATGGTCTGCCACACAAAGAGAAAGCTCATCAGCTTACCTGTCCGCGGACCAAACCCTTCTTTCAGGAAGTTATAGCTACCTCCCGCCATAGGGAAGGTTGCACCCAGTTCACTCCATACCATTGCATCAATAAAAGACAGCACCGCGCCCGCTACCCAGGCATAAAGAAAACCCGGTCCATGCATAGTGGTTGCCACTATGCTCAATACTATAAATGGGCCGATGCCCACCATATCTGTCATATTAATAGCAGTCGCCTGTAAAAGACTGATGCGCCGGGAAAGTTCTGGTTGCTTCATTTCTATAGTAAAAATAAATATTTTGTACTCGTATGACGAAATATTTATTGAAGAATGTCAATCTTTGGATAAAGACTCTGCAGGCAGGTATGCGCTGCTGTTATACCTGCGAGATGACGAACGGTGTTATCCCTGATATAGTGTCGCATCTGTAGGCCGTTCGCAGTAGTTAATAATTTTAACGTGTACCGGGAAGCCGGATGTATAATTTTACGTTTTAAATGAGGCCACCAGATACAGCAGATGATTTTTACTGTTCTCCTCCGCTGAAGGGGATGATACTGTTGCATTAAAGTTTATACCAACGCTATTGGAAGAAGCTTTACATCAGCGCGGGATCATACGTCAACAAACGATGTAAATAAAGAGGTCTGTCCTATTCCAAATACACAGATCGCAAATAATCCGAATCTGAGGCAGAATGATGGATATTAGAAGAGTGATGTTTTTTTAATAGCACGAATGTTTCGAAGAAAGGCCGCGCCATTTTTGACGCGGCCTTTTATTATCGCTGTACTTTGTATTTCATCCATACAACATCATCCCCGAGCTGTTCTACTTTCAGCAGTTTCAGATGCTTGTGAGGAATGCTTTCTGCGGATGTCAGACCCGTATCCGTAATGGTGGCCGTAGCAGTACCATCTGCAACCGGATAATAGAGTATGCTGAATTCATCGATCAGACCAGCCGCATGAAATGATCCGTTCACACCACCACCTCCTTCCAGCAGGAGCTTATTGATATTAAAATGCTGTTGCAGCTTTTGCAGAATAGCTGC
Organism: Chitinophaga pinensis; assembly: GCF_007896845.1. Lineage (GTDB taxonomy): Bacteria > Bacteroidota > Bacteroidia > Chitinophagales > Chitinophagaceae > Chitinophaga > Chitinophaga pinensis_C. The sequence continues at coordinate 21,171 of NZ_VOHS01000010.1, read as the reverse complement.
CAGATCAACCTGCTCAGCACCTCCAAAGAGATAGGATATCTGTTTGGAGCGCAGATAACCAAGATATTCCGCTTCGACTTTTTCAGTCAGTACTACAATAAGCCGGTCCCCATCCAGATCATTGGAATCCCAGCCCAGTTTGCCGCCTGCGTCAAGCGCCACAACATAAGACTTTGCCTGTGTATCGGCAATATAGTCCGCTTTGTCCGCTACCTTTTCAAAACCGGATACGTCTGGTTTTTCAGTAGCAAAGTGTTGCTCCATGGTGACTCTTCCACAAAACCATGCATCCGCTTTTTCCTGTTTGCCGGTCTGTTCGTAATATTCCACTCCTTTAAAAGGTTTCCAGTTTTCTGTAATGATGCGTCCATCGATAGAGCAGAGCATATGACAAATAACGTATGGTTGCATATTCTTCAGTATTGTTGATCAATCAGTTTCTACAAAGATGATGCAAATTAGGGGCAGGCACTGATAAATACAAAGCAGTCAACTATAAAATCAGATAGCTGCAGCTTACTCAGCGGTTTTAAGCAGGTGTTTGACCGTTTTCTTACCGTTGATATCAAGTTGTATCAGGTAGACGCCTGTAGGCAGCTGACTGATATCAATTGCCTGTCCGGCATATATAACGCTTGCTGGTACTACCTGACGACCGACTGCATCAAAGATGCTCATCCTTGCCTGTTGTGCACTGAATTGGAACCGGATGCTGCTTTGTGCCGGGTTAGGATAAAGAAGGATATTTTTTCCCATAGTATGGGCATCTTTTCCCATAAGGGCCAGATTCGCAGCAGCAAGTGTAGCAGCAGTGGCATAGAGCTGATTCTTTGGGATGATCTCTTTAGCCTGATTCGGACCTGACCATGACAGTCTGCAATTGGCGCCGCCAAAGTCCTCAAAGTATTCTACTTAATATCGTATTGTTGCCCTGCTACAAGGTTGATCGTACCAGAGTATTCAATATCCCAGTCATTGAGCCATTTGTCGATGATCAGCTGATTATTGACCCAGAGGCGACGACCATTATCACTGGTCATATAAAAGGTGTAAGTGCCCGTATATCTCGGCTCTACTTTACCTGTCCATCTGATGCTGTAACTGTCATTGGTAATGCCCGTACTCGGCGCACCTTCTCCCCAGTCAAAATCGATGGTTTTATCAATACGGTTGAAGACGAAGGTCTCGAAGTTTTTGCCATTGTAATAGTTACCGCTGAGACCATTTCCATTACCGACAGTCGGTACTGACAATAGCTGCCATCTGGCACCCGTCTGACCATTACCGGTATGCTGTACCACTTTCGCTTCCGGTGCGGTGCTGTTATTTAAAGTAGTCAGTACTTGACCACTGCGTACAGAGATGAATTTATAATAGCCGCTATCAGCTGCTACTGCAATAAACTGCTGATTGCTGGCTTCCTGTGCCGTCCATTGCCAGAGACTTACATCGTCGTCCGTGCTGGATTGTGGAATATCAAGACATTTCGCGCTATGATAAGCTGTGATAGTATAACGTCCGTCTCCGAGGTGTTTCAGTGTAAAGGTCTGGTTAGCGGCATTGGTGCCATGCCACAATTGTATAGCGACTCCATCGCCTGTACCTCCTAAGCCGCCACGTACATCAAGGAATAAATTACTGGCTGCGTTTCTGATGGTATAAGAACCGGCAAGACCAGTGTTACCATTAGCCAGTACTTTGACAGAGCTGGCTTTCTCATCCCAGTTACTGCCCAGCGCAGGACTGCTGGCCGTCAGTACAATGGAATCACCTGCAAAGTTCTCGTGTTCGAAGAGCACTACTTTGTAACCTTCTGCTACTTTGATGGACGATATCTCATCATTCTGTACACCTTTCAATTGCAGTCCGGCCAGTTTGTAGGCGCCGATAGGTAAGCCGGTGTGAAAGCCGCCGTATTGAGCATGTTCATATACGGTTACCGGACCGTTGCTGGTATCTGGTCTGCTGTATAGCTGTGCTTTGGGAATCGCCTGCCGCATCTGCGACGTACTGGACCATTGCAGGTGGCAGAATGCATCACCATTACCTTCGCCATACTCTAATTCAATATTGTATTTTTGTCCTGCTGTCAGGTTGATCGTTCCTGTACGGGTGTAAGCACCTTGTGTCTCGTAATCGTTGATCAGGGTTTGTCCGTTGACCGTCAGTTTTACACCATCATCTGAATAAACATGGAAGGTATAAGGTTCAGAATACAATGCTTGTACCTGTCCGGACCATTTTACAGAGAACTGATTAACGCCCAGCTGTGCCTGATCAGGAGAACCGGTACCCCAGTCGAAATCCACATTTCCATCTGTCTGTGTATACTTGAGCACATCTTTATGATAGCCTGCATAGTATTCCGCTTTCAATCCGTTACCTGTACCCACAGGCAGGTTTCTGAGGTTTTTACGGATAAGCCATACAAATTCATCGGGTGCTACCACGCGCACATTAGGACCAAGGCGATTGATACAGTCCTGTACATCATCCACATCTCTTGACCAGATATGTACTGATACCAGACTATAACCATCAGCGGAGTTAATGTTGGTAGAAGCCTGATTCAGCTGATTGGCAAGTGACTGAGGAGAAGATAAAGTGCCCCAGAGAGTATATCTGCCACCAATAGAAGGTTTGTCATTGTACCAGTCTATCTGTCCGTGACGACCGGTATAGTTTGCACCATAACTGTAGTAAATAATGCGTCGATATTATCCTGTTTAAGATAAGAAGAAGGATCATTGTCGCTGTCGTCAGCATCGATGATATTGACAATACGGAGGTCTGCTTTTTTCATATAGCTGTTCAGCAGTTTAGATTCCGTTTCAAGGTCAGCATCCGGCATACGACCGGGAAAGAAATAACTCTTTCCGGAGGGGCCGGCAATGAGTACGTTTCTGCCATCTGGTGTAGTGAGACAGTTATCTACATACTTTTCATAAACCGTTGGCGCCAGTTCTGCAAGGGAAGGGGAGATCGTCCATCCCAGATTGACATGTGCACGGGCGGGGTTATTCCAGTTGTTGATATTGTCGTGGGAGCCCAGCAACCATTGTACGTTGTCACCATCAGTGATTACGAAGCAGACGGTGTGTACACCTGTTTTTACTTCGAATGGTTTGACAGGTTCTTTCTGTTTGAAGACTTTCGTCTTTGCCGGGATGTTACTGAGCGTAGACAGGTTGGCTGCCCAGTCAGAAGGAATGATGGACATAGATTTCAGGGAAAGCTGTTCTACGGTGCCATATTCTTCCGGTCCCCAGCCGAAGAAGGTAGCTCCCTTGTTCATGCGATTATACGCGCTGGTAGCGATAGTACCGGAAGGAGAGCTGTCCCAGAACTGGAAAGCTTTTGTAAAGGCGCTGTAATCACCCATAAATGATACGCGGTCATCTGAGCTTTGCTGATAGGTGGCTATCTGTTTACTAAACAGGGTGCCATAGTTAGCGAGTGCCCATGCCTCATCTCTGGCTCTGGCATCCAGTAACCTTGTGAGTCCGGCGTTAATAGCTGTCTGCTCAATATCCGCAGGAATAGCTACCGCATTCATCACACCTGCGAGAGAAATGGCCACATTGGTGGAGCGGTCTTTCTGATTACAGAGAATGTAGCCGGAAAGTCTGTTGGCGAAGAAACCAAGTAATCCGGGGAAGTTGTTGTAATAAGAATCATTGACTTTAACACCTGCTTTCTCTATCAGAGCACGATGGCCTGAAAGATCGCGCAGGATAGCGGGCTTCGTTTGTGCAGTCACACCCTGAAGGGTTTGCAGTGCGACCCGTTCGGATACGGAATAGTTCTCAGAAGTGAGAAATACACTGTCGGGTACAGCAGATAACGGATAGGGGCTGCCGGGTACACGTAGTGTCTGTGCCTGTGAAAATAACACGGGCAGGCATACGACAAGTAGCGTGTAAAGGATTTTCTTTTTCATGATGGAATTAATTTGGGTTTTGCTTTTGCTTACATGAGTACTGAACGTGAAATAACCTGAACTTGTAGTGGAATGGGTAGAGATAGTTTTCAGCTATTGCGAGCTACGGGGCGGGTTTGCACACACTAATATAATAAGGAGTCTGTGCATTTCATAGCAGGGTATAAAAGTTTTTATACAACTAATAAGATGGGGGAACAGGTAAAAGGCGCTGCCTGAGTAGCAACGCCTTTTTAGTTGTGTCCTGGTTTTTTTGTCCTATGTTTCTGTGTCCTGTGTCCTTGTGAGCATTAATAAGGTTTGGGGATGGCCGTCTTTTTCGGAGATAACATACGGGAGAACAATCCCATGACCATTTTTATTTTCATACTAAATTTCTTCTTAAGCGGATTAGCGCCATTGTCGAGTAAAAGATCTACAATGTGCTGATGTCCGAAAGTGGCAGCATATGTTAATGCCGTTGCTCCGTGGTCTGTTTCCGTCGCTACAGATGCGCCTTTTTTCAACAATAGCTTTACAATGTCAGCATGTCCTTTGAAGCAGGCGCCCATCAATGCAGTATGTCCGAGATTGTCTGTTGATTCAATTTTAGCCCCTGCTTTCAACAAATAAGCGACTGCTTCGCTGTGATGTAATAGGCGGCAATGATGAGTGGGGTCGATGCCCTGTCATCTCTTGCATTCAGCAATCCGTCTGCTACAAACTCCTTCAGGAGAGATACGTTATTAGTTCTGGCTGCTTCGAATACGTCTATCATCATAACAAATCTTTTCAGTTGATTATAATCAGTCCGGGTATAGTCTGACTATAGTGATCATACGTTAATGCTACCTTTTGAGCGTAAGATTAACGTAGGTTGACTATAGTCAGACTATAGCATAACCATTAATAAGCAAGGCTAAAGCGACATTTGAACCCTTTGGTAATGCTATCGGATTGCAATATTATTCATTATATGGATGTATTTACATCTTATAAATTAATATCATAGCCGATAGATTTTGTCTATTGGGATTTATTTCTATAAAGGTGTATGATGTTGAATCAGTTTTACATTGAAACAACTATCTTTATCCAAAGAGATGTGTTACAATCTCATTCCCGCTCTGGTAACCGCACAAATGCCGTCTTGATAGAGACAATCTATTGGTGATCTTATTTCTTTATTCCCTTCCCACATGTATGGGCCGGGATACTTTTGTCTAAAAATAATCACACAAAAAAGCGCTTTATGAATCAGGATCAGCAAGCAAAGAACAATGGACAGGCAGGTGCAAACCACAACCTTACCACGCGTCAGGGCCAACCGGTACACAACAACCAAAGTATGCGGACACTGGGCAATCGTGGCCCTGCAGTAATGGAAAACTATCAGTTCCTCGAAAAGATCGCTCACTTTGATCGTGAACGGGTACCTGAAAGAGTGGTGCATGCACGTGGAGCCGGTGCGCATGGTGTATTTGAAGCGTATGGCACCGTAGGTAATGACCCTGCCTCAAAGTACACCCGTGCAAAGTTATTTCAGGAGAAAGGAAAACAGACACCGGTTTGTAAGATTCTCTACCGTGATTCACGGCGGACATTCACCAGAAACCCTTAGAGACCCAAGAGGTTTTGCCGTGAAGTTTTATACGGAAGACGGTAACTGGGATCTCGTAGGTAACAATCTGAAGATCTTTTTTATCCGTGATGCTATAAAGTTCCCCGATTTTATTCATGCACTGAAACCAGATCCTGTACATCACCGTCAGGACGGAGGTCGTGTAATGGACTTCTTCAGCAATTCACCGAAGTAATGCACATGATCACGTGGTTGTTCTCTCCATGGGGGATTCCGGCTAACTACCGTCAGATGCAAGGCTCAGGTGTGAACACTTATAAATGGGTGAATAAGGCAGGAGAGGCCGTGTTGGTAAAATATCACTGGGAGCCTGTGGCAGGTGTCAGAAATCTGACCGGCAGGAAGCAGAAACTTTAATCATGCTACACAGGACCTATATGAAGCGATTGAAGCAGGTAACTATCCACAGTGGGAATTTTTGTACAGATCATGAGTGATGATGCGCATCCTGAACATGAGTGATGATGCTTGTACAGATCATGAGTGATGATGCGCATCCTGAACTGAACTTTGATCCTTTGGATGATACGAAGATCTGGCCGGCGGAACAATTCCCGTGGCTACCGGTAGGTAAAATGACGTTAAATAAAAATCCGGATAATTATTCGCAGAAGTAGAACAGTCTGCATTCGGACCGGGTGTACTGGTGGACGGACTTGATTTTTCTGATGACAAGATGTTGATCGGACGTACATTCTCTTATTCTGATACACAACGTTACCGTGTAGGTACGAACTATCTGCAGTTACCGATCAATGCTGCAAAAACACATGGTACGAATCAACGGGATGGTAATATGACATATCAGGTAGATCTCCGGTTGGTGTGAATCGCATGTGAACTATGAGCCTTCCAGTCTGAATGGTTTACAGGAAGCGCCACAGACGGAAGTAGTATATGAGCCGAGTTATGCGGCAGCAAGGATCGTACGGCAGAGTATTGACCGCACGAACAACTATCAGCAGGCCGGAGAGCGTTACCGTTCATTGAAGAATGGGAGAGAGCAGACCTGATCAGTAATCTGGCAGATACACTAAAAGATGCAACCCCGGCTATTCAACAACGATGCTGAACATTTTTATAAATGTGATGAAGACTATGGTCGCAGGATAGTAAAAAGCCCGGCATTGATAATGCGGGCTTTAATATACTTAATATGTTTAAAATACTTTATTAAGCCTCTATGAGTTCCTTCTTCGTCTTGCTCTTAATCTGGAGGTACCAATGAAGTGACTTCTGTTTTTAAGGCCTCGATCATTCTTCTCTTCGCAAAGTTCTTCATGGTAATCAGACCAATTTCCCTTGCAGGTTCGGGTGACTGAAAGTACCTTAACTTTTGTTGTTGTTCCTCACTCAGATCATCCAGCGCGAGTTCCGGAAGAATCGTAGCGCCATTGTTTCGTCTACCATACGTTTAAGCGTCTCTATACTACCGGTGTTGTATTCATAGTGTTGAGAACCACGGGTGGTCTTTCTGTGCTGACAGATATTCAATACCTGATCGCGCATACAGTGACCGTCATTGAGTATCCACAGTTCTTCCACATTGATATCTTCCGGTTTGAGTTTCTTCTTTTTGGCCAGCTGACTCTCTTCAGATACGTACGCGACAAAATTCTCGTAGAACAGGGTAGTCTCTTTCAATTGCGGGTCATGCAGCGGTGTCGATACGATACCACAGTCGATTAAACCCAATTTTAACTGCTGTGTAATCTGTTCTGTATTCTGTTCCCATACCAGCAGTTTGACAGCCGGATATTTTTCTATGAAGCGGGTTATGATCTTCGGAACGATGTAGGGAGCAACAGTAGGAATGATACTATCTTCAGTTCGCCGGAAAGTTCTTTATTCCTGTCGGAAACAAGATCCTGTATCTTTTGATATTCTGCCAGCAATACACGCGCCTGCGCGATGACTTCTATCCCTACTTCCGTCGGTGTAACCGGCGATTTACTACGGTTGAATATTTTTACGCCGAGTGAGTCTTCCAGTTTCTGGATCTGCATACTCAGCGTAGGTTGTGTAACATAGCAGTTCTTTGCTGCAAGGTTAAAGCTGCGGTAGGTATCTACGGCAACGATATATTCAAATTGAACGATGGTCATATATGATCTGTCATTTACCGGGAAATAATACGATCCCCGTGGCTGCAAAGTTCCTGATAGTCCCCAAAAAGGGAATATCAAAAAGTGTAAAATGGTTGCCAATAAATGCAGCTTTGTTTATTGTCTGGTGGCGGCAACCAATGTTTCATACCCTGCAGGATTTTCCTGCAGCAGGGCATAGTCAATCGGATTTCTACCAAATTTGTCTTTCTTGAGCGGCGATGCACCATGGCTCAGTAGTAGCGGTATCAATTCGTTTCTGCCGAAAGTGGCCGCGAATGTCAGTGCCGTAGCTCCGTTACCATTTTCAGCATCCACTGCGGCACCGTGCTCCAACAGTATTTTAGCGATTTCAGTATAGCCTTTGAAACAGACACCCATCAGCGCTGTATTTCCCATTGTATCCTGTATCTCTGTATTGGCGCCTGCAGCCAACAGGCGCTACGCCGCTGCGTGTTGTATATTGGCAATGTCAGGGCTGTAGAGCCACGGGAGTCTTTGGCATTGATCTGTTCAGGAGTAGAAAGCCTTCGAGGGCTGCTATATTGTTGGTTCTTGCTGCTTCGAATTGTCCATGGTCTGATGATTTAAGGCAATATTAGCGCATGTCGGCTGATTATGGAGAGGAATAATAATATCATAGGCTATAGATGAATCTATGGATTTTGTTTCCTGATAACTGAAGACTATGGATATCCCTCTCAGGTAAGATATAAGGATTGATATATAATTTTATTAATCTATTTTGCCCTGCTCAGGTTGAGATGTGGTCGAATCTGGAACGACGCCCTCCTGCAACGAGGGAAAATAATTTCGGGTCTTATCATCTCCCTGTGCATCACATGTGCTCCTCCACAGATTGACCTCGGTCCAACTTTATAATAGTATCATCTTTATTTATCACATCGAAGGGATAGCTCAATTGGAAGTACCGACCCGATTCGTCGGGCATGCAGGTTCGAGGCCTGCTCCCTTCGCTCTTATTACCTGCTGTTAATCCTTTTTCATATAAACCGCCTGTCTAAAACATTATCGGACGATCAGCTGTTAGATATCTAACCCAATTAACCCAGCAACCATCCCGGAAACAGACCAATCTACAGTTTACACCTACAGTATACCGAAACAGGTATCCCGATAACCGCATATGTTTGAAAAGCTTTTATTCCTGATACTGTCTATGCTGGCAAGCCCTTCGTTTGCACAGGACAATCACCTGCTTTATAAATATGATACGCATATACAGCAAAAGATCCGCAGGGTGGATGATCTGCTTCAGAAAAGGATCCTGCGTTCGCTGAACAGGCTGATCGTTGATGAACAGCGTATGCGAAAGAGCTGATGAAAGTGGATGCCGCAGCTGCACATCGCATCTTTGATGCTGGTATTGAAAGATGATGTGTTCAGAACGTTCTCCGAAAAACCAATTACTGTCACCGGAGAGATAACGCATAGTTATGATAGTTATCTTGATACCTTGCAGGCAGCTGCACACTTCCTTTCTTCTCACAGGAATTGCGGCAGTCTGTAAATCAGTTACGCCTATCTGTCGGAAAATCCGGACAGATAGCGATTACTTTATAAACGTCAATATACTAAAGGAGCAGTTATCAGGGTATCCTTCATTTACGAAGAACCTGCAGGTACTCAATAAACAGGCATCTTACTACCGGGCACAGATCAGAGCCTTAAACTGTGCAATCAGGATATGAGCAAGACAGAAATAAGTATGATGGTATTGCTGCGGCAATCATCCGCATTTCAGCGTTTCTTTAAGAAAAACTCCTTACTGGCAGACTTACCCGGTATGTCGCTCAATAACAACTGAACACTGTTTTATTCATTTTCCAGACGGAGCAGTTGTTCTTTCACCTGATCATTTTGCGTCCAGCCAAAGTTGCTGTTGACGATTACTCCGTGTTTATCTACGATGGCATAGTGGGGAATACCTACTATCTTAAACATGGCGGACAACTGATTAAACTGATCCGTGCTTAAGCGATAATGTTCTCCTTTGATACCGGGCATAACGACTTCATAAGTTTTCTCCGGAGAAGAGGTATTTGTGATGTATAGAAAACGATGTTTTTGTCATTAGCCAGTTCTTCTTTAATGGTGCAATTTTTTTAATGGCATCCATACAAGGTGCACACCATGTTGCCCAGAAGTCTATAAAACAACTTTGCCCTTATATTTCTCCAATATCGATACAAGTGTACTGTCAGTTGTTGTTGTTGCAGCTAACTGATGTAGGTATAACCTTTTTGTGTTTTGGCAGTCCGGATGTTTTCTTTAATACTGTTCTCCAATGCATATATATCTGATAAGAGAAAAGGATTTTTGATGTTTGATTTGATGGTCGCCAGTTTTTCTGCTGACAAAGTATCTTTATTGACATCCAGCTCATGCGCTATTGATTGCAGGTACATGATATCAGCTTCCATGGAAGCACCGGATAATAAACGTTGTAATACCAGTGGCCTTGCTTTTTCCAGTGCACCGGGCACCGTTGCATTATGGTCAAGCATATCCTGATAATGGTTGATGGTATTTTTAATGGCCGGATCGGAAGTATCCTTTGTTTTGAGCAGTGCGAGTTCTTTTTCATAGTCTACACCTTCTTTGCGCGCCTGATCATATACAGGTCCATATACATCAACCGGTTGATGAGTATCGCGTAATTATAAGACCTCAATGCCAGCGGATCACTATATTTTAAGTCCTTGAGAAAAGTATAATAACTGCTGTCGGGTTTAACAGGTTTTGATAAAGGTTTCTTGTTTTCGAAGGATAAGTTATTGACATGGCGGTAAGCAGACTCCATCATATATTTATAGAATATCAACAGATCTGTTGTACTATATTTATATTCCGTTGAGCGAGGTCATATGCTGTTTTATCGAATGTGCCTTTCTTCGCTATGCTATCAATCCGGGACAATTTACGGGATTGCATCTGCTGAAAATATGCTTTGTACTGTTCCGGCGTCATGCCATATATCGCCTGATCAATCGCGTCCCAATCAAACTCCATCAGTATATCCCTGACTTTGTTGATGTCATTATTGACCGTGGCCGGGTGCCCTTAAAAACAGACTTTACATCAGGCATACTGGTGATATCAAAATCCTGTATCAGTTCTTTGCCCGGTTCAATATAGATAGGACTGTGAAAGAATGGAAAGCTGACCCATACTTCCTGTTCTCTTGCTAAAGGGATGTCGATGGTGAACTTTCCATCGGGGGCTATATTGATAAAATAGCTGTTATACAGTCCGGTAACAGCATTATTAACAGCTAACTGCACACTTTTAAATCCCATGTCCGGATTGTATCCTTTGATGGAGCCTGAATAACGTGCCATTTTAGATTGGGCAGATAGCGTCAGCGTGCAGCATAGTAAGTAAACAAACGCGAGTGTCTTTTTCATTTCAGGTATTGTAAAGGGTGAAATGAAAGGCTGATATTTTTTTATTTGTGAGAAAAAAAAATATCAGCCTTTCATATGTTCTACGTGGTTAGAGACAAAATTGCTCAAAAAATATAAATTATCTACTTGTTTAATTAAAATTAGTTACCTACTTTTAATCTGATTTTAAAACCCTGTGGAAAGCATAGCCCCTTTCCAACGTAAACGATACCATTGATTTTTTAAGACCAGATGTGCTAAAGAGAAGTCCATGCAGTTCCACGGAATCCCAAACGGACACGACATTCTGATGGTCATACCCATTAAATCACTTACCAGCAGGAGTATCTCCTGAACATTTAAAAAAACAGCGAAAGAAAATGTCCTGATTTTTAAAATCCATTAATGCATAAAGGATAAAATAATTGAGGTCATTACGTAAATGTAATGAATAGGTACTTTGTTAGCCGGGTATCTGAGGTATGTAGCGATCATATCCCTCAGTAAAGACCATCGCATGCAATTAACCAATTTTCCACATTTTAAATCGTTAACCATGAAGAAAAAAATCTATGGCGCGCTCGGCGTAGCGGCAATCGCATTGGCTGCATTTCTCACTACTAACACTTCAAGTTCAGCATCTGATACCACGTTGTTCAGCTTATTTAAAATCAACGCTGCAAACGCAGAATGTTGCAGTACCCCTATCAACAATGGCCGTTGTAGCTCATTAACAGGTAACTGTTACCCTGATGCTGGTGGTTCTAATAATAACTGCGATTCTACAAAAGGTAATTGCTGATTTTAAGTAAACAGGGCTATCTGACCGGATCTGCATTGGCTATGGCAGTATCCGGGGCAGGTAGCCCTTACCTGATACAACTATCTATTTAAAAATGTATGAAAAAAGCGCCTTATGTCTCTCAGAATGCCTTTAATACTACACAGTATTGCATATGCCATTATCATCTGTTGCTTTATATCCTGTAAAAATAGTGCCGGCATTGAAATAAAAAATGATAAACGCGGAAGCCTGAAAGCGGCAAAGATGTTAGCGCTGAACGGTGATAAGAAATTTTCACTGGATAGTCTGTCTGCTCCCCGTCCCCCTTATATACAGCTTTACAACGATGCCAACGGAAACGAATATCTTGCCATGTTGAGCGGATACTCAAAGAACATCTTCATATATAATTACGATTCGGCTAATAATCCTGTCAACCAGATACCTATCAGTACCGTACAGATGCCACTGGCTTTCCATATCAGAAATATGGATTCCATCTATGTCTATAATGATAAAATGATGGAGATGATTCTGCTGAACAATAAATCCGAGATCGTTTCAAAAGTCTCATTGATCAATAATGAGAATATGAAGGATCTGTCCTGGACCAACAGATATCCGCAGTATGTGCCGCATGGCGTGAATGCGATTATTGAACATGAAGGAAAACTGGTCTTTCCCGGACAATTTATCTGGACACTTCCGGATACGATCGCACAACAGTTCAGGTTCACCTCACTTATTGATGTCAATAGTAACAAAGTGAACTATGTGCATAAATACCCTTATAACATATATGGTCACGGATACCTTTGGGATGAACCGATGTTTACCGGCGTATACTATGATATAATGCCTGACAACAAAAAGATGGTATACAGTTTCCCGGTATCTCATGATCTTGTTATATCTGATCTTGATGCAGATAAAGAAACGACTGTATATGGTGGTAGTAACGAAGCTGCCAGTATCACATCGCTTGATGCAGATAAGTTTAAAAAGAAGTCCGCAGCTCCTAATGAATACATTTATCAGAAGGCCTGTACCAGCGATCTTTATGGTGGTATCCTTTACGATAAATACAGAGATGTTTATTACCGCTTCCTGAGAAAAGCGCTTCCCGAAAAAGGTGTGCGGCTCCGTTGGGAGAATAAAAAGGTAGCCGTAGTCGTAATGGATAAAGACTTCAAATATCTGGGAGAAACAGAGCTGGGCGACCTGAACGAGTTTTATCCTGACAATTCATTCGTCACCAAAGAAGGCCTGAATGTGGAATACGTAGCGCCAAACGATGTAGAAGAGAAATTCCTCACGTTCAGGATCTTCAGATTAAAAGACATTTAAAACTTGTTATAATGAAATCAAGAATTATTTTGTGTTGTCTCATACTGTCTATGATTGCATTATCTTGCGAACAAACTGAAGGAAATAAGGAAGATACTGTTATTGAAGAAGGCATAAAAGAGATTAAATTGAAGCCGGAATACAATTGGCTGGTCATTTTACCCGGGCTCGGCTGCAGAGGTTGTATTCAGGAAGCGGAAGCCTTCATGCGGGACTACATCGATAAACCGCATATTCTGTTTGTTTTGACCAAGGTGCAGTCCCTGAAGATGCTGGAGCAGAAAATAGGCAAAGAGTTGCACAGCCGCGGCAATGTCTATATCGATAAACAAGGCTTCTTTGATATTCCAACCAACAATACTATTTATCCCTGTATTGTGCAGCTCGAAAAAGGAAAAGCTGTCCAGCACCAGTTTCAGTCACCAGCAAACGGACAGGCTTTTCAGTTGTTGAAGACACAAATTGAATAAGTAAATATCCACGAATGAATTGTACCATACGCATCTTCTTTGTCATTAGCCTGCTTTGTACGGCAATCAGCTCATTTTCCCAGCCGGGACGCGCGCTGATTGATAGTCTGGCCCACCGCATGGAACCCTATTCTAAAACGGGAGGAACAAGCGTTTATCTGGCCAGCAACAAGGAAATTTATATAGCAGGAGAAGATCTGTGGTACAATGCTTTCGTACTGGATCAGCAAACTTTCGGATTGGCAGAACAGGAAAGTATCTTATACCTGCAACTAAAAAAGAAGGAAGTGACACGGCTATCTGGAAGGAAATGTACCGGTTACACATGGTATCTCTGCCGGACACGTATATCTTCCGCAAACTCTGGAAGAGGGCAGATATCTTTTAAAAGCTTATACAGCGCATTCCTTTTTTCCCTGCAACCCCATTTTTTGCAGTAGCGCCCATACAGATTGTGCAGGATCCGCGTGCTATCAGGAATAACTGGCAACTTGCCCAGTCAAGGTCTCTTCGTCAGGGTGAGCCATTACGGCTGGAGTTCTTTCCGGAAGGAAATGTACTGATAGCCGGTATCGCAAACACTGTCGCGTTTAAAGCACTTAATAAAGATAATGAACCTGTTGACCTCAAAGGGCAGTTATATAAGGATGGTAAGCCGGTGTCAGCTGTAGAGACGCAGCATGGTGGTATGGGCATCATCCGGTTTACTCCTGAAGCAGATGGAGCTTATGTGCTCCGGCATGAAGGTAAAGACTTTAAATTGCCACCCATCGCAAAGGATGGTATCGGCTTGCATCTTGTGCGCAATCAGGGGGATAGTTTACTGTTTAAACTCAGTTCTCCCCGACCCAAAGAACAACAGGTCCTGCTGAGAATACAGGTAAGAGGGGCGGTGCAGGTGATTGCCGCCGGAGTGTTAAAAGATAGTCTGCTGATGAAGATACCTATTGCAGAGCTGCCCTCCGGAGTCGCAGAGGTCACACTGTTCAATGAACAACAAGGGATATTGGCTTCCCGCTGGTATATGTGCATCATGATAAGAAGCTCTATGTGCGCTTCAGCCAATTAAAAGAAACATATGCCCCGAAAGAGCAGGTAACCCTTAAAATCAGTACTACAGACGAGCAGGGGCAACCAGTACGGCAGCACTTAGTCTGCGGGTGTATGATCGCCTGTTTGGCAATCGTAAGCATACGCGTGATATCGTCAACTATTATCAGTTAACTACCCAGTTAAGTGATACGCTTTATGATCCGTCTTTTTACTTTGATAGTACCCATAGCGACAGGAGGGAAGCACTGGATATTTTGCTGCTGACACACAAAGCTGACCAGTACAATCTGGGCGACGACAGAATGAGACTGGATTATACCGCTAAGAAAATGGTGCTGGCGGATAGCCTGAAAGCAACAGTTACTGCAATTAATAAGTCCGGTAAAAAGAAGAACCCGATATCCCTGATGTTCTTTGATTACAGCAAGAGCGTTAATCAGATAGGGATAACAGACAGTGAGGGTACCTTTTATCTTAGTGCCGAAAATCTTTCCATTGGCCAACGCTTTTTATTAAATATTTTTCTGAAAAAGAACACAGTATTAATGTGACAGATCCGTTTAAATCTATTAGTACGTGGAGGCCGGACAGCATACGGTGAATATGTTAAGTGAAAGGAACATTGTATTGAAGAAAAAGGGATAGATAGTAACAGGCTGCAATACGGCAATATGCTCAAAGAGGTGATTGTACAAAGTAAAGGCCGTGGCTTCGGCGATCGCTATCTGGGATATCTGGACAGCATAGCCCGGTTGAAGGCAATATGGATTATGTAGGTCAGTGTGGCTGGCTGAATTGTCCGGCCTGTGGAAGTGGCACCCGGCCAATTGAAGGGGTAGCGTACTCAGAACTCATAGAACCCAAAAGAAGTCAGGTAGGCAGTCACCCCTTTTCCTTCGGTGCAAATGACATGAAAAAGGAACCTTATCACTATCCGAAATATACGGAAGAAGAACTGTTGAAGAAGTTTAAAATGGTTATTACCAAAGGCTTCTATCAGCATGCTCCCTTCTACTCTCCGGACTATGAAAAGAAGACAAACGGATGAGCGATACACGCAACGCCCTTTACTGGAATCCCTGATAGTAACAGACGAACGGGAGAAGCTACGATCCGTTTTTCTGTTCCGATATACGAAGTGGATTTCTGGGTGTGGCAGAAGGCGTGAGTGGAACAGGATATTTAGGTACAGGTACATTTAGTTTTGGCGTAAGATAAATTGGTATAAAGATGCGCAGGTGCGTAATAGTTTTGATCATAACTTTACTCTGTCATACGACTTCCTTCGCGCAGTCCTTTACCTGAAGGAGTGCTGAAGGATACGAATATACAGCTCCCGCTTTATAAGGGCTCCGTTGTGTTGTTGCAGGCACGTGATTCTTTTATCGTTGCAGATACCCGTGCCGATAAAGAAGGTCGTTTTGTATTTAACCACCTTGCCGATACCGCCAGCTATATCCTGTTTTTCTCCTATCCGGGTTACGCAGCCTATTCTCATAAGATCACTACGGAGAAACCTGTAAATGGCGTATTGGATATGGAACGGTAGGCCTGCTATTGAAAGAGAAACTGCTGAAGGAAGTGATCGTAAAGTCTCAGACAGCTATTATCAAAATAAAAGGAGATACAACAGAATTTACAGCGGATAGTTTTAAGGTGGAGGCGAATGCATCTGTTGAAGACCTGCTGAAACAGCTTCCGGGTCTGCAGGTAGATCAGTATGGCAATATCACTGTTCAGGGAAAGAAAGTAAAAAAAGTATTGGTGGATGGAGAAGAGTTCTTTGGTGATGATCCTACACTGGTGACCCGTAATCTGCGTGCCGATATGATCGATAAAGTACAAGTGTATGATAAGAAGTCGGATGCCGCTGTCTTCACCGGTATAGATGACGGTGTGAAAGATAAGACCATTAATCTGAAGATCAGGCAGGATAAAAATCATGGCGTCTTTGGTAAGGTCGAACTGGGTGGCGGTACAGATGAACATTATAATGCGCAGGGCATGCTGAATGCTTTTAAGGGGAAACGCCGATTATCGGTGTACGGTACCACCGGTAATATTGCCGTACAGGTCTGGGCGCTGCAGACAGACAAAAGATAGGCACCGATAATGATGTACTGAGAATTATGATGGTAAAGGTATTCCAGCGTCGTTAGCGCAGGTGCACATTATGATAATAAGTGGAATAACGATCAGCAGTCTTTTAATGGCAATTACAAGTTCAATACAATGAATCTGAATGGTGAAGATATCGTCGTATCTCAGAATAACCTTCCCGGAGGCCTGATACTCGGTAATTCCACGAACAGATTTGATAACCGGAATACCCGTCAGTCAGCCAACGGAAAGTACATTTTCAAAGTAGATACAACTGCTACAATTACAGCATATGCAGATGGGGCAGTTACTGATAACAAGACTGCCAGTTACGGAAACGCACAGAATTTACGGGGAGATAGCAGTATGATATATAACAACGAATCCAGCGATCATAATGACTATCACCTCAGATCCTATAATGTAAACCTTGCGTGGGAAAAACGTCTGAAAAAGCCCGGTCGTACGGTGTCACTCTATCTGAATAATAACTTTTCAAATGATCATTCATCAGGGGAAATCTGTCACGCAGTGACTATTATGATTCAACCGGCAGACAAGACAGTACTGCCATTTTGTATCTGGGCAGACGAACGAATGACGACTGGCGTACCAATACGCTGAAAGTGATTTACACAGAGCGGATATCGGGAAAACTCTCGCTGATCGTTAACTATCAGGTGGAGAATAATCTCAGTCACGATGATAAGCGATCTTATAATCTGGTAGAAAACCCGGCAGGAAAAGATCAGGATGGGGCGTTTAGCAGTAAGATGAATAGTAATATCTGGTCGAATCAGGGAGGCCTTGCTATTAATTATGTGGCGCCAAAATTTGTGCTGAAAGCAGGTAATAATGTCCGCTCGATAGCGATGGATCTCGAAAGTGAGCTTGATAACTACAAGTTAAAAAGGAATTTTCTGAACTGGAATCCCAGTGGCGGTATACAATATACCGTGAAGCAGTATTCAGTACTTCAGCTAAACTATACCGGTAACAGTATCAATCCGGAGAGAACACAGTTATTGCCGTTGAAGTTTAACAATGGTCAGCTTGTTACTTATCTGGCTAATCCTGACCTTGATAATAGTTTCAGTCATAAGATAAGTGGTGATTACAACACGGCGAAAGTCGTTTCAAACGTATATACCGGTGGTAACGGAAGTGTAACTTTTATTACTAACCCGATTGCGCAGGCTATTAATGTGACGGCTGCCGGTAAGTATATTTACAGGTTTGTGAATATGTCAGGCTATACCAACATGAACTACGATCTGATGGCTTATTATGGTCGCCAGCTGCCATTTAATATACAGATGATTGCTGCCCTGAATACCAGTGGTGGAAAGTCTTTCAATCTGACAGATGATAATGTGAATAAACTGACATATCATACATATGGCGCAGGACTGGAAACGTATAAATCCAGACAAAAAAAATACAGTACTTATCTGCTGGTAAAAGCAGGATATAACATAATAAGTCTTCTCTGCAACCAGCTATTAAGAATAACTTTCCATTCATTGAAATCAAACCGAGTCTGGCGATTTATTTTCTTAAGAAGTTTGAAATACATACAGATGCCAATTATCTCTGGCAACAGAAGTCTCAGGCGTTTAGTGACGATTTCAGCCGTGTGATCTGGAATGCGTGGTTAGGCCGGACTTTTCTCAGGCAGGATCAGTTGACCATCAAGGTGTCCTGCAATGATATCCTGAACCAGAATAATGGCTATTCCCGTACTGCCAATAATAACTTCTTTTCAGAGAACAGATATACGACCATCAGACGATTTTTTATGTTGGGTGCGACATGGAATTTTACCAGATTCAGAACTATAAAAGAATAGCAAATGAAGAGATTATCCTTTTTACTGTCAATGATGGTCTTTTCTCATGTATTGTCTGCACAGCAGGCCACTTTCGTTAATAGCGGTAAGATCGTATTTGAGAGAAGGGTGAATACTTATGCGGTGACTGAGCGATTTGTAAAGGAAGCGAATATCATACCTGCTTCGCAGGTGTATGCTTATATGCTGAGTTACCGGAATGATAATCCACAGTTCTGGACGGATGATTTCGAGTTATATTTCGATAGTACGTATACCTTGTACAAACCACAACAAGCCGACATAAGTGCCAGAACAGCATACATCGGTGCTGTATCATACAACAATAAAGTATTGAATAACCTGACATCGCATGAAGCGCTTGCGTTAAAACAGGCATTCGATCAAACCTTCTTTATTAAAGATACTATCCGGAATATTCGCTGGAAGCTGACAGAAGAAACACGGGAAATAGCCGGTTTTCAATGTCGCAGGGCTAACGCGTTGCTGTCGGACTCTATTTATATTGTTGCTTATTATGCAGAAGAAATCCCTGCCAGAGGTGGTCCCGAGTCTTTTAACGGTCTCCCGGGAATGATATTGGGTGTAGCCCTTCCACACGAGCATATTACAATATTTGCAAAGCGCGTAGATCGCCAACCTGTTACGCCGGAGAGCCTGAAACTTCCTGAGCAGGGAAGAAGTGTTCCCGTTGATAATAAGCAGTATAAAAAATCGATGATGGATATCCTGCCCCGGTTCAGATTGACTTCATCATGGGTGCAGATCTTTATGGATATATAACGATGTAATAATGTAAAATGAAAATGTTGTTTTTAACCCACCGTTACTATCTGCTACTGCTGACCGGCATGTTGATCCCGATTGCGTTTGGCATGGGCTGGCTATCTGTGTTGCTGATTATTCCTTTTCTTCTGTACTGACAGGTTTGTATCTCTCCCGCAGATTCCTGAAAGGGCAGTTTCAGTCTGTCGTCAATACTGGTTTAAAGCCTTCTGTTGATCGTATATACGATTATCTGCAAACTTTATGTTTTGACATCTATCAGGTCAATAGCAGCTCGATGGAGGGCGCGCTGATAAAAGGAGATGTGCTGTTCATTAATAAACTGGCTTACGGTCCGCAGGAAATTGACATGCAAACAGCATCTCATGGGTGAAGCTGTTCCGGCGTAATATCCCGCAGGATGAAACCTGTCCTTTATCAACAGAAAGAGTGGTTATAGCATATCAGAAGAAATGATGTTTTTATCTACGAACTCTTTCCTGCTTACTTTGTGGTGAAGAGATGTGCCGGATTACCCGGAGATAACTTAAAGATCAGTAATGATACGGCATTATAAATAACCGCTTTGCGCCTTTCTCGCCATATCACCAGAGTCAGTATCTTTTAAAATTAGTGACCATGCCGGTCTGAGAGGATATCTTTCATCTATCCCGCGATCTGCAATAGATTCGGGAATATCGATTCAAATATATTGGTTGCCAATATTACACAAAGAGATCTGCCGCAGCATGCCTTGCAGATTACCCGCTTACAGAATAAAACTATTAGCGGGAAAAAACGCCTATTTCCGCCTGATATATGGACCATTACAAACCTTGGTCCATTGACGATTCCTTATAAAGGATGGACCGTTCTGATGCTGCTTTGTACAGTAATACCATCGAACTTGGGAATGTAATAACACACCGGAAAGCTATGTGTTTAAAGATAATTACTATTTCATGATGGGAGATAATAAGCCTTACTCAGAAGATTCAAGGTATCTGGGACTTATCCCCGAAAGGAAGATGTAGGAAAGGTTGCCTTCTCTTTACTCTTATAATGAAAAAGGGTTTTTATGGAACCGTCTGTTTAAAACTATTCTATGATACGCAAAGCAAACTGCCAACTTATGTAGGGTGGTGCGGGATATTGTATTGTTATCATTGTTCGTCCTGACCCCTTTACAAAATATACAGCCCTTCAAATGGTGTGTAACAGTCTCCAAGACCTTCTTTTCGTAGAAGGCGTTAGCTGTTGCTGGTGATCGGAAGTGCAATATGGTTGATCTCCGACAAACACATATGGAAGCTATTCGCGGATCGACCTGTTTTCACTTTACTCGTCATTTATATCTTTCTCCGCAGTAAGGGAGCTTATCTATCCGGATGATCGAGCTGATAAGCTTAGCGGCTTTTTATCTGGTACTACGCAGGTGCAATTGGCGGCATTACTTGTTTGTGCTTTATGCAATCGCTGTGGCGGGTATAATTGAGTCGGTATATGGCTTATTACAATGTATAATATCTTGCCATCTCACAGTCAGTTCGGCTGACGGTACTTTCTTCAATCTGGGTGCTTATGCGGCATTTATTGCATTGAGTGCCTGTATATCATTAGTGCTGATTTTTATTTTAAAGACAAGCGTCTGACAATGATCCACAGCTCAACATCGTATTGGCTGTTATTGTACTTCCTATCACGCAGAACGTGCAGCATGGATGGCCTGA
>NZ_VOHS01000009.1 GCF_007896845.1 Chitinophaga pinensis | reverse complement strand
GTTGTAAGCAAATACGATGTGGGCTGTCCACATAAGGCTGCCGCCTATGGCACGCCATAACCAGTACGGCGCCATAAATACCACACTATCTATAAATGGTTTCCCGGACTGCCACATGATCCCTCTGTAAGTAGCGCCGTACATCAATGGGACAGTATAGAATAACAAGCCGATCAGGGCCAGCCAGAAATGAATACCCACGGTGACCTGCGGAGGCTTCTACCGTTAATCTTGGTACAACCGTATAAATAGCCGCCCATAGCAAAAATGTGATAATGCCATACATGGTAATGTGCGAATGCGCTACTGTAAAGTCTGTAAAATGCCATATCAGATTGGTGTAGCGGAATGCCTCTGCGGTACCCTGCATGGAACCGGTAAAGTAAAAGACCAGTCCCACCAGAAAGAAAGGAAGCGTATAACTGCCTGCCAGTTTATGCCATCCATTGCGGAAAGTCATAAAAAAGTTGGTACTCCCCGATGTTACAGGGATCAGCATACCTGCACTGCCGACGATCGCGACTGTCTGTAACCACCACGGGATAGAACTAAATACAAAGTGATGCGTACCGATCACTGTTAGAAAACGATCTGTGACCAGAAGGCGAGATCCCCAGACTATAAGAATAAATAGGACGATTGAGCTGCTGTGGTAGGAAGTAGTACGTAACGCCCAACATAAAAAGCATAAACCACATCCCTACTCCCTGATGCATATAATACCCCTGAATGATCGTCTCTCCAAGCCCGTCCTGCCAGAAGGGTAAATATGCCACCAATACAATGACGATCGCAAATATGACCGCTGAAACAATATACCAGTTAGAGATATAAATTTCTTTGGAAGCTCTTCTGGCAATGGTCTGAAGAAAATTCGCGAGCGTAATACACAGACCTCCAGCAAACAAAGCCATCACGGCCATATGTATTCCCTGTATTCCCCGCCGGCATATTAATGCCCGCCATCAGACAGACCGTTCCCGATACAACAGCAGCGTTGACAAGTATAAGCGTATACCATCCTTTTTTCAGACTGGCAATGGAAGTATTACTTACTCTGGGCACAATATAATAACCTAAGCCCAGCATGGCCAGTGAGGCCCAACCCAGAAGACAGCATTGGTATGTACCGGGCGTAATCTGCCAAAACTCAGCCAGCTTACATGGTCTACATCAGGACTGACGAATTAATTCCGACATATTCCCTACCGTCGTTCCAAACAAAAGCCAGAAGGTTGCAGTACCCAGAAACCAAAGTACCAGTTTTCCGAGTGCAGGATCAACAGGCGGACGTGCTGCAGCATCCTTTTTCCGTGTTATAAAATTGATGTCAGGCGCATTACTGATATCACTCAGCAAACCTTTATTATCATCAGCTGGCTGCGTACCTGCCAGTTCATCGTGACGCAAAGAATAATCAAGTGCTGTTTTACGTTGTGATAATTCATTCAATAGCTCCACATCATTCATCTCTTCCAGATAAGCCGCCAGCTGCCCGGCGTCCTCCCGGTGTACTTTACGACGGTAGTTATCAATGACCCTTTTCAGCTTGAAAACCATCAGCGCAATACAACCAGCACCGGGATCAATATCAATATGATGGTAATCAGGATACCTGTCTGATTCATTAATTTAGTAGGCCTGATATCCTGTGCTTTTACTGACAGACTGCATCCCAGCGCCACCAGTGCCAACATTTTTATTTTGGTACTTTGTTTTACCTGTAGCAATACTGTTAGCTGGTGACGATTCAATTGACGGATATGCGCAACAATACTTTCTTGCTGCGAATGCTGACGTCTCGCCTTACGGAACCTGAGCACGTTCTGCAAACGATACTTCATATACAATGCTAATTGCAATATCACCGCCAGCAGTATTAAACAGCATGTCCATAAGCCGGCTTTGGAATTTGTCGCAAAGAAAGCATTCCCTTTTCCTGCGCCTGTGCAGCATATATTCCGGCTATTAAGACAAATGCTGTCAGCATAATTCGCTTTGACCAATGTTGTTTCATTTATTTATTTTTTGATGCTGCCTCCGCTTCCTTTTTGAGTATATGTTTGTCAACGTAGAATGTTGCGAAAGGAATGAAACAGGAGATTAAAATCCTTAAGGTTGTCTTTGTAAAGCTCCATTGCCGTTCCACCCCGACACTCAGGGTCAGCACAATAAACAAGAGAAACAATATACCATGTACCGGGCCGATGATGCGGACCAACACCGGATCACCGGCCCAATATTTCAGCGGCACAGCAATACCGGCCAATACCAGCAGGGAGATCCCCTCCATATAACTGACAAGCCTGAGACGTCCTAAAGATGTTTTAAAGAAAGATGCCATGACGATTGTTTAAAAGTGAAAGAATCTCAGTAAGGGTCTTTGCGCAAGCGGAGAAAACGGCCATGGAATAGCAATGATCAGGATGACCAATGCCGTCAGAAACCATTTCAATATCGTCTTATACTTTTCCTGATCGCCTGCAATTCTCTTTGCCTTTGCCGATCCGATAGTTATCAGTACAATCGCAAGGATCATCAGCGATATATGGACGTACCTGAAAAAAGTATATTCGGAAAAAGACGCTCCCTGCGCACCGCTGATCTTCATCCTGAGCAGGGGACTTAGTATATAAACCGTCATTCCGATCACCAATTGGATATGGGAAATTGTCATTGTCCAATGACGGATAGCATTAGCCTTTTCAGTAAACAGCTGCCGCTTGCTGATTCCACACCAGGCAGTGTAAACGGCATAGCAAAGACTTCCCAACATCAGCCACCTTAGCAGCGAATGCAGTACTAACAAAACGAAATACATGTATTGAGATTTTATTTTAGAAACAACCTGAAAGGCAATTGTATCCCGCACGCACAGGTAGCTGTGCGTATCAGGCAGGCAGGGCTTGCCAGCAATAAATTATAGCTTAAGTAGTGTATTAAACAGGCAACGCTTCATGGTCTCCGGTATCTTTCAGTGAAGTACGAAACGCACGGCGATAGTCTGAAGGAGTGATAGCAAGTTGTCGCAGAAATATACGCCGCATCGTAATAAGGTTACCAAACCCACATTGCTCAACGATCCTCTCCAGTAGCATATCTGTATCCTCAAGATACACGCGGGCCTTTTCTACCCGGAGTTTTTCTATAAACTTCGCAGGCGGCATACCTGTATGCTTTTGTAATACCCGCGTCAGATTACGAACACTCATGTTGAAGTTTTCAGCGATCTTACTAAGATCTACAGGTTCATGCAGCCGTTCATTCAGCCAGAGCTTCAGCTTTTGTCCGATGTTGTTGTTATCATAAACAGGAAGCAGGTTTCCAAATTGAGCCTGTACCCCCGGCCTTCTCAGGTAAAATACTAATTGCCGTGCTACCCTGACAGCAATCTCTTTCCCATAATCCTCCTCCACAAGCGCCAATGATAAATCTATGCCCGAAGACACACCCGCGGAGGTATACACATGACCATCCTGAATAAAGAATGCATTTCCATGTACGTCTATCGACGGATACTGTGCCTGTAGTTTTTCTGCCACTTCCCAATGCGTCGTCGCCTTCCGACCATCCAGCAGACCAGCTTTTGCCAATGCAAAAGTGCCGGCGCAGACCGATCCTATACGACGGGTATTTTGTTCACTTATACCGGACAACCACTCATAAAATGGCCCGAACTCGCCCGTATTAAGCGCACAATAGTCATCCCCCGCAATGAGTAAGGTATCAATAGGTATTTTTATATCCATTGCGCAGTATTGACAATTGATGGCAATACCGGCGGAAGTGCTTACTTTCTTATCATAGGTAGGCGCTACCACTTTTACCTCATAACCCTCGTTAGCGCCTGTAGCCTGTAAAAACCTGTCTGCGTTGGTAAACACATCCGCGGGCCCGGTAAAATCAAGCAGCATGTGCCTTGTCATCGCAACGATAACTACCAGTTTCTTCTGCCCTGCTGCGTTTCCTTTGTCTTGACTAACTTCCATGGCCACAAAATTAGCTACGGGATCATTTGTCTCAAAGGACATTAATTATACATTTTGGGACATTGGGGAGAGGTGGGAGCTGCTGATATGAAAACTGTGTAAAATAAAAAAGCAGCTTGTATACGCAAGCTGCTTTTGTGTCTGTGACCTCGTCTGGATTCAAACCAGAAACCTTCTGATCCGTAGTCAGATGCTCTATTCAGTTGAGCTACGAAGCCATTCCCGTTGTTGGGATTGCAAAGGTAGGAATATTTTTATAATCACCAAATTTTTGAATATTTTTTTGTTTGATTCATAACAAACAGGTTACGTACATTTACCGCCCGGCTTTTCAGACCGGTAGATGATCAAATATTTGTACGGTGAAAATACAACTCTGGAGTATAGGAAAAGAGAATGACCCATATATAAGGGATGGTATCGCGATCTTTCAAAAGCGATTGCAACACTATGTGGATTTCGAATTAAAGCTGATCCCTACGGTGAAACAGGCCGCCAGTCTCTCTGTGCCCGAACTGAAAAAACAGGAAGGGAAAATGATACTGGATATGCTGCAACCACAGGATTATCTGGTCGCACTGGATGAATATGGGAAAATGCAGACGACCATGCAACTGGCAGACTTTATTCAGCAAAGGGCCAATGCCGCTACGCGCCAGGTGATATTCCTGATCGGTGGCGCCTTCGGACTCGATACCGCCGTACTCGAAAGAGCACAACTTAAATTATCCCTGTCTCCCCTCACCTTCCCTCACCAGCTGGTGAGACTGATCATGACAGAACAACTCTACCGGGCCTATACGGTCATCAACCGGGAGAAATATCATCATCAGTAAAAAATCAGTATAATTACATTCTCATCAATTAAATTACCTGTTTCGAATGGAATTGACACTTAGCATATCAATTATCGTCATCACCTGTATTATCTCATTCACCTCTTTCAATAATGAAAGACGTATGGGAGATCTCAGTATGTGGCCTTATCTGGTAAGAGAAAAGAACCAGTACTATCGTTTTATTACTTCCGGCCTTGTACATGCTGATTTCATGCACCTCGGCTTCAATATGTTTACCTTATATTTCTTTGGTAGCTTTATTGAATACGCATTCGGGCAGATCTTTCAAAGTAAGATTTATTATCTGTTATTTTATGTACTGGCATTGGTGCTCTCAGATATACCCACTTACCTGAAACATAAGAATAATCCACATTATCAGACGATTGGTGCTTCCGGCGCTGTTTCCGCTGTTGTATTTGCAGCCATTCTTTTCAACCCATGGGCGAAGATATATGTATTCGTTATCCCGATGCCAGCTATCGTTTATGGGGTTGTTTATCTCGGCTATACGATTTATATGTCCCGCAGAGAAGGTACTGGTATCAATCACGACGCGCACCTCTGGGGAGCTGTATTCGGTTTGCTATTCCCATTAATTTTTAAACCAGAGATCGGAAAACTGTTCCTGTACCAGCTGCTAAACCACTTTTAAAGCGGCTTCTGCCTTTTCCGGTTTGTTTTTTGCTAAGTGTATGTCGGACAATATGCGCCATCAAAGCAAAACAAGCCACACATATGAAGCTAGACACAGCTAAGATTTTACAGAAAAGGAAAAAGCAGATTCTCGAATTGTGGATGAAGAACCAATTAGTGGATTTTTCTCTACGGGAGGACCTCATGTCGAACGACGAGCTGAGCGTGCAATCTGAGGAACTTGTAGACGTTTTACTACAAGCTTTGAGTAGTTCAACCCTTGAGGATATACAGTCATCGTCTCTGGAGCCTGTCTACGAAGTCCTGGAGGGCATTTCTATTTCCCGTGCTAAACAGGGCTATTCTCCCCGGGAGACCGGTACTTTCGTATTTAGTCTGAAAGATGCCTTATTATCCGTTCTGCAACAGGAGATCAAAAGCGATCCTTCCCAGTTGCTGGAAGAAAGCCTGAAGGTCAGTAAACTGATTGACAGCCTCGGTATTGTAACTTTTGAAACTTTTATTAAAGGAAGAGAAGAAGTGATTTTGCGTCAGACAGACGAAATAACCGAGATCTCTACTCCCGTTATCCGCGTATGGGACGGCATCGTCGCCATGCCAATTATCGGTACCCTTGACAGCTCCCGTACTCAGGTAGTGATGGAAAGCCTGTTACAGGAAATCGTTGACACTTCCAGCAGCATCGCCATTCTGGACATTTCCGGTGTACCCGCAGTGGACTCCCTTGTGGCCCAGCACCTTATCAAAACAGTCAGTGCTACCCGTTTAATGGGAGCAGAATGCATCATCAGCGGTATCCGCCCGGAAATCGCACAGACAGTCGTTCACCTCGGAATTGACCTATCCGGTATTGTCACCAAAGCTACGCTCGCAAGTGCTTTGAGATACGCATTTGGACTCTTGCAACTGGAAGTGAAAAAAGTAGTAGTAAAGTAAAAGTTTCTTATTAATGGATAAAATACCTATCCTTAAAATTGGCATTTCCTCATGGTTGCCATACAGGTAGACCTATATGACAGACTTGCATTGAACCTCGAAGCAGATCTGGTACAAGCTGTAAGTAAAACCGGCGCCAAAGGAGTGTTAATCGATATTTCTGCTGTTTCAATTGTAGACTCCTTATGGGAGAATACTAGGAAATATTGCAGGCATGAGTAAAATTCTGGATGCAGATACTGTAATTGTCGGAATGCAGCCCGCTGTCGCCATTACACTGGTTGAACTGGGCCTTCCATTGAAAGGAGTACAAACCGCGTTGAATGTGGAAAAGGAATGGAGTTGCTTCAACAAAAAATACAGATCACCGAAGAAGAAGAACCTGAGGAATGATAGTACTATCCAGCGATAATATGCGCATAGAGAAAGAGTTGGATATGGTGGTGTTCAGAAACAGATTAAAGGAATTTGCCGTAAAAATAGGCAGGGCCTTGTCAATCAGACAAAACTGATTACTGCCGCCAGCGAGCTTTCCAGAAACATGCTCCGTACGCCGGAAAGGTGCTGTCCTCATTGAAATAGTTAACGGTCAACGTCAGAATGGTCTCCGTGTTACCTTTTCAGATAAAGGTCCGGGCATTGCCAATATTGAACAAGCCATGAAAGATGGCTTCTCTACCGGCAAAAGCCTTGGATTAGGATTGCCTGGCGCCAACGCCTCGTAAGCGAATTTGATATTAAAAGTACGGTAGGTAAAGGAACTACCATTACAATTACTAAATGGAAGAATGGATAACCGGACGGCAGATCAGTTTTAATATTGAAGACAGAAGTTATCTGGCGCTGTTAAAACGCGAAGTGCATCGTCTTTCTGTACAATGCGGACTAAGTGAAAAGAAAGTAGCGGAGATAGACATCGTCGTTGCCGAAATCGGTTCCAATATCATTAAACATGCGGGTAGTGGCGAGGTCCTCGTCATGTTGACAGACCAGCCCCAACCGCCATCGAGATCATTGGCATTGATAATGGCCAGGGCATAAATGATCTCGCCCGGATGATGCGGATGGTACATCCACGACTAATACACTTGGTCATGGTCTGGGAGCTATAAAAAGGCTGTCGGACTTCCTACAGGTATATTCAGTAAAAGGTTGGGGTACAATATTATTGGCCAGGTTTTTCATTAAATCCACAGAACAGCTGCAATATCTCCTAAACCAGGACCGGAAATAAGAACACTGCTGGTTGCGAAACCTGGTGAAAGAGTATGCGGCGACGGTTATTTTGTCAATACGGATAAGGCAGGGATCCGCATTTTTCTTGGTGATGGATTAGGACATGGACCGGAAGCACACAAAGCTGTCACAGCAGCTATCAGCTCTTTCAGATATTGCATGCTTCGCGATCTGGGCGAAGTAATACGTCAAATACCGAGGATGTGAAACGTACGCGTGGACTGGTAGTATGGCCATTTACAACTATAGAACAGGAAATGGCAGCTTTGCGGCGTAGGAAACATACACTCGCGTATGTGGACAGCTGCTTTGTCAAAGACCTATCTCCCATACAACGGAATCATCGGTCATAATCTGCCAGTACTATCAACGAGCAGGAAATAGAACATCCTGCAGGAAAAGAGCAGATCCTCATCATGTGTTCCGATGGTATCAAAACACGGTGGGAAATGACGCCTATCCCGGCATATTCAGATACGATATGTCGTACTCGCCGCGCTATCTATAAAGACAACGCACGTAAAACAGATGATATGTCAGTCGTAATTGTTAAAGTAAAATAAAGGCAATGCAGGAAATAACCCGGATCACGCTCGAAACTGATATGGACCTGGTGCTGGTGCACAAGCGTACTATGAACTGGGTGAATTGGCAGGCCTTTCACTGGCTTCACAGACCACCTTCGCTACCGCGTGTCAGAAGTAGCCAGACATGTCATTGAATATGGATACAACGCAGTATTGTTACTCGGTATCCGTGCCGATATCAAAGATCCGGAGAAATTCCTGATAGCAAGAGTACTGGACCGTAATATCAACCTCACCGAAAAGATCAATGAAAACCTTGTATATGCCAAAAGACTGGTAGATCAGTTTACATTGGATCGTACGGATAAAGGTATTGAGATCACCATGGAATTCAAAATTCCGGGAGTACAAAGAATTATCAGCAGTCGCATTGAACAGTGGATCTCCGCTTTCAGTGTCGAACAACCTATCTCTCCTTACGATGAAATCAAACGTAAGAACAAACAGTTACAGGAACTCGCAGAAAAGCTGAAAGAGAGTGAAACCCAATATAGAGAAGTAACCAATGCGCTCCCGCTGATAATATTTTCTATAAATGATGACGGTGAAATACTCTATGCCAATAGCTGGCTTAAAACATTTACAGGCTTTGATGCAAACGCACTCAATGAAAATAAATGGAAGCCCGTTCTGAGAGAAGAGGACTTTGTCATTAACTGGGAACAGTGGTGGTATCATGTCGCAGAAAAACATCTTTCAAAAGAGAGCTGGAACTGAAAAATGGCGATACAGGTGACTTCATCTGGCATTTGGTCACGGTTACACCAGTCACAGATGAAGGTGGAGAAATCAGCTACTGGACGGGATCTATGGTAGATATCCATGCGCAAAAGGTCATGGAGCAAACGCTTAGAGACAATAAAGAGCTGAAAGAAATGAAACTGCTGCTGGAGGAAAAAGTCAAAGAACTGAACCGCAGTAATCAGGAGCTGGAACAATTTGCATACGCCGCTTCTCATGACCTGCAGGAGCCATTGAGAAAGATTGTCTTTTACAGCGATTATCTGAATAAACATTATTCAGAACAGATCGATGAACGTGGCAAGCTATATTTCGGTAACATGACGAGCGCCAGTCAGCGGATGACACAGCTAATTCATGATCTGTTAAACTTCTCCCGTATCTACCGGGAAAATCTGCATCTGGTAAAAACAGATCTGAATGCACTGGCTACAGAGGCAATGAATGATCTGGATCTCGCTATTAAAGCCAAACATGCACAGATCGAAGTGAGCCCTCTGCCTGTTATTTCTGTTTATCCGATGCAGATGCGACAGCTGTTCCAGAACCTGTTGTCTAATGCCGTTAAATTTTCAGATGATAAACGTATACCGCTTGTGAAAGTATACGCAGAGACAAATGGAAGTGATGTGCAGCTGATTTTTGAAGACAATGGTGTGGGCTTCGAAGAGAAGTATCTGGATAAGATGTTCAGTTTATTTCAACGCCTGCACTCACGTGAGAAATACGCCGGAACCGGTATAGGACTCGCCATATGCAAGAAGATAGCCGACCTGCATAATGGGAGTATTACGGCCTGCAGTCAGCCGGGAAATGGAGCAAAATTTATACTGACTCTGCCTTCGGTTGCATAACCCGGCAGGAATATTTGGTTTTTGATTTTAAAGAAAGAATTTATCAGTTATGGATAATACTGTAAAGATATTACTGGCGGATGATGATATTGAGGATCGTTTCATCATGCAGGATGCCTTTAACGCGATAAATCTACCGGAAGTACCATTACTTGTGGAAGATGGAGAAAAAGTGCTGGAGTACCTTTCCGAAACACACCGCAATGCAGGCGTATTGCCTTCATTGGTAGTACTTGACCTGAATATGCCACGCCTGAGTGGTACACAAACCTTGCGCGAATTGAAAAGTCGCGACGCCTATAAAGACATCCCTGTTATTATATTCTCCTCCTCACTGAACGTGATAGAGATGCATGAATGTAAGCAACTGGGAGCCCTCTCCTATATGGTGAAGCCTTTTACCTATGAAGAGTATCTGTTGTCCGCACAGCACTTTTATGACTTCTGCCTGAAGAAGCATTCTTTTCCCGAGTTCAACAGTCTCATAAATAACTTTAAATAAGAAGGGAGGCTTAATAAGCCTCCCACTCTATTGTCAGTAATTCTTTTGTTTGCGGTGTGATCTTAAACCGATCATCTATTCTTAACCCCACAATCCACACAACCCGCTTCGCTGATTCCAGCACCCAGATATTTTCCTTCTGCACAACAGACAATTTCTGATCTATAAAAAACCGGCTCAGCTTCTTCTTCTTCCGCATCCCTAATGGATAGAAATAATCGCCTTGCTTCCATCTGCGCAATAATAGAGGATATTGTAATGCTGTCTTATCCAGACAGGCAATATTGGCGGCTGCAGGAATCGGCGTATGTGCCGACCGCTCTGTCAGTTTGATCCTGAGCACTCCATTTGCCGTACTGACCACCCCTCTCTCCTTTTCGATCACGATGGCAGCCGCCTCCTCTTCTGCCAGTGGCGTGATAAGCAACCATTGACGGTCCCTGATGATGCGGTGGGTGGCTGTTTCTATCATCTTTCCGGACCCGCTGTGCAACAGTTCCAATACCTGTGGCAGCTGCGCCGCCGTACAACCGTATTGCCGGAAGATCTCCCACGCCACGGTCCGCAGGGGTACGGTCTTCTGCAACTTCAGCACAGGAACCATATAAGTGTTTCCCTTCTGCGTGACCATTCTTTTAATATGTCTCTGCAAAGCTTCATTATACAGTAGCTCCGCCTCCCGGAAACGTTCTATACTGGCTGCAATATTAGGTACTGTACCAGCATTAGCTTCCTGCATGACAGGGATCACCTTATGACGAAAGAAATTGCGTGTATATTTGACGGTAAGATTGGAGCTGTCTTCCACATATGGAATATTATGCTCTGCTGCATACGCAAGCAGGTTTTCTTTTTCTGCGAATAAGAGTGGACGTAATAATTTCCCCTGTTTGGGCAGAATGCCATGCAGACCGGCAATGCCAGTGCCTTTACTGAGATTCATCAGTAAGGTCTCTACACTGTCCTGCATATGATGCGCCGTAACAATATGGCTGTAGCCACCTTCTTCGCGGGTCTGTTCCAGCCATTCATAACGCAGCTCCCGGGCTGCCACCTGAATGGATACACGTTTGCCTGCAGTATATGCAGCTGTATCAAATCGTACCTGATGAAAGGTGACGTCTAACTGCTTTGCAAGGCCTGCCACAAACGATTCATCACGTACTGACTCATCGCCTCTCAGCTGAAAGTTACAGTGGGCGATAGCAAAACGAAAGCCTGCCGCTTTAAACAGATGGGCCATTACAACGGAGTCTGCGCCGCCGCTGACAGCAAGCAGCAAAGACTGATACGGCATGAACAACTGCTCTTTTTCAATAAATATTTTAAACCCTGTCAGTAAATCCATTTGCTGGTAGTTAAATTAAATCAGATCGTCCAGTGCTGCCTGTAACTCATTATATGCGTGCCTGTCATTGGCTGCTTTCGCCATCTCCATACCTTTTTCGTATACGGCGATGGCCTCCTTCGGAAGCACGGCCCTTTCCAGCAGACGCCCGAGGTGATAATAAGAGCCGACATAGCCCGGCTCATATGCCAGCAGCTCTTCAAACAGCTGTCTGGCGCCCGTATCATCACCCAGTTTAATGTACTCAAGTGCAAGCGCATGCTTCAGAAAGCTGTCATTAGGAGTGCTTTTAAGAAATTCCTTTATCCTGGCTATTCTATCCATTATTTAAATATATTTGCTCATACCGCTTTAAAAAATAAAACAGTTTAGGCCATGAAGATTTTAGTTTGTATCAGTAAAACTCCGGACACGACTGCAAAAATAGCTTTCACAGACAACAACACGAAATTCAATGAAGCCGGTGTACAATTCATCATCAACCCCTACGATGAATGGTATGCCCTGGTTCGTGCGCTTGAACTGAAAGAAACGCTGGGCGCAACCGTTCATCTCGTAACCGCAGGCGGTGCAGATACGGAGCCAATTATCCGCAAAGCACTGGCATTGGGTGGAGACGAAGCTTTCCGCATTAATACTGATAGTCAGGACAGTTTTTATATTGCTTCACAAATAGCAGACCATGCCCGTAAACAGGGTTATGACCTGATTTTTACCGGTAAAGAAACCATTGATTATAACGGTGCAGCTATTGGCGGAATGGTAGCAGAACTGTTAGATCTTCCTTTTGTATCCATCGCTGCAAAATTTGAGCTGAACGGTACTGAAGCCACCATCCACCGTGAAATAGAAGGCGGAGAAGAAATTGTAAAAGTAACACTCCCCGTAGTAGTATCCTGCCAGAAAGGAATGGCGGAACAGCGTATTCCGGGGATGCGCGGTATCATGGCTGCCCGTACCAAACCACTGGCGGTAGTAGAACCCGTAGCAACAGATGCCTTAACCTCTGTGACCAGTTTTGAACTCCCCCCGGCAAAAGCAGGTGTGAAGCTTATCAGCCCCGACAATGTAGAAGAACTGGTAAAGTTGCTGCATGAAGAAGCAAAAGTGATCTGATCATTTTTGTAGTGATAAGCCCCCTAATTTTTTTCATTAAATTCTACGTCAAACATGTCAGTTTTAATATTCGCAGATCAGGCCCACGGCAAAATCAAAAAAGTAGCATTCGAAGCAATACAATATGGCGCAAAAGTAGCACAGCAACTGGGCGTAACTGCAACCGCACTCGTACTAGGCGCTGTTGACAATGCAGAACTGGAAGCACTGGGTAATTACGGTGCCACCAAAGTACTACATGCTGCAGATGCCAGACTGAATGAAGTCGAAGGAGCCGTATTCACCAAAATAATCGCGGCCGCTGCCGATCAGGAAGCAGCGCAGGTTGTTATATTCCCCCACAATTTTGACGGTAAGGCCGTAGCTCCCCGCGTGGCAGCACGCCTGAAAGCCGGATTTGTATCCGGAGCCGTATCCCTGCCCGATACCAGCAACGGTTTCGTGGTAAAAAAGAGCGTATTTTCCGGCAAGGCATTTGCCAATGTAAATATCACTTCCCCGAAAAAAGTGATCGCTGTGATGCCCAATACTTTTGCACTGACACCAACGGATGCAAAAGCAGCAGTAACAGCGTTCTCCCCTGCTATCAATGATGCAGATTTCCGGGTAAAAGTGAGCAGTGTTGAAACTGTCAGCGGAGAAGTGCCGCTTACAGAAGCTGAAATTGTAGTGAGCGGTGGCCGTGGCCTCAAAGGCCCCGAAAACTGGGGAATTGTGGAAGATCTGGCAAAAACACTCGGCGCGGCAACTGCCTGCTCCCGTCCTGTAGCAGATACAGGCTGGCGCCCCCATCATGAACACGTGGGTCAGACTGGCCTTACAGTCCGTCCTAATTTATATATAGCAATCGGCATTTCAGGAGCCATCCAGCACCTTGCTGGCGTAAACGGCAGCAAAGTCATCGTGGTTATTAATAAAGACCCTGAAGCGCCCTTCTTCAAAGCAGCCGACTACGGCATCGTCGGAGACGCCTTTGAAGTGGTGCCCAGATTAACAGCGGCCCTTAAACAGATAAAGTAGGTCAGTCGCCCCTGAGCACTAACTTATTATCTGTTTTTTAGATAAGGAATATTTTTTCTAACTTCACGGTCTTATAAAATATTCAGCGACAACGCAGGACAGATATGAGAAAAATAGAACTGGAAATAGTTGCTTTATCGCACAGCATTACGCAGACACATTCTTACGCCGTCGTTTTGGGAGAGGTGAACGGTTTGCGCCGTCTGCCTATTGTAATTGGCGGCTTTGAAGCGCAGGCGATAGCTGTGGCGTTGGAAAAAATGCAACCCAGCCGCCCATTGACACACGATCTGATGAAAAACTTTATGAATGCTTTTAATATTGAGCTTCATGAAGTAGTGATCAGCAACCTGCAGGAAGGAATTTTTTATTCTAAATTGATCTGCTACAGTAACGACGAAACAATAGAGATAGATTCCCGTACTTCAGATGCCCTGGCACTGGCGGTACGCTTTGGCTGTCCGATCTTCACCTACGAAAATATCCTTAACAGTGCCGGCATCCTGCTGGATGATCCTGCCGGAAAGAAAAGTGGTGTGAAACCCGTAACGCCTACTATCTCTGAACACGAGAAAGGTGCGGAAGACGACCTGAAAGTGCTGAACCTGGAGGAACTGACAACATTACTACAGGAAGTACTGGAACAGGAAGACTATATCCGTGCAATCGCTATCCGTGACGAGATCAACAGTCGCAAGAGCCACTGATAGTCATCTTAATAAAATTTATTATCAATAAATGATCCATAAACCATAGTATAACAGCTATGGTTTATGGTTTTTTATACCATGATCGTCTTCCCAAACTGTAAAATTAACCTCGGTCTGCATGTAGTCAGCAAAAGACCAGACGGCTTTCATGAACTGGAAACCGTTTTCTACCCCCTTCCATTGACCGATGCACTCGAAGTCCTCAGTCCGGGAAAACTTTCATTTACAAGCTCCGGCATCGATGTTCCCGGCGAACAGACAGACAATCTTTGTCTGAAAGCCTGGCGCCTCCTGAAACAGGATTTTCCTGAACTACCAGAAGTAAATATTCATCTGCATAAAAATATCCCGATTGGCGCCGGTCTCGGCGGCGGTTCTGCTGACGCAGCCTTTATGCTGCAATTACTCAATAACCGATTTCAGCTGGAAATATCAAAAGAGCAACTGATCAGCTATGCCGCCGCTCTGGGCAGCGACTGTCCTTTCTTCATTGAAAATAAAGCAGTCTACGCCACCGGTAGAGGAGAAATCATGCAACCCATTGCGCTTGACTTATCCGCCTATAGCTTTGTATTGGTATATCCTGCTGTACATATTAATACCGGCTGGGCTTTTGGAAAAATTACACCCGGCCCCCCTGCCCGCTCTTTACAGGAAAGCATCATGCAACCGCTTGCAAGCTGGAAAAATACTATATCAAACGATTTCGAAGCGGCGGTCTTCGGTACACATCCCGAGCTCATTACTATTAAAGAAAATTTATATACGGCAGGTGCCATATATGCATCAATGAGTGGCAGTGGTTCTGCCTTCGTCGGCATTTTCCCTAAAAACGAAATCGGCGATCTTAATTTCAATCCTGCATATAAAGTATTTGTATTATAGAGGCTATCCCCTATTTCCGTCAGATATAATGAACGTCTCGTAGCCGTAAGTCGCTCCCTGCCCTACCAAACACCAACCATCTCACAGCGACAATCCACTGCGCTGGTCTGTATTACCACTTCACAACTACCCCTCTTATATTATTTTTTCCCTAAAAAAAAGAAAGGCGCCCCGGAATAACCGGGACGCCTTTGCCTATTGTACTTTACACTTCTTATCTGATAGCGGTCACTTCGCCTTTCACAACATTTGTGTTGCCACCGAGCGATTTCTTATAGCTCAGCATCCAGACATAAGTTCCGTTTTCAACCAGGGCGCCTTTGTATCGGCCATCCCATCCGGTCTTCTGATCTTTACTTAAGAAGATCAGTTCACCCCAACGGTTGTAGATACGTAAGTCGTAGTCATACATCGGACCGCGAACGACAGGTCTGAAGATGTCGTTATGTCCATCACCGTTTGGCGTAAAGCCGGTCGGGAATTCTGGTTTAGCTTCACAAGGCTGATAGCGAACCACAATCTGGTCAGACATGGATCCACAATCATTGGAGATCGTCACTGTGTAAGTGCCCGGAGTGGTCACTTTATAAGTAGCAGCGGTTGAACCATCCTGCCAACGTATAGTGTTACCTGCACCAGCATTTACTCTCAGCGTCAGATCTTCACCGATACATAACATGGTGTCTCTGCCCAGATTGAAGTCAGGAATACCTGCCACAGTTACATTCACACTATCCATGGTAATTCTTGAACAGAATCTGTCCATTACAGACACTACATATTTACCGGCGCCAGTGATTTCTTTCACCGGATTCGTATCACCATCATTCCAGAGGTAAGAGATTGCATCAGGATGAGTAGCGTCGATCACTACACGTCCGCCGTTACAGAACTCTCTGTCTGGTCCGAGGTCAATACCCAGGTCAGGTCTTAAAGTGACGGTTACTTTATCAGTTACCACGCAACCATCGCGGGTTACAGTCACAGTATAATCACCTGGTCTTGATACTACGATCGAATTGGTGTTTTCACCTGTATTCCAAAGTACGGAACCTCCATCAGGTTCTACGTTCAGCATTACTGTTTCATTCGGACACAGTTCGGTATCGTCGGTCAGAACGATATTTGGCGGTGTACCTACGAGAACAACTGCTTCACCGTGATTAGAACAACCATTTACAGTCACATCCACACCATAAGTACCAGTTGCATTTACAGTGATAGAAGCGGTGGTTTCACCAGTTGACCATACATAGCTGCCACCTTCTACATAAGCGTTCAGTGTTACTGATTCGCCCTGACAGATAGCAGTGTCACGGATATTGATCGGTGGTGGCAGATTAACGATGACCTTCACAGAGTCTGTTGCAGAACAGATACCGTTAGTGACAGTCGCATAATAAGTACCAGCCGTGCTTACATCGATGGTTCTGGTAGTAGCACCAGTTGACCAGCGGATAGCGTAAACATCATTTGCGATACCGGCATCAAGGGTTGTTGTACTACCCTGACAGATAGTTACATCGTTACCCAGTTCAACCGTTGGTTTGGTTACATATTGCAGATCGTACGTGATAGGATCAGATACGCAGCCAGTTACACCGTCTGTTACGATGAAGGTAGCCTGAGTGGCACCATTCAGGTCAAACACGTTGCTGCTCTGTGTCAGCGGAGTGTTAACCGCAGTAGCCGGAACTACGCTCGTCAGGGTGAATTTAGGTCTGCTTACCTTATTCTCCAGCAGGATTGCAAATTTGGTATTGTCAGAACAGTTAGCAGGCAGGGATGGAACCAGGGCCGGTTTCGGACAAGGATTCACCGTGATTGTCTGTACACGTTCAGTTGCTGTGTTACCACATGCGTCAGTGATAGTCCATCTTCTTGTGATGGTATAACCAGCACACAGATCTACTGTAAACGGATCCTGGATCATGATAGCCTTCTTAGGGAAGGTAGCGTCACAGTTGTCACGTGCATACAGTGTAGCTGCGGCAGGGATAGCGTCACCACAATTCAACGTTACGTTTGCCGGAGCAGGATCGATCGTTGGTCTTGTAGTATCCGTTACGGTGATCACCTGACGGAAGATCGCTGTGTTGTTACATGCATCTTTTGCAGTCCAGATACGGATCAGACGGTAGTTGCTTGCGCAAGCGCCCTGAATCGTTTCACGTGTCTGGGTGTAACTGATTTTCACAGTGCTGCAATTGTCGGTTGCTCTCAGATTGGTCGGAGGAGCAGGAACCGCATCACAGCTTACTGTTGTATCAGCAGGAGGTGCTACAACGAACACCGGCCTTGTAGTATCCTGTACAGTGATCACCTGTTGCATTACGTTCGTATTACCACAGTTATCGGTAGCTGTCCAGGTACGTGTCAGTTTGTAGCTGCTTGCACAGGAAGAAGACAGGTTATCTCTTCTCTCTGTAACTCTTACGGCTACGGTTGAAGTACAGTTGTCTGTAGCTGTTATAGTTTCAACAGACGGTACCTTGTCGCAATCTACAGTGACTGCCGGAGGTACTGACATGGAGAATCTAGGCTTGATTGTATCCTGAACAGTGATAGTCTGCGTCAGTACGGTTTTGTTACCGCAAAGGTCAGTAGCTGTCCAGGTACGGATGATCTGGTAGTTGTCAGTACACTTGCTGCCGGAGATGTTCTTACGGGTATCTACCGGATTGATAGTGAGGACACCAGGTGTACAGTTGTCAGTCGCTGTCATTGGCGTACCGGCAGGAACCTTATCACAATCAACAGTGATATTGGTCGGAGCCGTACCGTCAAATACAGGAGGCGTCATGTCTCTTACAGTGATGATCTGTCTCAGCGTATCGCTCGCGTTACCACAAGCATCAACTGCAACCCATTTACGGATCAGCTGATAGTTGCTTGCACAAGCACCTGGCTGGTCGATTCTCACCTCGATCGGAGTGATCGTCATAGCGCCGTTACAAGCGTCGTTTGCAGGCAGGGTAACCGCTGCAGGTACTTTATCACAATCTACAGTGATGTTGGCAGGAGCAGTACCCGTGAATACAGGTGCTTTCGTGTCTACCACAGTGATTGTCTGTTGTGCCTGAGTAGTCAGACCACAACGGTCAGTAGCTGTCCATGTACGTCTTACCGTGAATGTACAAGCGTCAACTGTTACTGTTACGTCGTTGTAAGTGATGCTCAGTGGCTCATTGTCATAAGGAGCATGGCTGAACACCGGAGTACCGAATTTCTGGGTGTAGTCAGTACCCTGTTCGCAATCCACTGTCAGCGGACCAGGAACGGATATTACTACCGGAGGAATGTTCATCAGGGTCAGCATTACTGCGTTGCTGATGTTACCAGTACAAGCACCGGACATTACCACACGTCTGTACCAGGTATTACGGGTGATCATCGGAGGAGTGAATGTTGCATTGGTACCACCTACGGTTACGTTTGCGAAACCGACTGTTGCGCTGGTTGTACTTACCTGCCACTGATAAGTGAAGGTACCGTTACCACCGCTCAGGGTAGCACCCTGCAGCATTGCAGGTGTTTCATTTCCACAAAGCAGCTGATCAGCGGTGATGGTGTTACCCAGGATCATTGCCTGGTTGGTCAGCACCACGTCATCAGGAGTGGATGTACATGTTCCGTTAGAAATTGTCCAGCGCAGGGTTACTGTCTGACCTGGTTGAACTCTTACGGTAGTAGAAGGATTGTTTGGATCAGTGATTGTCGCTGTACCGCTTACGATTGTCCAGATACCTCTCGCTGTAGCAGGAGAAGGAACATTAGCTGACATTGTGAAGGTTGGATCGTCACAATGAACCTGGTCTGCACCAGCAGCCGCATTAGATGGCATTTCGTAGTTGGTCAGGATCACATTATCAGAAGTGGTACAAACACCATTTGTGATAGTCCATGTAGCTGTTACCGTCTGACCCGCAGGTACATTGATCACAGCATTAGGGTTAGAGCTGTCAGCTACGGCGAAGGAAGCCAGAGAACCAGCTGGAAGACTCCATTTACCTGTACCTACAGTTGGCGCCGTAGCAGCCATTGTGAATGCAGGAGTGTTACAATGTGTCTGATCAGCGCCGGCATTAGCAGCAGCAGGAGCCACAAAGTTGGTCAGCCTTACAGTATCTCTTGTTACGCAGACACCGTTAGAGATAGTCCATACCGCGTCAACTGTTACACCGGCAGGTACGTTGATTACCGCATTCTGTCTGGTGCTGTCAGCTACCGCGAAGGAAGCACCTGTACCTGTAACCGGTACGAGGCTCCATTTACCTGTACCTACAGAAGCTGTATTAGCAGCCATTGTAAAGGCAGGCGTATTACACTGTGCCTGGTCAGGACCGGCAGCAGCGGTTGTTGGCATTACGTAGTTGGTCAGTCTTACAGTATCTCTTGTTACGCAGACACCGTTAGAGATAGTCCATACCGCGTCAACAGTTACACCAGCAGGTACGTTGATTACCGCATTCTGTCTGGTACTGTCAGCTACTGCGAAGGAAGCACCTGTACCTGTAACCGGTACGAGGCTCCATTTACCTGTACCTACAGAAGCAGCGTTAGCAGCCATTGTAAAGGCAGGCGTGTTACACTGTGCCTGGTCAGGACCGGCAGCAGCGGCAGTTGGCATTTCGTAGTTAGTCAGCGCGACAGTGTCTCTTGTTTCACACACACCATTGGTGATGATCCACACAGCCTGTGCTGTTACGCCTACTGGAACATTTATTACAGCATTAGGATTGGTACTGTCAGCTACTGCGAAAGAAGCAGTAGTACCCGGTACCAGACTCCATTTACCTACACCTACATTGGCAACGTTAGCAGCCATTGTGAAGGCAGGTGTATTACATTTCTGCTGGTCAGGACCGGCAACAGCAGCAGCAGGCATTACTCTGTTAGTCAGTACAACATCATCAGATGTCACACAATAACCATTGGTAATGGTCCATGTAGCTGTTACGGTTACGCCCGCAGGAACGGTGATCACCGCATTAGGATTAGTACTGTCAGCTACCGCGAAGGAAGCAGTCGTACCCGGAGTCAGACTCCATTTACCTACACCAACAGAAGCTGTGTTAGCAGCCATTCTGAAGGCAGGGATGTTACAGTGTTCCTGATCAGGACCTGCATCCGCAGCAGTTGGCATCACGTCGTTAGTCAGCAACACAGTGTCTGAAGTAGGACATGTACCATTTGTGATCGTCCAGATCGCGGTTACTGTAGTACCCACAGGAACATTGATCAGTGCAGCTGGATTGTTGTCGTCACCTGCGTTGATTGAACCCGGAGAACCAGCAGCCAGTGTCCAGGTACCGGTAGCACCAGGAACATCCGGTGCATTAGCACCCATATAGAACGTAGAGATATTACATTCACGTTGATCCACGCCAGCATTAGCCGGAGATGGAGTCAGATAGTTGGTCAGTTCAACATCATCAAAGTTTGAACATGTACCGTTTGTGAGCGTCCAGCGCAGGATAGCTGATTCACCGTTCGGCACAGTGATGTGCGCTACAGGGTTATTCTCTTCGCCTGCTCTGATTGTTGCATTACCACTGATAACGGTCCACGCACCGGTTGCACCAGTAACTGTCGGCGCATTGGCAGCAGTTACGAAGTCAAGACCGGCACATTGTTCCTGATCCAGACCTGCATTTGCAAGGTTTGGTTGCTGGTAGTTGGTCAGTGTTACATCATCTGAAGTGGTACAAACACCGTTGGTGATTGTCCATCTCAGGGTTACTCTGCTACCTACAGGTATCGTGATACTTGCTGTACGGTTGTTCACCTGAGCAGCAGGGAAAGTGAATCCTGCAGGAGTAGAAGATACTACGCTCCATGCGCCTGTACCCACAGAAGCTGCATTAGCCGCCAGTGTGAATGTAGACGTGTTGTTACAATCTTCCTGGTCAGGACCTGCATTGGCAGGAGTCGGTGCTGCGAAGTTAGTCAGCACTACATCGTCTGTTGCAGAACAGGTACCGTTAGTAGCGGTCCAGCGCAGGGTCACAGTTGTACCGGCAGGTACAGTGATCGCTGCAGTCGGGTTGTTCACGCTACCGGCAGGGAAAGTAAATCCGGCCGGAGTTGAAGAAACTACGCTCCATGCACCCGTTCCTACTGTAATGGTGTTAGCCGCCAGTGTGAAAGCAGAGGTGTTACACTTAGACTGGTCAGGACCAGCGTTCGGTGTAGTTGGAGGTGCGTCATTTCTTAATACTACGTCGTCGGTTGAAGTACACACACCGTTAGTAATTGTCCAGCGCAGTGTCACTGTTGTACCTACAGGAACAGTGATAGCAGCTGTTGGATTACCTACGCTTGCAGCAGGGAAAGTGAAGCCGGTTGGTGTAGAAGAAACTACGCTCCATGCTCCGATACCTACTGTAGCTGTATTAGCGGCCAGTGTGAAAGAAGTATTGTTACATTTTGCCTGATCAGGACCCGCAGCAGCAGTTGTTGGCAGTGGTCTGTTAGTCAGGACAACATCGTCAGTAGAAGAACAAACGCCGTTTGTGATAGTCCAGCGCAGGGTTACTGTAGTACCCACAGGGATAGTTACAGCAGCGTTACGGTTGCTCATCTGAGCGGCGGTTAAAGTGAAACCAGCAGGAGCAGAAGAAACTACGCTCCATGCACCGCTACCTACAGTTGGTGCGTTACCAGCCAGTGTGAAGGCTGAAACGTTACACTGTTCCTGATCCGGACCTGCGTTAGATGTAGTTGCAGGCGCGAAGTTGGTCAGTGTCACAGTAGAAGAAACGGTACAGCTACCATTTGTTACAGTCCATGTAGCTACTACGGAAGTACCTACCGGAACATTGATGGTAGTGGTCGGGCTGGTTGTGCTTCCTGTGATGGTAGCAGTTGTACCAGCAGGGAGTGACCATACACCAGCACCAACGGTCGGCGTGTTAGCCGCCATAGTGAAGGATGGTGTATTACATTTCTGCTGAGCAGGACCAGCATTGGCAGTTGGCAGCTCGTTGTTGGTCAGCGTCACAGTAGAAGAAACAGTACAGGTACCGTTTGTTACAGTCCATGTCGCTACTACAGAAGCACCCGCAGGAACGTTGATCACCGCAGCAGGATTATTCTGCTGACCAGCAGTGATGGTTGCTGAAGAACCAGCAGGCAGCGTCCATGTACCAGTACCTACCGCAGGGGTGTTAGCCGCCATGGTGAAGGTAGTAATGTTACATTTTGTCTGGTTAGGACCTGCAGTTGCAGTCGGCAGTACATCGTTTCTGAGTACAACTATATCGCTGGTCGTACAGGTACCATTTGTGATGGTCCATACCGCGTTTACAGTTACACCAGCAGGAACGTTGATGGTAGTGGTCGGGCTGTTTACGCTTCCTGTAATGGTTGCACCGGTACCAACCACTGGTGTCAGGGTCCATGTACCAGTACCTACAGAAGCAGCATTAGCTGCCATTGTGAAGGAAGGCGTATTACATTTAGACTGGTCAGGACCAGCGTTAGCAGCAGTTGGTGCTGCGAAGTTTGTAATTACTACATCATCTGTAGAAGTACAAACGCCGTTGGTAATTGTCCAGCGCAGTGTTACAGTAGTACCGGCAGGTACACTGATAGCAGCTGTTCTGTTATTTACCTGAGCAGCAGGGAAAGTGAAACCGGCAGGTGTAGAAGATACTACGCTCCATGCACCTGTGCCGATAGTTGGTGCATTAGCAGCCAGCGTAAAGGCAGGGTTGTTACAGTTTGATTGGTCCGGACCTGCATTAGAAGTAGTTGGTGTTGCAAAGTTTGTCAACACTACATCGTCTGTTGCAGAACAGGTACCGTTAGTAGCAGTCCAGCGCAGTGTCACAGTTGTACCGGCAGGTACAGTGATCGCTGCAGTCGGGTTATTCACGCTACCGGCAGGGAAAGTGAAACCGGCAGGTGTAGAAGATACTACGCTCCATGCGCCTGTTC
Organism: Chitinophaga pinensis; assembly: GCF_007896845.1. Taxonomy (GTDB): domain Bacteria; phylum Bacteroidota; class Bacteroidia; order Chitinophagales; family Chitinophagaceae; genus Chitinophaga; species Chitinophaga pinensis_C. The sequence continues at coordinate 180,294 of NZ_VOHS01000009.1, read as the reverse complement.
CTACTGTAATGGTGTTAGCCGCCAGTGTGAAAGCAGAGATGTTACACTTAGACTGGTCAGGACCAGCGTTCGGTGTAGTTGGAGGTGCGTCATTTCTTAATACTACGTCGTCGGTAGATGTACATGTACCGTTAGTAATTGTCCAGCGCAGTGTCACTGTTGTACCTACAGGAACAGTGATAGCAGCTGTTGGATTACCTACGCTTGCAGCAGGGAAAGTGAAGCCGGTTGGTGTAGAAGAAACTACGCTCCATGCTCCGATACCTACTGTAGCTGTATTAGCGGCCAGTGTGAAAGAAGTATTGTTACATTTTGCCTGATCAGGACCCGCAGCAGCAGTTGTTGGCAGTGGTCTGTTGGTCAGGACAACATCATCAGTAGATGTACAAAGGCCGTTCGTGATGGTCCAGCGCAGTGTTACTGTAGTACCCACAGGGATAGTCACAGCAGCGGTGCGGTTGCTCATCTGAGCGGCGGTTAAAGTGAAACCTGCAGGAGCAGAAGATACTACGCTCCATGCACCAGTTCCGATTGTTGGTGCGTTACCAGCCAGTGTAAAGGCTGAAACGTTACACTGTTCCTGATCCGGACCTGCGTTAGAAGTAGTCGGAGGTGCGAAGTTGGTCAGTGTTACAGAAGAAGACGCGGTACAGCTACCGTTAGTTACTGTCCATGTAGCTGTTACAACTACACCTGCAGGAACGTTGATGGTAGTGGTCGGACTGGTTGCGCTGCCAGTGATGGTAGCACCAGTACCTGTTACCGGTGTCAGTGTCCATGTACCTGTACCTACAGTTGGTGCAGTAGCAGCCATAGTGAAGGTAGGCGTGTTACATTTAGACTGATTTGAACCAGCAACAGCAGTTGGCTGTGCGTAGTTGGTCAGTGTAACAAATGAAGACACTGTACAACTACCGTTCGTTACTGTCCATGTAGCTCTTACAACTACACCGGCAGGAACATTAATAGTAGTGGATGGTGTCGTTGTGCTACCAGTGATAGTAGCACCGGTACCTGTTACCGGAGTCAGTGTCCATGTACCTGTACCAACTGAAGGCGTGTTAGCCGTTACATTGAATCCAGGTGTGTTACATTTAGACTGATCGGTGCCTGCGTTAGAAGTAGGCAGTACATCATTTCTGAGAACAGCGAAATCGCTGCTGATACAAGTACCATTAGTAATGGTCCATACTGCGTTTACCGTAACACCAGCAGGAATATTAATAGTGGTCGTTGGTGTGGTTGCGCTACCAGTGATAGTAGCACCAGTACCAGTTACCGGAACCAGTGTCCATCTGCCTGTACCCAGTGTCGGCGTGTTGCCGGTCACCGTAAAGGCAGGCGTATTACATTTAGTCTGGTCAGCACCCGCATTTGCAGTAGTTGGCTGTTGGTAAACAGTTACAGTACCGCTTGCGCAGGTTGTATTACCACAACCACCGACGGTGCTTTCAGCACGTACATAATAAGTGGTGGTAGCAGTGATGTTATTGACAGTGATAGTAGCACCGGTACCGATAGCAGTACCTGTTCCGCAACCACCTGCGTACCATCTCCATACTGCATTTGGTGTACCATTTGGCTGAGTGCCCAGGTTACCGCCTACAACAGTCAGTGTAGTGGAACCGGTTACGCAGATGCCAGGTGTACCAACAGTTACGGAAGTCGGAGCAGTCGGAGGCGTTGCTACACCTACCGTGAAAGTAATAGTAGAGTCACAACCCGCAGACGCGCTGTTTTTATAGCTCATGTTGAAGCTATAGTTGCCAGCTGGCGTATTTGCAGGAATGTTGAAGGTCAGAGGCCATGCTTTGATGGTGTCATTGGTGACAGCCGTGAAGCCTGGCATTGCTGGTGTACCGGTAGTCAGTGAGTATACATTCGGGTTACCTTTTGTGGAAATAGTATCCAGATTGAAGGTAGTCGCTGTGTTACAAAGCACTGGTACTGGTTGCAGTCTGATGATCGGTCTGGTAGTCTTGTGCAGTATAACAGTATCTTCATTCGGCGTACAATTACCAGCATTGGTAATCTTCCATGTCAATACGATATCCTGTTCATTTACCAGAGAGGTAACGGTGGTATTATATTGATTAATATTCGCGATGGTAGCGTTACCGCTCACCAGTTTCCAGGTTCCTGTCTCCGCATACAATCCTGTAAGCGTCGGATCAGGTCTGCTGGCCCTCATCGTAAATACATTATTATTACCACAAAGCGTAGTATCCGGACCTGCGTCGCTGTAAGACGGATCGTACAGGAGAGACAGGGTTACGGTGTCGCTGCTTGCACAGGCGTTGTTGGTTGTACTTTTTACAGTCCATTTGAATCTTACACTTGTACCACCTTTTTTCAACGTTACTCTTGTGTTGCGAAGAGTAGGCAGGGTGATGTTCGCGTAATCTTTCAGATTTACACCTACAGTATCAGGAGGTGCAGCCGGACCCCAGATAGAGTCAATTGTCCATACACCGCTTTCACCGGTCAGCAGTTGTGCTGCCATTGTGAAGTTACCGGAAGAGTTCATACTTGCACAAGCGAATTGTGAAGGACCAGCTTCGGCTACGGGGATTGGTGTTACATTAACAATGAATGGTGCGGATTGTACCCTACATATGTCACCCGGTGTGCTTACCACAACGGTGAAAACGCCTTCAGCAGAATTATTGATCTGTACCTGAGAAAGTGTAGTCAGACCATCGTATGCTGGTAAAGGAGTAAGTGTACCACCTGCATTAGGACCCTGGTACCATTTAATAATATTAGTACCATTGTTCAGAACGTCGTTGATTTTGATATCAACAGAGGATCCTTCACAAATATTCTGTGAAGTTGAGATGACTTCTACAACAGGCGCTTCTACGGAACTGATGAATGCAGTATTGGAGTCCACACAGGTGTGTCCATCCGCATAATCCACATAACCGTATACCATAATAGTGGTATCACCCAATATCTGGATGGTACGGGTATCACCTACGTATCCCGGAAGGTCTCTCCATGTAAACCGGTCGAAACCACCAGATGCCTGTAATTCAACAAAGGCCCCCGCGCAGACCCTACTCTTGGTGAGGTAGAGCTGTGGCATTGGCAGGATCGTTAACCGGACGAATTCCGAGGGCGCCGCACACGTGACCGAGTTACTCCCGACTTCATAAATACGGACGCGGAAACGATAAGAAGTGGGAACGTTTCTGGTACCTTTCAGTTCACCAGGTCCGATTACCAGTTCTTTTGCTGTATTGGTACCAAATGGAACATTCACATAAGTGAGACCTTCGTCATCACTCATTTCCCACTGGTAAGCCGGATTTGTAAAATAAGTAGCAGGAGTATAATTTGATGTAAGGGTAATAGGAGCGCCTTCGCAGACTACTTCCGCGAGGTTATCTGTCTTACCTTTAATAGATGCGGTGATGCTTGGGCTACAATATGCGAATTCGATATCGTCAATCGCGATATCGTTACCACAACCACCATCCATGTCGTTCATGATAATTACCTTAACGGAGTCAATATTGGACGGTACCGTAAATGAGCCACCATATTTTTGCCAGCTCGATTTAGCATTACTGAGGTCCATTGACACGTTATAGGTTGGGAAGTTTGCCAGAATCTGGCTTGGGTTGGCGGCATTCACCACCTGGAAGGTTACACCAGCATATTGATATTTGCTGACACAACCACTTTCAAAAACGCCAATAGGGTTGATGTTAATCAACCATGCACTAAAGTTGTATACAGAACCGCGACAGAGACCTGTTACTGTTTTCTGATACATTCTTTTCGGGAGATAAGCGGAGTTTGCAACCAGCATCGCACCACGGTTGTTACCGGTGTGGTCAGTGTTGTTCACCCAGTCTCCCTTTAACTGGGTCGTGTTAGAAATTGCATAATAGTTATCTGCAAGTTCCCCTGTACCCTGATAGTCGTAGGTTACTACGCCATCGATCGGATATTTTCTACGGGTTTGTCCGCTGGCCATCGTACCAAAGTCCTCAAAGAAACCTGGTTTATCATTGGCCTCGTTGGATCCACAGATATTAATGGTACAGTCATGCGCTATAATCGTACGGCTGGTGGTATAAGTTCTTACCGATCCATTGTTGTACGTATAGGGAATGGAAATATTCACGGTATAGGTACCGGCCTGCATAAACTGCAACGTCAGCGACTTTGTTCTTTGTAGCTTGGCTGCTTTAGTCGTTGCGGCGGTATTACCCGTGTACAGGATTTCATAGTCCGCATCAGTCCCGGATGGTCCCGATATCGTCCATGTAGCCTGGTCGGAAGTTTGCCGGTACCCATTACTGGTGGGTATCATGGCGTTAATGCTCAGATATTTGGCCTGACCGGCAGTACTACTGGCGGTCGAGATACAAACTTCATCCGGCACGTTAACATATACCGGAGGGTTGGTCTGGGCCATCGCCACGACACAACACATCATAGTATATAATAGGATTAGAATCTTTTTCATCAGTAGGTGTTTTGTGAAAAAAGTATCAGATGAGCCGCGATTAGACATCGCACCAACTGACGGATTTACAATAGCTTACCGATCGTTCATGACTCCAATCCCTTTCCGGAATGGCTTTTTGAGAAGTGTAAAGTGTTTCCATAGGCTTGATCATTTTTTTCTTGATATGGCTAAGAAATGAGACTATTTTAAAATTAAAATTATAACTAATATAGGAAATATAAAAAATGTGTATATATTCTAAAGCGATAAATGGAAGCATAATTAGAAATAAGAGGGCGGGGGGAATTTGATTTTCAGTACCTTAGTTGGACGAAAAAAAGTTTGCTGTTGTGGTTAAAAGTTATCCACACTCGCAATACGTTAATAAATATTTTATAACACGTGCTTGTTGTATGAAATATTTACCTACCTTTGCAGACCAAATTTGATGTAAGATGCCCAAAGTAAAGACTCATTCCCGGGCGAAGAAGACCTTCAAGGTGACCGGGAGCGGACAGATTAAGAGGTATAATGCCTTCAAAAGTCACTTGCTGACTAAGAAGTCTAACAAGAGAAAACGCCACCTGAGAGGTAGCACCCTTGTAGATTCGGCTAACCTGAACCTGGTAAAAAGAATGCTTGCTCTCAGATAATGAGAAGTGGTGTTGTTGAGTAATTAATTATTAAACCTGATCAAAAAAGCACTATATGCCTCGTTCAGTAAATGCTGTTGCTTCCAGGGCCCGCAGGAAGAAAATATTAAAGCAGGCCAAAGGCTTCTACGGTAAACGTAAAAATGTTTATACCGTAGCGAAAAACGTATTGGAGAAAGGTCTTACGTATAGCTACGTAGGTCGCAAACTCAAGAAAAGAAATTACCGTCAGCTGTGGATCGCTCGTATCAACGCTGCAGTTCGCGCTGAAGGAATCACTTATTCTGAGTTTATCCATAAATTGTCAGTTAAAAATATCGGCCTGAACAGGAAGGTATTAGCTGATCTGGCAATGAATGAACCAGAAACTTTCAAAAATCTGGTTGCTTCCGTTAAGTAATCTCGCGAAGCTTCGAAGCATAAAATACTTGATAGCCGGTGTTAAATAAACACCGGCTGTTTTGTTTTTGGACAAATCTGATCCACCCCTGCATTGGAGATAAAGTCCTGCGTTTTATCTTTATAGTTGTCAGCCATTGGCTGATAGTCTATAAGCTCTTTTGATAGTACTCAACTTACGTTAATGCTACGTTTAAAACGTAGCATTAACGTAAGTTGAGTACTATCAAAAGGGTTTTTATCGTTTTCCCCCCTTTTTTAGCTATCTTGGATGCGATAGGTAACCTATACCACCCTCTTAATAACTGTTAAATTGTCCCAGATGACAATCCACGTTCTCCGTTACAAACGGATAATGCAGACCCTTGCATTATTCCTTTTGCTGCTGACCGCAGCTTTCCATTCACAGGCTCAGACGCCCCGCTTTAAAGTCATTGCTTTCTACAATGGCACATGGGACGCTGCACACATCAGCTTTGTACAGGAAGCCAACCGCTGGTTTCCCACCATCGCCGCGCAGTACAATTTCTCCTATGAAGCGACCAACAACTGGAACAACCTGAATGCAACCTTTCTGTCGCAGTACCAGGTAGTCCTCTTCCTCGATGATCTGCCTTCCGGCGCCGCTCAGCGGGCCGCCTTTCAGCAGTACATGCAAAACGGTGGCGCATGGATGGGCTTCCATGTGTGCGCTTTCACCACCAGCGCCTCCGGCTGGAGCTGGTATCACAACACCTTCCTCGGCAGCGGTAACTTCCGCAACAACACCTGGGGACCTACCAGCGCTACGCTCAAAGTGGAAGACCGTACGCACGCCAGTACCCTGCGATTACCGGCAACTTTCACTTCGGCTGTCAGCGAATGGTACAGCTGGACCAATGATCTGCGAACCAACAGCAACATCAGGATTCTTGCATCCGTAGATCCGGTGAGCTTCCCGCTCGGTACCGATCCAAACCAGTCCTGGACAAGCGGTTACTACCCGATCATGTGGACCAACAACAACTTCAAAATGCTGTACGCCAACTTCGGTCACAACGACATGAACTACAGCAACAACACGCCGAAATCATCCACCTTCGCCAGCGAAATCCAGAACAGATTTATTATCGACGGATTACTCTGGCTCGGTGGCGTTACACCGGGAGGCCCCGCTCCTGCCCTTCCAATTCCAGGTACCGTACAGGCAGAAAATTTCACCAGTATGAGCGGTATCCAGACAGAAGCTACCACAGATGCCGGCGGCGGATTAAACGTTGGTTACACCGATGCGGGTGACTGGCTGGATTACAAAGTCAACGTACAGACTGCAGGCACTTACAATGTTCAGTTCAGAGTAGCCAGCGAGACTGCCGGCGGTACTATCGAACTGAGAAAAGATGGCGCAGTATTGTCCACAGCTACTGTGCCGGTTACAGGTGCATGGCAGACATGGACCACCGTCACCACAACTGCCACACTCTCTGCCGGAGAGCAAACATTACGTCTCCATGTCTCTGCAGGTGGCTTCAACCTCAACTGGGTACAGTTTTCCACAACCAGCAACCCCGGTAATAACATTCCGGTCGGCCAGATCATCACGCTCAGAGGTAGCAACAATCTCTATGTAAGTGGTGAAAATGGTACAAAAGCTATGACCTGCGAAAGAACGGCTCCGCAGACGTGGGAACAATTCTCCGTGTGGAATGCCGGTCCGGGCAAAGTAAACCTGCGTAGCATGGGCAAATACGTTTCATCTGAAAATGGTCTGCAAGCCATCACCTGTAATCGTACCACCGCCGCTTCTTATGAAGCTTTCGACTGGATTTCCAATGCCGACGGTACCATCTCCCTGAGAGGTAATAATGGCTTGTATGTTTCTTCGGAAAATGGCGCCGCTGCAATGACCTGTACACGCCCTACAATTGATGGATGGGAGAAATTTAATTTCACTATCGTCGGACCAGCAGCTGCTGCTTCCACACTCGCAGCTTCCAGACCGGAAGAGACACAAAAAGATGTACAATTAAACGTATATCCGAATCCGTTTGGTAATCAGCTGAACTACACTGTACCTGCGGCCTACGCTTCTCACGTAGCAACAATCTTTGATCTCAACGGTCGTCAGGTGTTACGTTCTGTGGTAAAAGGTAAACAATCTGCGTGTTTCCTGAACACCTCCAACCTGCCGCGTGGGTTCTATATTCTGGATATTTCAAGTGGTACTTATCACAAACGTTTTAAAATTCAGAAGGCAGGATAAACCTTAAAAATCAGGAATTACTTCGTCTTAAGTTTTACTAATTTTACTTAACGTATAGTCAATTTAGTTAGTAATAAAGTAAATAATTATTTCCGCTTAAGATGACTGATAGCAGCTGATTTAATTACAAACTTCTTAGTATAATATCAGATTATTTAAATTATCGTATATGCTATTAAATTAGTAATACTTCATCTCACCAGAATTCAATTCCTGATTGCAGCATATGAGATAAAAAAAGGCGATCGCTGTTCAGCGATCGCCTTTTTTTATCTCATATGCTGCTTAGTAAAGCAGTCTTGTTTTAATCGTATGATTCACATCTTTCAGTAATGCAAATGCTTCTTTGGATAACTTGCTATCCACGTCCAGTACCACATAGCCAATCGCGTCATTCGTCTTCAGATACTGACCCAGAATGTTGATCTTATTCTGAGACAATACAGTGTTGATCTCTGACAGCACACCCGGAACGTTCTGATGAATGTGCAGGATACGGTGTGTATGATCTACAGCCGGTACGCTGATAGCCGGAATGGTATGAGAACCAAAGCTCGCACCTTTCTCCAGATAGTTCAGCATTTTTGCACTCACATCCAGACCAATATTATGCTGTGCTTCTTCTGTGCTACCACCGATATGTGGCGTCAGAATTACATTGGATAATTTCTGCAAAGGAGTAGAAAATGCTGCACCATTTTTCTCAGGTTCAACCGGGAACACATCGATCGCTGCACCTGACAGCTGGCCGCTTACCAGCGCATCCTTCAGGTCATCCAGTTCCACTACTTCGCCACGGGCGTAGTTAATGAAAATAGCGCCCTTCTTCGCGTGTTTCAGAGTTTCTTTATTGATCATGTTTGCGGTAGTCTTTGTAGACGGAACGTGCAGGGAAATAATATCCGCCTGCCCGAACAGTGCTTCCAATGAACGTAACTGAACCGCATTACCCAATGGCAGTTTTGTTTCCACATCGTAATAGAATACATTCATACCAAGAGCCTCCGCCAGTACGCTGACCTGACTACCGATATTACCATATCCTACAATACCAAGTGACTTACCACGCAGTTCGTAACTACCCTTTGCTTCCTTCATCCAGATACCTTCATGTGCAGCCGCGTTCTTATCAGGAATACGGCGGATCAGCATGATAGACAACCCTATCACCAGTTCTGCTACAGAACGGGTATTGGAATATGGAGCATTGAATACAGCCACCCCCATCTCACGGGCGCTCTTCAGATCTACCTGATTGGTACCAATACAGAAACAGCCCACCGCCTGTAACTTGGTGGCAGCTTCCAGTACTTTCTTGGTAACCTGTGTCTTCGAACGGATACCCAGCAGATGAACGTCTTTCACTTCACGGATCAGATCTTCCTCACCTAATGCGCCCGACAATCTTTTTACATTGGCATACCCCGCCGATGAAAACTCCGCAGCTGCGGCATCGCTGATATTTTCCAACAATAAAATATTGATCTTCTCCTTCGGATAACTTGTCAACTTTTGCTGATCCATTGATTATATTTTATGCGTTACCAACTGCAATAAACAATTGGCTTAATAATTGTAATATGCCAAAACGAAGGCACAAACCTAAAAGATGTTCAGCAATTATCAAACAGTCTGCCCTCCGAATTTGATTTCGTCAAAATTTAAGTCGAATTTGGCCCTTTTTTAGGCGTTTTTGTCCTTTAAATCTTAAAATACCTTTAAAATCGTGTTTTGGCGACTGTTTTTTTTGCGTAACAATTCATCCGGGGCTAATTTTGGCGCCTTTACAATTAAGTAAGCAGAAACAGAACCGACTCTAACTAGCAGATGAAAGCAGCTTATATCGTATTAACTATTTCTGGCATGGCCTTGTACGCAATTACAGCCTGTCAGAGCAATGCAGCAAATAATAAAGAAGGTAAAAATAAAGCAGATACTCCGAGGACAGAAGTGTTAAGCGAAACAGCCATGGCCGTTCTTAACGCCCCCTCCACCAAAGCACAGCAGGTAGAATTAAACAGTTTCTACAAGGATATGGTTCGCGGTGGCTTTAATGGTTCCATGATTGTCGCTAAAAAAGGTGTTGTCATTTTTGAACAATACCACGGGCTGGAAAACTACCGCAACAAGAACTCCGCTATCAATGATAGCTCCTCTTTCCAGCTGGCCTCCGTTTCCAAGACTTTTACCGCAATGGGCATCCTTTCCCTGATGGAAAAAGGAAAACTCAGCCTGCAGGACTCCGTACAGAAATATTATCCTCAGTTTCCATATAAGGGTATTACCCTGCAGATGCTGCTCTCCCACCGTAGCGGCCTGCCTAACTATCTTTACTTCTGCGACAGCATCTGGCCGGATAAGGATAAATTCCTTTCCAATGACGATGTGATCCAGCTGATGATAAAACATCGTCCGCGTATCCAGCATGCACCGGGCACACATTTCCAGTATTGTAATACGAATTACATGCTGCTGGGTGCAATTATTGAGAAAGTAAGCGGACAAAAGTATGCCGAGTTCATGCAGCAGACCTTTTTCAATCCTCTGGGCATGACCAATACCTTTGTATATGATCCGGCAAGCGCTGTACGCGCCCACCAGACAGCCAGTCATAAATACAACGGACAACTGGAACCTGACACCTACTTCGATGGCGTGTTTGGTGATAAAGGTATCTACAGTACTGCCAGAGACATGCTCAAATGGGATCAGGCACTGTATAACGGTCAGCTGTTCTCTCCGGAAACCATTAAGGCAGCTTATACGCCTTATAGCCACGAAAAACCCGGCATCCGTAATTACGGCCTTGGCTGGAGACTCATGGTTTACCCTGACAGTAGCGAGATCGTTTACCACAATGGCTGGTGGCACGGCAATAACACCGTGTTCAACCGTATCATAAAAGATACTTCCACAATTATCATTCTTGGAAATAAATACAACCGGAATATCTACCGTGCGGTAAAACCGGTAAGTGCCATCTTAGGACATGGTACTGAGGATGGGGAGGAATAATTACTCCCCATGCTTCCTGTTGGGAAGGACATTTTCTCTCTTCCATTCAATCATCCCTGTAAAAGCATCCTGCCGTACAGGACAATTTTCCATCTGACAATAATGACAACAGGACGGAATGCAAGGGTCCGTATGTATAAAAAATTCCACTTCTCCGGAGGAAAACGCATCATTCACCAGTCGTTCGATCGCCTTTAATTCTTCATGCGCGTCACTGAGTTCCAGATAATAGGGTAAAGTCAGATGACAATCAATATGATAGTTGTTACCATATTGCTGCACCCGCATATTATGTACATCTATCCAGCGTGCCGCACGATGCGCAGACAATACCTGTATCACCTTGTCCACTACACGCATATCCGTTTCATCCATCAGACCGGAAATTGACGTCCGCAGCAGCTGATATCCCTGACGTAAAATTAATACGCCCATCAGCGCGGATGCTGCCGGATCTATCCATTGCCAGCCGGTAAAGTGTATGAGCAGCAAAGCGGCAATCAATCCGAGACTGCTGTATACATCCGTCATAATGTGCTGCCCGTTACCGGTGATCGTCATAGAATTCAGTTTCTTTCCTTCCCGCACCAGAAAAAGTCCCAATAACAGATTGGCCACTGTCGTACCGCCTACCAGCCAGACACCCTTATCCAGTTTATTCAGTTCCGTAGGAATAAAGATATATTGCCCTGCCTTGAAAAGAATAAGACAACCGGCAATAAAGATCATCGCCCCCTCAAAACCAATAGAAAAAAACTCCACCTTCCCATGCCCATAAGGATGATTTTCATCTTTCGGTTTCCGGGTAAGATAAATACTATAACAGGCAAAAGCCCCCGCCACTACGTTGATAATCGATTCCAGCGCATCAGAAAGGATGGCTACAGAGTGGGTCAGGAACCATGCAGCAAATTTGGTCCCCGTTAAAACAAAACTGACAATCAGTGATATTAATATAACGCGTAAGTCTCTTCTCTGCAAAACGTGACGGATTGATTCACAAAGAAAAGGAAAATATTGCGTAAGTTAGTAGAGGGGTTCGTAACAGAGCACTGTATGTAGAAACCTTGCAATTATCCTAATATCATATAAATGTTTTCCTTTTAACCCGTTGAAGGGTAACCAAAATCTGTAGTATGTACATTCTAAACCCAAAAGCAAAGTGGCTATGCCTGCTCGTATGCAGTGCATTCGGCCAGCTGCATGTAAATGCTGCCCCCGTCATGACGGAAACCGTTTCGCCCGGTACCTATGGATTATTTCAACAACCTGTTACTGAAACAGCTACCGGTATTGTGAGGATCTATGGTAAGAATGGCCGCCCGGAAGCTATCCCAGGTATTAACGTAATAGAAAAAGGTACCGTTAACGGAACCGTCACAGATGCCGCAGGCGCCTATACGTTAAAAGTAAAAAAAGGAGCTACACTCACCTTCTCCATGGTCGGGTACAAATCCCGCGAAATGAAAGCTTCCTCTACGGAACCTCTCAACGTCATTCTGGATGAAGACGTCAGCGCATTGAAAGAGGTCGTTGTTACCGGTTACCAGACAATTGACCGTAAACTCTTCACGGGTGCCGCCGCCAATGTCAAGGCCTCCGATATCAAACGTGATGGTATCACCGATGTGAGCCGTATGCTGGAAGGTCAGGTAGCCGGCGTCAGCGTACAAAACGTATCCGGTACCTTTGGTGCCGCACCTAAAATACGCGTGCGTGGCGCCACCTCCATCACCGGCGATAACAAACCGCTTTGGGTGGTCGATGGTGTTGTACTGGAAGACGTCATCAATGTCTCCAACGAACAGCTTTCCACCGGTAACCCCGCTACCCTGCTGGGCTCCTCCGTCGCCGGTCTTAACCCGGATGATATCGAAAGCTTTCAGATCCTGAAAGACGCAGCAGCTACCGCTCTCTATGGTGCGCGTGCGATGAATGGTGTGGTGGTCGTAACAACGAAAAAAGGTAAGGTTGGTAAACCTGTTATTTCCTATACCGGCAACTTCTCCACCTATCTGAAACCGACCTATAGCCAGTTCGATATCATGAACTCGGACGATCAGATGGCTTTCTATAACGAACTCTCCCTGAAAGGATGGCTGAACCATTCCGACGCTACCCGCGCTGAAAATGGCGGTGTCTATACCAAGATGTATAATCTGATAGACAAATACAACGCTACCAATGGTACCTTCGGACTATATAACAGTCCCGAAAGCAAACGCCAGTTCCTTGAGCGTTACGCTAAAGCCAATACCAACTGGTTTGATGTATTGTTCCGCAACTCCTTTATGCAGGAACACTCACTCAGCGTATCCTCAGGTACCGATAAATCACAACTCTATGTGTCCACCAGTTTCCTGCAGGATCAGGGCTGGACACTGGCAGATAAAGTAAAACGCTTTACGGGTAACGTAAGGGCCAACTACAACATCAACGACAAGGTATCCTTCGGTTTTATTACGCAGGGAGTGATCCGCGATCAGCGCGTACCGGGTACCCTGAACAGGAACAGTAATGCGGTAAGCGGACAATTCGACCGTGACTTTGATATCAACCCATATAGCTACGCGCTCAATACCAGCCGTGCCCTGACCGCTTATGATGAAAAAGGGGATCTCGAATATTTCACCCGCAACTTCGCTCCTTTCAATATCGTCAATGAAATGAACAACAACTATATCGACCTGACCCAGCTCGATATCAAGTTGCAAGGCGATTTCTCCTATAAGATCCTTAAAAATCTGAAATACACCTTCCTCGGCAATCTCCGCTATGTGAAATCCACACAGGAACACAAGATCAAGGAGAATTCCAATATGCCACAGGCATACCGTGCCGCAGGTGATGCTACCATCCGCTCCCGTAACCGCTTCCTCTATCGCAATCCGGACGATCCTGAAGCTGAACCGGTAGTGGTATTACCTTATGGTGGTATCTATACAACGGAAGATGATTACCTCGTCAGCTATTACTTCCGTAACATGATCGAATGGAATAAAACCTGGAATGATAAGCATATGGTGAATTTCCTCGGATCGCAGGAATTACGTTATGCTAACCGCCAGAACAGACAGTTCGATGGCTATGGATACCAATTCGATAAAGGAGGCGTACCATTCATCGATCCTAATATCATCAAACAAAACATCGAAAATAACTTCAACTATTTCGGCATTACGCAAAACTATGACCGTTATCTGGCATACCTCGCCAATGCTGCCTACTCCTATAAAGGAAAATATAACTTCAATGCCAGCATCCGCTATGACGGATCCAACCTCCTCGGCGAATCCCGCACTGCACGCTGGCTGCCTACCTGGAACGTCAGTGGCTCATGGAACGTGGATACAGAAGACTTTATGCGCAGACAGGAAACGGTGAACCGGCTGACACTCCGCGCCACTTACGGTCTGACAGGTAGTATGGGTAATGCGCGTAACTCCAGTGTCGTATTGCAGAACCGTAGCGCCAAACGTCCTTATCTTTCAGAAATAGAATCTGTAATTTATATCCAGAGTCTGGAAAACTCAGAACTGACCTGGGAGAAACAATACGAAACCAACGTCGGTATCGATGCAGGCCTGTTTCAGGACAGACTGACCTTCACCATCGATGGTTATCTGCGTAAAGGATTTGATCTCATCGGCCCTATCCGTACCTCTGGTATCGGTGGCGAAAGCGTAAAAATTGCCAACTACGGTGATATGAAATCCCATGGTGTGGAAGCTACTGCTGCCTATAAAATTGTCGATAACAAAACATGGGGACTCCGTACACAATTAACAGCCGGCTATAACAAAGGAAAGATCACCAAACTGGAAAACCTTCCTATCATCTGGGATCTTGTAGTTGCGGATGGTGGTGCTACTGTTGGTCACCCGGTACGTGGCTTATACTCCATTCCGTTTGAAGGATTAAATCCAAAAGACGGTACACCTGTATTCACCAATCAGGATGGACAGAAAAGCGGAAACGTATACCTGCAGAGCGACAAGGTAAATAACCTAGTTTACAATGGTCCGGTTGATCCGACTCTGACCGGTGGCTGGTTCAATACCCTTCGTTACAGCAATTTCTCACTTTCTGCTCTGGTGACATACAGCACAGGTAATAAGATCAGGCTGAACCCGGGCTTCAAACAGCAGTACACCGATCTGGATGCCAGTTCAAATGACTTCCTGAATCGCTGGACACTGCCGGGAGATGAAACCCGTACAGACGTACCTTCTGTACTCGACAAACTGGGCAATTCGCTACTGGACGGTGCATATCCCTACAACAATTACAACTATTCCACCGCCCGCGTAGCCAATGGTGATTTTGTCAGACTGAAACAGGTATCCGTTGCATACAATCTTTCTCCTAAGATGATCCGCAGGGCCGGATTTAACAACCTGTCCGTCAGTCTGGTGGCCAATAACGTATGGCTGATCTATTCCGACGACCGTCTTAACGGACAGGATCCCGAATTCTTCAATTCCGGAGGTGTTGCACTGCCGATCCCAAGACAGTTCACCCTTTCCCTGAAAGCAGGTTTATAACGTAAAAACCATGTAATGATGAAAAAGATAACTTACTATATACTTGCTGCAACACTGATCACGGCTGCCGGATGTAAGAAATATCTGGAGCAGTCTCCTGACCAGCGTACACAGCTTAACTCGGTAGAGAAAGTAGCCGAATTGTTAGCCACTGCCTATCCGCAGGCAGACTATGCCACCTTCACAGAAGCCGCCTCCGATAATGCAGCCGACAAAGGTACCGGTGGTTTCCTGACGGAACAGATCAATACCAACCCTTACTTTTTCCGCGATGTGACAGAAAGGGAACAGGGCTCTCCTACCAACTACTGGAATGCCTGCTACCAGTCTATAGCCGCTTGTAATCAGGCGCTGGAGGCAATTGCAAATGCAGACAATCCGGAGGACTACAACGCGCAAAAAGGAGAAGCACTGGTAGCCCGCGCATATAATCACTTTATGCTGGTGACCCTGTTCTCCAAAGTATACAACGCTACAACAGCAGCACAGGACCCTGGCATTCCCTATGTCACTACACCGGAGAAAGTCGTTAATGCGAAGTATGAAAGGAAGACAGTCGCCTATGTATATGAGCAGATCGAAAAAGACCTGCTAACAGGTTTACCGTTGCTGGACAATACCTCCTACAAGGTGCCTAAATACCATTTTAACAAAGCCGCCGCCAATGCCTTTGCGGCCCGCTTTTACCTGTTTAAAAAGGATTACCAGAAAGTAATCACCTATTCAAACAATGTTTTTCCGGGTGGAAACTTCAAAACCAATCTGCGTCCATGGGTGACGGTATATAGTCAGCTGACCGGTACTGAAATGGAGGCCATCTATACCAAAGCATCCGAAACAGCGAATCTGTTACTCGTAGAAACACCTTCCAACTGGGCCCGATCCGTAGCCAGCTATCGCTATGGTTTAAGAACAGATCTGGTGTATGAATTATTCATCTTCAGAAACGTAACCGGCTCCACATGGATACAGCCACTCTATTACAGAGGAAGTACGGAGAACTGGGTAGTCCTGAAATTCCGCGAGCATTTCGTACGCTCCAGCGCGAATGCAGATATCGGGGTGCCTTACACCATCTTTCCGCTTTTCACAGCAGAAGAAGCCCTGTTCAACCGTATCGAGGCGAATATCTATCTGGGCAATAACACCGCTGCCAAAAATGATCTCGACGATTACGCCAGCATGCGTATCGAGAACTATACCAACAACTTCAAGATCACAGACAGCAAGCTGAGAAACTTCTATGGCACCAATGATCTCAAAACAGCACTCATCGGCGCCCTGCTCGATTTCAAACGGGCGGAGTTTATACAGGAAGGTACCCGCTGGTTTGACATCTTACGCTACGACCTTCCAATTACACATACCAGCGTAACGGGGGAATCAGCTACCCTGACCGCTAATGACCCACGCCGTCTCTTCCAGTTACCACAGGAAGTTGTACTGGCCGGCATTCAACAGAACCCCCGTTAATACGGTAAAACTAATTGACTATGAAACAAATGCAGATAAAATTGCTCATGGTATTTATCTTCTTCGGCAGCCTGATGGCCTGTACAAAGGATGATAAAATAGATAGCGTTAACATCCCCGGACTCGGAGGAGAAACCTGGGAAAAAGGACCACTGGATTTCTGGCTGGATTCCGTTTTCACAAAACCATTCAATATCGAAGTCAAATACCGCTTCGAACGTTACGAACTGACACTGGATAAAACGCTGGTACCGGTTATGGAAAATAAGGTGCAACCAGTGATGAGCACTATCCAGAAAACATGGATCGCGCCTTACATCGCAGAAGCCGGCGAGACATTCTTCAAGACCTATTGTCAGAAACAGTTTGTGCTCGTAGGTAGTCCGCAGTTCAATTCAAACAATACTATCACCCTTGGTACAGCGGAAGGTGGTCGTAAAATCGTGCTGTTCTGGCTGAATGATTTTACACTCACTGATAAGCCCTTTGTAAAGGAAATGCTGCATACCATTCACCACGAATTCGCGCATATCCTGCACCAGACCATCATGTACCCTGTAGAATATAAACGCATCTCCACGGGTTATACCGGTAGCTGGAATGACTATACACTGGCAGAAGCGCTTGAAAGAGGATTTATCACACAGTATGCGCGCAGTGCCCCTGATGAAGACTTTGTAGAAATGATCTCCACGATGCTGGTAGAAGGCAAAGACGGTTATGAAGCCATTATCGCAGACGCACCCGATGATGCGCAGGCCAAATTCCGTCAGAAAGAAGAGATCGTAGTACGCTACTTCATGGAGAATTACAATATAGACTTCTACCGCCTCCAGACCCGCGTACAGGATGCAATTGATAACTTGTAAAACAGGAAACATGCTTTATAACAGACTATATATTATATTGCTGGCATTCCTCTTTGCCGCATGCTCGAAGGATAAAACCGAATCGCTCTTTGGAGAGAAACCGGAGGAGCGTTTGGAAGAAGCCATGAAAGAATATAAGGCTACTTTAACAGGAAGTACCCACGGCTGGAAAACGGCGGTTTATCCTGATGCTGGTGGCGGATATGCCTTCTATCTGAAATTTGGAACCAATGACCGCGTAACCATGTACAGCGATGTAACACTGGATGCTGCTTCCACAGGACTGGAAAGCACTTACCGCCTGAAAGCAGTACAGCGGCCGTCTATCCTGTTTGATACCTACTCCTATCTGCACCTGCTTTCCGATCCCGATCCAAATGTCTATGGCGGAGCTACAGGACAGGGTTATGCGATCGACTTTGAATACAGTATTGACGCCGTTTCTGCAGATACGATCAAGCTGACCGGTATCGCGAACAACACCAAAATGGTACTGATAAAAGCCACGCAGGCAGAAGCGGAAGCCTATGCGGCGGGTAATCTGGCTTCGCTGATCGACAATGTAGAAAGCTATATGGCGCAGAACCCATGGTTGTATCTTCAGTTCAGCGATGGCCGGAAACTACAGGTTAGTGTGAATTCCTTTGCCAAAAACTTTACCCTGATCTACATCGACGACGCAGGACAGGTACAACTATTATCAACCGGCTACTATTATACATTGAATGGACTCTATCTGAATACGCCGATTACATATAATGGCAATACATTCCATGAAGTCTTCTGGGATCCGGTGAAAGAAGTTTTCTATGTGACGGTAAATGGTCAACGGGTTGAAGTAAAAGTCTCCCCCACTTCAGTAGTCCCTGCACATAGACTATTAGGTGTTGACTTCTCTTCCCTGATCGTTCCTCCACAGGCATTACCGGGATGGTCAGCAGACTTTACGACTATTTACTCCACCGCTGCGAATGCGATCCGTACCGGTCCATATCGTCTGACCCTGTATTACACTGAGTTTGCCTTTGATGTGACACAGGGAATCATGAATGTAGATGTCTACGTCATTCAGAATAACAACCTGTATCTGGCTGAATATCCTTTCACATACACCAAAACAAACGATGGGGTATTTAAATTTACCGGACAAACCTTTGGTGGTAATGCGGCACTGATTGCTACTGAGATGAAGCCTTTGCTGGATTATATCCGTAATGACAGGTTTACGATGGATTTCCTTGTGGACAGTCAGGAAGGTAAACTGGCCCAGTTAAAAAGTATAGAACACCCCGGGTTCTATTTCTCCGGTTATCCGCAGTAATGATTGCGACGGACGAATCAAACAAAAAGAGGAACTGACTGATCAGTTCCTCTTTTTGTTTGATATCCTGCCGGTATATTAAGCTGGTAATATTACGGTAAATGTGGCCCCTTCGTTTAGCTTTCCGCTCGCCCTGATCACCCCATGATGGTTCTCTACGATCTTCTTACAAAGCGCTAATCCTATGCCGGTACCCGAATATACTTTACGTTCATTCAGGCGTTGGAAGATCGCAAATATTCTCTCTGCGAATTGCTGTTCGAAGCCAATTCCGTTGTCTGAAAATTCCAGTTTTACATAAGAAATCTCCTCTTGTAAACCCGGATAAAACGGTATTTCCGGAGCTGGCAACGGCGATGCTGAAATAGTAATAAGTGGCTGATTCTCACAGAATTTGAGCGAGTTACCTATCAGATTGGTAAAGAGCTGTTGGAGTTGTAAAGGGATCCCTTTTACAACGGGCAGCGTACTGTTTTTTATCACCGCCTGTTTCTGTTCTATCAGCAGATCAAAATCGCCTTTTACCTGTTGTAAAATGGTGTTAAGATCTATTGGTACAAACTTTTCTTCTGTATTAGACAGACGCGAATAATCCAGCACATCTTTGATCAGTTGCGTCATTCTCTCTGCGGATGACTGGATCTTCTCAAAATAGTTATTAACGGGATTACCTTTCTGCAGACTTTTCTGTAACAACTCAGAAAATGTCCTGATCTTACGCAACGGTTCCTGCAGGTCATGACTGGCGATATACGCAAACTGCTCGAGCTCTGAATTCTTACGCAACAACTCTGAGGTACGTGCTTCTACTTTCTTTTCAAGTTCCTCCGCGCTGTGCTGAAGGATATCCAGCGCATGACGGTGTAAACGTGAAACCCTGATCTGTGCACGTACTCTTGCCTGTAATTCTCTCGCAGAAAATGGCTTTGTCAGATAATCATCCGCACCAATATCATAACCTTCAATCGTCGCTTCCTCTCCTGCTCTCGCTGACACCAGAATGACTGGTAATGAATGCGTTACCGGATTGTGTTTCACATGGTGCAATAGCTCGATACCATCCATCTCCGGCATCATCACATCACTGATGATCAGTTCCGGCTGATGCGTATCTATTTTCTCAAGTGCCAGTTTTCCGTTGGCAGCTGTTTCGATGTAATAGTGTTTTTCGAGCAGACGATGCAGATAGTCACGCATGTCAGCATTATCATCAACGATCAGGATACGTGCTTTTTCATCACCTTCTTCGATCTTATTTATATCGATGCCATTGCCATCATCCTGCCTGCTGAAATACATGGCCTCATTGACATATGCTTCGCTGAGACCTGTACCATAATCGTCAACCATAGCGGTTTTTTCTACCACCTGTTCTTCCGGCAGATGCGCTCTTCCAAGGGGTATTCTTACGACAAACGTGCTGCCTTTACCTTCCTCACTCTCCACACTGATATCGCCGTTGTGTAACTGAACCAATTCTCTGACAAGAGAAAGTCCGATACCCGTTCCTTCAAAAGAGCGTCCTTTACTTTGTTTAACGCGATGGAAACGTTCAAACATATTAGGCAGTTCCGACGCCGGAATACCAACCCCGGTATCACGTACGAGCAATACGGCGTGTTGGTCGTCTTCCTCCAGAATAACACTGATGCTGCCCTGTAAGGTGTATTTAAATGCGTTGGATAACAGATTAAGTATGATCTTCTCCCACATGTCACGGTCTACATAGGCCGCCATAGAGAGGTCTTTACAGCTCACATTAAACTGCAGACCGGCATGTTCTACCGCTGCCCGGAACGTACTGGCAATGTCGGTCGTCACATCACTGAGGTTCACCGGGAAATACTGCGCCTTTACCTTATCTGCTTCAATACGGCTGAAGTCCAGCAGGGTATTTACCAGCCGCAGTAAACGCATAGCGTTACGATGTGTAGCGGCGACATTCGCCTCCTGTTGCTTATTCAGGACACCATCCTGTTGCGACAATAGTTCCTCCAGCGGACCAAGCATCAATGTCAGTGGCGTCCGGAACTCATGACTGATATTACTGAAAAAAGCAGTTTTGGCCCTGTCTATTTCCAGCAGGGCTGCGGCTCTTTTACGGGCTTCTTCTACTGTATGTACATTAACAATGTTACTTGCAATCTGGTCGGCTACCAGTTGAAAGAAACTGGCGTATTTTTCGTCCAGTTGGCGGTGCGGACTAAGTCCTACGACAAGCAAAGCAAACGGGCAATCCTGTCCATTTTGCATCACCGGGATCACTACTGCCTGATCCGGACTTATCTTCCAACTACCCGAAGGCAGTGTGCCGTATTTCTCCCGGAGCCCTTCTATGGTTGCGGTGCGGTTATGGGCAACTACGTAAGGGAATTGCCATTCACCGGCGATCCCGCTTTCCAGTAAAAGCTCTGGCGGCAGTGCAGCTGTCGATAACGAGGCAGCTGTTTTTGCGGTCATACGCAGGCTGGCTGACTGTATATCCAGTTCGTAAAGACAGGCAAAGGGGAAATCCGCAGGATTTTCCTTTAGTATCTCTACAGCACGGGTATATACATCTGTATCATCCGTTGCTTCTGCCAGATACCTTCCAAGGTCTTTCAATGTCCGGAGTTGCCGTTCTCCGAGGATACGCTGTGTATCATCCGTATTTGCGCAGATAATACCGCTGGTGCCCCCCTTGTCGCCCGGCACAGGACTATAGGAGAATGTGTAGTAAGTTTCTTCCGGATAGCCATTCCGTTCCATCAGTAATAACAAAGACTCATCGTAGGTACCGACGTTCTGCTGCATACATGCATCTACTCTCGGTCCTACCTCATGCCAGATCTCCGTCCATACCTCACTGGCAGGACTACCCAGCACGGCAGGATGTTTTCCCCCGAGAATACTTCTATATGCATCGTTATACAGGTTAATCAGGTCGCTGCCCCACCAAACAAACATGGGTTGCTGTGAAGTAAGCATAATACGTACACAGGTCTTCAAACTTTGGGGCCACGCTTCTACAGGTCCTAATGGCGTTTCAGACCAATCCCTGGAGCGAATCAATTCCCCCATTTCACCTCCGCCGGTGAGGAATTCAGGGGTTAAGGTCTTGGTTAGTTCCATAAAGTATCTAAATCGTCTTTGTTCTACTTCTCAAAACTTGCTCCAATCTTTTGACAAGTATAGAGATGCTGGGAGGCTTTATGATATAATCAGTGGCTCCTAACTGCTTTGTTTCAGTGATATCTTTCTGCTCAGAGGAAGTGGAGTATATAATTACGGGCGTCTCTTTCAGGCGTGGCAGTTTTCTTATTTCGGTCAGGCATTCCCTCCCGTTCATCCGTACCATATTCAGGTCAAGGAAAATAAAGTCAGGCAGGAAGTCACTGTCAATATTCAATTTGTTCAGCGCTTCGATTCCGTCATTTGCAGTGACGCAAGTAATATCCGTGTCTATCGAGCTAAGTGCCAGGGCAAAAATTTCCTGGTCGTCGTCGTCGTCGTCAATTAAAAAACAAATGATTTTTTCCTGCATATTGTGTCAAAACTTACCCAATATAATGAATTTGGGTATTTGATTTATCTGTTGTTAAACATAAGTATTCCCTATCTGTGACTATATGGAGGAAATAGTAAGGAGGACTACAAACAAAAAAACCCGGAACACAGGTCCCGGGTTCATTCGATATAATTGCACCAAGTAAATAAAGCGGATTAAGTTCCTATTACTCAGGTTTACCTTCAGATGGAGTAGGCGCTGGACGCGGCTCTCTTGGTTGCTGAGGGCGATCTTCTCTCGGACGATCATCTTTTGGACGGTCTTCTTTTGGTCCATCAGATTTCTTCTTGGCACTCTTAGGTGCGAAGATCGCAATCATGCGTTTACCTTCCATCGTTGGCATACCTTCGAGGGCGCCTACTTCAGCCAGCCTTTCAGCGAACTTCAGCAGAATCAGCTCACCACGTTCTTTAAACATGATCGCACGACCCTTGAACTGTACATATGTTTTTACCTTGTTACCATCCTTCAGGAATTTCTCCGCATGTTTTGCCTTGAAATCGAAGTCATGGTCATCTGTATTTGGCGTAAAACGAATTTCTTTCACCTCGCTCTTATGAGCTTTCGCCTTCATCTCTTTTTCCTTCTTCTTCTTCTCGTAGAGGAATTTGTTATAGTCGATGATACGGCATACCGGAGGTACGGCATTAGGGGAAATCTCAACCAGATCCAGCCCCTGCTCTTCTGCCATGCGCAGGGCTTCCTCTGTACGATATACCCCAACCTCAATGTTTTCACCTACCAATCGCACCTCAGGCACACGAATCATTCTGTTCGTGCGGTGCTCTTGCTGTTGTTCTCTGCGAAAGTTAGGATTTCTACCCCTGTTGGGATTGTTACTGTTAAAACTTGGTCTGGGTCCTTGTGGCATTAAAAAAAATAAAGTTACTAATTAATAATTGTCAGTATGTGGTCCATAGTCCACGAACAGCGTCTTTGAGATTGGTCGCCCGGCGGGTGATCTGAATCCGCAGACAGTCATCTGTAATCTATGGACTATAAAGCAATTAACGTACCCGAAAATACAAAAGTTCAATTAGTTAAAAATATATTTTATGATCTTTTGTATAGAATTGAATTATTCGAACGGTTTTCTGCTAACTACTTCCTCTTTTACAAGAGCAATGAATTGATCAATGTCCATCGAGCCGAGGTCGCCTTTTGCTTGTCTGCGTACTGCGACTTTGCTTTCAGCAGCTTCCTTTTCACCGATAACGAGCATATAAGGTATTTTTGCAAGTTCAGTTTCCCTGATCTTCTTCCCTATTTTCTCGCTACGATCATCAATTTCTGCGCGAATTTCAACATTTTTCAGCAATTCTGCTACTTTTTCTGCATATTCCTGGTTCTTATCACTGATTGGCAGGATTTTCACCTGAGTCGGCGTCAGCCACAGAGGGAATTTACCGCCACAGTGTTCGATCAGTACCGCAATGAAACGTTCCAGTGAACCGAATGGTGCACGATGGATCATTACAGGGCGATGTTTCTGATTATCAGCACCTACATACTCCAGTTCGAAACGCTCTGGCAGGTTATAGTCCACCTGGATAGTACCCAGCTGCCATTTACGGCCGAGGGCGTCTTTCACCATGAAGTCCAGTTTTGGTCCGTAGAACGCCGCCTCACCGTACTCTACTACAGTTTTCAGGCCTTTCTCAGCTGCAGATTCAATAATCGCCTGTTCCGCGAGGTTCCAGTTTTCATCGCTACCGATGTATTTAGCCCTGTCTTCCTGATCACGCAGGGAGATCTGAGCGGTATAATCGGTGAAATTCAGACTGTTGAACACATACAGTACGAGGTCGATTACTTTACAGAATTCTTCTTTTACCTGGTCAGGACGGCAGAAAAGGTGCGCATCATCCTGAGTAAATCCACGTACGCGGGTCAGACCATGGAGTTCACCATGCTGCTCATAACGGTATACTGTACCGAATTCTGCGAAACGTACCGGCAGGTCTTTATAACTTTTCGGACTGGATTTATAGATCTCACAGTGGTGCGGACAGTTCATCGGTTTCAGCATGAACTCCTCACCTTCTTCAGGTGTATGGATCGGCTGGAAACTGTCTTTACCATATTTCTCGTAGTGACCGGAAGTGATGTACAGGTTTTTGTTACCGATATGCGGCGTTACCACCGGCATATAACCACTTTCGATCTGAGCTTTCTGCAGGAAGCTTTGCAGGCGTTCACGCAGCATAGCACCTTTTGGCAGCCATAAAGGAAGACCAAGGCCTACTTTTTCAGAGAAAGTGAACAGTTCCAGTTCTTTACCCAGTTTACGGTGGTCACGTTTTTTCGCCTCTTCCACAAGGTGCAGATAATCATCCAGCTCCTTCTGTGTAGGGAAAGTGATACCATAGATACGGGTCAGCATCTTGTTCTTCTCATTACCACGCCAGTAAGCGCCGGCAATGTTGGTCAGCTTGATAGCTTTGATAAAACCGGTGTTCGGGATGTGTGGTCCACGACACAGGTCCGTAAAGTTACCTTGTGTATAGAAAGTGATAGTACCATCCTGCAGGTCCCTGATCAGTTCCAGCTTGTACTCATCATTCTTCTCAGTGAAATATTTTTCTGCTTCAGCTTTGCTCACGTCACGACGCTCATAGACACTGTTCTTTTTAGCCAGTTCAGCCATCTTATCACCGATCTTCTGCAGATCCTCTTCTGAAATGCTGCGTCCACCAAGGTCAATATCGTAATAGAACCCGTTTTCAATAGCAGGTCCGATACCTAATTTCACTCCGGGATACAGGGCTTCCAGTGCTTCCGCCATGAGGTGGGCAGAAGAGTGCCACATGGTAGATTTACCGTCCGTATCGTTCCATGTCAATAGCTGCAGCGTGCCATCCGTTGTAATGGGGCGGGACGCATCCGTCACCTCGCCATTAAATTTTGCGGCCAAAACTTTTCTTGCCAATCCTTCGCTGATGGATTTGGCAACATCCATTGCAGTTACTCCTGCTTCATACTGACGAACTGCGCCATCCGGTAATGTAATGTTGATCATACGATTTGAGCTGTTATTCTACAGCTGATTGCTGTTTGCTTTTATATTGATTTTAAATAGCCTATAAAATCGGCTTGCGAAGTTAAGAAAAATGACGGCATTTTTGTATATCAAATGTAATGGCCCTCACTGCATTCTTACCTCATGTGTAAAGTTTAATAACTTAAACTGTCCGTAACCTCCACACAACCCAGCATTCCGTTACCGAAAAAGGGATTCTGTAATTTACTGCTTTTACTCATCCAATACGCACCGCGGTCATTAAATGCCATCGGGCAATACTGCCGGTAAATCGTGTTCCCTTTCAGTCCCGTCGCCTGAATAATATCATACAACATGTCAGACACCATCCCGAAACCGGCCCTCTTCTCCTCCATATCCTGCTCTCCCAACACGCCCGCCAGATCCGCACTGATACTACCGGTTGTACTACGGATCGCCTCCAGTTTTACAGCATCCATCTGTAATGCCTGTAACGGCAGACTGTCAACATGCTGTTTCAGAATTGCTGACCATTTGTTAACATAGGTCGCATTTCCCTGAGAAAAACCATCGGTCAGGTCATAATAAGCATCCATCGTTACCTTCAGAGAGTCATAAAATTGTGCAGCATACGGCGCCTTCAGGTGCTCCTGTGCTGCGTCTCCGGCAGGTGATTTCTTAACAGATTCATTACAGGCAAAGAACGCGATGATAACCAGAAATATAGCTGACCTCATGTTTTATTTCACTTTTGGCTCCAAAGATAATCGAATCAGTCGATAGAAGTGCCTTCACCCCTAGGGACTCTCCCCGAAAAGCACTAACTTTGCACCTCTCAATTAAATTTGCACATGCTGATAGCACTACAGGATATCACTTTTGAGTTTGGCGCAAGGGCCATTGTTGAAGATGCTTCATGGCACATTGTACCGGGAGACCGCGTAGGTCTGATCGGATTGAACGGAACCGGAAAATCTACCATTCTGCGTGTCATCAATGGTGAATACACCGTTTCAAAAGGTAGCGTAAACAAGATTAAAAACCTCTCACTCGGATTCTTTAATCAGGATCTCCTCAGTTTTGAATCTGATGAATCTATCCTGAATGTGGGCATGACAGCTTTTGAGGCCGCCCTCAAACTGGAAAAAGACATTGAGCGTATCACTCTCGAACTGGAAACCAATGAAGCAGAAGCCCTGCTCATGGAATATGCCGACAAGCTCCATGAATTTGAAGCCCTCGACGGTTATAATATGCGGCATAAAACCGCTCAGGTACTGGAAGGCCTCGGCTTTTCCACCGCCGATCTCGAACGTCCCTACAGCCAGTTCTCCGGAGGTTGGCGTATGCGCGTACTCCTGGCAAAACTGATCCTGCAACAGCCGGATGTACTCATGCTCGATGAGCCGACCAACCACCTTGACCTCCCTTCCATCGAATGGCTGGAGAAATACCTCCTCGGCTACAACGGCGCCGTGATTATCGTATCGCACGACCGTTTCTTCCTGGACAGAATGGTGAACAAGATCGTAGAACTCTATCAGCAACAGTTACACCACTATACCGGTAACTACGAAGACTACGAACAGGAAAAAGACCTGCGCCGTGAAATGCAGCAACGTGCTTATGAAAACCAGCAGGATTACATCCGCCAGCAGGAACGTTTCATCGAGCGCTTTAAAGCGAAAGCTTCCAAAGCTGCACAGGCACAAAGTATTGCCAAACGCCTCGACAGACTCGAAAGAGTGGAACAGGTTGATAACGGTCCTTCCAAGATCCGTATCAACTTTACCCCCGATAAAATGCCGGGTAAGATCATTACCACACTTAATAACGTTACCAAACGCTTTGGTAATCTGACCATTCTCGAAAATGCCAGCGCAGAGATCAACCGTGGTGATAAAATCGCCCTCATCGGTGCGAATGGTAAAGGTAAATCCACCCTGCTGCGTGTAATAGCCGGCGTTGAACCCATGGAAGGTGAACGTATCGGCGGTCACAACGTCGTACAAAGCTTCTATGCACAGCACCAGCTGGAAAGCCTTGACCTGAACAGTGAGATCCTCGACGAACTGAAAAACTTCGGTAGCGGTCGTACAGAAGTTGAACTTCGCGCCCTGCTGGGTTGCTTCCTCTTCACCGGAGACGATGTATATAAAAGGATCAAGATCCTGTCCGGAGGTGAAAAAGCACGTGTGGCACTGGCTAAAACAATCATCAGTCAGGCAAACTTCCTGCTGCTCGATGAGCCGACGAACCACCTGGATATGAACTCCGTACAGATGCTGATTGACGCATTGGCCCAATATGATGGTACCTATGTACTCGTATCGCACGACCGTTACTTCGTAAGCCAGACCGCCAACAAGATCTGGGAAATCGTTGACGGCGAGATTAAAGAATTCAAAGGCACCTACACTGAATGGGAAGAATTCAAAAAACGTCAGGCAGATGCGGCTAAACTCGCTGCCGGCGATAAAAATGCCAACGAGTCAAAAAAAAAGAAGTAAAGACAGAGCGACCAGCGAATAACAATAATAACAACAACAATTCCGGTAATAAGAACAACGCCAAAACTGATACTCAACAGAAAAACGTACCTTTTGACAAAGAAAAACAAAAGGAACTACAGAAATACAAACGTCAGTTCCAGCAACTGGAAGAACAACTGGCCAAACTGAATGAGAAAAAAGTGACCATCGAAACTGCCATGAACAATCCTGATATATATGCCGACAGGAAAAAGTTCCAGCAGCTGGAAGCCGAATATAATCAGCTTGGAAAAGAACTGAAACAGGCAACTGAAGAGTATGAGAAAGTGTTCGAAATACTGATGGAACTGGAATAATTACAGCAGGATGAATACCAGACCGCCTACCGTCCGGCATAAAGTATTCATTATCTTCATACCCGCCGGGAAGTAAATATGAAAGGGCTTAAACCCCTGAATATTTACTTCCCGGTGTCAGTTTTAACCAACAACGACAAAACTGACAGCTTTAACCGCAACCCGGACAACCGATACTGAAAGCAAACTCGTATCTTCAGGCCGGAGAAACATATTAATATTATGCAGCGCATACTCGTAGTTGAAGACGAAATCAAAGTGGCTAATACCGTAAAAAAGGGATTGGAAGAGAATGGCTTTGAAGTAGACGTTGCCTATGACGGCCGTATGGGCAAAAGCCTCGCCGCCAGTAATAACTATGACCTGGTTATCCTCGACCTGAACCTCCCTCATGCTAACGGATACGAAGTATGCGAAGTGATCCGCCGTAAAAACAACGCCATCCCTATTATTATGCTGACCGCCCTCGGTGGTATGGATGATAAAATGCAGGCCTTCGAACTGGGCGCAGATGATTATCTGGTAAAACCCTTCGACTTCAGAGAACTGATGGCACGTATCAGGGTATTCCTCAAACGCGCCGGCTCAGAAGTACAGGAAAATAATCAGTATAAGATCATTATCGGTGACCTTGAGATAGACCGTGAGAAAAAAGAAGTGACCCGTGCGGGTAAAAAGATCGCGCTGACAGCCAAAGAATACCAGCTGCTGGAATTCCTGGCCCTCCATAAAGGAAAGGTAATCTCTAAATTGGTCATTGCCGAGAAAGTATGGGATATCGACTTCGATACCGGTACCAACGTCATCGAAGTATACATGAACTTCCTCCGTAAAAAGATCGACAAAGATTTTGATAATAAGCTCCTGCACACCAAAACAGGAATGGGATACTACCTCGCCGAAGAGTGAAAATAAAATATAAAATAGCGCTCTCCTACTCAATTTCAGCATTCGTACTGCTGAACACCTTTGCTATTCTGGCTTATTACTTCTCTGCGCAATCCCGTAAAGCGGAATATCTGGAACGTCTGGAATACCGTGCCCGCTCCATTGCCAACGTCATTATAGAAGATGACCGCGTCAAGGTAGACCTGCTGCGGAAACTGGATAAAACCACCTTTCAGGACCTTTACAAAGAAACCATTCTGGTATACAATCCGTCTTATGACCTCGTATACTCCAATGTAAAGGATACGGCTATCCGTACCCCCCGCCGCCTGCTGGATTATATTAAAAAGAACGGAGAATATAGTCATGAACGTGATAACGGTGAACTGGTTGGTGTATACTACACCGAAGGCTCCGTCTCCCTCATTGTATTGGTCACCTCTTTTGATAAATACGGTTTCCAGAACCTGCAGAACCTCCGTCAGATCCTCATCATTGAGATTGTCGTCGCTATTATATTACTTGTCATTATTGGGTATTTCTTTGCCGGCCGGATGGTACAGCCGATTGATAAGCTGGTGGAACAGGTACAGACCATCAACGCCAATAACCTTCAGGGTATGACGGTCGATGCCAAAGGCAAAGACGAGATCGCACAGCTGGGTGCAAACTTCAACACCATGCTGATCCGCCTCAGTAACGCATTTGACCTGCAAAAGAGTTTTGTGAGTAATGCCTCACACGAACTGAGAACACCGCTGGCATCCATCATCAGTCAGCTACAGGTAGCACTATCCAAAGAAAGAGAAAAGGAGATATATGTTGATGTCCTCAATTCCGTACTGGAAGACGCGCAACATCTCTCCGACCTGAGTAACGGACTGCTCCAGCTGGCTCAATCCGGACTGGACGAACAGCAGTTTGTCTTTTCTGAAGTCAGAATTGACGAACTGATGCTGGATATGGGCAATCTGATCAAACTCAAACACGCACCGGCTACTCAGGGAACTGAACCACAAAAGTCTCCCCGTATAGACATCAGCTTCCTGAAAGTACCTGAACAGGATACTGAACTGACCTGCGAAGGCAATGAAAGCCTGCTGAAAGTCCTGTTCCTGAACCTGCTGGATAATGCCCTTAAATTCTCAAAAGACAACACCGTGTCAGTAACTATCGACTTCACTGACAGCGCTATACAAGTACAGGTAATCGATAATGGTATCGGTATTCCTACCGCCGAACTGGCCAAAGTATTCGAACCTTTCTACCGGGGCTCTAATTCCCATCAGGTACGCGGTCATGGCCTCGGCCTTTCCATCTGCAAAAGGATCGCACTCTTACACAAAGGACAGATATCTGCCAGCTCTATACTGGGCGAAGGCACCACATTTACGGTGGAACTCCCGCATAAACACCAGTAAATCCTCACCCACCTCTACATTTTAAGCTCATTTTAATTGTCTTTAAAGCCTCCTTTAAGTGAGATTGCGGAGCTTTGCTGTAATTCTGAAATACGTCATGAAACGCAACACTCTTCTGGTCATCTTATTCGCTGCAGGTCTTAGCCTGTCAGCCTGTAAGCATCCCGAGCTTGAAGAGGGTGTTACCAACAAGACCTTTGTACTGAGCGATACCATGCTCAAGACAATCAGGATTGACACCGCCAGTTTTAAACCTGTCGAAAAGGAACTACAGTTACCGGGCAAAGTTGTACTGAACAATAGCAATGTGCGGAAAACGGATGTACTGATAGATGTGGCGCAGGCAGATCTGAGAAATGTGAAAGAAGGTTATGAAGCAGAGATCATCTCCGAAAGCCTGCCGGAGAAAGTGTTTTATGGTAAAGTGGAAACTGTATATCTCCCGAAAGACTCTGCTACCGGACGCCTGAACATTGTACTGAACGATCCGGAAGGCGTACTCAAACCGGATATGAAAGCAGCTGTGATCGTGCATTGTGATGAAGGAGATGACATGATTGCGATTCCTGAAACAGCAGTCATTGCAGATCACAGTAAGAATTTTGTACTGGTTTTCAAAGACAAATACAATATCCAGGTCAGAGAAGTGGAAACGTATACGACAGCAGGAGACATTATATATATACTCCGTGGTCTGGAAGCCGGCGAAAACGTAATATCCGCCCATCAACGGCAGATATTCGACGCGCTAAGCGATAATTAAGTTGATCATCAAGGTTTTAGTTCGCATATAGGTTGATAGAATGGACATGCAAACAGGACTCTGCAGGTGTTTACATTTGTTAGATAAGACTGTTCTACATGCTCAATTACTCCGCCCCGCCGCAGAAGATACAACGCGGGGCGGTTTTTTTTAAGGCGTTTGATTTATATTAAATAGAAAGAGGCTGCCCGGGATTTCCTGAGCAGCCTCAATTTTTATATATTCTCACTAATATACAATCACTCGTTTTCGCGCTCCAATCTTGGACGCAGTCGTTGTTTTGACTTATTGAAGATCATCTGCCCCTTGTCAACACCCTTCCTCAGTTCATCACGCTCCTCTTCCGGCAGATGCAATACGTTCTTACAATCTGCACTACAGGTACCTTCATAAGCTGCCGCACACTCTTCACACTGTATAAATAACAGATGACACGCATCATTCGCACAGTTGGTATGTGTGTCAGAAGGTTTACCACACTGATGGCACTTACTGATTACCTCATCGGTTATACGTTCTCCCAGACGATCATCAAACACAAAGTTCTTTCCTTTGAACTTCAGTGGCAAACCCTGTTGTTTCGCCTTATTGGTATACTCAATAATACCTCCTTCCAGATGAAATACGTTTTTGAAACCGTTGTGCAACATATAGGCAGACGCCTTTTCACAACGGATACCACCCGTACAATACATCACGATATTCTTGTCTTTCTGATCTTTCAGCATGTCAACCGCCATTGGCAGCTGGTCACGGAATGTATCAGAAGGAACTTCTATCGCATTCTGAAAATGCCCTACCTCATATTCGTAGTGATTACGCATATCCACGACGATCGTATCAGGATCTTCTGTCAGCTCGTTAAAAGCTTTAGCATCCAGATATTGGCCTCTGTTGGACATATCGAAAGTCGGATCTTCAATACCATCGGCCACGATTTTCTC
Source organism: Chitinophaga pinensis (assembly GCF_007896845.1). Lineage (GTDB taxonomy): Bacteria > Bacteroidota > Bacteroidia > Chitinophagales > Chitinophagaceae > Chitinophaga > Chitinophaga pinensis_C. The sequence continues at coordinate 147,904 of NZ_VOHS01000009.1, read as the reverse complement.
ACGTACCTTGATTTTGAGTACCCAGAAAGATTTTCCATCATCGTCAACAGCGATGTTCAGACGGATACCATTCAGGAAAGAATAAGAATAAAGCACATCTCTGAAAGCGTCAACATTGTATTCGGGAACGCTGATCTGTGCATTGATACCCTCATGGGCAACATAGATACGACCGAATACCCCTAAGGTAAACAGACGTTCGTACAGTTCATTTCGGAAAGCAGTGGGATCTTCGATCTTTGCGTACTGATAGAAGGAGATAGTGGTGCGGCGAAATGTTTCAGCCGCCAGCCGAACTTTCAGTTCAGCCGCAGAAACTCTGTTGTGTAATGCCATTTTTGTCGTTAAGAAATTTTAAGAACACTTGCCTTGTGAGCAAAATTTCATTTTTGCCTCACCGGTACTGATTATCAAGCAGTTTCTTTCAATAATATGCCTGAAAATCTGTCTGATTTTTCCGGTTCAGCCCCGCAAAGATAGCAAAACTTGCACTACGAATAAATGACAGTCGTCATAGAGATAGCTGACTCAACCCTGCCAGACTTCTGTCTCCCTTGACCAGTCGTACAAAACGGCAGTCATGTAGTAAGCCGCAGCACTGATAATCAGTACATAACCGGCAAAACCGATGGTCATAAATTCAGGAGAAGCCGTCCACTCATTCAATTCCGCTACATACGCCACTGTGGCCATTAAAATTCCTAATATGAAAGCGATTAGCGCAATTCTCTTCATAAGGGGATACGTTTCGTTAAAGATTCACATGAAAGTGTTAGACGATATACGGGCAAACTGGCTCAAAATATGTTTACTCACTATAATAACAGGTCAAATCGTGAAATTGTTCAGGTAGGTTTAACATATCCTAACCTTTGTAACTATTTGATTATTATCGTATATAAATAAACTTTAAGACTTGGCATCCTTTTTGAAATTAAGGTATTGGACAAGCAAATTCGAGTTTAACCCAAAAATGTTAATTATGAGTACAGTTTTTCTCTACATTTTTTACCTGATAGTCGGTTTATGGATATACCGTCTTCTGGCTTACTTCTACGATCGTGATCCCAAAGAAAGCTACAAGGCAAGAAAACAAAGAGTTTAAGGCAAGCAGGGAAAGTCAATAAAAGGGCTTTCCCTTTTTATTGCACGGTTTCATCCTGTTGTGGTCTTACAAAACTGCCGAATAGTCCCCCAAAGCCGAGCCGCACGCCTATCCGGGTATTATCCTTACTCTGATAGCCGGCTATGACATCAACGCGCAGTACCTTCAGAATATTTTCCAGTCCGGCAAAAACTTCCACATAATTATTGTCCCGGTTGACATAGAACGCATTTGACCCTGCTACCAGATTCCATTTCAACCGGTTAAACAGCGGAATCTTGTTTGTCAGCAGTCCGTTAAAATGATGTTCTACATTCGCAGTACCGAAAAGCGAAGCCGTGTTACTATAACGATAATAAGGCGCCAGCTGGAAGCTATTGAGATACTTGATATTATAAAACATCTGATTTCCATTAAAATGCTGGAAGTCAGGAATATCTACACTTTTGCTATTGAGGAATCCACCCGCCCCAAAACGATACTGAAATTCCCCGAAAAGACGCAGATTGACATTATCCCGGATCTCAAAATTCCATTTGTCAAAGTTTGCATCACTCCCGGCAATGTCCGGAATACCTTTACTATACGCAACCCGGAAGATGGGATATTTGGAACCAATGGCCACTTTCCTGTCGGGTAATTCTATAAAACGCTGCCCCGGCTGGAAAGAAAACGCCAGATTCAATACCAGTGCCTGATTCCTTTCAAATGGAATCCCTGCCAGTTCATACGGATGGTTGGGAAGGAAATGTTTACCGGTATCTTTTCTGAAACTGTAGTCAGTCGTATTCTGTACCGGGATCCTGTCTTCGTAGGAGATGCCGGCTGAAATAGTAGCACTGCTCTGGAATCTCCGACGGAATCGCAGTTCACCAAACCAGTTCTCATACAACTTCATATAATTATCCTTAAATAATAAGGTATAGAAAATATTAGCGATCGGTGAAACCGGATTGTCCCTGTTGAACTGAGACACCCTTTTACCTCCACCTGCAGTCCACGTATTGTAGCCATAACGGCCACCCAGCTTTGCCTCTTTCCGCCATGACACAAACGTGTAAGCATTCAGATGGGTATTGCTGAATCCATACCTGATCCTCGGGATAATCCGCAGTTGTTGGTTGCGCGGAAGGTCCAGATCCAGTTCTGGTTCCACATTCAGGGAGATTCCTTCCACAGTATTATATTCCAGCTGGGTCAATAACGACTTCATACTGAAATCGTGAGAATAGATCCCTGTATCCCGGCGGAAGTAAAACTTGTGCGCTGCGCCCCCCATGCTATACAGGATCTGGGACAGCTTGATTGGTTTTTGATGCGCTTTCAGGGTATCCAGCCGCCATTGTGAACGACTACTGTCCCGCCTTGCTCTGGCCGTACTGTCTTTTTTGCGGAAATCTGTCACTTCTTCAGGTTCCAGTGGCACCGGACGAATACTGTCCCAATACGCCAGCTGTTTACTGTCGAAAGCCGTATCATACCGCATGATAGTCCGGTCGAAGTATTTTTTTGTGAAATTCGGCTGCAGGTTGTAATTGGAATATACATTCACAAAACTACCTGCCACGTTAAAGCCAAACTGTTTAATCGTCAGATTGATGACCTGATCTTTCGTCCGCCATACTTCATTATTCACAGGTACATGGATCTGCGTGATATGCAGGGTATCCATGATTTCCAGCTGATATTCCTGTGTCACCATCAGGTCTACGCTATGTATGCGCCAGTCATTGTCTGTAATAAAGATATAGCCGGAGAACAGGGGTTCATATTTACGCCGGGGAATCACTTTAATCTTGTTCACCGTTTTACCATCATCCTGAAATACACCTTCCAGCCGATATTTATAATACAGCAATGCGTTTTCAGAAATAGGCGATATATATCCTCTTTTGCTGAATTGCGACACCATCGCCGTTACATTATTCTCATAAAAGTCTATAAAGGCCGGAAAGCTGAACCCGAAGCCACCCCCACTCTGACGGGCGGACAGCACTTCCACTTTAATATCGTCCGGTCTTTTCACGGCTACCTTTGTAACGGATTCCGACAGGAATAATACCCCTTTTCTGGTAGAGTCCAGTCCCATGTCTTCGACATCTTCTGCGCCTATCTTTTTACCAAAGAAGCTGCCGGGCATATCCCGCATTTTGAAGACACCTTTAATATAGTCGTTACAGGTATATTCTTTTACCTGATCAAGATAATAGCCACGTTTCTTAATCGCCTGACGGATAATTGCGTAGGCAGGATCTTCTCCGCCTGACTTTACGATCACTTCTTTTATCTGCAGGCTCAATGGTGACAATGTAAAGTCCAGGGTCTGCTCTGCGCCGGTCACTGTGATCTGCTGCTCTCCTTTTTTATAACCCATATACTGACACACCAATGTATAGCTACCTGCCGGCACATCCAGATGATACTGGCCTGCCGCATTGGTCGTCGTACCATTGGTGGTACCTTTGATAAATACTGATGCAAATGGCAAAGTTTCATTCTTGTCATTTGTTACCTTGCCCCGTATGATACCCGCCTGGGTATAATAAAAGCTGGTCAGCAGAATAAGGCTTAGTAAAATTTTGGGCATATTTGACAATTATGATATTTCCCACTATCCGTGCAGCAGGTTCTATCAAATAAATATAACGTTTAAGGGTAAGATGCGGGTATGCCGCGGTGCTTTTATATGAAATTTAACAAGCGGGCCGGTGTTTATGAGATAACGGCTGCGGGTTTCTTTTTATAACGCAGATAGCTGCCTGTCAGTCCGCCGAAACCAGCTGTCAGTCCGCCGATAAACGCACTGATCACCCCGATGAGTATCGGATTTCTGACCTTCACGATCAGTTCACTCATTCTGTTGGCGAGGATATGGTCATTCTGGATATCTTTAAAAAATGCCAGTGCCAGCCATAAAAGGAAGACGGCGATAAATCCGTTCAGGAATGATCTTAATGGCGGCAAAGGTATCAGTACAGCTACCAGAAATGCAGCTACTGCTACTGTCCACCAGGTGAAAAAGTAGCCACCCAGATAACTGAGTGCAATGATCAATATAAAGCGAGGAACGGATTTCATATATGTAAGATACGAAATATGCGCTAAAGTGAGCTCCGTATATCTACGCAATCTTTCTGTAATAAAGCAGATATATGCCGGCTATGAATAGCCGTATGGGCCTGCATATAATGCCACAGCAGGGGCAGATGGCATCTAACGGTCAGCGGTATATTTTCCGAAAAAAACCGGGAGCTTATCAGGGCTCCCGGTTGCTATTACTATTTACTTTGTTCGAGTGCCTGCAGAATATCTTCGAGGATATCCTGTGCGTTTTCCAGTCCGACAGAAATACGGATCATGCCCGGTGTAATACCCACCTGTGCACGTTCAGCATCGGTCAGCTTCGCGTGTGTGGTACTGGCCGGATGAGAAGCGATACTTCTGCTGTCACCCAGATTGGCGGTCAGCGTCAGCATCTTCAGTGCATCGAGGAAGCGGGTACCGCTTTGCAGTCCGCCTTTCAGTTCAAAGCACACGATACCACCACCTGCGCTCATCTGTTTTTTAGCGATTGCGTGCTGCGGATGGCTTTCCAGCATCGGGTATTTCACCCAGCTGATATGCGGATTATTTTCCAGCGCTTTTGCCAGTGACAGTGCGCTTTCGGAATGACGCGCCATACGGATATGCAGGGTTTCCAGACTTTTGCTGAGTACCCATGCATTGAATGGGGACATAGCAGGTCCGGTGCTGCGGCAGAAGGTATGTACTTCCTTGATAAGATCTTTACGACCTACTACAATACCTCCCAGTACGCGGCCCTGTCCGTCCATCCATTTGGTGGCGGAGTGGGTCACGATATGAGCGCCCTGTTCGATCGGACGTTGCAGTACCGGCGTTGCGAAGCAGTTATCAACGTTGAGGATAACGTTATGCTTGTTGGCGATAGCTGCCAGCACGCTCATATCAACGATCTCCAGTCCCGGATTGGATGGTGTTTCCACGAAGATCATCTTTGTATTAGGCTTGATCAGCGCTTCTACGGTCTCCGGTTTGTTGATATCAAAATAGCTGTATTCAATACCCCATTTAGGGAGGAACTTCGTGATAATGGTATGTGTAGAACCAAAGATTGAGCTGGCTGACACCAGATGATCTCCTGCGTTCATCAGAGCCATAAAGCTGGCAAATACCGCACTCATACCAGAGGCAGTAGCAAATCCGGCTTCTGCACCTTCAAGGGCACATACTTTCTGCACGAATTCATCTACGTTCGGGTTGCTGAAACGTGTATAGATATTGTTATCCGTTTCATCTGCGAAGGTAGCACGCATCTCTTCCGCGCTGTCATAGGTAAAGCTGGAAGTAAGGAATAATGGCGTGGAGTGCTCCATCTGCCATGTCTTTTCTGTCTGAATCCTTACTGCATTGGTCTCCGGCCGGTATTGGTCTTTCTCCATCGGTATATACTAATATAATGGTATGTAAAATGATATTAACCGTTCACCCTTGTTTCCCAGGTGAGGTCTCCACCTGCCCTGCGCAGGGTTTCTGCTACAGAACAATATTTGGTCATAGACAGTTCTACTGCACGGGCAGCTTTGTCAGGATCGATGTCTCCGCTGAGATGAAATATTATGTGCACCTTTTCCCAGATAGAAGGCTCTTTGCCCTTTTCTCTTTCCCCGTCAATCTCGATACGGAAATCAGTAAGTTCCTGGCGTTGCTTCTTCAGGATCATGGCAACGTCAATAGCGGAACAACCTCCGAGGCCCATCAGGAGCATCTGCATAGGTCTTACGCCATTATTTTTGCCTCCATTTTCCACGGAAGAATCCATCTGCACTGTGTGTCCGCCTTCATCCACCGCTTCCATATTGAACGCATCATCTAATCTCTTGAGTGATATCTTCATTGTATCTAAATTATATCTCCAAAGATAACTAGTACGCAGGCAAATCCCAAATGCCCCTTTGTACCAAAGTCATTATGCATTAAGCATTTTTTAACTTAGCTTTGCCCCCAAATTTTTCAGGGGCATTGACAGCAAAGAACTTCTATAGCAACCAGGCGTTTACCTTGGAATCCGGTGCAGTATTGCCGGAGCTCCACATTGCTTATCATACTTATGGTACCCTCAACAGTACGGGAGATAACGTAGTTTGGATCTGTCACGCCCTGACGGCCAATTCTGACGTGATGGACTGGTGGAAAGGCCTGATTGCAGCAGGGCATGCCATTGATCCGGAGCGCGATTTTATCGTGTGTGCCAATATCCTTGGCTCCTGTTATGGTACTTCCGGTCCGCTGTCCAACAATCCTGTCAGCAACCAGCCTTACTTCCACTCCTTCCCCCAGATCACCATCCGGGATATGGTCAGCGCACATGTAAAACTGCGTGAACACCTCGGCATCCGGCAGATAAGGCTGCTGGTGGGTGGCTCTATGGGTGGTTATCAGACCCTCGAATGGGCTTTACTGGAGCCAGCCGTTATCCAACGTCTCTGTCTGCTTTGCACCGGGGCTTCCGAGAGTGCCTGGAGCATCGCTATCCATACCGCCCAGCGTCTCGCCATACAGGCAGACCAGACCTGGCAGGAAAATTCCTATGCTGCTGGTGCACAGGGGCTTAAAGCAGCCCGCGCCATCGGTATGCTCACTTATCGCAACTACCAGACCTTTGTCAGAGCCCAGACTGACCCTGATAATGAAAAAACCGACCATTTCCGGGCTTCTTCCTATATCGAATATCAGGGTGATAAACTGGTAAAGCGTTTCAATGCGCAGTCCTACTGGCTGCTCAGTAAAGCGATGGACAGTCACAATATCTCCCGTGGCCGCAATACCGATCTTGCCGGTGCGCTGGCACTCATCTCCCAGCCTGCCCTCATCATTGGTATTACCAGCGATATATTATGTCCACCGGAAGAACAGTTATTCCTCTCACAACACATCCCACAGGCCACCTATCATGAGATAGACTCTACGTATGGCCATGATGGTTTCCTGATTGAATTTGAAAAGATCAATAAACTGATGATCAGCTGGAGTGGTAACAATTAGCCGCACGAAAAAGGGCCGGATATATCATAGATCAGTTTGCTATGTCTAAGTTGAACTTTTTCAGGAGATAAAAGACCAGCGTCTTTTATCTGGCTTGCATTACCTCATATGCGCTCCCATTAAACCTTCTTTATCGTCTTATTAAGCCGCTGACAGTACGTTTATAAACGGACCGCAAACGGCGTGATAAGATCATAGTAACATGATAGTACAGCATACCGGACGATTCCTGACGGGCCTTATCCGGTACAGGAAAAAACGGCACAAACACCCCTAAAAAGCCCGGCCAGTGCATATTCCATGCATTTATAACACATATATTGTATGGCCTTCGGAATCGTTAAAATCCCATTAAAATGGGCTTAAAGTTCCTTAAGACAATAACTATTATACATACGTCAATCTATATTTGTATTGTTAATACTATGACAAGGTTTTTTGCATACATATTACTCTTCATTCACGTCAACACGACGATGTTCGTTCCGGTAACGGACGAGAAGGACGTATATGATGCATGCGGCCGTCAGATCAATGATATTAACACCTTCCTCGGCCTGATCGATCAGATCATTCTCGGGAATACAGAAATCACTACGCAGGACGAAGACGATGACCTTGCACACTATTTCACCGGCAGCTCGGGCGTAACCTGTTACGTCTCCAATACGCAGGAAATAGTATTGACGAGAGATGAGCCTACCACGGCAGATCTTGCAGTTGCTTACCCCCCTTCAGAAGTGCAGAAGATCAGCTCTATCGCCTACGATATCCTCACCCCGCCCCCGGAGGCCTGATTGTCATACCATTCTACAGATCTCTCATTATGCGAGCACGTTAGACAACTATAAACGGTTGACTGACAGAACCTTTTTGTGCCTGTATTGTTGATCTTTTCACGTACCCTCTTTTTGTAAAATATTATTTAAACGAATCAAATGTCTAGTAAGGACGCGCGCATAGCCATGTTCTGCCGGATGCTTCTCTGCTGTGCCCTGTTATTGACAGCTAAGCTGTCCGTACAGGCCCAGGATACCTTGCACATTACCCTTCAGGATGCAGAAAAACAGTTTCTTGAAAAGAATCTGCAACTGCTGGCGGAAAAATATAATGTATCCATCGCACAGGCTGAAATTATTCAGGCAAAGCTTTATAACAATCCTAATCTTACCCTCAGCGGTAACCTTTACAATCCGGATAGAAAAAAATTCTTCGACGTCAGCAATCAATATGGCCAATATGAAGTGGGCATACAGCAGCTGATATCACTCGCCGGTAAAAGAAATAAACAGGTGCAGCTGGCCCGTACCAATGCCAGTATGGCCGAAAATGCCTTTTTCGATCTGCTGCGCACCTTGCGCTTCACACTGCGCAGTAACTTCTATCAGGCCTACTATCTGCAAAACTCCATGAAAGCCTACGAAGAGCAGATCTCTTCTCTGGCAAAAATGGACGCTACTTATAAAGACCTGCAGCAGAAAGGACTCGTTACTCTGAAAGATGCCGTACGACTACGCTCTCTGTTATATAGTCTGCGTGCAGACCGTACCAACATGCAGAACCAGCTGAACGATCTTCAGTCGGAAATACAGCTGCTGCTGCAAAACAACCACGCATGGTTTGTATTAGATATGCCGGATGATGCGATTGCAGGCATTCCGGAAATCAGACAAACCAGTCTGCAGAGCCTCGTAGACAGCGCTTATGCCAACAGACAGGACCTGCAACTCGCACAAAACAACCTTCGTTATAACCAGCAGAACTATAACCTGCAAAAAGCAATGGCAGTACCCGATCTGACACTGGGCGCCAACTTTGACAAACGCGGTAGTTTCGTGGACAATGCAACCTTTCTGAATGTCGGTATCGACCTTCCTTTCTTCAACCGCAATCAGGGTAATATCAAAGCGGCCAGATACAGTATGGACCAGACAAAACTACTGGTACAACAACAGACACAGGCTGTAGAAAATGAAGTGCAGACGGCATATGCGAAAGCCATTAATACTGATAAAATGCTGGAAACAGTCGATCCTGCTTTCCGTAGCCAGTTTGAGCAATTGTTACAGGCGATCACAGATAATTTTCTGAAAAAGAATATCAGTCTGCTTGAACTGACAGACTTCTATGATTCCTATAAGGAGAATATGCTCCAGCTCAACCAGCTGCAGAATGCCCGGATGCAGGCAATAGAAACGCTCAACTTCGCAGTGGGCAAAACCATGTTCAATAACAAATAATAATTGAAACCAGTCATGAAATCTTTCGCTATATATCTTCTGCCACTTGCCTTTGTAAGCATGCTCTCTGCCTGCGGCTCCCATGAAACGGAGAATAAAAAGGACGAGCCGGCTGTATCTGATAGTCTGATTAAAAATGTAGAAACAGCTACTGCCAAAATGGAAGAGCCTTCCGAATCTATCAAGCTGAATGGTAAGATCCAGCCGGATGAAAGCAAACAGTCAAAGGTGTTTGCGCTCGTAAGCGGTAAAATAAAAAGTGTGCAGGTCGAACTGGGCGACTATGTTAAACAAGGTCAGGTACTGGCCGTTTTACAGAGTGCCGAAGTGGCCGGCATCACCAATGATGTGTCTATTGCAGAATCCAGTCTGGAGATGGCAAAAAAGAATGTGGAAACACAGAAATCCCTTTTTGAAGGCAATCTCGCTACACAACAGGATTATCTTTCTGCACAGATAGAATACAAAAAAGCGCAGTCAGAACTGAACAGGGCCCGTCAGGTAGCCAACATCAGTGGTGGCAGCAGCGCCGCTTATACATTGAAAGCGCCGATCAGCGGTTATGTGATCGAGAAGAACATCACCGGCAATTCTGAAGTACGTCAGGACAACAACAACAGTCTCTTTACCGTAGCTGATCTGTCTACCGTATGGATCATTGCAAATGTATATGAATCTGATATCGCCAATATACGTTTAGGCGACGAAGTGAGAGTAAAAACACTGGCAAATCCGGAGAAAGAATACCTCGGTAAAATAGATAAAGTATACAATGTACTGGATCCGGCAAACCGTACCATGCAGGTACGTGTCAGCATGCCGAATGCTAACGGTGAGTTGAAACCTGAAATGTTTGCCACTGTGAAAGTGAGCGCCAAACCTACCGGCGCAGTACTCAGCATTCCTGCAAAGGCAATGGTGATGGATAACAGCAAACAGTATGTAGTAGTGAAGAAAGCAAATAAGCTGGAGATAAAGCAAATCAGCCTGTTGCGCAGAATTGAAGACCGTGCATTTATCTCCGGTCTGGAAGAAGGTGATCAGGTGGTTACCTCCGCGCAGGTCTTTATCTACGATGCTCTTAACTTAAAATAATCAGGCAGAATCTCATGCAGAAGATAATAAAATCAGTCATTGCCTTTTCCTTGAAGAATCGGCTCTTCATAGGTTTTGCCACACTCCTGCTCATTATATGGGGTGTGATCGCATTTAGAAATATTCCTATTGAAGCATTCCCGGATGTAACAAATACACAGATCACTATTATCACCCAATGGCCCGGCAGAAGCGCCGAAGAGGTGGAAAAATTTGTAACGGCTCCTATTGAGATAGCCATGAACCCCGTGCAGAAGAAGACTTCCGTACGTTCAACCACGGTGTTCGGACTATCCGTAGTGAAAGTGATCTTTGATGATAATGTAGATGATCCGTTTGCACGTCAACAGGTAAACAACCTCTTACGCGACATCGAATTACCGGAGGGTGCAGAACCAGATGTACAGCCTCCTACCGGTCCGACGGGAGAAATATTCCGTTATACACTGGAAAGCAAAACCAAAACGGTAAAAGAACTGAAAACATTGCAGGATTGGGTGATAGAACGCCGCCTGCTGAATGTTCCGGGTGTTGGTGATGTAGTAAGTTTTGGTGGTGAGGTAAAGACTTATGAGATCACGGTAAATCCACAGAAACTGGCTTCTTATGATATCACGCCACTCGATGTCTATAGTGCGATTTCAAAAAGTAATATCAATGTGGGTGGAGATGTCATCGTCGATAATTCACAGGCATATGTTGTACGTGGTATCGGTCTGCTGAATAACGCAGAAGAAATCGGTAACATCATTGTAGACAATATCAATAACACTCCTATTCTGGTAAAAGATATCGCGCAGGTAGATGTATCTGCTCTGCCGAGACTCGGACAGGTAGGCCGTGACAAGCAGAATGACGTCGTAGAAGGTATCATTGTGATGCGTAAGGGCGAAAACCCCAGCGAGGTGATCAAACGTGTGGAAGACCGTATTAATTATCTGAATGAAAAGGTATTGCCCGCGGATGTGAAAATCAACACCTTCTACAACCGTAACAATCTGATTGAATTCGCCACACATACCGTACTGCATAACATGCTGGAAGGTATCATCTTTGTAACGGTGATCGTTTTCATCTTTATGGCAGACTGGCGTACCACAGTGATTGTGGCCATCGTAATACCACTGGCACTTTTATTTGCATTCATCTGTCTGACGCTGAAAGGCATGTCAGCCAATCTGCTGTCGATGGGGGCGATAGACTTCGGTATCATCATTGACGGAGCCGTCGTGATGGTCGAAGGGATCTTTGTATTGCTCGACCATAAGCAGCAACAGATGGGTATGGAGAGGTTCAATAAACTATCCAAACTGGGTCTGATCAAACAGACAGGTGGAGAACTCGGTAAAGCGATCTTCTTCTCCAAACTGATCATCATTGCCGGTTTGCTGCCCATCTTCTCCTTTGAGAAAGTGGAAGGCAAGATGTTCTCCCCGCTGGCATGGACATTGGGTTTTGCGTTACTGGGTGCACTGTTGCTGACCCTGACACTGATACCGTTGTTAAGTAGTTTGTTGCTGAAAAAGAATGTACGCGAGAAACACAACGTATTCGTGGAAGCCATCACCGGTGGTGTTATGAAAATGTTCTCCCGTACCTATCATCACAAACGTATGACTTTACTGCTGTCAACGGTGTTGGTGGTGGTTGGGCTGTTCAGTTTCAGATTTCTCGGCTCTGAGTTCCTGCCGGAGCTGGATGAAGGGGCTATTTATATCCGTGCGACCTGTCCGCTGAGTGTATCACTGGACGAATCAAAAACACTGGCCAATAAAATGCGCCGTATCATCCTTGCTTTCCCGGAAGTGAAACAGGTGATGTCGCAGACGGGCCGGCCGAATGACGGAACAGATGCTACCGGATTCTATAACATTGAGTTCCATGTAGATATTTATCCGAAGAATGAATGGAAAAGTGGGCTGACGAAAGAGGAACTGATTGACAAAATGCAACAGCAACTGGCGGTCTATCCGGGTGTAAACCTGAACTTCTCACAGCCGATCATGGATAACGTAGAAGAAGCCGTATCCGGGGTAAAAGGATCGCTTTGTGTAAAAATCTATGGTGATAGTCTGACTTACACAGAAGCCCGCGCAAACGAGGTGTATGACATCATGAAGGACATTCCGGGGGTAACTGACCTTGGTGTGATCAAAAATATCGGTCAGCCGGAAATGAGAATTGACCTTGATGAAAATAAAATGGCCCTTTATGGCGTTACTACTGCGGACGCGAATGCGATCATAGAAATGGCGATCGGGGGTAAAGCCATCACGCAGATTTATGAAGGAGAGCGTAAATTCCAGTTACGGCTGCGCTATGAAGAGAAATACCGCAACACAGCAGAAGCAATCAGTAATCTGATGGTCCCTACCCTGCGAGGTGCACGTGTGCCGATCAAGAATATCGCCACTATCCGTACACTGACTGGTCCGAGTATTATTTTCCGCGACGATAACAGACGCTATACCGCCGTTAAGTTTTCTATCCGTGGGCGTGATATGGGTAGCGTAATAGGAGAAGCACAAGATAAGGTAGATAAAAAGGTAAAGCTGGATAAAGGCTATGAAATGCAGTGGGCGGGTGACTTTGAAAATCAGCAGCGTGCTACCAAACGTCTGACGGAGGTAGTGCCTATCAGTCTGATGATCATCTTCCTGATCCTGTTTGTGATGTTTGGTAATGTGAAAGACGCCGGTCTGGTATTAATCAACGTACCGTTTGCCATTATCGGGGGTATTGCCGCCCTGCTCATATCGGGTACAAACTTCAGTATATCAGCAGGTATCGGTTTTATCGCATTGTTCGGCATCTGTATACAGAATGGGGTGATCCTGATATCAGTATTTAAGAATAATATGCAGTCGGTCAAACGACATGAATTTAATAAACATACACTGGAAATAGCTATCAGAGACGGGGTACGTACGAGAGTACGTCCGGTGGTAATGACAGCATTGATGGCTGCAATCGGACTTTTACCAGCAGCACTGTCCAGGGGAATTGGTTCTGAGACTTCCAAACCACTGGCCATCGTAGTAATTGGCGGCTTGATCACTGCCACAATACTCACGCTGCTGGTATTCCCTCTGTTCTTCTACCTGGGTTACAGGAAAATGGGGCAGAAACTGGATTAGTAAATTTATATTTATCAGGAACGAAAGGGGCTCATAATGGGCCCCTTTTTTATTTAGAACTTAATCCCTTTCCGGTTGTTAACTATAAAACCGGCTGTGCCGACTATTCAACTATTTTCCTTACATTCATTAAAACAACAAAACAGAACCGTAATCCCAAGATCATCCTAAATCGCCACTGTATGAAGAACTATTTACAACTCGCCTGTTTGTGCGCCCTTTTGTTGCTGATGAACCTATCTTCTGTCGTCTATGGACAACAACAGCAGACCATTACAGGCACGGTAACAGACAAAACAACAGGTAATCCCTTACCAGGCGTCACGGTTAGTGTAAAAGGCTCTCTGGCCGGTACAATTACTGACGGAAGCGGCAATTTCCGGTACAATACCAGCAAGTCCTTTCCGCTGACGCTCATTTTCTCCTCCGTTGGTTATACGAATAATTCAGTGGTGGTCAACAGTGCCGGTAATATCACGGTACAACTCAGTTCAACAGAGATCCTGGGAGAAGAAATCGTAGTAGCGGCCAGCCGCGTTTCCCAAAGTATACTGGAGTCACCGGTATCTATTGAGAAGCTGAATGCCACGGCTATACGCGAGTCCCCTACCCCGAGTTTCTATGACGCATTGCCATCCCTGAAAGGCGTAGAGTCCAGCGTACAGAGTCTTACTTTCCGTACCATTACTACCAGAGGTTTTAATACCAATGGTAACACCCGCTTTAACCAGCTGATGGATGGTATGGACAATCAGGCCCCCGGTCTGAACTTCTCCGTAGGTAACATCGTTGGTATTTCCGAACTGGACGTAGCCAGCGTAGAATTACTGCCCGGAGCATCCTCTGCCCTCTATGGCGCCGGTGGTATGAACGGTACCCTGCTGATGACCAGCAAAAGTCCTTTTGAATATCAGGGGCTAAGCCTGAAACTGCAGGGTGGTATCAACCACGTGGGTAAAAAGCAGCAGAACTACATAGGATTCATTCCTGATGTTACTGCCCGTTATGCAAAGGCTTTCGGAAAGTTTGCCTTCAAACTGAATTTTGGCTATATGCAGGCTGACGACTGGCAGGCAATCGACTCTACCAATTTCAGCAGACTGAACCTCACTACAAAACCGGGTTTCTCCCACGCACAGGATCCTAATTACGACGGTGTCAACATCTATGGTGATGAAATTACGAATACCTTTGGTGCTACCGGCGGATTGCTCAACGGACAGGCTGTTTCCCGTACAGGTTACAAGGAAAGAGACCTCGTAGATTATGGTACACACAGTTTAAAAACAGGTGCTGCCTTCCACTACAAAATCACGGACAATACAGAGGTGATCCTTCAGGGGAACTGGGGAACCGGTACGACCGTTTATACCGGTTCTGACCGTTACTCCCTGCGTAAATTCAACCTTGGTCAGTATAAACTGGAAGTACGTGGCAAACGCTTCTTCGTGCGTGGTTATACCACACAGGAGCGTTCAGGAGAAGCTTATAACGCTACCGCACTGGGTACCATCCTCAATGAAGCCTATAATCCAAGTGTTACAAGAGATGCCAATGGTAATATCAACGGTGGATGGTTTGCTGAATATGCAACGGTTTATAATCAGGCAAGAGCCGGTATCTTCCCGGGTGCGCCGGGTGCAAAAACCAATGAAGAAGCACATTCTATCGCAAGGTCTTATGCTGACAGAAACCGTCTACAACCCGGTTCCGCTGCCTTTAATCAGGCCAAAGAAACAATCACCGGCAATTATATTGGTTTCGGTGCAGGCAGAAACGGCGCGAAATTCAATGATAAGACAAACCTCTATCACTATGAAGGATTCTATGACTTCAGTGATCATATCAAGGTATTAGAAGTACAGGCAGGTGCATCTTTGCGCCGTTACTCCCTGAATTCTGATGGTACCATCTTTGACGATGCAGACGGCCGTATCAAGATAGACGAATATGGTGCTTATCTGCAGGTTGGTAAGAAACTGGTCAACGACAGGATCAAGCTGACGGGATCTATCCGTTATGACAAGAATGAGAATTTTGACGGCCGCTTTACGCCACGTTTATCAGGCGTATTTACAGTAGCACCACGTCACAATATCCGGTTGTCCTTCCAGACTGCTTACCGCAATCCTACCAATCAGGATCAGTACATTGATCTGCCAATCCGTGCCAATACACGTCTGATAGGTGGTTTGCCTGAACTGCTGACCAAGTATGACCTGTATAACAATAAAGGTTATACGCAGGCAAGTGTACAACGTTATGCTGCTACCGGCGATCCAACCCAGTTACAGCAATATACTTTCAATAAATTCAGACCAGAGAGTGTAAGCGCCTACGAAATTGGTTATAAGGGTCTTATTAAAAACCGTTTATTGATCGATGCCTATTACTATTACAGCGCTTACAAAAACTTCCTTTCCTATGTAGCACTGATACAACCTACACAGCCACTGGCACAGGATCCGGCACTAAACAGCGCAAGGATCTTTGCGACCTACGTGAACAATCCTGAGACGGTAAAAGCACAGGGTGCTGCGATCGGACTGGATTATCTGATCAACAGCTGGACCTTATCCGGTAACTTCTCCTATAACGACCTGACCAACGATGAAGGCGATCTGGATAACAATTTCAATACGCCGAAATATCGTTTCAATATAGGTATTGCCAATAAGAACATCTACAAAAACTTAGGCTTCAACGTGATGTACCGCTGGCAGGATGCCTTTACCTGGAGCTCCAGCTTCGTAAGAGGTGATGTATCAGCATATGGTACCATTGATGCACAGGTGAACTACAGAATTCCGAAGATCAAAGGAACGATCAAAGTGGGTGGTTCTAACGTGACCAATCACTACTTCCAGACTTCCTTCGGTAACCCGAAAGCAGGTGGCATCTACTATGTGGCGATCCTGTTTGACGATCTGCTGAGATAATACGGTCAATCAGAAAATAAAAAAAGGGGACTGCCACAAGTAGTCCCCTTTTTCATGTAATAAAGTATAGCTACAGAACGATGATTATTGATTCTTTTCTGCCCAATCGCGCAGGGTTACAATTACATCGAATAATACACCAGCTTCTCCTCTGAAATCACCCGATCCTTTCGGCTCACCTGTACGCACATCATACCATTCATAGAAGCCTTTATTTGTCAGCACTCTTTCTATAATCGGGTTCAGTTCTGCTACTGCTTCTTTCACCAGACCATGCTCTGCCAAGGTCTGTATCATCCTGCCACCAAACCAGGTCCAGTCACCTCCATTCTGATATACATAAGGATGCATGTTGGGATATAAGTCAGCAGGATAAGGCGGATATACTGTTATACCGATGGTAGCATGTTTTTCTTTTGCCGCTGCGGCGACCATCTGTCTGTTGATGACGATGATCTCTTTTGGTGTGTTGAAGCCAGCCATAATCGCACAGGCAGAACCACCGGTATAGAGGATTTCCTTTTCATTGAATGAAGCCGGGAAGGGACTTCCATCCAGATAAAGGTGCGGAATGTATTTCTGCGCATCACTCATCCACAGATGCTTTCTTACATTTGTTTTAATGGCAGCTGCAGTTGTTACCCAATTCCTCGATGTTTTATATGTAGCAGGTTTTATCGCAAGGAAATCCTGAATAGCGATGACGTACATGGCATTGTCATAAATATCTACTGCCCATTTTGTTTTATCATTGATCGCAACGCCCCAGCCTGTCTCTGGTTGTACATCGCCCCAATCTACTGTCGTAGCGCCTTTCACAAGTCCATATTTTTCCGCCCATCTGTCTTTAAGGATATATTCCAAAGCAGCTTCGAGTCTGCTCAATACGCTCTTTCCTCCTATCTCTTCTTCCAGTATACTACGATCGCCGGTTACGTCGATGTATTTTCTGATAGCCTGTATAAGCGAAGATTCCTGATCAGTTTCGACTGTATTTTTATGTGCCGCCCATTCCGGCGCCAGTGGAGAATACCGGTACTGATAACCTACACCCGCCTTTTTGCTATCAATGACACCATCTACGATATTACCGTCTTCTCCCTGCATCTTCAGGAATAACAATAACATGGATCTGACTTCTTCTTTTGTGCGGACTTTCAATGACCCTTTAATAAAGGTATTGAAGTCGCGGATCCAGACTTCTCCATAGGAAGTACCGGCATTAAAGCTTGTCAGGAGCGCTAATGCCCGTCGTTGAATGGTATCGAGACGGGCGTCTTTCAGGATGCCGGCCGAAAGCGCCTTTTTATCGGTTTTCTGTGCAGATGCCGGCATACAGAAGGCCAGAGTAGATAAGGTAATGATCAGGTAAGCTGAACGTACATGCATATCGTGGTTTGTTCTATTTACAAAGTAAATGTACGAACATGTATTTAAATGTACAAACATAATAGTCTAACAGGTATCAGTCGGGGAATAACAGGGCGGTAATGGTCATAAGTAAGGGGAAGTCTTATATTTGCGACATGCAACCCATATTCCCCACTACTTATTCGACCCTTAGCCCAGACGCCCTTGCCACTTATGTCAGCGAGCATTACGCACTGCAAAATGTACAATGTCAGTTCATTGTCCGCGGTGTTGGCGACACTTATCTGATTACGACAGATAAGGACCGTTTTATCCTGCGCATTTACCGGTCCTCTCACCGGACACTAGGGCATATCCAGTCAGAAGTGACGCTGCTGAATGCCTTAAAAGACGCAGCTATTTCTGTTTCCTATGCAATAGCAGACAAGCATGGCCATCAGATTCAGGCCTTGCCTGCGGCAGAAGGTATCCGGCATGCAGTATTATTCTCTTATGCGGAAGGTCGTTCGCATGGTATGCTCTCGGATAACCAGCTACGCAATTTAGGCCTTGAAATGGCCCGTTTTCACAATGTGTCAGCGGCTATCAGACTGGAAGATCCCCGCTGGACTTTTGATCTGGATACGACCTTATTTCAGCCACTGGCGGCAGCAAAGCCTTATTTCAGGGAAGATCCTGTTACTTATGAGTGGATGCTGGCAGCTGTGGAAAGAGTAAAGCTCGCACTGGATGGCATCCATACTGACCAGATCAGTACAGGTTATTGTCATTTTGATTTTTTGCCTAAGAACTTCCATTTCGACAACAACGATAAGATCACGCTATTTGACTTTGACTTCTTTGGACGTGGGTGGTTGATTTATGATATCATGACTTTCCGCCAGCAGTTATTGCTGGATAAGCTGATGAACAGATTGACGGATGAACAGATGGAAGCGGCTTTCGCTACCTTTCTGAACGCCTACCGTTCGGAGCGACACCTGAATGAGGAGGAACTGGCAGCTATTCCGTGGTTAGGATTGGGATTCTGGTTCTATTATATGCACTTTCATTTTACGCATGACCAGTTTTATCCACTTACATTACTATATGCTTTGCAAAGCAGAATGGGAATGTTGAAGAAATTGCTGGAGGAAGAGTGGAAAAAAGCGATGGCTGTAATGTCTTAAAATAGGCGACGTCCCGGGGAGGCCCGGGACGTCTTAGATTTGTTGTACCCTTCAGTGGGAAAACCCTGAAGTATCTTTTAAACGTTGAAACGGAAGTGCATTACGTCACCATCGTTTACAATGTATTCTTTACCTTCTATACGTAAACGGCCGTTATCGCGGCAGGCAGCTTCTGAACCATATTTTACATAGTCCGCATAAGCGATCACCTCAGCTTTGATAAAACCTTTTTCGAAATCAGTGTGGATCACACTTGCAGCCTGTGGCGCTTTCCATCCGGTGTGGATAGTCCATGCTCTCACTTCCTGTACACCAGCGGTGAAGTAAGTGATCAGGTTCAGGAGGCTGTAAGCAGAACGGATCAGGCGGTTCAGGCCTGGTTCCGTCAGGTTATATTCGGAGAGGAACAGTTCTTTATCAGCTGCATCTTCCATTTCGGAGATCTGGGCTTCAATGCTGTTGTTCATCACCACTACAGTTGCGTTTTCTGCTTTTACAGATTCCTGCAGCTGTACAGAGTATTTGTTGCCGGTCAGCATGGATGCTTCGTCCACGTTTGCCACATACAGTACTGGTTTTTCTGTCAGCAGGAACAGGTCAGCGACTGCAACACGTTCTTCTTTGCTCAGACCCAGTTCACGGATATTTTTACCTTGTTCCAGATGCGCCTGGCATCTTTTCAGGATTTCGAATTCTATTTTAGCTTTTGGATCACCACCGGTTTTAGCCATTTTCTCGGTACGCGCGATTTTCTTTTCAACGCTTTCGAGGTCTTTCAGCTGTAATTCGGTATCGATGATTTCTTTATCGCCTACAGGATTGATCGCACCTTCTTCTCTCAGAATGTTTTCATCTTCAAAACAGCGGATCACGTGCACGATTGCATCCACCTCACGGATATTAGCGAGGAACTTGTTACCAAGACCTTCACCTTTGCTCGCACCTTTTACAAGGCCTGCGATATCTACGAATTCAATAGTAGTAGGAACCACGCGTTCCGGTTTCACCAGTTCTTCCAGCTTTGCCAGACGCTCGTCCGGTACGTCTACAAGTCCTACGTTAGGTT
Organism: Chitinophaga pinensis; assembly: GCF_007896845.1. Lineage (GTDB taxonomy): Bacteria > Bacteroidota > Bacteroidia > Chitinophagales > Chitinophagaceae > Chitinophaga > Chitinophaga pinensis_C. Next base: position 127,719 of record NZ_VOHS01000009.1, on the reverse strand, counting down.
CAATTGTGCAAAAGCGATAATTGCTCGCCTGCGCTTTTGCGCTGTTGCTTACCGCATTAAATAATGTCGATTTTCCCACATTCGGTAATCCAACAATTCCTACTTGTAACGCCATTTTAGAAAAAATTTGCGCGAAGATAATGCTTTTTTAGCTATCAACCCACACTCTCCCGGAGTGAGCCTGATGATATAACACAGATTTCTCCTTTTAATATTAAATTTTTGCCATTAGATTTGATGTTCAATCATTTCACATATATGGCATTAAACTATGTTTGGCTTGGCTTCTTCCTGATCTCTTTTGTTGTGGCCGTTTGCCGCCTCATATTCCTGCAGGATACTGCCGTATTCTCAACTGTGATGAATGGCATGTTTGAGAGTGCTAAAACAGGGGCAGAAATATCTCTTGGGCTGGCAGGTATTATGACCTTCTGGCTGGGGATCATGAAAGTGGGAGAACAAGGTGGAATGATCGGTATTCTGGCCCGCTGGGTGGATCCTTTCTTTTCGAAACTATTTCCGGGTATTCCGAAAAAGCATCCGGCGATGGGCTCTATTCTTATGAATTTTAGCGCCAATGCACTGGGACTGGACAATGCGGCCACCCCTGTCGGTTTAAAAGCCATGAAGCAGTTACAGGAGCTGAACCCGGAGCCGGAAGTGGCGACGAATGCCCAGATCATGTTTCTGGTGCTGAACACAGCCGGTATCACCCTGATTCCGACCTCTGTGATCGCTTTACGTATTGCGGCGGGCAGTTCGAATGCGGCGGATATTTTTATCCCGACACTGATTGGTACCCTGATCTCCTTTATTTCCGGGATGCTGGCAGTGGCCCTGTACCAACGTATCAATCTGCTGAAAGCACCTATAGTACTCACCTTTGCTGTGTTCGGCATCTTGCTGGCAGGACTTTATTATGCGATGCAGGTATTGCCTCCGGACAAAATTGCTGCTTATACGGCCTTTGTAGGCGGATTTGTAATATTTGCCATCGTGGTTGCTTTTCTGGGTCTGGCAGCGGTGAAAAAGATCAATGTATATGATGTGTTTATAGAAGGTGCGAAGGAAGGTTTTCAGGTATCCATTACTATTATCCCCTATCTGGTGACGATGCTGGTTGCTATCAGCGCGTTCAGGAATACAGGTTGTATGGATTATGTACTGGACGGGCTGAAGGCATTATTTGCCGGTCTTGGTGTCAATACCGCTTTTGTAGACGCATTACCGGTAGGCCTCATGAAACCATTGAGTGGTGGTGCAGCCCGCGCATTGATGGTAGATATCCTGAAAACGCATGGTCCGGATTCATTTGTAGGACGACTGGCCAGTATTATTCAGGGTTCTACGGAAACGACGTTCTATGTGCTGGCGGTGTACTTTGGCTCTGTCAATATCAAAAAGACGAAATATGCGCTGACCTGCGGACTGATAGCCGACGTGGTAGGTATTGTGGCAGCAATTATTCTCGCTTATATATTCTTTCCACTTGCTTAAATTCTTTTTACTATCTTGGCCGGCACCACCAATAAATCCGCTTCCACCAAGGGGAAAAACTTAACTTTTTTGTCATGCCTAAGAAAACGCTTCACGAAGATTGGATTGCTGTAATTATTGCATTTCTGACTATTGGCCTGGTGCTGTTCGGCCTTAAACCTGTCCTTCCAAAAATTGCGGTATGGAACGACGCTTCATTTATCACCGCGCAATTTGCGGGTGTTGAGATCTGGAAACAGACCGGTATTTTATTCCTGTGGGTATTGGGCAGTATACTGCTGGCCAAATCATTCACAGGCAAGGTAGAGGTAGCAAAACTCTTTATCTCTCTCCTGTTCATCATCTTTGTAACATTGCTGGCACAGTTTATTGCCAGCTATAAAACATTGAAGGATTTCGGGATTGAGGTGGTGTTGTTCAGCCTTATCCTCGGACTGCTCATCAGCAATCTGGTGGGAGTGCCTGCTATACTGAAACCTGCTATTCAGACGGAGTTATATATCAAAATCGGGTTGGTTCTGCTGGGTGCCAACGTCCTGTTTGACGATATTATTAAAGCCGGCGGACTAGGTATCCTGCAGTCCGTGGCAGTTGTATTTACTGTCTGGTATTTCAGTTTCTGGGTATGCCGGAAACTCAAACTCGATGATGAATTCCGGATGATGATATCCAGTGCGGTATCTATCTGCGGTGTATCAGCCGCTATCGCCACCGCGGGTGCGATCGAAGGAGATAATAAAAAGCTTTCTCATGTCATCTCATTGGTACTGATCGTAGCGATCCCTATGATGTTGTTCATGCCATATATTGCCACATGGGCACATATGCCGCCAGCCGTTGCTGGTGCCTGGCTGGGAGGTACAATTGATACTTCCGGCGCCGTAGTGGCCGCGGGAACTATGCTGGGAGAAGAGGCGCTGAAATATGCGACGCTGGTGAAATTCTCACAGAACGTATTACTCGGACTGGCCGCATTCTTTATTTCCCTGTACTGGTCGTACACCCGTAAGGAAGCTGGTTATGAAAAGCCTACGCTGCGTACGATATGGGAGCGTTTCCCAAAATTTGTGCTCGGATTTATATGCGCTTCCCTCCTGTTTTCCTTCCTGCTGCCGGCAACATCAGTGGTTGCTGCGAAAGGGCCTTTAAAAGATCTGCAAACATATTGGTTCGCTATTGCGTTTACCTGTATAGGACTGGAGACGAAATTCACCGATATCTTTAAGATGGAGAATGGTCGTCCGGCAATGGCCTTTATCATTGCTCAGGCCTTTAACATCGTATTTACGCTGGTGATAGCCTACCTGGTATTCGGAAGATCATAAGATACAGACCGTTCGCAGATACCGGCAACCGCAACGCCAGTCACTGTGAACGGTCTTTTTCTTTATCTGTTTACCATGCGACACCCCAGATCACAGGAACGTACATTGATTTTTACCGGTATTGCCGGATATATCCTGTTGTTTGTCATCACACTGTTGCATAAACAGCCTCCCCTTTTTGATGAACCCCTTTTCATTCCTAATGTTTATCTTTTTGAACAATACGGCTTCAGCAGGACTTTCCTCTTACATATCGACAATCAGGCGCCGGGCCCTCTTTATCAGTTTGTTCATTCCGCTTTAAAACCGCTCACGCACCTGCAAACGCCCGGTATACGAATGGTTAATACAGGCATGTTATTGCTGATCATTCTCCTGCTGGCGGCTATTATCCGTAAGATGCAACGCAGGTTGAAACGAAATGTGTGGCTACCGGCCTTTCACATCATGGCGGTTCCCATGGTCTGGCAGGTAGCGGGTATGGCGCTGACAGAAATCCCACCCATGTTATTTGCTACTATTTCCATCTGGCTGCTGCAACATGCGATGGAACGTACGACCAAACGCTGGTGGCAGGGGTTGTCGTTAAGTATATTGGCTGGATTAAGTCTGGGACTCGCCATACTGGGACGTTCTCCCTTTGTGGTGATCGTACCGGCGGCGCTGTTACTTTTATTGCAGACAGCCGGAGAATGGCGGAAATGGGTCATCGTGTCTGTCTATATGGGACTGGCACTTGCCTGTTGCGTACCGGTATTTATTATCTGGGGAGGATTGATGCCACCGAAACAGGCCATCATCAGTACGGGCGGATTAGTGCTATGGCATGGGATACTGGCATTCTCTTATGGGGCTTTGATCGCTGTTATTATTGCGCCCGGCTGGTTTATCTATAACCGGCAGATATTACTGGTACTGATTATACTTTACGCCATACTATTGCCGGCTAATTACTACTGGCTGCATTATGAGTATGCGCCGTTAAATGAGGCCCTGAAGAAGATCTTCCCGGCAGCCGTCATGCACATTTATCCTTATCTGATATCGCCATTGCTGGCTACCATTGCACTATATTTTCTGTATTGTGCTTTCTGGCAGGGAATGGAGCGGCGTACGGAACCCTTTTTCCTGTTTATTCTGTTTGCCACGCTGCTGATGCTGGCTACCAGTTTTAAGGTAACACATCTTTTCAGTTCGCGTTATGTGGCACAGGCAGCTCCTTTATTCATCCTTTTACTCGCTCCCTATATCCGTATCAGTTATGGGCAATGCATACGTTTTGCTGCCGGAATGATCATCGGACTATTGTCACTGGAAACCTATTTCCAGTTCAGATAAAAACTCAGTCGTATTTACCTGTTTTATCTTCTATGCTGACATCAGCATCCTTTTTGATCTGCATCTTTACATAAACCAGCAACTGGGAAGCGCCTGCTTTGAAGCAAACTTCCTGTGCTTTTCTCACTACTTCCATACACTCATCGTAAGTTCCCTCTATCACTGTTTCAAAAGGACAAACCCTGTATTTGAGGCCAGAAGCCTGAATCACTGCTATCGCTTCATCCACTACCGCATATACCTGATCGCTGGGAACAGAAGGAAGGATCTGCAAGGCTAAATTGATCTTGTGTGCCATAATTTTTATACTGTTTAACGTTTCTTCCATTTTACTTCATAAAGATCCCTTCTCATGTCCTTCTTTGTCTGCACACTGCCAAAGGCACTCAGCTCTTTCAGCAGTACCAGATCTACGTCTGCGATAACCACCATTTCTGTATTGGCAGTAGCATCGGCTTTGACGCCGGTCACCGGAAAGGCAAAGTCAGAAGGCGTCAGCACAGCGCTTTGCGCATATTGCAGGTCCATATTATTTACCTTGGGTAAATTACCCACGCAACCGGCCATCGCCACATAACACTCATTTTCAATGGCCCTTGCCTGTGCGCAGAACCGCACACGATTGAAGGCATGCTGGGTATCTGTCAGGAAAGGTACAAACAATATTTGCATTCCCTGCTCTGCCAGTATGCGGGAAGGTTCAGGAAACTCTACATCGTAACAGATCTGAATACCGATTTTACCACAATCTGTATCAAATACTTTCAGCTGATCTCCGCCTTTGATCCCCCATGCATATACTTCGCTTGGCGTCGGATGCATTTTGATGTAGTAGTCGTGCGTACCATCCCGGCGACAGAGATAGCAGATATTGTATAATGAATCTCCGATGAGGATCGGCATGCTGCCGGAAATGATATTTACGTTGTAGGAAACCGCGTGTTTGATAAACTGGTCCCTGAGTTGCTCGGTATACTGTGCCACTCCCCTGATAGCGGCGGCGCCATCCATCTGATTAAATTCTGCCATCAGAGGGGCGTTAAACAATTCGGGGAATACGACGAAGTCAGAGCCATAGTCGCTTACCGCGTCAATAAAATATTCCACCTGCTGCAGGAAGCCATCAAGTCCACCATAATCCCGCATCTGCCACTGCACTAACCCTATACGTACCGTAGATTTATTGTATCTGATAGTGTCATGATCCTTTTCATAATAGATATTATACCATTGCAGTAGTGTCGCAAAGCCCATGGAAGACTCGTCATGCGGCAGGTAATTCTTGAGGATCTTTTTCACCTGAAAATCATTCGAGAACTGAAAGGTCAATGTAGGATCATAGATCTCCTTATCACGTACCTTTTCGATATAGTCTCTTGGGGACATTTCTTCGGCATATTTCAGATAATTGGGGATACGTCCGCCCGCAACGATACCCCGCAAATTAAGGCGTTCGCAAAGGGTTTTGCGCGCATCATATAACCTGCGGGCCAGTCTGCGGCCACGATAGTCAGGGTGCACGAAAACTTCTATCCCATATAGTACATCACCTTTACGGTCATGTGTACTGAACGTGTAATATCCGGTAATCTGCTCGTAGGTATGTTCATCACCAAATTTTCCATAATCAACGATAATAGAAAGTGCGCAACCTACTACTTTATCATTTACAGTAACAGCGATCTGTCCTTCCGGGAAAAGCTCTACCAGTCTGCGGATAGTAGGTTCCCGCCAGTAGCTGCCTTCCATGTCTGCATAAGCCGATACCATAGATTCTTTCAGATCGAGATAGTCTTCGGGGGTCAGTTGCCTGATGTCGATTGTTTCGGGGATGTGTTTTGATGTCATAACATTAAAGTTCTCTTTATCTTTTACTGCTGCTTTTCTATAATGTAAAAAAAGTAGCTATATTTGGTTTGTTTTTAGCCATGCTCCCATGTAGACCTCGATAAGCAATTATATCACCATAATTCTTAACTGCAGTGTCACTTATCAGGAATCGGGATATAGTTATCATTGGATTACAACAATGGTATACCCCAATAGGAAGTAATTGTAAGAATATAGCTTTACAATTTGCGCGCCATAACCGCGTGTTATATGTAAACACTCCGCTCGACAGAAATACCATCCTGCAACAGAAGGATGATCCCAACGTCGCTTATCACCTTAAGACTATACAGAAAAAAGAGCCTTCGATCGTACCTGTACGGGAAAATCTTTGGAGCTATTATCCTTCTGCGGTCCTTGAATCAATCAACTGGTTACCGGCGCCTGCTTCGCCCGTCTTCTCCTGGTTAAACAAACGGAACAACAGGAAGTTTGCTGCGAGTATAAAAGAAGCGATGGATGAACTGGGGTTCAAAGATGTTATCCTCTTCAATGATAACGATATTTTCCGTGGTTTTTATATGAAAGAGTTGCTGAAACCAGCTACTTACATCTACTATAGCAGGGACTACCTGCTGGGTGTGGATTACTGGAAAAAACACGGCGAAAAGATCGAACCATTACATATCGCAAAGGCGGATATAGCGGTAGCCAACTCCAATTACCTGACTGATATTCTAAAAAAATATAATCCAAACAGTTATTACGTAGGACAGGGCTGTGACCTCAGTCTCTTTGACGTCACACAGGGTTATGCCATTCCTGAGGATCTGAATGACATTAAAGGCCCCATTATTGGCTATGTGGGTGCCCTGAATGCACACAGGCTGGATCCGGGTATTATTGAACATATCGCGCAGGAGAAGAAGGATTGGTCCATAGTACTGGTAGGTCCGGAAGATGAGACTTTCCAGAAATCTATCTTGCACCAGCTGCCGAATGTACACTTTCTGGGCAGAAAAGAACTAAAGGAACTACCAGCCTACATCAAGGCTTTTGATATATGTATCAATCCGCAGCAGGTGAATGTACTGACTGTCGGTAATTATCCGTTAAAAATAGACGAGTACCTGGCTTTAGGAAAACCAGTAGTGGCAACAGCCACCAGAACGATGGAATTCTTTGATTCTCACACTTATCTTGCCCGGAATGCAAATGAGTATGTTACGCTGATCACAAAGGCCCTTGCAGAAGATAATGTAACCCTGCAGGAGCAACGGATCGCCTTTGCCAGATCCCATAGCTGGGAAAACTCCGTAACTGCTATTTATGAGGCAATATTAAATACCGCTTGACCAGATGAGCACACTTACAAGTCTGAAAACAAGGATTAAAAGCAATCCTAACCTCAAACAGTTCGCGCACCGCATGATCATGCCTAAAAATCAGGCAAAACCCCGGCTGTGGATCCGCTGGATCGTGAACCCTTTTGTACATAAAAGAGGTAAAGGCGCCATTGTACGCCGTTATACCCGCCTGGACGTATTTCCTTTCAATCCGTTCAATCTGGGCGCCGGATCCATTATTGAAGACTTTGCTACTGTCAATAACGGGATGGGAGCCGTGAACATCGGTGAACGCGTACAGGTGGGTATGGGCAATGTACTCATCGGACCGGTCACTATTGCCGATAACGTCATTATCGCACAGAATGTGGTGATGTCAGGACTAAACCATGGATATCAGGATATCAGTATCCCTATCGGTTTGCAGCCCTGCTCTACCAGTGAGATCTATATAGGTGAAGATAGTTGGATTGGTGCGAATGCGGTTATTACTGCCGGCGTCAGAATCGGTGAACATGCAGTAGTTGCAGCAGGCAGCGTTGTCACTAAAGACGTGCCTGCGTACAGTGTGGTAGGCGGTAATCCTGCCAAAGTGCTTAAACAATACAATCCTGAAACGAAATTATGGGAAAGGGTGCGCTAAGCGGAAGCAGCGTGTAATTTCCCGGTAGCTGTTTCTCCGTCAGCTCCCAAAAACAAAGAGGCTGGACTTTTAATAAGTCCAGCCTCTACTTTTTAGCGCTTTCTGCGCTGCTATAATTGGCTTAGGTGATGACCACTTATTCACTCTTTACAAACTTGGTGCTCCACTTGTAAGTGTTGTTTTTGTACACCACCTGCAGTATGTAAGTACCTATTGGCAGATTGGACACATCCAGTGTTTGCTGTATGTTTTCGCCTGCCGGCAGATTATAGCTCCTCATCGCTTTACCTGCTATGTTGAAGATCGTAATAGTACCCTGACTGGAGTTCTTCATACGCTGTTTGAAGGTCAGCGCAGTGACAACCGGATTCGGATATGTCGTGATTTCCGGTACGAAGGCATCTCCACCTGCTTCAAGTACAGTTACTTCGAATGTAGCGCGGCTGCTTTGTTTCTTATCATCGGTAACGATCAGTTCGAATACATAGCTACCCGGGAAGTTCATACCAGTGATATCTGTTGCTTTAGCAGATGGTGCTGCTATAACTGCCTGTAGCGGACCGTATACCTGTTTCCATGCGTAGCTGCTGATGTTGGCACCATTCGCATAAGACCTGCTACCATCAGCCTTCATACCTGCATTCGGCAATCTGAGTGTCAGATCACCCTGTGTCAGTACTACAGGAGGTTTACCTGTGCTGTTTTCAGCTGGCAGCACCGTGATGGTCAGTCTATCGCTGGCTTTGGCGTTCTTATTATCGGTTACCTGCAGTTCGATCACATATGTGCCCGGTGTCAGACCTGATACTACGTTGATGATACCTGTTGCGTTGGAGAAGTGAACATCTTTACCGGAGATCTTTAACCACTGGTAGTTGGTCACGATACCATCCGGATCAGAAGACGCTGCACCATTCAGGATCACACTATTTACCGGCAGTCTGACAGTGATATCATTGCCTGCTCTTGCTACCGGAGGTGCATTCACCGCAGGCGGAGCTGCTTTCACAACCAGTTTCATGGTATCGATATCTGTTGCGCCAGCGGCATCCGTTACCTTCAGGGCCAGCAGATAAGTACCTTCGATCAGCAATTGCGCAGTGGTGATAGCTGCATCTTTTACTTTGATCGTACCACCATTCGGACCACTCACTTTATACCATTCGTATTTCGCGATCTTACCATCTGGATCCATTGACAGGGAGCCATCCAGCAGTGCGGAGTTTTCAGGCAGTGTGATGGTTACGTCCGGACCTGCATTTGCTATTGGTAGCTTATTTGCTGCCGGAGCAGCTTTCACGGTAATGGTCACATTTGCGGTAGCAGATGCGCCACTGTTATCAGTTACTGTCAGTGCATACACATAAGTGCCTGCTGTCAGACCGGTGATCGTTGTCTTCACAGCTGCAGGAGTTGTGATAGCGCCTCCATTCGGACCGCTTACTTTCTTCCATGCATATTTGGTGATTGTACCATCTGCATCACTGGAAGCTTTACCATCGAGTGTTACGGTGCTGGTTGGTAATGTGATGGTCACTGCGCTACCTGCATTTGCTACAGGTGCTTTATTAGGCGCAGGCTTAACAGTCACGGTTACATTCGCAGCAGCGACAGCTCCGCTATTATCTGTTACAGTCAGCGAGAATACGTAGGTGCCGGCTGTCAGTCCGCTGATAGCTGTTTTCACAGCCGCAGGCGTAGCAATAGTGCCTGTTGCCGGACCGCTTACTTTCTTCCATTCGTATTTCGCGATTGTACCATCTGCATCCGCAGAGGCCTTACCATCCAGTGTTACTGAATTGGTTGGCAGGGTGATGGTCTGCGCGCTACCTGCATTTGCCACAGGTGCTTTATTAGGTGCAGGGTTTACTTTCACCGTTACATTCGCGGTGTTGGTCGCCTGTTTATTATCTGTTACTGTCAATGAGAATACGTAGGTACCTGCTGTCAGTCCGGTGATCGCTGTTTTCACAGTGGCCGGCGTAGAGATCGCTCCACCTGCAGGACCGCTTACTTTCTTCCACTCATATTTGCTGATAGTGCCATCCGGATCGCTAGAAGCCTTACCATCCAGTGTTACAGTGCTTACCGGCAGGGTGATGGTCTGCGTGCTACCTGCATTTGCTACAGGCGCTTTATTGGCAGCCGGATTCACTGTTACGGTAATATTCGCAGAAGAAACCGCGCCGTCATCATCTGCTACACTCAGGGAGAATACATAGGTACCTGCTATCATACCTGAGATGGTGGTTTTCACTGCTGAGGCATTACTCAGGGTCACATCATTCGGACCGCTCATTCTCTGCCACAGGTATTTAGTGATTTTACCATCAGGATCGTAGGAAGCCTGACCATCAAGTGTTACGCTGTTTGTCGGCAGGGTGATGCTTACCGCATTGCCCGGAACGGCTACAGGTAATTTGTTGGTCGCAGGGTTGACTGTCACCGTCACTGTTGCGGTGTTGGCGGTCTGTTTATCATCCGTTACGGTCAGAGAGAATACATAAGTACCTGCTGTCAGACCGGTGATAGTGGTCTTCGCGGCTGCCGGTGTAGTGATAGCACCTGTTGCCGGACCGCTTACTTTCTTCCATTCATATTTGCTGATCTTACCGTCTGCATCACTGGAAGCACTGCCATCGAGCGTTGCGCTGTTTGTTGGTAAGGTGATATTCACAGCTTTACCGGCATTCGCGACAGGCGCTTTATTAGTGGCAGGATTTACGGTTACACTTACTGTTGATGTGCTGGCAGACTGTTTATCATCTGTTACTGTCAGCGAGAATACATATGCGCCCGCTGTCAGACCGGTAATAGTGGTCTTCACAGCTGCTGGTGTAGTAATAGTACCAGCGGCAGGACCACTTACTTTCTTCCATTCATATTTGTTGATCTTACCATCACCATCAGCGGAACCAGCACCATCCAGTGTCACGGTATTGGTTGGCAGGGTGATGATCACTGCGCTACCCGGATTAGAAACCGGAGGCTTATTCGCAGCAGCTGCATTCACTTTCACAGTTACGCTGTCAATATCAGTGGCAGACTTATCATCCGTTACTGTGAGGGTGAAAATATAAGTACCCGCTGTCAGACCAGTTACGCTGGTACTTGCAGTGGCATTGTTGGTGATGGTACCACCGGCAGGGCCACTTTGTTTTGTCCAAAGGTATTTGCTGATCTTACCGTCAGTATCAGCAGAGCCGGTACCGTCCAGTGTGACAGTATTCGTCGGTAATGTAATTGTAACATCTTTACCGGCGTTTGCAGTAGGTGCTACGTTTCCTTTAGATGGTGTTTTAGGTAACTGATATTCGTATGCGCCCACATCGTAACCGCTGTTCATAGGACGCTTAAGATCATCCTTATCAGTGATCAGTCCGAGGTCAGCCACACTCTTACCCGCATCTACAGCAGTTGATGCAGCCGTCAGGTGAAAATCACCGCTATTCACATTGGTCACTACTTTACCTGCATTCGCAGTAGTAGAGAACATATTATTCCCGTAATCAAACTTAATATTCTGTGCACCTCTGATATAAAGACCATCAGTAGGATAGCTTCCACCCGCTGCCTTTTCGATCACCAGGTTGTTGTATACCTTATGACCGATGGTAGTGAGGTAAGCGTATATTTTAATACCGGTATTGCCGGTGTTATAGATCGTGTTGTTGTAGATATAACCGGTTACAGGTTCCAGTATCAGCTTATCTGATACGTTGATACCTTCTCCGTTTTCAACGTTGGAAATAACGTTATTATAAACATAGGAAATACCTGAACCAAACAGTGCGATACCCGGCAGATAACCATTGTCAACCACGTTGTTGTACAGCTTTACGCGGGAACCTCCACCCATCAGCATACCATAGCTTTGTGCGTCCAGTTTGGTGGTGCCGTAGTTACGTACAATATTATGATGGATCTTATTTTCTCCAAGGTCACACATAGAGATCTGGATACCATCCTGCCCCATATACTGCAGATCGTTATCATATACTTCCAGATCCTGAATGTGGTGAGATTTGATACCCTGACAAAGCAGATAATCCATCACATAATGCGTGTTACCGATGTAGAAACCTTCGTAGTCAGAATAACGGCCTTTAATATGGTGGATCTTCACATTCTTCATCACATACTTGCCTTCCCAGAACTGTGGGTTGCCACATTCCTGTGTTGTTTTGGCTACCATAAAGGAACCTACATCATGTACATAGAAGTTATGTATATCGATGTCAGAACTACCCGAGCCAAGATAAATACCCTGCATTTTAATACCGAGCAGGTTACGACCATTGATATCAAAGCCATATTCTACGCCGGGAGTACCAGAACCGGTGATATGCAGAAACTTGCCTCCCATTATATTGAAAGACACGTCAGTTTTCAGTGTTTTAATCCCTGTTCTTACCACACCACCACAGTTGGTGATAACAATAGGTTTAGCGGCGGTACCTACGAGGCTGCCGAGCTGAATGAATTCGTAATCACCCGCAGGGATACAGAGTGTATCGCCCGGGTTCAGGCCAAATGCACTCATGGCATCAGGGTAGTACATACCATTACCAATGTTTGGTCTGGCATTCACCCTCTTATTGCCGGTATTGGGTTTTGAAGGTGTGCTCACCTTACCACCTTTCTCATATTGCAGCATCCATTCGTAGACGTTCAGACCATCTTCTTTATAAGAAGGGTCATAGGCTTTGGACCATGCGTCGTGACCGGAAGCGTTGAAAATAGTGAGTTTAGGCTGAGGTGTAGGACTAGGTTTGTAGGAATCCATCATAGAAGTCCAGTCCTTGGAGTATTGAGAAGGAACTACCGGGTCATTTTCATTGTGCAGGAACCACACCGGCACATCATTCTTCGCCATCACTTTGGGAGCGTTGGTAATCTGCTTAGGGTTCATATTACCTGCAACAGCTACAACGGCGGCGGGAATCTGTGCATAGGAATCATTGGCGCTCGCGAAATCTTCCGTTGCACCACCTCCCATACTCAATCCCGTTACATATATACGTTTACTATCAATTCTGAATTTGCCCTTCAGATAATTCACGAGACTCAGCACGTCCATTGGGCTGGGAATGTTCTTAAACTGAGGCGAAGCAACGATAAATGAAAACGATTTACCACCTACTGTAAAAGAGGCTGGAAACAGTCCTTTATCAATGAGTTTAGGCACCCCATTTCTGAGTACCGCGGGCAGGTTGCTTGTACCGTTACCCAGTTCTCCTATCCCATGAATAAAGATCAGTAAAGGAAAAGAGTCCTTACTGGCAGCATAGGATGGCGGAACATATTCATAGTAACCTCCGGAATTTGTAACCCTTGTTCCGGCTAAGGATACCGCAGTTTGTTGTGCGGTGATAGTTAGAGTTGTGAACAGCATAACTGCAAGGCAAGCAGCTAACTTTCTGAACATAGCAATAGTGTACAAATGTTTCATCAGTCAGGTTTTTCAAAATTATATGGTGTGCTTGCGGGGCCTATCCCCGTACCTAAAAAAATGACAAAGCAATCAGTTGAAAGAGGCTAAGGCACGCTGGATGTAATCGTGTACGTTGTCCCGAAAAAAGGTAATCTTCAAAATCGTATCTTTCAGCACGAAATCAAGTTCATAAGGGCGTCTGTCTGATTATTTCTTTACTGGTGAGTTCCAATCATCTGATAATCTTCTACTTCTTTAGTATTTTTCAAGATCCGACGGCAAAGTACAATATTTTTATTTGTCAAATAAAATATTTTTAATATGTAATTAAAGTTAATTATAAAGCATTGAAAAAACTAATATATAATGTGGTAAAAAATATTATATTGATGGGACTGTCGGAAATTAAATTTTGTCAAACTTTTGCATTATGGTAATATTGCATCCGAGGAACATTCTCCCCAAATAACCTTATCCTGTTAAAAAGACCGCAGAAAATTTCAATTCACTGGTTTTATATCATATACATGGGATTTAAATTATTATCGGTAATTAACAACAGGCATTTTCACTCCTTATTAGGTAACCTCGTCTCTGCTTTTCTTAACGTATTATCCTTTGCGATTCTCGTTCGTTTACTATCTCTCTCGGCTTTTGGGGAATGGGTTTTATTCATCGGGACATATACAGTGCTGGACCAGATTCGTACCGCTTTATTACAATCTGGTATCATTAAATTCTATACCGGGTCGGATGAGAAGACTGGCAAGGAAGTGGCCGGAAGTGCCTGGTATCTGGTACTTATACTGACAGTTATTTATCTGCTCCTCAATCTGATTGTAGGTGTCGCCTTATACGGACAATTTGATGAAACATGGCGCTTTTTTATGCGCTGGCTGGGTGTAATGATGGTAGTATCGGTACCATTCAACGTTGCCAGCTGGTTCCTTCAGGCAGAACATCGTTTTGACAAAATATTACAGGTCCGCTTCTGGCAGAACGGTGGCTTCCTTGTATTGATACTCGCTTTTCATTTCTTTAGCACGGTTACCCTGCCGCATGTATTATTCGCCTATATGGCCGGATTGGCAGCTACCAGCTGTTTTACATTAATCAAGGGCTGGACGAAGGTTCGTCAGGTGGTACATAGTACTAAAAAACAGGTAATCGTACTCGTGAAATACGGATGGCTGATCGTCGGCAGTATGATCTCTTCCGGCTTCCTCAACTATTCTGATAACTTTCTTATCCGTACGATGATCAGTCCTGCGGCTGTAGCGATTTACAGCATCCCGCAGAAATTTATGGAGGTGATAGAAATTATCCTCCGCAGCTTTGTCGCTACGGCACAGCCTACACTATCCGGCGCGGCTAACAGGAATGACTGGGCGGGTGTATCTCGTGCCTTCTCCCGTTATACCGGCGTGGTGAGTATTGTGATCATTCCTTTTATTATTGGTCTGATTATTTTCACGCAACCGCTGATCATTATCCTCGCAGACAAGGCCTATCTCCCGGCTACGGATGTAGTGAGAATATTCCTGCTTTGTGCCATCTTCTACCCTATTGACCGCTTTATAGGTGTGGCGCTGGATATGATCAACCGTCCGCTGACCAACTTCTACAAGAACTTCCTGAAACTGGTGCTTAACGTCATTGGTGATATCGTATTTATTCTGCTGTTCCATGACGTGCGTTGGGTAGCATTTGGTTCGCTGTTGAATATGATCATCTGTGTGGTGGTAGGTTACTATATGCTGAAGAAATATGTACCATTCACACTGAACGATATTGTGAAACTGGGTTGGGCAGAATGCCAGACCCTGCTGGGAAAGGTAACAGGGAAACTGAAACTGGTCAAGTAGCCGACGGCTGACGCTGACATAACTTATTATATGAAAATAAGAAGCCCCCGGAATGATCCGGGGGCTTCGCTCCTTTTAAAACAATCCTGTTTATACTAAACTCTTTTCAGCACTTTTGAACGGATGATACTTCTGCAGATATCTGTAAAAGCACGCGTTGCCTCTGCCAGTTCTTTACCCAGCGAACGCTGTGGGAAATAATGCAGCACCATTTCACGTGTCCATGGCTCCTCAAAATATTTCAGGATATCCTTATCATCCGGATTCACGATAAAGTCAAAACTACCTTCCCACTCCACACGCATAGTATGCAGATTAGGATGCGTTCTTTCCATGATTTTATAGCCAATAGACGCCTTTGGCAGATATTCCAGAAACAGATCCCCAAAGTCGAAACTGGTCGGGAAAGAGATCCTTTCCTTGTCTACCATCACTACCTTGTTATCTACCTCAAGCAATACCCATTTGTGGGACTTCTTCGGATACAGGTGTTCACCTAACAGAGAAGGCGTTTCCATATAACCTCTCTTTGCCACGCGGAACTGTTCACGGAGAAATGAATGGGGGTTTTCTACGTGTTCCAGTACGTGATTACAGATCACATAATCAAACTCTTTGTCCTTGAATGGCAGGTTTTCACCATCTGCATTCATGAACTGCTGGTTCTTCAGCACTTTTATATCTCCACTACGATGTGTATTGTCATCTACGTATTTGTCTACCACAACATTCGACCTTGGGTGCGGATTGTGGCCGCCTCCAACCTCAAGTACCCTGTCCGTCTTTTTAATGTCCAGGTCAAAACGGGATTGGGGATTTCTGATTTTCATGCGTAAAGTTTAAGAATATTACAATGGCGCCAGCACTTGCTGATACACCGTTTCAATTTTATGGGTCATATCCCGTACATCAAAGTTTGCTTTCACACAGCGGCCTGCATTTTCCTGCAATTGTGTGCGCAGTGTCTGGTCCTTTATCAGTCTTTCCAGAGCAGTCGCAAGGGCAGCTTCATTTTTAGGTGGCACCAGTAGTCCGGTCACTTCATGCTCTACGGCCTCCCGTGTACCATCCACATCGGAGGCGACGACTGCCTTTGACATGGCCATAGCTTCCAGTACACCGATCGGGAATCCTTCCCAAAGTGAAGGCAGACAGTAAATATCTACTGCATTCAGTACAGCGGGTACATCCTGACGGAAATTATCGAAAACGACCCTGTCTGTAATCCCCAATTCTTCTGCCAGATTCACGGCATCTGCTTTCAGGTCGCCCTCTCCTATCATTAACAAGGTAAGATCCGGAAAGTTGGCGCAGACGCTTGCATAGGCCCTGAGCATACCGAGAGGGTCTTTTTGCTCGGTAATACGCACAATATAACCAATTACAAGGTGATGTGCAGGGATGCCATAAGCGGACTTTATATCGGGATAGCTGCCGTTACGGTTGAACTTGTCAAGGTTAACGCCATTTTTCACTACAGTGGACTTAAAACGGCCAAATTCCCTTACGCCTGTCTGATGATTGGAATCAGACACCGTAATATTGAGTCTGGTACGTTGCGTAATGAACTTTTCAGCCAGAATACGCGCTTTTTTGTTCCAGGCCGGCAGACTGTCATGAAAAGACCATCCGTGAATAGTATAGATCACAGGCAGGCCCAGAGACCGGGCTGCCCAGAGTACATTCGTATTGGCACGGGTACCGTGTACATGCACGATATCCATCTGTTGCTCTTTCAGGAACTGTTTTACTTTTTTCCAGACACCGATATCAAAAGCGCGTTCGGTATGAATGACGTGAGCAGGCACTCCCATCTGGGTAAGGGAAGTGATCATCGGACCATCCGTAAAGGACAGCACAACCGGCTCAAACAGACTCTTGTCGAGATAACGTACGAGGTCCAGCACATGGCTTTCACCCCCGCCGATCTTACCCTGGCGGATGGTTTGTAAAACCCTGATCTTTTTTGTCGCTTCCATCTGTTTACAATTGTTCCATCCACCTGCTGTACCATAACTGGAATACGAGGATGTTCCAGAGTTTCTGGTGGCTCACCTTTCCGCCGTTAAAGTAGTTCTGCTTCAGTGTTTCGATGTGTGAGGGATCAAAGATGCCGGTCTGTTTCAGTTTGGCCGGAGACAGATAGTATTCCATCTGTTCTTTCAGCTCATCCTTAAACCAATGCGTCAGCGGAGCGATAAACGGACGTTTGGGACGGTCCATTAATGTTTTAGGGATATACTGGTGTACAATCTCCTTCAGAATGTACTTGTTGATCTTATTCTTCACTTTTATATGCGCAGGCACTTTCGCGAGGAACTCTACCAGTCTGTGATCCAGCATGGGCTCACGGCCTTCTATGCTGACAGACATCGTTGCTCTGTCCACCTTCACCAGATTATTATCAACCAGGAATGTTTTGTAATCTACAGACAACAAACGGTTCAGAGGATCATTGATATTATTCAGTTCCCCGTTCATATCAAAGTTCGTCTTATAGGTAGAATGTGCTCCACCCAGATAGTTGGCTGCTTCTGATTCCGTAATATACTGGCTGATATACTTCAGGGCCTGTTGCGATTTGCCGGATTTCCATATGAGCTTCATTTTCTCATAACGGCTGGCAAAGTTGTATTGTTTATTGAAGTAAGGGATACTGGCAGGGTCTACCATATTCATCACCTTGCTCACCATACCCTGCAGGGATTTCGGAAAACGTTCGGTATACTGCAGGGACTGATTGAATTTGTTATAACCGGCAAAGAGCTCATCTCCTCCATCAGCAGAAAGAACTACTTTCACCTGCTGAGCAGCCAGTTTGCTGACCAGAGTGGTAGGTACAGTAGAATTATCTGCGAATGGTTCATCATAGATCTCCGGCAGATGTTCCAGAATATTTTTTGCATCAGCAGGACCTACGATCCATTCTGTATGATCTGTACCGAGATGCTGGGCGATTCTGCGGGCTTCTTTAGATTCATCGAATGCGGCTTCTTTATAACCGATCGTGAACGTCTTCAGACGGCTGCCGGAAGATGCCTGTAAGATAGCCGCCACACTGGAGCTGTCATAACCGCCACTCAGAAATACACCGACAGGTACATCGGCTACCATTCTGTAGCGATAGGCGCTTTCCATCAATTCTTTGGTATGACGGATGATGTCGCCCTCATACATGTCTGTAAGTGGCTGGCGATAAGCTTCCAGTACGCTCCAGTATTCGGAGGTGGTCAGTGCTTTATTGGTAAGGGACAGATGCATGAAATGTCCCGGTTTCAGTTTGTGCGTATGTTCGAAAACCGTGTAAGGCGCGGGAATATAACTGTATTGCAGGAAGAGCGACACTGCATTTACATCGATCTTTTTCTCGAAAGCAGGGAAACGGCTGAAGCTTTTCAGTTCTGAAGCAAACAGCAGCACGTTATTGTGCCAGTAGTAGTAAAGTGGTTTTACGCCGGCTCTGTCGCGACAGAAGATGACTTGTTGCTCCTCTTTGTCATAGATCACAAAGGCAAACATACCAATACAACGGTCCACGATCTTCTCTTTCCAGCAATCGTAGCCTTTGATCAATACTTCCGTATCACTGGTGGAAGTAAAATGATACCCATTTTGCTCCAGTTCATGGCGGATTTCTTTGAAATTATACACCTCACCATTAAAGATCATGGTGTATTGTTTATAGTGCATGGGCTGATGGCCACCACTGGAAAGATCGAGAATAGACAGGCGGCGCTGGCCCAGTCCGATTACTGCATTGGGGTGTTCATACACTTCATAGCCACCGTCATCCGGACCGCGATGCAGTAGAGCATCGGTCATGTCTTTCAGTACGGATAGATTGGCTTTTTTGGAGAAATCAATAAACCCTGCTATGCCACACATGGTAAAAGATTTAATTGACGATGTTTTACGTTCCACATAATGCCTTTCCAGAAAGCCTTTAAGTGTTCCTTCTCCCGTTTGAGCAGGAATTGTAACGTATTCTTCGGAATGGTAAACAAGGTCAGGTACAGTAAAAAGATGATTCGGTTCGGTAATGCCACATTTCTACGCATGAACAGTATTCTGTTTCTCGTGAGGTAATATGTCTTTAATGGACTATTCTTACCGGTGGACATTGATTCTTTATGATAGATAAGTGACTTATATTGATAGTAGATCTTATAGCCTTTACGTTTGAATTGCTCGCACCAGTCAAACTCTTCATAGTAGAGGAAATAAACTTCCGGCATGAGCCCCACTTCTTTCAGTACAGCAGCTGTTGTCATCATACCACCACCATGCGCGTAATTGGTAGCGGAGACCTGATCGTACTGGCCCTGATCAGCTTCTTTACAGCCGATCATGCTGTTACGGCCGGTGAATACATCTACCGACTGATAACCGGCATATTCGATCGTGCCTTTATGAAAGTAATAATGAAATTTGGGGCTTACCATGCCTGCATCAGGATGCGATTGAAAGACTTCCTGTAAACCTTCTATGAGGCCATCTGTGAATTCGGTGTCATTGTTCACCAGAAAGATATACTCACCGGTAGCGGCTACTATACCGAGGTTATTTCCACCGGCAAATCCTTTATTGGTCGCGCTTCTGATTACTTTAACAGCGGGATAGGCAGCCTGCAGTGCTTCAGTAGGATCTTCTTTGGATGCATTATCCACGACGATCACTTCCACATTGCGATAACTGTTGCTGCTGATGGAGTGCAACAATTCACAGGTAACGGCGGTGGTATTGTAGTTAACCGTTACGATGGAAACCAGCGGTGTTATGTTATTTTCCTGCGACATTGACCAGGGGGTTATCGATACTTGTTTTGGAATGTTTTGTATGAATGAAGGTCTTGTTGGCGCCTTTAAGTTTAAATACCAGCGCCAGCATAATACCTACCACACGCGGCAGATTCAATATCACGGTGAGCAGATATTTTGAGTAGAATTTACCCGGCAATGGCAACAGCATACTGACAATAAATGCACCAGCTATCATCGCCCATGCATAAAAAGGAACTGTCAGATAATGTCCCAGTATCAGATAGATGAACGTCATAAAGAATACGCCTGCCAGCAACAACATACGAGGCAACAGCATGTTCTGTCCTACAGCCATGTAGAAATAATCTATACGGCCTTTGAGCAGGGCGCGAAAGCCTCTCAGAAAGTACTGGCGCAGGTATACCAGCTGACTGGACAACCAGCGTTTACGCTGATTCTCGAAAGCGGCTGCGTTTTCTACTTTTTCATCAAACATCAGTGCTGATTCAAGGTAGTGGATCTTGTATCCTTTATCTACCAGTAATTGTTGCAGCACTTTGTCGAAACCGCCTGTTGCTTCCGTCTCCTTCAGCGCCTGTTTTATCAGCTGATATTCGAATGCGATACCAGAACCGATGATGGAGGCAGAAAGCCCGAGGGCGTTAGCCCCTTTACGGTTGATGTGATTTGCAATCATTTCATTGGCCGCGTCCAGTATGGCGAACGGCGTGTCCAGATTTTTTGCTACACGTTGCGCCTGAATAGCGTGATAACCTTGTTGAAAGGCGATATTCACTCTCTTCAGGAAATCTCTTGCAGGGATATTATCCGCATCAGCGATCACGGCCATATCGTATTTATCATCGTGCAACTGGGCAAAGGCAGCGTTCAGCGACTTTGCTTTTGTGCTTTTATTGAATGATACAGGTATGACGGTAATGCCCTCAGCGCGTAAAGTCACGATAGTTGCAGGCTGCAGGGAGTCTGCAATAACGATCACTTCGTATTTGTCAGCCGGATAGTCCAGCGATTCATAACTCTGAGCAACGGAGAGGATAACTTCATCCTCTTTGTAAGCAGGTACCAGAACGGCAATCCTGCTGTGAGACAGTGTATCGGCGACAGTTTTGCCTTTCTTTGGAAACAGGCGTCCTGCTACTGAAAACAGGAAGTTATAAAACACGCAAGCCCCCAGATAAATCAGTATAATAAGTTCAATCGTAAAGAGCATTACACGTTGTCTTTTTGTATTAAGGCTTTGGGGGTGTTTGCCATAATCCACATGTCATACCCGAAGTTGTGCTGGTTGGAATAATCGATATCCAGCGCGATTCTTTCTTCAGCTGACATTTCCTTCTTTCCCCTTTTGCTGATCTGCCACAGTCCGGTGATACCGGCCGGAGCAAGGAATCGTTGTGCCCACTCGTCAGTAGTCAGAGTTGATGCCTCATATAATGGTAAAGGTCTGTTGCCTACCAGAGACATATCTCCTATTAATACATTAAAAAGTTGCGGGAGTTCATCAAGACTTGAGTTTCTCAGAAAGGAGCCAAAACGCGTTACGCGCGGATCATTGGACACTTTGTAAAAAACGGGACCGTCACCGCTTTTGTACTGGTTCATGTGCTGCAGCTGTTGTAATTTCTTGTCAGCATCAGCTACCATTGTTCTGAATTTATAAAATTTGAACACCTTGTAGTTTTTACCTGCGCGTCTTGCAGCATAAAAGATGGGGCCTCTGGATTCAAACTTAATAATCGCAGCAATAACGAATAAGACTGGGCTTATCGCGATGAGCGCGGCGCCCGCAACAGTAATATCAAAAATTCTTTTGAGTACCGCGTTGATGGTACGTTTATGATTTTTTCTTTGCGCGGTACCACCTACAACTGTCAGCGGAGGGAATGCGTTCAGTTGTTTGAATTTATTGATGAAAGTTATTTTTGAAGCTAATTTAGGCAAACACTTATCAGTGATAATTTCATCGATGAAAGGATACTGTTTTGCAGCAGCTTTCATCTCGGGGCTTACATTTTCTGTATACAGGAGGAAGGGGATGCAGGCGCAACTGGTCTCCTGCTGGAAAAACTGTTTCCACGCATTCAGTCCTTTATGATTGTCAGTATGAGATCGATAAATGATAACACCCGGTTTCCTGCGAAAGACAGACTGTAGCTGTTCGATCGTCACGATGGCGGTATCATAATCCTGTGCAAAGAAACACTTGTAGCCCTGCTCCTCCAGTTCCGGAGTTTCAATATGTTGCCCTACAAACAGTACGATATGACTGTCAGCAACAATCTGGCGGGGCAGTGTTTGTTCACGTTCTTCAAACTGTTTTGGGGCCGCATTCTTCAATACGCTCAGTTCAGGTGTAAATGTATTCATGCTAACAAAGGAATTAATGGTTACATACTGATTATAACAATATAATTATATGCTAAGAGAAAGCAGGGACATGCTGTGCTTTCAATACATGATCAATTGTATCCAGTAAGATAACCGGATCAAAAGGCTTTTTGATAATCGTTTTGATATTTCCGGGACGGATGTTTGCAAAAGACTCTTTAGTGTCGTGTACGCCGGAAAGCACCATTAAAGGTATATGCTGGTACAGATTGCTTTCTGTCATGAACTCTATGAGTTCCCATCCGTTGATGTTTGGCATCTGGAGGTCTGTGATGACGAGATCGGGGATGTTGCCATTCTTGAGCCAAGCCATTGCAGCCAGACCGTCGCATGCTGATACGACGTTGTATGTTCTGTTTAGCATTACCTCAAGTAAATATCGGATGGGTAAACTATCATCTATTATTAAAACTGTTTTTTTCACCTTTAACCAATTTAATATTACTAATCGATCCAATACCATTTCCGGATATCAGAAGTTTATGTTCGTTGGCTTTAAATTGGATAAGGTTTTATGGAACTAAAAACAGTTTCTCAGGGGATATGAAAGAAATGACTCAAATATGGTTTCTCAAAATACTTACACTAAAGTACAAAAGTAATTGATAAAGTGCAAGCGCTAAAATTTTCTTAAATGATTGTTTATACAACAACGATGTAAAAATATAATACTTTATTCATTTCGCCATATGTTTTTCGTAAACGGCGGCTTTTTTTGGGTGAATGCGCTATAAATTATCGTGAACGGATATTCTTGCGGGTCAGCAGATTATTTTTTTTAAATGTAGCATGCACTGCTGAGAAAATACTGCACATTTATTCTACTTTTGCTCCGGATACCCATGTGGGATTGTTATGTAAACACGCTACAGGCACTCCGATTACCCCTTAACTACTTTGATCTATGACTGTGATCTCACTGATTTTCTGGTGCAGTATTTTTTTAGTTTGCTATAGTTATGTAGGCTATGGTATATTACTATATATAGTAATTAAGATACGTCGTTATTTCGTAAAAATCCAACATATTGGAGACGAAACTCCCTATACCCCCGAAGTAACTTTTATGGTAGCGGCTTATAATGAAGCTGCCTTTATAAAGGAGAAGATCCTGAATACACTTTCATTGAATTATCCTGAGGATAAACTGCAGATCATCTTTGTAACAGATGGTTCTTCTGATGACACCAATAATATAATAAGGAGTTACCCTCGTATCAATCTGCTTTACGAACCTGAGCGTAAAGGTAAGACCATGGCAGTGAATCGTGCCATGAAATATGTAAAGACGCCCTTTGTCGTTTTTTCTGACGCCAATACCTTATTAAATAAGGACGTGGCGCTTTGCCTGATGCGCCATTTTAAAAATGAAAATACCGGTGCGGTAGCCGGCGAGAAAAAGATCCTCGTCGCCGATCAGGCAGAAGCTGAAGGCGCCGGAGAAGGTATGTACTGGAAATACGAATCCCTGCTGAAAAAATGGGACGCTGAGTTGTATAGCGTGATGGGTGCCGCCGGTGAACTGTTTGCCGTGCGCACCTCCTTATATGAGGATATTCCGGCTGATACCATTCTGGATGACTTTATGATCTCTTTCGGTATTAATAAGAAAGGATACCGGGTAGCTTACGCCCCTGATGCCTATGCACAGGAAACGCCTTCCGCCTCACTGGAAGATGAATATAAACGCAAGGTAAGGATTGCAGCAGGCGGTTTTCAGTCTATGAGCCGCTTGATGGATCTGCTGAATTTCTTCCGTTACCCAAAGATCACGTGGCAATATGTGTCACACCGGGTATCCCGCTGGACAGCCGCTCCCTTATGTCTGTTATTAGCACTGCTTACTAATATTATCCTCTGCGCAACAGGTGCCCCATTCGTATATTGGTTGTTTCTGGCAGCACAAATTGGTTTGTATGGCATGGCTTTAGTAGGATATGTGCTGGCCAAACGGCAGGTAAAGAGTAAATTATTCTATATCCCTTTTTACTTCGTCTTTATGAATGTAGCTGTGTATCAGGGTTTCGGCCGTTTTCTTAGAAAAAAACAGTCCGCCGTATGGGACCGTTCACAACGCCAGCTGACCGTGGGCTAACGTGTACCTTTTACACTTACTGTTGAGTTTTTTGTTTCACGAACGTATTTATATCATTCACCGTCAAAAAACAGATTTTCACTAAAAAAGTATCCAACTGTAAAAATATACACTTACTTTTGGAACTTGAACCGAGTACACTAGGCTTATTCCTTATCTATCGACATAAGAGAGCTTCATAGTGTGATATAATTCCTAACCTCATCCTACATAAAAGCCAATCTTGAGAGTTGATCGATTTCTCGTCTGCTCCATTCTAATTTTACCATCTCCTCTGATCTGACCTGCACTACGTGCTTTGGGTTATTATTTTCTATTTCGGCTAATTACCGGGTTCAACCCCGATTGTCCAATAATTTATAATTCTTTTATGAAAAGAACTGTACACTTACTTATCGGCATTCTGATGCTCTTTGCAGGTACGGCTCATGCGCAGCAAGCCTTGAACCCTGCAGATCCCATTGTTGTGTACAACTCAGCCTCACCCCCTACAGCGCCCGCTTTCGGCCGCATCGGGAAGTGGGTTAAAACCACCCGTATGAGTTGGAATACCTCCGACTTCAAATGTTACATTTACAAGGGTCTGAACTTCCGTCTCAAATTCCCTAAGACCTATCAGCATAATGTTGCTGACGGAAAGAAGTACCCGATTTTCGTTTTCCTTCACGGCCGTGGTGAAGGTGGTAGCGTTTATGACAACGAATACCAGCTCCTGCACGGTGGCCAGAACTTCGAAACCCAAACGGACAATGGCAACTTTGACGGATTCCTCTTTTATGGACAAACTGCTGATGGAAACTGGGGCAATGGCCAGTTTGACATCATTAAAG
Organism: Chitinophaga pinensis; assembly: GCF_007896845.1. GTDB lineage: Bacteria > Bacteroidota > Bacteroidia > Chitinophagales > Chitinophagaceae > Chitinophaga > Chitinophaga pinensis_C. The sequence continues at coordinate 102,347 of NZ_VOHS01000009.1, read as the reverse complement.
AATTACTGGACAGCTTATCAGTTCAGGTGAAAGGTGACCTCAACAGAGTGGCCGTTAACGGTCTTTCTGCAGGTGGTTACGGCTCCTGGGCCTTCTCAGAACGCTATCCACAATATTTCGCCGCTGTAATGCCAATGAGCGGTATTGCCAATGGCGACGCCACAACTGACAACATTAATAAACTCAAATTTACCTCCTTATGGTACTTCCAGGGAGGTCTGGATAATGCTCCTGCTCCTTATACCGCGAATACAGTTATTACAGCGTACCAGAACGCGGGCGCAGATCTTAAATACACCCTTTACCCCAATCTTGGACATGGTACATGGAATACTGCATGGGCGGAACCAGACTTTATTCCATTCATGAACAGGGCAAACGTACTGAATCCATGGCCACTGACAGGTCGCTCGGAATTCTGTCCCGGCGAAACTTTCAGTCTGGTAATTGGTATCCCTCCTGGTTTCTCTGCATACGAATGGCAGAAAGACGGTAACACGATCCCCAACGCAACCGGTAATAGCATTACTGTCAACTCACTCGGTAGTTACGCTGTAAGAGTAAAAAGGACTACCAACGGCGCATGGTCAGAGTTCTCCCCTACCCCACTCGTTATTAAGACAAAGACGGCTACTGTAACGCCGCCTATTTCTATAGACAGTCTTGCTACCAACGTACTGCCAGCTCCTGATGGCAGCACCACTGTTACATTGAAACTGCCTGCCGGTTATGCCTCTTATGAATGGCGCACTGTAGGTGGTACCACCAGTCTTGGTAATACCAATACCCTGACTGTCGGTGTTGGTCAGTACATCGCACGTGTTACTGAGCAATTTGGTTGTGCAAGCAGCTTCTCCAGTCCTTATAAAGTAATTGCTGCTGCAGGCACTAACCTGCCGGATGCAGTAGGCGGTGCTACTGTGACTTCTATTTCACAGACACAGCTGACACTTAACTGGACAGATAAAGCAAATCCGCAGAACAATGAAACCGGTTTTGAAATCTATCGTACAACGACTCCCGGCAGCAACTACAAACTGGTAGGAAAAGTAGCGGCAGATGTACTGGCATTTAATGACAACGGATTAACATCAAACACGAAATACTATTACGTTATCCGTCCGGTAAATGCGAACGGTGCAGGTCCTGTTTCTACAGAAGCTTCTGGTACTACCCAGACTGACGGTGTGAAACCATCTGCTCCGCAAAATCTGTTAGTAACCAGCACAACCACCAGTTCTGTTTCACTCAGCTGGAGCGCTGCTACTGACGATGTAGGTGTTACCGGATATGATATCTATGTAAATAATGCAAAAGCTTATTCTGTTGATGGTACACAGCTCACTATGGTGACCTATGGTCTGTCAGAAAGAAAAGTTTATAATTTCTATGTAGTCGCAAAAGATGCGGCAGGTAACCTTTCTGCTCCAAGCAATCAGGTGACCGCAGGTACAGTCAATAAGGGCCTCGCTTACAAATATTATGAAGGCACTTATTCCAACCTGCCAAACTTCAACAACCTGACGCCGCTTGAAACAGGCAGATCTGCCAATACCGATCTCACAGTAAGAAACAGAGAAACCAACTACGCGATCATGTGGACTGGTTTCATCACCATCCCTGTTTCCGGTACTTACTACTTTGGTACCAACTCTGATGACGGTAGTAAACTGTGGGTAAACATCCCTTACAGCTACAGTGGTTCTTCTACTGTCAACAACGACGGTGCACACGGTACCACTCAGGTGAGCAGTGCTGCGATGAACCTGAACGCAGGTGTATACCAGATCACTGCCGCTTATTTCCAGGGCACTGGTGGACAGACAATGAACATCCGCTGGAGATCAACAGCGTTAGGCATCAACAGCCTTACCAACATTCCTGATCAGTATCTGGGTGATACCCTGACAATGCCAGGTAATGCGCCTGCAGCGCCGGTAATATTTGGCGCTACCGCTACTGCATTCAACAAAGTGAATCTGAGCTGGACAGACAACAGCAACAACGAAACCGGTTTCGAACTGTATCGCAGCAACACTGCTACCGGTACATACTCTGTAATCGGAAAAGTAAATGCAAATACAACTTCTCTGGTTGATAATACAGTGGCTGCCAATACCCGCTACTACTATAAAGTACGCGCAGTGGGTCAATTCGGCGAATCTGCACAGTCCACCGGTTATCCATGGCTCGCAGTATATCCGTTCAACAACGCCGTATCCGACGTCAGCATCAATGCTAACAATGGTACTGCCAACGCAATGACCTATACTACCACTGATGAGATAGAAGGTACACATGCAGCAGTATTCAACGGCACCAGCGCTTATGTTACCATCGGTGGCAGCAGCAGCGGCTTCCTGCACGATGCGTTCAACGGTCGTACAGTGTCCATGTGGATTAAACCGACAGTGACAGACAACAACCGCATCATCCTTGATATGGGTGGTAGCGACAACGGTCTGGCACTGCGTATCAACGCCAATAAACTGGAAGCTGGTATTGCCAATAACAATGCCCGCACACTGATATCTACCGCTTTCACCAGCACCAACTGGACACATGTTGCACTGGTATTCTCCGGTAGTGGTAGTACAGGTGTACTCCGCATGTATCTCAACGGAGATCTGGCAGGTACCCTGAACACTAACTACAGTGCTGTAGGTACAACTACCAATAACTCCCGTCTGGGTTCAAACAACGGTACCAACGCATTCAACTCCACAGGTACCTTCTACAGAGGTAACATGGACAATGTGGCAATTATCGGTCAGGCACTGACACAGGCTGAAATCAGCCAGTTAGCGGCCCAAACCCTGCCATTCTATAGTGTGGTAACGCCAACACTGCCTGCAGCTCCTGCTACGCCTTCCAATATTGCGGCAAATGCAGCATCTGCATCCAGCATCACACTGAACTGGACAAATACTAATAACGACGCAAACACCAAAGGATTCGACATTCAACGTTCCTTCGGTACCAGCAATACTTTCTTAACAGTAAAGAGCCTTGATACTGTCATCGCCGGCACCAACTCCTACACTGATACAGCGCTGTATGCAAATCAGCAGTATGTATACCGTGTACGTGCAAAAGGCGACGGTGGTAACTCCGCTTACTCTTCCAACGCGACAGCCACTACCGGTAATAATCGTCCGGTGATTCAGGATATCGCTAATCAGTCTGCCCGCTATGATGTGGAAACACGTATCCCGGTTGTAGCAACTGATCCGGATGAAGATGCGATTACACTGTCCGGCGCTAATCTGCCTTCTTTTGTAACACTTGCTTCCGACGCACAGGGTTCCTTCCTGAAAGTAACACCAAACATCGGTCTGCAGGGTAACTACCCTAACCTGGCAGTGATTGCAACAGACGCATTTGGCGGTAAAGACACTGTTACCTTCAACCTCACCATCAATGACAATTACAGCCCTATCATAACCTCAATTGCCAACGTTTCCTTGAATGAGGGCGACGTTCAGCAGCTATCGCTTGCAGCTGCTGATCAGAATGCATCAGACGTGCTCACATGGTCTGGCGTATCTCTGCCCTCATTCATTTCTGTCTCCGGTAACAACCGCTCTGCTACCCTGAACATCAATCCAGGCTATGCAGATGCAGGTGTGTACACCGTGAAAGTGGCAATCGTAGACGGTAATGGCGGTACTGATAACAAAACATTCACCGTTACCATCGCTGATAAGGATCCAAACTATAAATTCTTCGTTCGCTTTAAACATCAGACAGATGCACCGGCTCCATGGAACAACATCACCACGGTGTCAACCAGCAACCTGAAAAATGATAAAGGCGAAACTACCAATGTAGGTCTGCAGTTACTGACCGGCAACTGGTACTCATGGAACGAAGGCGCTGTTACCGGTAACAACAGCGGTATCTACCCTGATGTAGTACTGAGAGAATACTACTTCTTCGGTTCTTACCCTGGTATCTTCAATTCCGATAATTCAATTAATGGTAAACTGACCGGTCTCGACGCCAGCAGGAAATATTCCTTCAAGTTCTTTGCAGGTAGTTCATGGTCTGTACAGGCTAATAACGGTACTACAATATTCACCATGAATGGCGTAAGCAAACCGATCAATGTACAGGGCAATACTTCTGTCACTGCAAACTTTGACAACATTGCACCAAATGCTTCCGGTGAGATCAACTTTAACATGGCAGTAGCTAATGGTACACAGGTAGGTTACCTGGGCGCTATCGAGGTGAACGCCATTCTGGACGACGGTACCGTACCTGCTGCTCCTAAAGACCTGACCGCTACAGAAGCAAACGGTAACGTATCCCTGAACTGGACCAACATCGCTTACAACGCGACCGGCTACAGAGTACACCGTGCTACTGACAGCCTTGGCACATACAGCCTGCTGGGCAGCCTGAACAGCGCAACTGCCAGCGCTTATGTGGATAGCACCGTACATGGTAATACTCACTATTTCTATAAGATCAGTGCTTCCAATTCAGCTGGCGTATCTACTGGTTACAGCAACATTGCAGGTGTGAATGTTCCGGTTAAACCGCCGCATATCAATGATATCGCTGACATTAAACTGAAAGCAGATGCATCTGCACAGTTCAACGTACAGGCACAGGGCGATCTGGGTAATACCGTAACGCTGACTGTAACCGGCCTGCCTGCATTCGGTAACTTCACCGATAATGGTAATGGCAACGGTACCTTCAACTTCAACCCAAGCGCCAATAACCTCGGTAGCTACGTAGTCACCCTGACAGCAACAGACAATCAGGGCGCAGCGTCCAGCAGTACCTTTAATGTGCTTGTTTCAGACAAGAATACAAAGAGCATCTACTTCGACTTCTCATCCAGCAATCCGGCTCCGGCTCCATGGAACAATGTAGCAGGATTCCCATACACAGGCGTAAGATTTACCAACGCACTGGATGAATCAGGTTTTGCTACCGGTATCAACATGACATTTAACGAAAACTGGGAAAATGATGCTACCGCTGCCGGTATGAGCACTTATGACAACTCGGGTATCTATCCGGATAACGTAATGCGCTCTGCGGTATATGATAGCAGAAACATTACCCATACAGTAAAACTGTCTGGTTTGAACAATGCGAAACGTTATAATGTTGTCTTCTTTAGTAGTCTGAACTTCGGTGTGGCTGCCAAAGTAAGATTCACCATCGGTACTGATAGTGTGGTAATTGATCCGGCTTACAACACCTCCCTGACTAAACAGATCAATGGTGTAACGCCAAATGCCAACGGTGAAATCAACATACTGGTAAACAAAACCCAGAATGGCTACTACATGTATATGAACTCACTGGTACTGGAAGAATACGACGCTCTTCAGACACCAGTAGTGAATCCGCTGAACCTCCGTGCAGGAGCAACCGGCGCGAAATCAATCAAACTGGATTGGGCTGACAGAGCCAACAACGAAACAGGATATCAGGTATGGCGCGCCGTTTCTGGTGGCAGCTACAGTCAGGTCGCAACACTCGCCGCAAATACCGTAACTTACACTGATAATAACCTGAGCGTAAACCAGAAATACTATTACAAGGTACGTGCTACAAGCCTCGTTGGTAACTCCGACTATAGCAATGCAGCTGCTGCCACTACTCCTGGTTTCAGCGTACAGGTGAACTTCAGCGAACTGCTGGTAGCCCCTGCCCCATGGAACAACACAGGTATGCGTCCACAGTCAGGTACCGTGATCAGCAACATGAAGGACGGACAAAGTAACACAACCGGCATCGGCATCACCATTCTGGAAAACTTCGATGGTATGTACTCCGCAGGTATGAACACCGGCAACAACAGTGGTGTTTATCCTGACAACGTAATGGTTGAAAACTACGGTCTGTTCCCTGGTAACCACGCAGACTTCAACATCACCGGACTGAACCAGACCCTGAAATATGACCTGGTATTCTTCGGTAGTTCTGTTGAGTGGGAAGACATCACTGGTAAATACACCGTAAATGGTACACAGATGGCATTACTGAATGCATCTATGAACAAGAGCGGTGTTGTAACCATCAGAGATATCTCTCCTGATGCAAATGGTAAGATCCACATCGACGTTGATCCGGGTACCGCAACATCCCGTTATGGTCTGATCGCTGCCCTGACCATCAGAGGTCATATCGATCCGGCTACACAAAATGAAGCTGGTCCGGTTGATCCACAGTCACAGGGTGCAAGACTCACCCTCGGCGACAATACAGTAGCTGTTTCCGCTCCTGTAGCACTGATCAACAAGACAGCTGACTTCGGAGATACGAAGGTTTATCCGAATCCATTTGACAATCAATTTAACGTTGATATAGTACTGAAAGCTGAAACAGCAGTGAGATTAGAGATCTTCGACATGGCTGGCCGACTGATGTACTCAGATTATAAGGGCTCCGTTCCTGCAGGTAATAGCACCCTGCGCATTAATACCGGTTCAAGGATTAGTGCTCCTGGTATCTACCTGCTCCGCATCAGCGGAAAGAATGGAGAAACCAAAATGGTTAAACTGGTAAAGCATTAAGCTTTACCAGTTTTCTCCCAAAAAAATCCGGGTAACCCGGATTTTTTTGCACGCTACAGATGTTAAATAATTACAATTAATATGGATATAATATATTTCGTTAAAGCCCTGCTGAAAAAGAAATGGTGGATCATCGTAAGTACCATCATCGCCATTGTTGCCGCGTTTGTTTTTACCCTCGGCAAACCCCGTATGTATGCCTCAGTAACCCAGATAGCCACCGGATTTACCATTAATGATCAGGTGAAACTCCGTGACGAGAATGTGAACATATTTGAAGCAGATGTAAAATTTGACAACGCCATCGAAACCATCAACTCACCGGTGGTGATCGGTATGCTGTCATATAATCTGTTACTCCATGATCTGACTACTACCAAACCATACGTACAACTTGAGGAGAACGATCTGAAATCGGAAGCCTACAAGAAAGTAGATAAACAGGTTGCTGTGACTATCCTGCGTAACAAGCTGGACTCACTGCAGGTACTCTCCTCTTATAACCCCGTAGAGCGCGATATCCTCGGATACCTGAAACTCTACGGATATGACTACGAGGCCATCCGCAAACACCTGAATGCAGGTCGTGTACAACGTACCGACTATCTGGAGATTGTTTATACTGCAGAAAATCCTGAGCAGGCTGCTTATACTGTTAATACCGTATACCGCGAGTTTATCCGTTATTACAGAAGCATGCGCTCAGAAAGATCTGTAGAAAGCGTTGAATCTTTCGATCAGCTGGCTGTACAAAAGAAAGCTGAACTGGATAAAAAAGTGGAAGCACTGCGTGCATATAAAGCCTCAGAAGGACTGCTTAACGTAGAAACAGCCAGCGGTAATGAACTGGACCTGATCAAACAGTTTGAAAAAGGACTGTCTGACGAACAGGCTAATTATAACACCATCACCTCTTCCCTCGAAAGTGTAAATAACCGTCTGGCTGCCGCCAACTCTGGTAAAACCGTTTATACAAATACTAACAGCGAGATCATCGAACTCCGCAAACAGATCAATGATCTGAATGACGATCTTACCCAGAAAGGGGGTAATGATGATGCCATGAGAACTAAACTGGCTGGTCTGCGCTCACAATTACAGAAGAAACTGGGCGCCGCTACCTCCGGTACACAGAGCGCAACAACCAAAGACGCCCTGCAGCAGGAAAAAGCCAATCTGGAAGCACAGCAGAACGCGTCAAGACTGAATATGAAAAATCTTCAGAGCCAGATCTATAAACTGAGAGGTTCTGTAGGTTCCTATGCCAATAAGGAAGCAACCGTGAGCAGCTTACAATCAGAAGTTGACATGGCGCAGGAGGAATATAATAAACTGAAGGAGAAACTGAATGCTGCACAGGACAACCAGACCACACCTGACCTGAACTTCAAACAGGTACTGAAAGGTCAGCCTGCATTCAAACCGGAATCTTCCAAACGCGTGATCATTATGGGTATGGCAGGGATCTCTGTTTTCCTGCTGACCTCCTTTATCGTATTGCTGCTGGAATTCCTCGACGGCTCACTGAAGTCACCTTCCGTATTTGAGAAACATCTGGATCTTCGTCTGATCAGCAGTGTAAACCATGCTGACCTTAATAAATACAGCATTCTGGAAGTATTGCAACGCACTACATTGCCTGATAAAACAACCAAACAACGTCAGAACACTTTCCGTGAACTGCTGCGTAAACTGCGCTATGAAGTAGAAAGCAGTGGTAAGAAGTCATTCCTTATCACCAGTACAGAATCCCGTCAGGGTAAGACTACGCTGACACAGGCCCTTGCCTACAGCTTAAGTCTGAGCAACAAGAATGTGCTGGTTATCGATACTAACTTCTGTAACAATGATATCACTGTACAAATGGAAGCTGCCCCAACACTGGAGTCATTCTCTGTACCGCCAACTGAATTGAGTATAGACAAGGTGAAGGAAATCGTAACAACCTATGCAGTATCTGGTATTGAAGTGATCGGCTGTAAAGGAGGAGACTATACTCCCTCAGAAATATTGCCGAAAAATAACCTGTTAAACTACCTCCCCTTCCTCACACATCATTATGACTTCATTCTGCTGGAAGGCGCCCCTCTTAACGACTATACCGACAGTAAAGAGCTGGCGCAATATGTAGATGGCGTAATTGCTGTGTTTTCGTCCAAGTTGTCCCTTACGCAGATCGATCGTGAATCCACACAGTTCTTTGAGACACTTGGTGATAAATTCGTGGGAGCCGTACTGAATAACGTACAGGAAGAATACCTCGAATTATAACCAAAAGTTTACCCAAAAATGCAAAGCTTCACCCTTAAGGAACTATTCAACTTTAAACCTCCCGAGGCCAACCGGCTGGGGTGGATTGACTATGCCAAGGGCATAGCGATCATCCTGGTCGTATACAGGCATGTCATCTTCGGACTGAAGGGTAGCGGTGTTATTGTACCTCAATGGCTCATTGATGGCAATAACATGTTCTACAGCTTCCGTATGCCACTGTTTTTCTTTCTCTCCGGGCTGTTCTTCGAAAGAAGCATAGCCCGGAAAGGAGAAACCGGCTTCTTTATCACCCGTGTCAATACATTGTTGTATCCCTATCTGCTGTGGGCATTCATCCAGATCTCCCTGCAAATACTTTTCTCGTCAGTTGTTAACGCCCACCGTACAGGTGCCGATTACCTGAATATTTTGATACAACCCCGCCATCTTGACCAGTTATGGTATTTATTCGCATTATTCAATGTAACCTTACTGTATCTGCTGGTAGCAAAACTTTTCCGCTACGATAAATTTGCCCAGGTACTTATATCCCTGGCGTTGCTGGCCATTGCCCCCCTTGTAAACAGTATCAGTACACTGTACGATATTGCCTTACACTACATCTTTTTCTGTATTGGTAACCTTACAGCAAGTTATTTTTTCTCTGAAAAGACACAGGATAAACTGTCTTCGGCATACGGATTGCTTGTATTGCTCCCTGTTTTCGCAGTGTGCCAGTATTATTTCCTGCATAATCAGCAAATGAACCTGTTCCTGTATACAGGAATAGCACTGGTAGGCAGCCTTTTTACCATCATGCTGTCTTTTCAGCTGGCTAAGTATAAAGCAATGCCTATTCTGAAGACATTCGGACATTACTCATTATATATCTATCTGCTGCACGTGCCGATCGTTTCGGTGATCAGATACTTTATGATCGCCACCACGTTGAGACAGCACATAGTGATTATCTTGTTACTATTGATCTTTATCGCAATCTTTTTTCCATCATCGTTTACAGATTATGTATGCGGCTCAGACTGGGCTTCCTGTTCACAGGCCCCTTTACAGCGCCTCCCTATAATCCGCAGACGGTGGCAACACCGAAAACGCCTTAATATATGGCTGTAAAAAAGAAATATAAACCGGGTATCAGCAGCGCCTTTCATGAGACAATGCTCCTGCTTTTTGTAGCACTCACGATGGTAATGCTATTCCTGAAGATCATGTTTTTTTAAAGTATTCAATTATTATGTACAGTCAGCAGGCTAAGAGAAATACCGTAATATACCTGTTCATCCTGTTATGGGTGATTGCCATACCGGCTATTGCCTATATCTCTTCCATGGACGCAAAGTTCAGCATTGCACTGTTTGGCGCCATCATTGGTCTGGGCCTTGCAGTTGTGAGTGCGATCAATTTCCGTCTCGGTTATTATTTCTATATCGTCATTTCCTTTATCATACATGTGCCGGAGAGAATGGCCAAAACTACTATGCCGGTGGGTGTAGTGATGGACCTCTTTCTCTTGCTGGTATTAGCAGGGGCGATATTTGACAAAAAAAATAAAGAGAAATCAAACATAGAGTACTTTAAGGATCCGCTCTTATTGATATTGTATCTGTATACAGCTTATATGCTGATACAGGTCTTTAACCCGAATATGTTTTCTTTTCAGGGCTGGTTCATCTTTATAAGAGTATATATCCGCAACTTTATTTTCCTGTTCATCACCCTGAAAGTATTAAGTGGCTGGAATGATATCTATAAGTTCTTCAAGTTCTGGCTGGCGCTGACAACAGCAGCCGCATTATATGGTTGTCTGCAACAGGCAGTAGGTTTATTACCTTTTGAAAGGGCATACATTGCGATGAACCCAGACAAGTTCAAAACAGTGATGATACAGGGGCGCGCAAGGATATTTTCCTTTATGGCTGACCCTGCGGCATTCGGTGTGTTAATGGCCTGCAGCACTATTATCTGTATTGTACTGCTGACCGCCAAACAAGCTGTTATTGGTATGCCTAAGAAGCTGATACTGATCTTTATGATCATTGTACATCTGCTGGCACTGGGATATTCCGGTACTCGTACAGCCTATGTAATGCTGCCTGTCGGACTACTCCTTTTCTTCCTCGTAAACCTGCACAACAGGAATACCCTGATCGCAGCAGCCATCTTCACATTCGGTATGCTGGCGCTGCTGTTCGGACCATTCTACAGCAACCCGACCATTATCCGTTTCCGTACGGCTTTTATGGGTAGTCAGGATGAATCGTTGAACCTGCGTGATGTGAACAGACATGGTATACAACCCTATATGTACAGTCACCCTATTGGTGGTGGTGTAATGACGGTAGGTAATGATGGTGTCACCTATAATCCCGGACATCGTCTTGCCGGCTTACAGCCGGACAGTGGTTATCTGCGTGCAGTACTCGAACTGGGCTGGATAGGATTGATCATTGTGTGTCTCTATACTTATATGGGCGTCCACTATGCCGTGAAGAATTACTTCAGGGAAGAACATGAACTCAATAAGCTTTTATTAATAGGCATCGCTGCGGTACTGTATGCTATCCTTGTCGCACAATATGCGCAGGAAGCGGCGGGCCTCGTTGAATCCTCAATATTTCTCAATGCCATTCTAGGCATATCAATTAAAGTAAAGTATAATCTTTCAAAATCTAAATAACAAAGTATGAAAAAGGGACTTTTCGTTATTATTGGCTTGCTCGGTTGTCTGTTCGCAAATGCACAGAGAAGAGAAACAAGCCTTTACATCCCTCTGATCGATTCCCCCGAAGTAGCACAACTGAAAGTCGTATTGGTGGAGCTTGCCATGCAGAACCCCGCTCTGAAAGTACACGATGCAAAACTGAAAGTGAATAAGTACGAGACTAACAAGGCAAAAGCCGGATGGGCCAATATGTTACAGGCATCTGGTAACCTTAACGAGTACACACTGAAGAACAACAGCAACAACGCTACCTTCTTTCCGAGGTACAACTTCTCACTGACTGTGCCTATCGGCAATCTGATCACCATCCCGAATGATGTGAAGATCGCTAAAGCAGAAAAGAAAGTGATTATCGCTATGAAGGAGGAAGAACAGCTGAAAATAAAAGCAGATGTATTGAACGCATACGAACTGTACGCTGCCAACAAAAAAATGATGGAACTGGAAGTTCCTCTGCTGGAAGACGTTTACAACCACTACAAACAAACGGAAGAAAAATTCTCCAGCGGAGATAAAGATGTAACAGTAGAAACACTGAACATCGCTTACAGAAGTTACAATGAAGAAATGGTAAGAAAAGTAATGCTGGAAAGAGATATCAGACAGGCTAAAAATGAGCTGGAAAGATTGATCGGCGTTAGCTTTGAAGAAGCTGTGTTACAGTCACAGGCACGCACCATGAATAAATAAGCGTAATTCCTGATAATGAGATATTATTTTCAAAAACACTACCCGGTTATTGCCACACTACTGTTCCTTACAGTAGTGCTGGCGATTGCCTGTCGTCAGGTACTGGCGCATACGGGTGGCCATTTCTGTTACCCGCTGGACGATACTTTCATTCACATGGCGATCGCAAAGAATTTTGCATTGCATGGCGTATGGGGTATCAATGCGCAGGAGTTCAGCGCAGCCAGCTCCTCCCCTTTGTATACCCTGATACTGGCTACCTGTTTTAAAGTCGGTATCAACAGCATCTGGATGCCATTTTACATCAACGTATGTTTCGCATTCCTGCTGGTATATATGACAGATCGCTTATTACAGCGCTTTAGTCTTAGTGCGCCGGTAAGATGTATTACGCTGCTGGCTCTCGTGATACTGGTACCTGTACCGGTAATGGTAGCCAGTGGTATGGAACACATGCTGCATGCTTTTCTGGCGATGTGGATGTTATATCTGTCTGTTCCTTTTCTGCAACCAGACAATACTACCCGCACACAGGTATTACTGCTTTCATTGGTATCCGGACTGGCTATTCTGGCCCGTTTCGAATCACTGTTCCTGCTGGCAGGTGTGGTAGTTGCGGGCATTTACAACAGACGCTGGCAACAGACAGGCGTTGTGCTTGTGCTGTCTCTGGTGCCACTGATCATCTTCGGTTATATCTCTGTACAGCATGGCGGTTATTTCCTGCCCAACTCAGTACTGCTGAAAGCCAGTAAACTGGCAGGGGGCGGCTCATCGCTGATGAACAGTATACAGGAGATCCTGATCTATAAACTGCTCTATGGTAATAATACGATGGTAAACATTTTTACCAACCGTTATTATCCGGAAGGGTCTTCGTCTCTTTCCGGTACAACTGTAGTAAGGTTATTACTGATCATTCCTGCACTGATACTGGTACTCCGTCCGAATGCAGACAATGTCAATACGATCGGCAAAGTGAAGCAACTGGCATGTATTCCGCTGGTGAACACTTTCCTCCATATGGCACTGGCAGCAGTCGGCTGGCTGTTCCGCTATGAAGCTTATCTCGTAGCAATGGACCTTACGGTTGTGGCCATATTGCTTTATTACTTCGTATTGCAGCTCAGGCATGCCGCAAGGACATACTCTTTGCTTGAGAAAGCGGTTGGTGCTTTCCTCTTATTATTCCTGTGTGCCCCATTGCCATTCAGAGCACTGGGCGCCTTTCATAATCTGCCGGCAGCCGCAGGCAACATCTATGAACAGCAATTTCAGATGGGCACTTTCCTGCATAGCAGTTATGAGCATACAGCCATTGCGGCGAATGATGTGGGTGCGGTAAGTTATCTGTCCAATAATAAAATACTGGACCTCTGGGGTCTGGGAAATAATGAAGTAGCTGCCGGAAAACTGCATGGACAGTATTCTCCGGAGTTCTTACAACGATTCAGCGAAAAGGAAAAAGTGAAGATAGCGGTAGTATACGATACATGGTTTGACAGCAAACTGCTGGAGCAATGGAAGAAAGTCGCCTCCTGGAAGATCACAAATAATGTGATCTGTGGCGGAGACGAAGTCTTCTTTTATGCGGTAGATCCTGCGGAGGCCACTTCGTTATACAACAAACTGGCAGCCTATAAACCGTTGCTGCCACCAAACGTAACAGTCACCTATTATCCCATTCAGCAATAATGCAAACACAGCCAAATTATATTAAAAGTCTGGACGGCATCCGCGCCATCGCCATCTTACTGGTAATGGCTTTCCATTTCGGTATTATCCGTTTTGGCTGGATGGGCGTACAACTTTTCTTTGTGCTGTCGGGATTTCTGATCAGCAGTATCTTACTGAAGGACAAAGAAAGACCGGCCCCATTACCCCAACGCCTTAAAAAATTCTGGATCAGGAGAAGCCTGCGCATTTTCCCGCTGTATTACATCTACCTGACGGTATTTGTGATCATCTGTCTCTTTACGGCTTTTCCTCCCGGATATTTCCACGACCTGCCCTACTTATATTCCTATACCTTCAACCTGACCAGAATCACAAACAGCTGGCATGAAAGCCCTGTATACACGCATTTCTGGTCGCTATGCGTAGAAGAGCAGTTTTACCTGTTCTTCCCATTTGTCATCTTCCTGTTGTCCCGGTCTTCATTACGTGCCCTGTTGGTGGCGGTGCTGATTGCAGGCCCCGTTTTCCGCTGGTCATTTGGTAATTATCTGGCGCAAAGCGGGAAGACCACTTTTGAGATTTTCGACGTCATATACTGGTTTCCCTTTAGTCATCTGGATGCCTTCTTTACAGGAATGGCAATCCCGCTGCTAAGTCTGAAAGACCGTATTAAACGTCCGGAATGGCTGTTTGTACTGGGTTGTGCCCTTGCCCTGTCTGCCGGATTGGTCAATTACTTTACTGAAGGTCACGGTCATTCCCTGCCTACTTCCATGGGTTACAATTTTGGTGATATCAACAGCTATCAGCACGTATGGTATTATACAGTGCTGAATCTCTGTGCAGCCTCTCTGATCCTGCTGCTGGTATCCAGCTATAGCAGCTTTGCAGGCAATTTTATAAAAAGGATATTAGAGAACAACATCCTGGTTGCTATCGGGAAGGTCTCTTACGGTATGTACATTTTGCATTGGGTCATACAAACGCAGCTGGTAGAAAGATGGATCCCTGTCAGCGAAAGCAACAAATACTGGTTATTCCTCGTGGATATTCCTATCGTCTATGCTTTTGCGCTACTCAGCTTTCACCTGATCGAACAACGATTTATTCAACTTAAAGATAAGTTCACTGCCGGCAACACACCGGTAAAGGCAAGCACACTGAGTACAAAACACTAAATGATGAAACGAGTATTAATCCTGGCCCTGTTGATTGTCCTGACAATGGCAGGCGCTCCCGGTCCCCTGGGCGATTTCAGGGAGATCACCGTCCCGACCGATGAATGGCACAAAGTGCCGGCTTTACTGCACGTTCCGCAGGGAAGCGCAAAGGAAAAGTATCCACTGATTATCTGCTTTCATGGCAGAAGTATCGCAGGTCACGACATTTCCAAACTCTTCCGGGAAGGTATTCCCCGTCAGATTAAGGAAGGCCGCAAAATTCAGGCGGTCAATAAGGCAGATGGTAAGCTGTACAAATTTGTGGTACTGGCACCACTCGCTGAAAGCTGGGGGATCAATCCGCCACAGCTGGAATTTATTCTGAATGATGTACTGAAGAAGTATCCCATCGATTCCTCCCGTATTTACCTGACAGGGTACAGCGCAGGCGGATGGTGTACACTGATGTCCATGACAGATACCAAACACCTGACATCCCGTATCGCAGCCACTGTACCTATGTCTCCGGCACCGATGTATCCGGAAAATTACGGTAAGTTCAAACTCGTCACTGATGCAGGCGTACATGCATGGTATTTTGCCGGCACTGCGGAGCCTCAATTTCTCGAAAACAGCATCCGCTGTATAGATAGTACCAACCACTATCAGAAAGGGCTCGTAAAGCTTACAAAACACGATAAAGGGCATACAGGCTGGCATGAGTTCTATGACCCTGCTTACAGGGATAGTATTGACAACATGAGCATCTACGAATGGATGCTGCAATTCAAGCGAAAAAAATGAACAGAAGAAAAGCCATCGGTAGCCTGCTGCTACTCTCCGGAGCCGGCGCGGCCACATGGGCAGGTCTCAGATTCCGTAGTCTCTACAGCACTCCCGCGCTGGACAAACTACAACTGGATGCTTACCGCGAACTGATCACTGAACTGGCGGAAACGATCATCCCGGCAACCGATACGCCGGGAGCAAAAGCCGCAGGCATTACGCCCTTTATTATCAGGATGGTTACAGACTGTACACCTAAAAAAGAACAGAACAGATTTATCGAAGGACTGGAAGAAGTCGATACCTATGCGAGGACGCATTACAAAAAGGCATTTGCACGTTGTACAGCGGAACAACAAGAGGCAGTAGCCGCTCATTTTGAAAAAAGGGACAGGCCTTACAAAGGCATTGCAGGAAAGATCTCCCACAAAGTATTGGGAGATTCCTTCTTCGTTATCATGAAAAAGTACACAGTCATAGGTTATTGTACCTCGATGGAAGGCGCCACACATGGCCTTGCCTATGATTATGTACCTGGACATTACACAGGATCAGTATTACTTAAACCCGGCCAGAGAGCCTGGGCCACAGAATAATAAAAGGTTTCAAATTGTCATTATCCCTACGAAACTAAGAGATACCAGAAAAGCTATACCGCATTAAGGTCTATGTTATGCTTAGTCACGGGGGTGACCAATTGCAACGAAAACGGGACATGTAAACACCACGGTCATGAATCTGAATACGAAAAGCGCACAGCTGCGCACGTATGATGCCATTGTCATAGGATCAGGCATCAGCGGTGGCTGGGCGGCTAAAGAATTATGCCAGCAAGGGTTAAAGACCCTTGTACTTGAAAGAGGTCGGAACGTAGAGCATGTAAAAGACTACCCGACTACCTTGAAAATGCCATGGGAATTTGCTCATGGTGGCATGAACACAGAAAAAAACCGCGAAGAGGATCCTATCCAGAGCGCGGAGTATGACGAGGGAAGCAGGCATTTCTTTGTGCGTGATAAGGACCATCCTTATGTGCAGGAAAAGCCCTTCCACTGGATCAGAGGTTATCAGGTAGGCGGACGTTCCCTTACGTGGGGCCGTCAGAGTTACCGGTTGAGTGACCTTGATTTTGAGGCAAATGGAAAAGATGGTCACGGCGTTGACTGGCCGATCCGTTATAAGGATCTGGCGCCGTGGTATAGTTACGTGGAGCAGTTTGCCGGTATCAGCGGACAAGCCGAAGGGCTTTCGCAGTTGCCGGACGGAGACTTCCTCCCTCCCATGGAAATGAATATACTTGAGAAGCATTTCCGGGAGCAGGTAAAGCAACGTTTTGACGGCCGCTGTGTGACAATAGGACGCGTCGCCAATCTTACCAGAGGCTGGAATGGACGCACGCCTTGTCAATATCGTAATCTGTGTAGCCGGGGATGTCCTTTCGGGGGGTATTTCAGCAGTAATGCGTCTACCCTGCCGGCAGCTGCTGCCACAGGAAATATGACACTCCGACCCTTTTCTATCGTTGCAGAAATACTGTACGATAAAGAAAAAGGAAGGGCCAGCGGGGTGAGAGTGATCGATGCAGACACGAAGGAAGTGATTGATTTCTATGCGAAGATCATCTTCCTGAATGCTTCTACCATCGGATCAGCAGCTATACTGCTGCAATCTGCCTCAGCGGAGTTTCCGCAGGGACTGGGCAATAACAATGACCTCGTAGGCAGACACCTGATGGATCATCATTTCAAGGTGGGCGCGATGGGCGATTACCACGGAATGGATGATCGCTATTATGAAGGAAGAAGGCCTACAGGCATCTATATACCCCGCTTTCGTAATCTGGATGCAACATCCTCCAAAAGCGATTACGTACGCGGTTTCGGTTATCAGGGATATGGAGAACGTGAAGGCTGGATGTATACAGGTCTTACTGAAGATGGCTTCGGAAAGTCATTCAAGGAAAAGTTAACCCATCCGGGGAAATGGGCATTCTGGCTGGGCGCATGGGGAGAAACACTTCCCTATGCAGACAACAGAGTGACGCTGGACGCAACACTGAAAGACAAATGGGGACTGCCACAGGCGAAGATCGCATTTAGTATCCGCGATAATGAAAAAGCGATGCGGAAAGATATGCAGACAAGTGCCATGGAAATGCTGGAAGCAAGTGGCTTCTCCAATATTTCAGGGTTTGACTATAACTATGTCGGAGGAGAATGTGTACACGAAATGGGAACTGCGCGTATGGGGCATGATCCGAAGACGTCTGTGCTCAACGGTAACAATCAGCTGCATGACGTAAAGAATGTCTTTATAACAGACGGTAGTTGTATGACTTCCTCCGCGTGTCAGAACCCCTCGCTGACCTACATGGCCCTGACAGCAAGAGCCTGTGATTTCGCAGTAAAAGAGCTGAAAGCAGGGAATATTTAAACATTGAACTACTTATTGATAAACCGCCCACAAGCACAAAAATGAAGGTGTATCGTTTTGATACACCTTCTGCTTTTATACTGCTAATTACGATCTTTACCTTGTCTGATCCAGTCGATATACCAGTCTTCACCAATATGCGTAGCTGCGATCTTCATATCATAACCTGCTTTGGTAAAGGTTGATTTAAACACACAGTGCCCACCTCTCTTGATACCACCGAAATAACGGGCGAAATAGTAGCCTGCAACGTTCTTGCGTAACTTCAGTTCTTCTTTTACAGCGTCAGGATTTTCACCGTAGTATTTATCTTCGATCTTCTCGAGGCTGAAGCCACTTTTAGTAATATCCTTACGGATGCCATTAAACCATTTCTTCTCAGCGTTCAGATAATCTTCTGAGAAAACGTCGATAGATTTGATATAAGCCATATAAGCATCCACTTCGGCATCTTTGACACTCTTAATAGTATCTCCGCTCATTACAAAACATTCTTTGTAGCTGTACAGTTTTTCTGCGGTAGGTTTTACTTCCAGCAGTTTATACATTTTCTCCATCTTGTCGGTATCCTGTTTGTATTTACCTTGCGCAAAGCCGGCGGTAGCGGCGCTCATACTAAGGAAAAGCAGGATGGCTTTTGGGAAATTCAGTCTGATCATGGTGTATTATGGTTTTTTCTTCTTTAGTTCAAGTACAGCGGATGCAGTAGAGTCAGATCCGTCTCTGAATTCACCACGGATGCTTAATCCGTTTTTAGCCTGTTTAAGGATCTCAAATGGCGTCGGATCAAAGCCATCAGCATCACTGATCACCAGATAGATTTTCCCGGCGCCAGGGCCTCCCGCTTTGCCATTTCTGATCTTCCATCTGATCGCTCTCTCCTGTTTGTTTTTACAATCTTTCTCCTGCTGCCCTACGGTGTATTTGCCGGTCCCATCGGCGTTCAGTTCATATACCATGTCTGTCGCGCAGGCGTCTGTCTCTGCCTCAAATTGTCTGGATGATTTGCCATCCCTGTTGATATCTACAGGATCGTCGAAGGTCAGTGATTTGAAAACGTAAATTCCGGGAACGGCTTCTTTGTCAACCGATTGTGCCATGCATGACAATGAAAGAAGTCCACAGAGGACTGTTAAGGGGAATAGGTATTTCATGATATAGGGTATTGTCCTTTCTTTGCCTCTTATTGGTCTGACTATACTTACTGTACGTTAGTGCTACGTGTACAACGTAGCACTAACGTACAGTAAGTATAGTCTAAGGCTTATTTGTTATAACGTACGCTAAGATAGCAGATATATATCATATTAATAAAATATGAATACAGTATAGTAAGTACTTATACTCAGCACCTCTGACACGTGCATGCTGTAAAAGCAGAAAGGTCGTCCACCAGACGGTGAACGACCTTTCTTATAACTTGTACATTACGACTGATTACAGTGCGAATGCAGCTTTTACTTTTTCTACGTAGTCCAGTTTTTCCCAGGTAAACAGTTCCACTTCTACTTTCTTCTCGTTCTTTTTACCCTTGTTGAACACTTTGCTGACTACTTTGCTGTCGCGACCCATGTGACCGTAAGCTGCTGTATCGCTATAGATAGGATTACGCAGTTTCAGGCGCTGTTCGATAGCGTATGGGCGCAGGTCGAAGATTTCTTCTACTTTTTTTGCGATCTCACCGTCAGTCATTTTAACTTTAGCAGTACCGCGTGTATCGATGAACAGACCACATGGTTTAGCAACACCGATAGCGTAAGAAACCTGTACCAGTACTTCGTCGCAAAGACCGGCAGCAACCAGGTTTTTAGCGATGTGACGGGTAGCATAAGCCGCAGAGCGGTCTACTTTGGAAGGATCTTTACCGGAGAATGCACCACCACCGTGAGCACCTTTACCACCGTAGGTATCAACGATGATCTTACGGCCGGTCAGACCGGTATCACCGTGAGGACCACCGATTACGAATTTACCGGTTGGGTTGATGTGATAAGTGATCTGGTCGTTGAAGAGCGACTGTAATTCAGGTTTCAGCTGTGCTTTAACACGAGGGATCAGGATTTTGATCATATCTTCCTTGATCTTTGCCAGCATTTCACCTTCTGCAGCGAAATCGTCGTGCTGTGTAGAGATAACAATTGTATCTATACGAACAGGTTTGTTATCATCAGAATATTCGATAGTTACCTGTGACTTGGCATCAGGACGCAGGTAAGCAATTTCTTTGTTCTCGCGGCGTACAGCAGCCAGTTCGATCAGCAGTTTGTGTGCCAGATCGAGTGCCAGCGGCATATAGTTTTCAGTTTCGCGGGTAGCGTAACCGAACATCATACCCTGGTCACCAGCACCCTGTTCTTCCGGGTTTTTACGTTCAACACCCTGGTTGATATCAGGAGACTGCTCATGAATAGCAGAGAAGATACCACAGGAGTTAGCTTCGAACATATATTCACTCTTCGTATAGCCGATCTTACGGATTACCTCACGAGCAATTTCCTGCACATCCAGGTAAGCTTCAGATTTAACTTCACCGGCCAATACCACCTGACCAGTTGTTACCAATGTCTCACAAGCTACTTTCGAAGTTGCGTCATAGGCAAGAAAATGATCTATCAATGCATCGGATATCTGATCGGCCACTTTATCCGGATGGCCTTCGGAAACTGATTCTGAGGTAAATAAATAAGGCATAAACTTTTTGAATTTCGGCTTTTAGATTAGTATTGATTCAGTACAATTTACCATTTTTTCGCACTTTGGTGGTATGCTTACTGGTAAACCGCGCCAAAAATAGGAAAAAACTTTGAAAATGAGTTTCCTGTCAATAAAAAAAGCCTCGCTTTTAACGAGGCTTTATCATTTGATGGTAAGTGTTATTTTCCGAGTAGTTGTGTGTACAACTGCAGGTAGTCTGCCAGATCCTCGTTATCCTTTTTGTAAGGAAGGATGATCTTGCCTTTTTCCGCCTTCAGTTCATCTACCACTTTCTTTTCAGTTTTTTCTCCGGCCAGTACAACTGCGTCGGCGTATTTACCTGCGCCTCTGTTCAGTGCACTGTTGGTACCTTCTTTATACAATTCCAGGTCTTTTTCTTTGATCTGGGTACTGATGGTTGCCTTTTTAACGAAGCCGGCGCCGAGTTTCTCCTTGAAGCTGTTCGGCTCCATAGAGTAAACCACTTTAGAGTGGGCAAATACCGGTTCTTTCTTGTAGGCAGTCTTCAGATATAAAGGGATCAACGAAGTCATCCATCCGCTACAGTGAATAATGTCAGGCGGCCAGCCGAACTTCTTCACCGTTTCCAATGCTCCTTTACAGAAAAATACTGCACGGGCTGCATTATCGTCATAGAATTGCTCGTTTTCATCCGTAAATAAGGTCTTACGTTTGAAGTAGTCCTCGTTATCCAGGAAATACACCTGTAAACGGGCGTTCGGCAAAGAAGCTACTTTGATAATCAATGGATAGTCGTCACCCTCAATCACAATGTTAATGCCAGACAGTCTTACCACCTCGTGTAACCGGTGCCTTCTCTCGTTGATAATGCCAAACCGGGGCATGATCACCCGCACTTCCAGACCGGACTCATTGGACTTAATTGCCATTTTATTGACCATGTTCGCATAATCTGTTAATTCCAGATACGGCGACATTTCCTGAGCAATAAAAAGAATTCGTTTCTTTGTGGACATCTAATGCTGATATTAATGCAGTAATTTTAAATTTGGTTTGCAAAATTACGGATTTTTAACGGAAGAAAAGACAAATTGGCACTTTTAACATCCTTTTAAGCAATAAATTATGTATCTGTTCAAGCGGAAAGACGATCTCGGAAGGCTTTTATCAACAGCTAAGAAAGAAGGCAAACGTATTGGTTTTGTGCCTACTATGGGGGCATTACACGAAGGGCACCTGTCCCTTATCGCCGCAGCAAAAGAAAATAGCGATCTGGTAGTTTGCAGCATATTTGTCAATCCTACACAGTTTAATGATCCGGCCGACTTCGAAAAATACCCTATCACTATAGATCAGGACGTCACATTACTGACTGCCGCCGGCAACGATGTCCTGTTCCTGCCATCTGTGCAGGAAATGTATCCTAACGGACTGGCACCCGAGATGCACTATGACTTCGGTCCGCTGGAAACAGTACTCGAAGGGGCACACCGTCCGGGACACTTTCAGGGCGTTGGGCAGGTGGTACACAAATTACTGGGTCTGGTACAACCCGACAAATTATTCATGGGACAGAAAGACTTCCAGCAATGCCTGATTATCAATCGCTTGATAAAATTGCTCCAGCTGGACGTAGAACTGGTCATCTGCCCTACCAAACGCGAAGCTGACGGACTGGCCATGAGCAGCCGCAATCTTCGCCTTAATCCGGCTGAAAGACAAAATGCCCTTCATATTTCCCAGGCCCTGAATGGGATAAAGGCACATATTCACGACGCGCCTTTAAAAGAACTGTCTGCCCAGGGTATCGGCGAACTCGAAAGCAACGGTTTCGACGTGGACTATCTGGAAATGGTCTCCATACAGCCTGACGGCAACATCAGCTTCCCGGCCACAGCAGGTAAGGATCCTTTATATGCGGTTGTTGCAGCAAAGGAAACAAGCAGCGGCGTCAGACTGATAGATAACATGCAAGTTAACTGATCAACGCGAAATAAATACAGTACTCAGCCTCAAACCGGCCACAGTCCACGTGTCTGTGTTGGCCTAAGCGCTGTATTATATTTTTTCCCTAATTTTGCTGACACACTAGAACCCACAGGAGTGGGATATATTTAACATGCATATTGAAGTACTGAAAAGTAAGATCCACCGCGCAGTTATCACTGAAGCAAACCTGCAATACGTAGGAAGCATTACCATTGATGAAGATCTCATGGACGCTGCGAACGTTATTGAATACGAAAAAGTACAGGTAGTGAACGTTAACAACGGAGAGCGCCTCGAAACCTATATCATTAAAGGCAAACGCGGATCCGGCGTTGTCTGTATGAATGGCCCCGCTGCCCGCCTCTGTGCGGTTGGCGATATTGTAATCATTATCTCTTACGCATCTATGGACTTTGAGGAGGCTAAAAAACATACTCCTATCGCCATTTTCCCGAAAGAAAATAATAAATTGTAACCGCTGATCCCAAAAAATTACTATTACTATGCCCAAATTTGTGAAGTTTATCTGCTTTTTAGCCATTGGGCTGGGATTAGTTTGGCTTGTTACACATAATCTTACTGATAAGGAAAAGGACGATATATTCAGTTCACTGCAGCGCGCCAATTACTGGCTGCTGATTCCCGTGATCATTGTCGGTATTGCCAGTCACTGGTATAGAGCTGTACGCTGGAAACTGATTATGGAACCTCTGGGATATCATCCCGGCACCTTGAATACCTTCTTTGCTGTCATGGTAGGTTATCTGGCTAATCTGGCCGTACCCCGTCTCGGTGAAGTCACCCGTTGCGGTATCGTAGCGAGGTATGAAAAGATTCCGGTTGACAAACTTGTAGGTACCATGATTGCCGAACGCGCTGTTGACATGCTCCTATTACTGATCCTTATGGTGATCACGGTAGTCATCCAGATAGACGTAATAGGCGGTCTGTTCCTCAACGAAATATGGCTGCCCATTGAAAACAAGCTGGGTGCTGCCGGCAGTTCCCGCTCTCTGATACTTGCCGGCATTGCTGCCGGTGTGATCCTGTTGGGGTTTATCGGCTTCCGGCTGATTTCCCGCTCCGGTATCGGTATCAAGATCCGTGCATTGGCACATGGCGTATGGGACGGTATCCGCTCCATCGGCAAAATGGAAAAGAAAGGCTTGTTTATCTTCTACTCTATATTGATCTGGGCAATGTACTTCGCCATGATGTACCTTGGCTTCTATTGTATGGAAGAAACCCGTTACCTCGGATTAAAGGCGGCCCTCGCAGTCCTGATCATTGGTAGCGTAGGTATGATCGTTACACCGGGTGGTACCGGCGCCTACCAGTTTCTGGTACAACGCACGCTGATGGTATATGGGGTGCTCGATACTTCAGCATATGCCTTCGGTTGGATAGTATGGTCTGCACAGACCCTGCTGGTGCTGATCGTGGGACTGGGTAGCCTGATTGCGTTACCGTTGATGAATAAGCCGCAGGAAGCGACCGGCGGGCAGAAATTAGGAATTAACAATTAGGAATGAAGCATTGGCGGTGATGAGGAGCCATCTGGCTTACAACAGGGTCTTCACAAAAGCTGTCAATCTGATTATTCTTTGATAAAGACTATAAGAAAGGTGCTGATCAATCGTCAGCACCTTTTTATTTGCAGGTTCAGTACACAATATAGACCTCTTTGAGGACGCCACCTGATCTACTGATACTGAATACCTTGCATGCATCAAGTCCACCTTATGTGCGTATCAGGTCCATCTTCCGGACGCCTTTTCTACCGCTTTTATTCGCCCCCATCCCCTATCAGGTCCATCTCATATGCGTATCAGGTCCACCTTTTGTCCATGTCTTCCCCCTCTCATGGATGCACATTGTGTAACATTCCTTTATTCATGCGCTATTCCTGCGACAAGCGACGCTCCTTCCACTGACAACTATACATCATAGCCTCCTGCACCCTCCGCCCTTATAATCCGGTGATTTATACATCATAACATAGAAATATGGCATGGATTTCCTGCTATAAATTGATGAGGCACGCAGCAGAAATCCTTATCTTTAAGAAAAGACAGCGGAAATTTAACATACGATGTTATTCAAAATATGTATTGTTGCGATTAGCAGTGTAATCACAACCGTTAATCAGCTTTCCGATGCGATTGTCTAATAGTGAGCATATAGATACTAATTTTCAAGATCCTGTGATGGAAAAGAAAAGCAATAGCAAAAAAATAGCACCAATAGCTAAGAAACCAAAGATTATTGCCAGGGACATCAGCTGGTTGGCATTTAACGCCAGGGTGTTGCAGGAAGCCTCCGATAAGAGCGTTCCTCTCCTTGAGCGTATCCGCTTTCTCGGTATTTTTTCCAACAATCTGGATGAATTCTTCCGCGTACGTGTTGCAACCCTGAAAAGAATGCTGCTGGTAGGCAAGTCTACCCGCATGCACCTCGAAGAGAACCCCGACGAGATTCTGGATGGTATTCAGGATAAGGTAATTGACCAGCAACGGGAATTTGACCGTATCTGGGAAGGGATAGAAGATGAACTGAAAGAACAGAAGATCTTCATCCGTACCGAAAAACACCTGAACAAAGAACAACAGAAGTTTGTCCTGAACTACTTCAATGAAGAAGTACGTACCAATATCATCCCCCTGATGATAGAAAGTATTCAGCACTTCCCCTTCCTGCGTGATAAATCCATCTATCTCGCAGTAGTGTTGGCCAGACAGGATAACTCTGTCAGACAGAAGTTTGCCCTGATCGAGATCCCGACCTCTATCCTGCCACGTTTTATCATCCTTCCATCCAAAGATGGTGAGGAAGATATCATGCTGCTGGAAGACGTGATCCGTTTCAGCTTACCGCATATCTTCTCTTACTTCGGCTTCGATAAATTCTCAGCGCATATTATCAAGGTGACCAGAGATGCTGAACTGGATATCGATAATGATATCTCCACCAGCCTCATTCACCAGATTGAAAAAGGACTGAAAGACCGTCGTAAAGGGAAACCTGTACGATTCGTTTATGATAAAGACATAGACCCGCTGCTGCTGGAATATCTGATGCGCCGCCTCGGTCTTTCCGGGAAAGACAACCTCATTCCCGGCGCCCGTATCCATAACTTCAAGGACTTTATGGATTTCCCTCCCGGCGTATTTAAGGAAAGAACAAGTCCGCAGCGCAAAAGCTTCATACATCCGCTCTTTGCGAATGCATCCAGTGTGATGCACGTCATCCAGATGCAGGACGTGATGCTGCATTTCCCTTACCATTCCTTCGATACGATTATCGACCTGTTAAGGGAAGCCGCGATCGATCCGAATGTGACCAGTATCAAAATTACCGCTTACCGTCTTGCGAGAAATTCCAAGATCGTGAATGCATTGGTGAATGCCGTGCGTAACGGTAAACAGGTAACGGTCGCATTAGAACTGCGTGCGCGCTTCAATGAGGCAGATAATCTGGAATGGAAGACCCGTCTGGAAGACGAAGGTGTGAAAGTATTGATCGGTATCCCCGGATTGAAAATACACGCCAAATTGTGTGTGATCAAAAAACGTATCGGTACCAAAACTGTACAATGCGGCTTTGTCAGCACCGGTAACCTGAATGAAAAGACGGCAAGGGTGTATGGAGACCATTGTCTGCTGACAGCTAACCGGAACATCCTCGCTGACATCAACCGTATATTCAGTTATCTGGAAAACAGCAAACATGATATCAAGTTGCTGGAGGCATGTAATACCCTGCCGGTAAGCCCTTACAGTATGCGTCCTTTCTTCCTGCGGATGATTGACAAAGAGATCAAGAACGCCCGTCATAAGAAAGGTGGTTCTATGATTATCAAAATGAACTCTCTCTCCGATCCTGAAATGATCAGCAAACTATATGAAGCAGCAAAAGAAGGTGTTGATGTCAGTATGATCATCAGAGGTATCTGTTGCGCATATACGGAAAATAAAAAATGGAAGAAAGATATCACTGCTGTCAGCATTGTTGATGAGTATCTGGAGCATGCCCGTGTATTCTCCTTCGGTAAAGATTCGCAGGAGAAAGTATACATCGCATCCTGCGATTGGATGCTGCGCAACCTTGACCACCGCGTAGAAGTAGCCATTCCGATCTTTGATCCGGCGATACAGCAGGAACTGAGAGATATTCTCGCCATTCAACTGAGCGGTAATGTGAAAGCAAGGATACTGGATAATGAACAGAAGAACGAATACAAACGCGATAGTAGCGGGAAGAAGATCAGGTCACAGATAGAGATCTTTAAGTATTTACATGAGAAACAGTATAGTTAATCTGCATGAAGAATTAAAAAGTAAGGATTAAGAATTGGCCTCATTAAGTGACGCTAATGCTCAATATAAGCTGAATGTGTATATCAGGGTATTGTTGGTACAGTATTTAGCTTTAGGGCATTTTCGTATGAATGTCAGCTATGTTTGACCCAATTCTTAATTTTTAATTCTTAATTCCTAATTGATCTTTATTTTTGCGCCCATGAAGCTTGCTGCCATTGATATCGGGTCTAACGCTGCAAGGCTGCTTATTTCAGAAGCATCGCCTAACAGCCAGGGCCGGATGGATTTTACTAAAGTCAACCTTCTCAGGGTACCGTTGCGTCTGGGTCTTGATGTATTCAGCGAAGGTGCGATTTCTGAGAAAAGAGCAAATCATCTGCTCAACACGATAAAAGCCTACAAACTTTTGCTGGAAGTATATGAGGTAAAGTACCTGAAAGCATGTGCTACCTCAGCCATGCGGGATGCTTCTAACGCAGCACAAATATTACAGGATGTCAGACAACAGACCGGTATAGACATCAAAGTCATTTCCGGTCAGGAGGAAGCTTCTTTCCTCTACGAAAGTCACATTGCAGAAAATCTGGATAAAACCCGCTCCTACATGTATGTCGATGTAGGCGGAGGTAGTACGGAAGTCACCATCTTCAGCAATAACAGTCTTCGCTATAAAGAATCTTTCAATATCGGCACTATCCGCCT
Organism: Chitinophaga pinensis; assembly: GCF_007896845.1. Taxonomy (GTDB): domain Bacteria; phylum Bacteroidota; class Bacteroidia; order Chitinophagales; family Chitinophagaceae; genus Chitinophaga; species Chitinophaga pinensis_C. Next base: position 74,380 of record NZ_VOHS01000009.1, on the reverse strand, counting down.
GATGCAACATCAGGTAAAGGATGATCAATGGCAGTATATGAAAGACACGATCAAATCCCGTGTGAAGGGGCTTGGTACAGTAACGGCCATCGGTTCTGGTGGTAATATCAACAAGATCTTCTCGCTCTCCAAGCGTAAGGAAGGTAAGCCGCTTACACTGGAAGTACTGAAAGACTACTATAAAGAATTCAACGGTTTCAGCGTTGAAGAACGTATCCATCTATACAATCTGCGGGAAGACCGCGCCGATGTAATTGTCCCTGCGCTGCAGATCTACATCAATATCATGCGTTGGGCAGATGCCGAAGAGATCTTTGTGCCTAAGATCGGGCTTGCAGATGGTCTGATCCAGTCTCTGTATGCTGAGATTAGCAAGTAATTGATAAATAATGGTTACCTTACCGCCCATTTTCTCATCAATAATCTGTCATTCAGATGTCAACGCACAAAGAAGTTAAACGGATCACAACGCACATATTACAGAAAATGAAAAATGATGGAGAGAAGATCTCCATGCTGACAGCTTATGATTATTCCATGGCGCGCATCTTTGACGATGCCGGTATGGATATCCTGCTGGTGGGCGATTCTGCCGCCAACGTAATGGCGGGTTATGAAACGACCTTACCCATCACGCTGGATCACATGATCTATCATGCAGCTTCTGTAGTAAGAGGAATCAAGCGGAGTTTTGTTGTCGTAGACCTGCCTTTTGGTACCTATCAGGGCAATTCCAAAGAAGCACTGGCCTCTACCGTGCGTATTATGAAGGAAACCAGCGCACATGGTATCAAAATTGAAGGCGGTGAAGAAATTATCGAATCAGTAAAACGTATCATTTCTGCGGGTGTACCGGTAATGGGTCACCTCGGATTGACACCTCAATCCATCAATAAATTCGGCACCTACAGTGTAAGAGCAACCGAAGAAGCAGAAGCCCAGAAACTGTTGAAAGACGCGCTGCTTTTACAGGAAGCAGGCTGTTTTGCCCTCGTACTGGAAAAGATCCCTGCGATGTTGGCCAAACAGGTGGCTGAAAGCCTCCAGATACCGGTTATCGGCATTGGCGCCGGCAAATATGTAGACGGTCAGGTACTGGTGATGCATGACATGTTAGGTATCAACAAAGATTTTAAACCCCGCTTCCTGCGTCGTTATCTCAATTTATATGACGAAATTTACAAGGCGTCACAGCAATATATCCACGACGTGAAAGCAAAAGACTTTCCGAACGATAACGAACAATACTAAAATCGTTTTATGTTAGACTATGTTCTTAGCGGTCTGATGCAACGCTATCAGGAACGTGTTCCTGATGTTGCCGCCATTATTGCCGCCATGATCACTGAGAATCTGATCCAGGTTCCGGAAGACATTGAGAATGACCATATTGCCTTCCGTACAATAGGGGTACCCGAACTCGGGATACAGTCGCTGGAAAAGATCTTCCTCCACTACGGTTACACCAGAAGAGATGCGTATCACTTTAAGGCAAAGAAGCTGGACGCATACTGGTATGCGCCTCCTGCCCCCCACTTTCCCCGCATTTTCATCAGTGAATTACGGGTGAAGGATCTTAGTCCGGAAGCGCAACAGATCATCACCAGCTACACCAAAGAAGTACTGGTAGATCCTGTCAGCAATCTGGACCTGAATGACGGACCGGCAGTGGACGCCTTCCTGCACAGTGCTCTCTGGCGCACGCCTACTTTGGAAGACTACCAAAAGCTGGCAGCGGAGAGTGAATATGCAGCATGGGTGATCTATAACCGTTATTACCTGAACCATTTCACGATCAGTTTACAAAACCTGCCGCCGGGTTATAACACGGTGGCCGACTTCAATAAATTCCTCGAAAAAGAAGGATTTACGCTGAATGACTCCGGCGGTAAGATCAAGGAAAGTCCGGATCACCTCCTGTTGCAAAGCAGTACAGTCGCCAAAATGATTCCGGCTACCTTTGCCAATAATGAAGTGCAGAAGATTGCAGGCTCTTATGTGGAATTTGCCGAACGCAGGGTACTACCGGAGTTCGCCCATCTTCCGGCCGATCAGATCACCCGCGAAAAACGCAGGGAAGGATTTGAGGCAGGCAATGCAGACCGTATTTTCGAAAGTACATACAGTTCACAAACGAATAAATAATCAGTTAAGGCCGGTCAGTATCCTGTCCGGCCTAGTTATTTTGTTAATCTTATATAGCTCATTATCAATAGCCTGATCTATTGGTGTACATCAAAACAATAAAAACAGCATACGCATGATACAGGACATTCTGCAACAGTTACAGATCGGCAATGTGAATAGTGGTGTCAGCACAGGTATCAACTGGCTGGATGCGAAAGGCGCCGTGATTGACGCATCTTCTCCTGTCGATGGACAACACATTGCTACCGTAAAAACAGCCAGCCGTGAAGACTATGATACGGTCATCGCTACCGCTCAGGCAGCCTTCAAAGAATGGCGTTTATGGCCGGCTCCCCGTAGAGGTGAAATAGTGCGCCAGGTTGGCGAAGCACTCCGGCAAAACAAAGAAGCACTTGGTAAACTGGTTTCTTATGAGATGGGTAAAAGCCTGCAGGAAGGATACGGTGAAGTACAGGAAATGATCGATATCTGCGACTTTGCAGTAGGCCTCTCCCGTCAGTTACACGGGCTAACCATGCACTCGGAGCGTCCCGGTCACAGAATGTATGAGCAATGGCATCCTTTGGGCATTACAGGCATTATTTCGGCCTTTAACTTCCCAGTCGCAGTATGGAGCTGGAATGCGATGCTTGCATGGATATGCGGCGATGTGTGCGTCTGGAAACCATCAGAAAAAACGCCTTTGTCTGCCATCGCCTGTCAGCACATTATACAGGATGTACTCAAAACGAATAATGTTCCGGAAGGTGTTTGCTGTCTCGTAGCTGGTGGTCGTGATACCGGAGAATGGATCGCTGCGGATACACGTATACCATTGGTATCAGCTACCGGATCTACGCGCATGGGTAAAGCAGTAGGTAGTGTGGTGGGCGCCCGTCTGGGTCGTTCTTTGCTGGAACTGGGTGGTAACAATGCGATTATCATTACAGCAGATGCGGATCTGGATATGTCGCTCATCGGTTGTGTATTCGGTGCGGTTGGTACTGCCGGACAACGTTGTACCAGCACCCGCAGACTCATCATCCATGAAAGTGTATATGATGCATTTACACAGAAACTGGCAAAAGCTTATCAGCAGTTGCGTATTGGTAATCCTCTGGATGAGCACAATCATGTTGGTCCGCTGATCGACAAAGATGCTGTCAGTCTCTATCTCGATACTATCGAAAAAGTAAAGGCACAAGGCGGTAGTTTCCTTGTGGAAGGTGGCGTATTATCCGGCGATGCATATAGCTCCGGATGTTATGTAAAGCCTTGTATTGCGGCTGTAGAGAACGCCTACCCTATTGTGCAGCATGAGACCTTTGCGCCTGTGCTGTATGTCATGAAATACAGCAAGCTGGAAGACGCAATCGCGATGCAGAACGACGTGCCACAGGGACTATCTTCTGCTATCATGACACTCAACCTGCGTGAAGCGGAATTATTCCTTTCTCAGGCAGGATCTGATTGTGGTATCGCCAATGTAAACATCGGTACTTCCGGTGCGGAAATCGGTGGTGCATTTGGAGGTGAAAAGGAAACAGGTGGTGGCAGAGAGAGTGGTTCTGATGCGTGGAGAGCATACATGCGCAGGCAAACCAATACGATTAACTATTCGACGCATTTACCACTGGCACAGGGGATCAAGTTTGACCTGTAACCAAATTTCAGTCAGCCGTCAGCAAACAGGCTCCTGCAGGCAGCGTTTACTGTTAAAGATATCATAAAAGCGCGGGCGTCCACAATTGTGGACGCCCGCGCTTTTATGATAATAAGATTCAACTAATCAATATGTTATCTGTTGACAGATCAATCTCCGGAGTATTTCATTGCTGATTGCAGACCGGTAATTTCTGATTGTAAACACAATTTCCTCATTACTCTTCCGTTTAATATGCGGATAACTTTTAAACTAATATTATTTAGCATATTCACAATTGCATGTGAGTGACAACGTAGATCAAAAGAATAGCGAGGTTAGAGAACCTCGCTTTTTCGTTAAACGGAAACCATGCTTATGAGAATAGTCTTGACTAACTAATAGAAAGTTATCAAGTACTCTTCCAGCTCTAAATATTACACTTTTTTCCGGAAATTCATATTCTACTTTTGTGGTATTTGCAAATTTTTTTTGACGAACGGCAAAATGAATTGCTGATATCAATACAGTAGCGACTTTCGTGGCAACAGGCGTCCACTTTCTCCCTGAAAAATTTCTCTCATATTCCTTTAATTGTTAAATTAACAGTAAATAGGTGACTGAACTAAATTACAGGTACTTTTAAGCTATTGTCACACATACGCGGACGACTATCCCGTTCATTAGCTGCTGGCACGTTGTTTCTGTCGTTCATCACTTTAGATAACCCGATCCCTGACATTTTGCATACCTTTAACCTAATTTGGTTTTTGATTTGTAAAGTTTATTGAGAAAAAAACAGACTGATGAAATCTAATAAAGCTATGGCAGTCATGGCTGGTGTTGTGTTGATGGCTGCTCTGACCGCTAACCCGACTTATGCCCAAACCACAGCGATCCCGCGAAACTGGCACTTACTGAATTATGCGCAGGATAGTGTATTCGGTACCGGCGTTGAGAAGGCCTACAACGAGTTACTAAAAGATAAAAAAAGCACCCCTGTACTGGTTGCGGTGATCGATTCAGGTATCGACACCCTGCATGAAGATCTTAAATCCATCCTTTGGGTTAATCCAAAAGAAATCCCCGGCAACGGTATTGACGACGATAAAAACGGCTACGTGGACGATGTCCATGGCTGGAACTTTCTCGGCGGTAAAGACGGTCGCAGCGTAAAGGAGGATTCCGATGAAGCTACCCGCGAATACTACCGGTATAAGAACCTTTATGGAAATCCGGACTCTGTGCTGGATAAACAATCCAAAGAGTACCTCTACTGGCAGAAACTGCAGGGTAAAGTAGTGAAACCTTCTGCCAACGAAGCAAAGGTGACTTATAAGACCATGCTGAAACTGCAGGAAAGTCTGCGTAAATGCGAAACACTGCTGACAGGTTATCTGAAGCAGAATGATTTCACAGCCGCAAAACTGGACAGCATTCAGACTGCTGACGCAGATGTAATGGTTGCCAAGAAGTTCATGCAGCGCATCTTCCAGAACACCGGAGAAGAAAATATCAGCTACTCCGAACTGAAATCTGAGTTTGATGAATACCTCGCTGATCTGAAACATAAAGCGGAAGCAGCTGAAAGTGAAGGTCCGGCGGATAAACGTGCAGACATTATCGGTGATAACATCAACGATATCAATGATAAATACTACGGTAACAGTGATGTGATGGGACAATTTGGTTTCCATGGTACACACGTTTCCGGTATCATCGCAGCTGTAAGAGGCAATGGTGTTGGTATGGATGGTATCAATGATAACGTACGCATCATGATGGTGAAAGCGGTTCCTGACGGGGATGAACGTGATAAAGATGTGGCACTGGCTATCCGTTATGCGGTTGACAATGGTGCGCGTGTTGTGAATATGAGTTTTGGTAAAGGCTTCTCCCCTCACAAAGACTGGGTAGATGCTGCGGTTAAATATGCAGAAGAAAAAGGCGTATTACTGATACATGCTGCGGGTAACGATGGCAGTGACAATGATGTTGTTGACAACTTCCCGAATCCTGATTTCGCAGATCATTCTCCGAGAGCAAATAACTACATTACTGTTGGTGCAAGCGGCAATGGCAGAGGCAACAGCAAAGTAGCCAGCTTCTCTAACTACGGTAAGAAGAATGTAGATATTTTCGCACCGGGTGTACAGATCTACTCGACAGTTCCCGGTGGTAATAAATATGGCGCCGCCAGCGGAACCAGTATGGCAGCCCCTGTTGTTGCAGGTGTGGCAGCACTGGTACTGGCTTATCATCCAAACCTGACTGCGCAGCAGCTGAAATATATCCTCGTAAAATCTGCTACGCCGTTACCGGATGGCACTACCGAGGTAAATAAACCGGGTGCCGGTGATACCAAAGTACCTTTCTCAGATCTGTCTATCTCCGGTGGATTAGTGAATGCTTATGAAGCATTGAAACTGGCGGATACCATCGATACCGAAAAGGGTACCAATCCAAAGAAAAAGAAGAAAGCAAAGATGGAGTCTATTAAAAAAGGCTAATCATTCATAAAATAAGAAAGGGGTGTCTGAGTTGATCAGACACCCCTTTCTTATTTTAAAACACTTTTATTTTACTAATCTCCAGCTCAACGGATACTTATAGAATATTCCGTTACTCGCTTTTGATGCTGCAATCGCTGAAAACACAATATTCACTACAAACACAACCCCTCTCGTCCCATGAAACAGGGAGAACTGTTTGAAATCCCAGTAATAGTAGTTGAATCCGGGTCTGCCCCAGCTCCACTCCCAGTGGTTGATCATACCTAGTACATTGAGCCCTACGTTGATGATGCTCAGGGTGATCTGAAAGTTCAGCGCTTCTTTACCGGTTTCACTCAGGAACTCGGATTCATTACGCTTGATCAGCCACAATACCAATGGTGCAATGATATTGCCTGCAGGTGGAATGAACATCATACCGGCGATACCAGCGAGGTGCATGGCGAGTGCCCAGTTTCTTTCTTCTTGTTGTTTCATAAAAGGTATATAATTCGGGTTATGTCTTCAGGGTTGTTTCTTCTGGTTGATAAGCACAGCAATGTATAAAAACAAAAACTACAAACCTATAAGCCGGATTCTGTTCTCCTTTGCAGGAGACGCTATCATTTATCTTCGATACCGTTCACACGGCACCTGTATCTGCCTACCCTCGGTCATCGGACGAGTAGCCCTAAGCGACCGTATACATGGCATTTCAACACGCAAGGTTTACCCTCCCAATATGTTGCCATACCAGAACGTGGGCTCTTACCCCACATTTTCACCCTTACCTGCGCTGCTTACGCAGACAACAGGCGGTAATTTTCTGTGGCACTGTCTGTACCGCTTTCCTCTCTTTTGACGGAGAAAAAAGCAGCCCCACCCGTTAGGTGGTGCGTTACTCTATGTTGTCCGGACTTTCCTCATCTGCCTTTCGGCAGAAGCGATAGCACGGTTTGTAGTTTCTGCAAATGTAATAGAAAACCTGGCATATGCCTAGTGCCGGAAAAATATCTCCGTAGCACCATAGCCATAGCGGGGATGATATTCGTTAACAAACCTTTCTACCCCGGGTGTTTCCCTGAGAATGGCATGTATTTCATCCTTCAGTTTGCCTTTTCCGACCCCATGAATCACGATCATGCTATGCTGGTGATGTGCGATAGCCAGTTCCATGTAATGGACGAACTCGTTCAACTGTATGGCAAGGATCTCAATGTTCTTCAGTCCCTTCCATTCCTTTACCAGTTGTTCAATATGCAGGTCAAGTTCATACTTCGGTTGCTGGGGCGCTTCCGGCTGCACCTGTACTGGTTGTCCGCTGCCACTGTTACCCGCTGCAAATGCACCAACACTGGATGGATCAAAGTAAGGCTTGTCATTCTTGCTCTTCTCCGGATACTTTTCAAAAAGCACCTGCGTCAATGTAGCATCTCTTCTGGCCTGTAACTCAGACAACTGCAGGAACAGCTGTTTAGCCTTTGGCTTCCACGTTTTCGGGAAGGAAGATGCCAGTTTATCGTTTTTCTCTTTTGGGAAAAACACAAATTCCAGCCGCGGACTGTCATTCAGCGACTCAAACATCAGATCGGAAAGGTAGAAATTGCCGAAAGGCTGGATCTCATTACGGATCTCCAATTCCATGCTATTGCGCAGCCATACCTGAAAATTAAAACGGTAAGCCTCGTTCGTCTCATTGAGCAGATGAAACTTCAGGGATTGTACATGCTCTTCATAGGCATCCAGACGGAATACCGGCAGGATTGAAAGGAACATACCTCTGCTCATACGGATATTATCTTCGTATTTCTTTTTTTCCGGCTTAATATCATAACCCTGGATCCGCTGTTGTGGTGGAGGCGGAGCCGGCTTCGGATTCGTAAAGCGATGAAAATACGGGAAATCGATCTGGTCGAGGTATACAGGAAAAGTCACCTTTCCCACTTCTACCATTACCATATCATTATTGATAATGTCTACGACTGTCCCCTCCTCTTTGGAATGCAGGAGTAATATCTTATCACCAATCTCAAACTTCATACTTGCAATGCCGCGATGGTCATACAAATTTTATGGAACTGTTGTGAAAAAGCAGTCCACATCGCGAATAGCAAAGATAACTATCAATTAGGAATTAGAATTAAGAATTAGGAATTGGGGTAAAAAGTGCTTTAAAGCAACTTTGAAACAGACAATATCATAACCGCGCATCGGATCATTGATCCATGCACAACGGATGGATATCAGGAGTGACTAAGCAAATGGTTATCAGCTGACTATTATCTACATAGCAGTATACGTTCACGGTGTGACATCTCATTCACCGTAAACACCTGATATAACCGGATTCCTGATGTTTAATTCCTAATTCTTAATTGATACTCATGCCGGGTGACGGCGCATATATTCGTCAAACGAAATGGGGCCGCTGCCCTCCACAAGGAAGAAGACAAGTAACAGCAGAACAAGGATAGAAAGGCCGGCTTCACCATGTACACTAAATAACCCCGTAGAGGTATGTACAAAAAAGATGGCACCGATTAAGACGGGAATGTTGGCAAGGATCGCCACACGTGTAAGTAAACCGAAAATGATAAGTACTCCTCCAGCCAGATGAGCAAAGACAATGTAGTGAGCAAGCCAGAACGACATTACTGTGAGGACCGGATTTTCGTTGATCACAGCTTTAAGAACATCGATATTTTGTATGAAAACCACCCCTTTGTAGAATAAAAAGACTCCAAGGAGCACACGTATAGCATCCAGCCAACGCGGATGATGCGTCTCGCCCCAACGGTCTATTCGTTGTAGTAGATTCATAAAACATGATTTTAAGATCAAAGAGCTAACCGAATATACGAAATAAAGTTGACTAAAGCAATAGTCTGTATGACGGAAGCAACTATCTCCTAAAATATTGATATGCTTATGCTTGTGCCAGCTTACTCCTTCTGAAACCGTAACCGAAGTAAATCACCAGACCGATCAGCAGCCAGATGGAAAACACCACCCAGTTTCTGAAACCGATCTCGGTCATCAGATAGAAACAGCTCAGCAGTCCTAAAACAGGAATCAGTGACAATTTGTGGCGGATAGAAAGGAACGCAAATATCAGCGCAGCTACCACAAAGAAGAAGAAAGGAATATTATGTTTCCACACATCCCAGCCACCTGCAAAAGAAAAACGTTGTGGCAGTTCATTGCGGAAAATGTATGCAAAAATGAGAATGATCGCCGGTACAATAAACTGACCATTGATATACGGCAGTCTGAAACGTTTTGAATGCGGATCTTTCTCCTGTTTGGGCAGCAACAGTACACCACCACATACAAGGATAAAGGCAAATAAAGTACCGATACTGGTCAGATCAGTTACTACCGTCAGGTTAAGGAACAAAGCAGGTATACCTACCAGAAAACCTGTTACGATCGTTGCAAAAGAAGGTGTCTTAAACTTCGGATGGATGATACTGAAACGCTTTGGCAACAGACCATCACGACTCATACTCATCCAGATACGTGGTTGTCCGATCTGGAATACCAGCAACACACTCGTCGTTGCTACAACGGCACTCACGGAGATCAGAAAACTTACTTTCGGCAGGTTTACCGCATTAAACACAAATGCCAGCGGATCTTCCACTTTCAGCTGTGTATATGACACCATACCTGTCAGTACAAAGGCAATCAGAATATATAATACTGTACAGATCACCAGTGAGTAGATCATCCCTTTGGGCAGGTCCCTCTGTGGATTTGCACACTCCTCGGCTGTCGTACTGATCGCATCAAAGCCTATATAAGCAAAGAACACTGCAGATACACCCTTCAGGACACCTGAAAATCCATTTGGCATAAATGGCGTCCAGTTGTCAGTGTTGACAAAGAAAGCACCCACAATAATTACAAAGAGTATCACCAGTATCTTCAGTCCTACCATGAAATTCGCGCTGCGTTTGCTCTCTCTGATACCTACAAATGCCAGATACGTCACCAGTACCACAATGATAAAGGCCGGCAGGTTCAAAATCACCGGCAGTCCGAATATATGCGGCGCAGCAGCATACAACTCAGGGGACGCACTATCATAATTGCTTGTCAGCCACTCCGGAAAAGACAGGTTGACACCCAGCCCTTTTCCTACCCCTGCCAGCAGGTTATTGAAGTACCCGCTCCATGAAATAGCAACCGCAATATTACCAATGGCATATTCAAGGATCAATGACCAACCTATAATCCAGGCGGCTATTTCTCCGAACGTGACATAAGAATAAGTATATGCACTGCCCGATACCGGTACGCGGGATGCAAACTCCGCATAACAGAGCGCAGAAAATCCGCAGGTAACAGCAGTAATAATAAATAATAAGGAAACACCGGGGCCACCATGAAAAGATGCCTCACCGATCGTAGAGAAGATCCCTGCACCGATAACGGCTGCAATGCCCAGCGCAGTAAGGTCCTTCACCTTTAATACCTTGTTGAGTTCTCCCCCTCCATGCGCATCCGTTAAACCATCTTGAGCATCTTTGAGTATACTGATAATAGATTTCTTACGAAAAAGCGATTTGGACATCCGGTAATTAGGTTCAGGTTTAGCTAATGCGCGAATATATATAAATTAGCCGATAAGCAAACTTTCACCCGCTTTTTGATTATAAAAAACGCTGTTGCGGACAAAAAACATTGTATATAAACGGCTAAAAAAGCAAAAGGCCATCCGTTTATGACGGACAGCCTCTTTATCTGCAATAATATTACTATGAATAATTAACTGCTAGTGTTCGCGGTTCAACAGGAAATTCGCCAGCTCAATCAACGGTCCCTTCCTCGAAGAAAGCACCGCTATGCTTTCCAGATGTTCAAATGCCAGCTGTTGAAAACGGTCTTTCTCCTTTTCCGCCCAGGCATCTACTTTACAATCATGGAATAATTCCAATACCTGATTCACTTTATCATCCGGACTGGTCGCCAGTAACTCCTTCAGTTTCTGATGTTGTGCCGGATTACAAAGTTCCAGCGCTTTCAGCAACAGGAATGTCTTTTTATTGACCAGTATATCTCCACCCTGTTGTTTACCGAATTTCTCCGGATCACCGAAGGCATCCAGATAATCATCCTGAATCTGGAAGGCAATCCCTATGTTTTTGCCGAACTCGTAAATATGCCGCTGATTGTAATCGCTGCCACCACCGATGATAGCGCCCATCTGCAGACTTGCAGCCAGCAATACGGAGGTCTTCAGTGCGATCATCTTCACATAATCGTCGTATTTCACCTGTTCCGGCTCCATTTCTTCGAAGTCCATATCGATCTGCTGTCCCTCACATACTTCAATAGCTGCCTTGTTAAATGCGGTGATCAGCTTCTGTTTGTAATGTGGCTGTACTTTGTTCAGGTACTCATATACCTTGATCAGCATCACGTCTCCGGCCAGAATAGCAGCGGTATCCCCGTACAGGGTATGCACGGTAGGCTGATTACGGCGCAGTGGCGCTTTGTCCATGATATCGTCATGCACCAGAGTAAAGTTATGGAACAGTTCAACGGCGGTACCGACATGAAAAGCATCCGGGTGGATCTCGTCAAACAGTTCATTTCCCATAATAGACAATATCGGTCTTATGCGCTTGCCTCCTATATTTAAGATATGACTGGCAGCGTCATAGAGTTTCTTTGGCTCCTTCGGGAAATGTTCCTTGCTGAAATGTTCTCCAAACTGAATGGTTAAGTCTTTGAATGAATGCATGGTGTGATATCTATAAACGGCTCTAAGTTATATAAATTATGACTTTTTACGGGAAGAGGAACCCGGCTTCTTTCCGGATGCCGGTTTCTTCTTCGAAGTAGTTTCTTTCTTTTTGCCTTTTGGCGCCCTTGATGATTTCTTATCTGTAGCCGGTTTACGGGAAGACCTTACTCTTCCGCCAGCGAATACATCAGCAACACTGCCTTCCGGCTCTACAAGGTCGTAGTCCAGCTGGCGTTTCACCAGATTGGCAGCGACTACCTGTATCCTCACTTTATCACCTATACGGATCTTTTTGCCGGTGAAGGATCCCACCAGTGAATATTCATTCTCATCGTATACGAACTCGTCTTTGGTGCTCATGCTGTGGATGCTTACCAGACCTTCACATTTGGTATCTACTGTTTCCACCCAGAAACCAAAGTGTGCCACACCACTCACTACCCCATCGAATTCTTCTCCGATGTACTGTTGCATGTATTCCACCTGTTTGTATTTGTTAGCCGCTCTTTCTGCTTCCATGGCCTTACGTTCCATTTCGGAGGAGTGCTTACATTTCTTTTCCATCTGTTTGTCCGGATGGATATCGTGGGACAGGCACTGCTGCAGCACACGATGTACCAGTACGTCCGGATAACGGCGGATCGGTGAGGTAAAGTGACAATAATGTTCGAAGCCCAGTCCGTAGTGACCGATATCGTCTGTCGTATAAGCGGCTTTCGCCATTGTACGGATACCGAGGGTCTCCAGTACATGCTGTTCCGGTTTACCATGCGCCAGCTGCAACATTTCATTGAAAGAGCGGGCCAGTTTCTCGAGATTATCGACTTCCAGTTTGTGACCGAACTTGCGGGCAAAGGCGGAGAACATTTTCAGTTTTTCCTCATCCGGCGTATCGTGTACACGATATGGGAATGGTACATGCTGGTTGGTACCGATACGGATATTGTATACGTATTCCGCCACGGTCCTGTTAGCGAGCAACATCAGTTCTTCAATCAGCTGATGCGCCTCTTTGCTTTCCTTGATCACGATGCCTATCGGCTTCGCGTTTTCGTCCAGCTGGAAACGGACCTCCTGTGAAGAGAAATTGATCGCACCATTCTCAAAACGCAGCTTACGCAGGGTCTGGGAGATCTTATTGAGCAAGAGGACCTCATCCTTGTAAGGGCCCTCTCCTGTTTCGATGACTTCCTGTACCTGTTCGTACGTAAAACGGTGATCGGAATGGATCACGGTACGGCCAATCCAGTTTTCTTTGATCTCTCCTTTCTCGTTCATCTTGAAGACAGCGGAGAAAGTCAGTTTATCTTCATGCGGACGCAGGGAACAAAGCTCATTGGAGATCTTTTCCGGCAGCATCGGCAATACGCGGTCTGGCAGGTATACGGAGGTCGCACGTTTATCGGCCTCTTTATCAAGCGCGGTATCCGGCTGTACATAATGGCTGACGTCAGCGATATGCACCCCTACTTCGTACCAGTTACCACGCAGTTTACGGATAGAGATGGCATCATCAAAGTCCTTCGCATCTACCGGGTCAATAGTAAAAGTGAGGACCTTGCGGAAGTCTTTCCTTTTCTTCACTTCTTCCGCATCGATGTTCTCCTGAATCTGATTCAGTTCTTTCAGCACTTCATCCGGGAAGCTGAGCGGGAATCCGCTTTCGATCAGGATCTCTTTCATAGCCAGATCGTTGGTATTGCTGGCATCCAGCACTTCCACGACTTCCCCTACCGGCTTGCGGGTCTTTTCGCCCCAGGCCACTACACGAACGACGGCTTTATCGCCGTTCTTCGCATCTTTCAGGGAATTGGCAGGGATATATATATCAGGCATGAACAGCCCTTTTTCCGGTATCAGGAAGGCAAAGCCTTTATTAACCTGCAGACTGCCGGTGAATTCGATCTTTTTACGTTTAATGATCTCCGTTATCACACCTTCCATACGGCCTTCATTCTTGCCCTGTTTGATCACATCGACAAGCACTTCATCTCCATCGAGGGCGGTGTTGAGATTTTTCTGGCGGACCATTACATCCTTCTCCTGTCCTTCTATAATTACAAAGGACATCCCGGAGCGGGTTATCTGAACAGTCCCCCTGAAGGTTTTCTTCTGGCTACTGTGTTTTTGAGGTTTTTTCTTTTTTGTCATTCTCGTAACGTTTAATCATGGTTACTTCCAAACTGATCCACGTAAGTAAAAATATAATTATTAAATGAATCTCCTTCCCCGAACAGGAAAGATATTTCCACCGGCATAACGGCGATGGGTAAATTCAAAGGACGCAGCTGTTCTGACAGCAGTTGTAGTCTGACGGCGTCTTTTTCGGTTGTTACCACCAGTTTATTGCTACCGGGCAGGTTCTCCAGTTCCCGGTGTATTTTCTCCAGATCAGGGACGGAATAGTAGTAATGATCCGGAAAAGAGAGCAGAAATACGCTTTTACAGGTTTCTTTTAATCGCTGTAAAAGCGGCTCTGGTCTTGCGATACCACAAACAAGCAGTACGGTGGTATCAGCAGGAGCTGTTACCGGTGTGCCACTGAACATATCATATAAGTCGCCATAGGTCAGAGAAGTAAAAAACAGTTGCTGATGCGGCAGAGGAGCAATCTCCTGCCGGATGGCGGCTTTTTCGGTGTCAGACAGTTGTGGCGGACACTTGGACACAATGATACAATTGGCCCTTTCATAGCCCTTACGGCCTTCGCGCAGGCGACCGAAAGGAACTACATGGTCTTTGGTGAAACGGCGTCCGTATTCGGTGATCAGGATATTCTGACCCGGTTTTACAGAACGGTGCTGGAAAGCATCATCCAGCAATATCACCTGTGTTTCGGGACGTTCTCCCAGCAGCTGGGGTATGGCCAGCATACGTTCTTCCCCTACGCAGACAGCTATTTCGGGAAACTTCTGATGGAACTGCATCGGTTCATCTCCCAGCTGAGCGGCGGTGCTGGCGTGATCAGCCAGCAGATACCCACTGGTACGCCGGTTATATCCCCGGCTTAAGGTGGCTACCTGATGATTATCTTTCAATAGCTTAATGAGGTACTCCACATGAGGCGTCTTCCCCGTACCACCTACCGATAAATTGCCTACGGCTATTACGGGCAGATCAAACTCTACTGCCGTCAGCATATTACTGTCGTACAAGCGGTTACGTACCCACATTACCAGACCATAGAGCAGTGAGAAAGGGTATAATAAGACTTTCAGGTGTTTCAGCATTTTAGCTCTTTTTGAAATAGTAAATTGTTTGCGGCGTTACGACCATATCCAAAGGCACGTCGTTTTCGCCTGCGTCGGCGATCGCCTCTACCGGTTCGAACAATGACAGGCCGATAGTGGTTACTGTTGGCGAACATTGTTTCAGGAAACGGTCATACATCCCTTTTCCGTATCCGACCCGCTGTCCTTTTTTATCGAAAGCGAGCATAGGAACGAATACCAGGTCCATTTCGGCAGGCAGCAATGTAATGCCTCCGGCAGGTTCGGGTATCCCGTAAGCGTTTTTTACCAGCACGGTATCCGGTTTCCAGAGAAAGTGTTCCATCGTTGCATTACGCATATCCGACCTGGACAATGCCCATTGTAATGCAGGATATGCCTCTCTGGCCCAGTCCACCAGTGCGTGCGTGTCCGCTTCTTTCTTTTCAGTGATGGGAAGAAAAATGTGTGCCATGCTGAAATTGCTGTAATCCAGCAGCCGGCATTGGTGCAGTAACTCCCGGTTAAGGGTGGCAATCACATCGTCCGGAAGGTTCAAACGTTTTTCCAGGTATTCCTTTCGTATATCCTTTTTTGTTAACAAGTGGATCAGAATTGCCCCAAAGATAACTTTTCTGCCTGTTCCTTCACAAATGCCCTGTCAACCAGCGCAGTGTGAGGGATCCTTCCCAATAGCGGGTAACCGCTCCATTCTACAACTTCCGTTTCATTGGTATGATATGCTCCGCTGAAAATCCACCCCAAAACAGGGATACCACGTTGTTTCAGTACCTGTGCGGTCAATAATGCGTGGTTGATACTCCCCAGATAATTCTGGCTCACGATAATGACGCTGGCTTTTAGTTGCGCTATAAAGTCGATAGTAAAGAGCTGCTCTGTCAACGGTACCATCAGTCCGCCGGCGCCTTCAATCACCAAAGGTCGTCCGGAAGGCTGTATTCCCCCTACCTGTGCGACCACCTGTGCCACATCAATCTGAATGTTTTCCAGTCTTGCCGCAAGATGTGGCGAAGCCGGGGCTTCCAGACGATATGCTTCCGGGTGACAAACCGTCACAGGATTGGATATCAGACTTTTCACCGTATCAGTATCCGTCCCTTCTGATAACCCACTCTGTATCGGTTTCCAGTAATCTGCCTGTAGCGCTTCCACTACGCAGGCGGAGGTCACTGTTTTCCCTACCCCGGTCCCTATACCGGTAATAAATATCCGCTGACTCATGACATGCAAAGATAGTATAATAGGTATTAGGTTGTTCCTCTGTCAGAAACCTTCGGGGATTGGTTTCGGGTTTTGGTCCTTCGGCTATTAATACCGATTGTGTATAAAAGGTAACCCGGGGATAAGCCGTAGATACCCCGTAGATAAGCCGTATATAAGTCATTCCTATAGGTATGGCTTATATACGGCTTATCTACGGGACATCTACGGCTCAAATATTGATTATCAATAAGATAAAGACGATATTATGTAGTCAGAAAACGACCTTCCCGGAGCAGCATTCCTACTGGTAAAAAATATTTCTGACATGACGCATACAGGGCGTATATACGACGCATATACGGGACATCTCCGCCGGAGCGATCCCTCCGGAAGGATGCCTCTCCCGATCCTGAAAAAGGGAAATTCCTTACATTCGCTACTGTCCAACAAGATCTATATGAAATTTTGCAACAGCATCCTCGAAACGATCGGCAACACTCCACTTGTGAAACTGCACCGCGTGACAGCCGGCCTCCCATGCCCGGTATTCGCGAAAGTTGAGTTCTTTAACCCCGGTAACTCTATTAAAGACCGCATGGCCGTAAAAATGGTAGAAGAAGCAGAAAAGCAAGGCCTGCTGAAACCCGGCGGCACCATTATCGAAGGCACCTCTGGTAATACCGGCATGGGGCTGGCACTGGCAGCCGTGATAAAAGGGTACAAATGTATTTTTACGACAACAGATAAACAGTCGAAGGAAAAAGTAGACATCCTGAAAGCCGTTGGCGCTGAGGTGATCGTTTGTCCGACGAATGTAGAACCGGATGATCCGCGTTCTTATTATTCTGTGTCCCGCAGACTGTCCACCGAGATCCCGAATTCATTTTACGTAAACCAGTACGACAATCTGGCTAACCGCGATGCGCATTATGAGCAGACCGGTCCGGAGATCTGGGATCAGACAGACGGTAAGATCACCCATCTGGTGGTAGCTACCGGTACAGGTGGTACCATTACCGGTGCGGGCAAATTCCTGAAAGAGAAAAATCCGGATATACAGGTTTGGGCCATAGACAGTTATGGTTCATTGCTGAAGAAATACCACGAAACCGGCGAACTCGATATGAGTGAAGTATATCCTTACATCACGGAGGGTATCGGGGAAGATTTCGTGCCACAGAACTATGATATGAGCCTGATCGATCATTTTGAAAAGGTGACGGATAAGGATGGTGCTGTGATGGCCCGCCGTATTACAAAAGAGGAAGGCATCTTTGTCGGTTACTCCGCAGGTTCTGCCTTGTCGGGGCTGATACAATTAAAGAGCCGCCTGAAACCTACAGATGTGGTTGTGGTTATTTTCCATGACCACGGCAGCCGTTATGTAGGTAAGGTATATAATGATCAGTGGATGATGGAGCGTGGTTTCCTTGACGTGAAAACAGTGAAAGATGTGGTGAACAGCCGGCGTAATCAGCCGCTGGTGACGATCAGTCAGGAGGAAAAAGTGAGTGATGCGATTATCAAGATGAAGAAATTTGATATCGAGCATTTGCCGGTATTACATAATAATGAGATCGTCGGGGCGATTTCAGAAGGTGGGCTTTTCAACCGCCTGATTGATGATGCGAATCTGAAGGATGCGCAGATCAAACAGGTGATGCAGACTGCTTTTCCGGAGGTAAGTATGGATATGCCGATAGAAAAGCTATCTGCCTATATCAATAAAGAAAACGGGGCGGTGATCAGCAAGGATGAAAGTGGCAAACCGCATATTGTGACGAAGTACGACATCATTCAGGCATTGGGTAGCTGATGCAGAAGATGAAGACATATACAGACCAGCTGGGGCGGGAAGTGGTAATACCCTTCCCGCCCCGTCGCATTATATCGGTTGTACCTTCGCAGACAGAATTATTATATGACCTCGGACTGGATGAAGAAGTGGTGGGCATCACTAAATTTTGTGTACATCCGGAGCAATGGTTCCGGCAAAAGCAGAGGATCGGTGGCACCAAACAACTACATCTTGAAGAGATACTGGCCTTACAACCGGACCTTGTGATTGCAAACAAGGAGGAAAATACGGCTGCTGATATCCGGTATCTGATGGAACGGGTGCCGGTCTGGGTCAGCGATATTCAGATGATGGAAGATGCCGTGGAGATGATAATAAAGGTGGGGGAAATTACCGGCAGACATGAACAGGCTTTGCAAATAAGCAAAGATATCTCTATCAGATTCAGCGACTTACTAAAAAATACAGCCCATTCAAAAAAACTGCGGACAGCCTATTTTATCTGGCGGGATCCATGGATGGTTGCCGGGGGAGATACGTTTATACATCATATCATGACGGAGTATTGCGGACTGGAAAATGTATTTGCGGGAAATCCACGGTATCCGGAAGTGGATGCCGGGAGTCTATTATCATCCGGTTGTCAGGTAATATTATTGTCGTCGGAGCCCTATCCTTTTAAAGAGAAACATATTGCGGAACTGGCGGAGCTGGTACCCGGAGCGCGTATCATGCTGGTGGATGGGGAGATGTTTTCGTGGTATGGGAGCCGGCTCGGGAAGGCCGCAGGATATCTGCAGGAATTATGGAAACTATTGTATAATTGTCAATAAATAATAAAAAATTACGAGAAAAATGCCATTTTAATTCGTAATTCGTTATTGATAATTCGTAATTGTGCTATAATAGTTAATCTTTAGTACTTATATTTGCCATCCTTAAATGTAAAACAATCCGAAAGCTATGGGAAAATACAGAGCTGGCGTGTTATTCGGCGAAGAGCTGGAAGCGCTGTACAATGATGCCAAGAGTAATGCATTCGCAATGCCTGCCGTTAACGTGGTGGGTACCAATTCCGTAAACGCAGTACTGGAAACCGCTGCCAAAGTAAATTCACCTGTTATTATTCAGTTCTCCAATGGCGGTGCACAGTTCTTTGCCGGTAAGGGAATGCCGAATGACAAGCTGCAGGCAAATATTGCGGGCGCGATCTCTGGTGCAAAACACGTACACGAAGTAGCTAAATACTACGGCGTACCAGTAGTATTGCACACTGACCACGCTGCTAAAAAATGGTTACCATGGATCGACGGTTTGCTGGATGCGGGTGAAGTATTCATGAAACAGACTGGTCAGCCACTGTTCAGTTCCCACATGCTGGACCTTTCCGAAGAGCCAATTCACGAGAATATCGAGACTTCCGTTAAATATTTCGAAAGAATGAACAAACTGGGTATGTCCATCGAAATCGAACTGGGCGTAACTGGTGGTGAAGAAGATGGCGTTGACAACTCAGGTGTTGAAAACGACAAGCTGTATACACAGCCAGAAGAAGTATTCTATGCTTACGAAAACCTGTCCAAAGTAGGTAGCCGTTTCACTGTTGCAGCTGCTTTCGGTAACGTACACGGTGTTTATAGCCCGGGTAACGTTGAACTGCGTCCTGTGATCCTGCACAACAGCCAGGAATTTGTACAGCAGAAACTGGGTACTGCTCCAAAACCAATCTACTATGTATTCCATGGTGGTTCCGGTTCTCCTAAACATCAGATCGCAGAATCTCTGGGTTATGGTGTAATCAAAATGAACCTTGATACAGACATGCAGTGGGCATTCTGGGAAGGTATCCATGATTTCTACGAAGCGAAGAAAGATTATCTGCAGGCTCAGCTGGGTAACCCGGAAGGTGCGGATAAGCCAAACAAAAAATACTACGATCCCCGCGTATGGCTGCGTAAAGGTGAAGAAACCTTCGTTAAGCGCCTGGAAGAAGCATTCGCTGACCTGAATTGCGTAAACAGAAACGCGTAATTCCGGAAGCGGGACAAATTATGAATCCTCAGGAAGTCATTCCTGAGGATTTTTTTGTAAATGCATTTTTATTATAGCAGTTATATATATATCTTTCCAATCAAATTATTGGTTGCCAGATACTTTAATTATAATTATACAGGTCGCATACTTTGGAAGTTAATATAATTTGTATCTTGCACAACTATTTTGTAACCTAATAGCACAATATGTCAAGCTGGTTTAAGCGCATTAAACAAGGCATTCAAACGTCTACAAGTGAGAAGAAAGAAGCGCCGGATGGATTGTGGCACAAATGTCCTAGCTGCAAAAAAACCTCTACAGTAAAAGATCTGAAAGAGCACTTTTATGTATGCGACAAGTGTAATTACCACAATCGCATCAATTCGGCAGAGTATTTCGAAATTCTATTTGACAACAATGAATTCGAAGAGCTGTTTGGTAATATCTATCCGAAAGACTTCCTCGGATTCAAGGACCTGAAACCTTACGGTGCAAGACTCGTGGAGGCTCAGAAGAAATCCGGTCTGAAAGATGCCATGCGCGTAGGTGCAGGTCAGGTATTGGGTAACAACCTGGTAATTGCCTGTATGGACTTCGCCTTCATCGGTGGTTCCATGGGTTCAGTGGTAGGTGAAAAAATCGCCCGTTCCATTGATTACTGTATTGCGAACAAGATGCCGCTGATGGTTATTTCCAAGTCAGGTGGTGCGCGTATGATGGAAAGTGCCTTCTCTCTGATGCAGATGGCTAAAACTTCCGCAAAACTGACGCAGCTGGCAGAAGCTAAGCTGCCTTATATTTCCCTGATGACAGATCCTACCACAGGTGGTGTAACAGCTTCCTTTGCAATGCTGGGTGATCTGAACATTGCGGAGCCTAAAGCACTGATCGGTTTCGCCGGTCCGCGCGTTATTAAAGAAACTATCAAGAAAGACCTGCCTGAAGGTTTCCAGAGTGCTGAGTTCCTGCTGGAACACGGTTTCCTGGATCTGATCATTGACCGTAAGGAGATGAAACAGCGTCTGGCTCTGTTGTTAGAGTTATTTAAGAACTAAGCACCAAAGCGAAAACATTAGGAATTAGGAGTCGGGAATTAAGAACTATTGCCAGTGCAATTTTCTTAACACTTGATTCTTAATTCCTAATTTTATAATATAACTTCATTCATTATTAACCACAAAACAGAATTAAGAAGCCAGCATATATGAATTGAGCCTGTCCAGACAGCCCAGTTCTTAATCCTCAATTTTAATTCTTTATTTTTTTCCTGATTCAGGATCCACGGAATATATTAATTGCGGCTGTTAGCACAGCCCAATTCCTAAGTACCGGCTCCTGATCCTAATTTTTTCAGACGATGGCAGAACTCAAGAACAGATCGGCATATTTCGAGTACGCAATAGAGGACAAGTATATTGCCGGCATGGTGTTGACAGGAACGGAAATTAAATCAATCCGCGGTAGCCGCGTGAGCTTCAATGATTCATTCTGCTATTTTTCCAAAGGAGAGTTGTTTGTTAAAAGCCTGCATATATCCGAGTATACACACGGTACATATGCTAATCATGATCCCCTTCGTGAACGTAAGTTACTGCTGACCAAGCGTGAACTTAGAAAACTTGAGAACAAGATCAAGGAAAGAGGCTATAGCATCATTCCCCTTCGCATCTTTATTACCGACAAAAGCCTGGCTAAGATTGAAATCGGACTGGGTAAAGGTAAAAAGCTGCACGACAAACGGGATAGCATCAAGCAGCGCGAAACGGACAGGGAGATCAGAAGATTCCTGAAATAAAAATACACTACCGATTATATGCAAAACCGTTTCTGGTGGCTGATAGCACCTATCCTATTTATCCTCTCCTGTAAAAACGGGGAGAAATTGTACAATAAAGGACGGTACGACGATGCCGTTCTTGTATTTGTAAAAAAACTACAGAAGAAACCTGCACACACCACCTCACTACAACTGCTTCCGGATGCCTATGCACAGGCCAGACGTCTTCATGAAGATAAAGTCACTGGTTTGCTGAGCTCCAACGATCCCCTGAAATGGGAGTATGTACGCAACGAATACCGTAGCCTCCAGCGCTTATACGATGCGATACAGGCCAGTCCCGCAGCATTGGCAATCGTTAAACCTAAAGATTATCGTAATGCTATTACCGGCGCGCAGGAAAATGCGGCACAGGTAAGGTATGATCGCGGTGCTTCTCTCCTCGATCAGGGAGATAAAGGCGCTGCAAGACAGGCATTTGAAGAGTTTCAGGCAGCCCTGAGCCTCATTCCCAACTACCGCAATGCAGCACAACTCAGAGATGAAGCCTTCGCAAGAGGAACCGTTAATGTAGTTGTAAGACAGATCGATGTACGTTCTCCTTACTATCAGTTCAGCGCTGATCAGTTCAGAGAAATACTGATCAAAAACCTGCAACAGCGTAATATCAACCGCTTCGTACAATTCACAGACGAACGTATTGCTCAGGCTAACAGGATACAACCTGACCAGTTTCTGGAAATGCGTTTTTATGATTTCGTAGTGGGCCAGACTTATGTAGACCGCTCCGAAAGAGAAGTGTCCAAAGAGATTGTCGTATCTACTGTGAAAGACAGTACGGGTAAAGAAACCATCAAACGTTACGCTACTGTAAAAGCGAAGGTGTACGTAAACAAAGCAACCGTGATCTCCAAAGGTGTGCTGGACTACCAGCTGCTGGATGCTGTAAACGGTAATATCATCCGTACTGACAGACTGCCCGGTAGCTTTACCTGGGTGAATCAGTGGGGATATTATAAAGGAGATGAACGCGCACTCAGCGATCAGGATAAAAGCCTGATGGGTGGTGAGGATATTGCTCCGCCGCCGCCACAGGAATTGTTTATGCAGTTTACAAAGCCGATCTATGATCAGATGACGAGTGAAATGCAACAGCTTTACAACAACATGTAATTAAAAAGGCTTTCTAAACGAAAGCCTTTTTTTAATTATAAAAACAGACCTATGCAGCTCCTTCAAAAACACATTGCTATCCTGAATGATGTCCGTGCTGGTAAAATTCCGCTTAAAACGTTCTTTTTTAAACGTTCAAAAGATGACGCGGACTGTGACCTGCATCGGCAGAAAAGGAGCAACCTCATTACAGCGCTGAAGTTTGCCCCCCTGCCAACTGACGAACCACTGTTACAAGAGTTGTTCCGGCAGGAGATTAAACGGGCCGAAAAAGATCCTTTTCAGGGTTGCGGGGATGCGATGATGCTTGCCGCAAGCCTCTTGTCCCGGTTTAAGAATCCGGAGAACGTATGGTTATTTACTGCAGCTAAGCGAGCCAATTTTGATACCTCCTGCGGCTTCGATTACGAGTTCCTTGTATCTGCCGGGATTGATGTTACTTACGATCTGGTAGACAATGCAAAGGCCTCAAAACTGAAGCAGGCATTCTATTATGTTGCCGGTGCCTCCCGGGAAGTGTGTCATATCAGTCAGGAGGAGCTGTTACAATGGGAAACGCGGATCCAAAGAACACTCCATCCTTCCCTTGATACGATTGAGCAGGAAATGTATCTGGCCATTGATCTGAATGACAAAGAAGCGCTCAGGGAGCTGGTAGATCAATGGCAAACCGAAAAAACGACATGGACGGGTGAGGAAGCCAATGCGCTTTTATATTATGAAACAGTGCTGAAAAACCGGGCCGGAGAAATCCGTGCTTACGAGCTAATCGCACAACTGGATAATCGTGCTTTCATGAGGACCCATGCACTGGAAAAGCTCTCCCGGTTATATCTGGAAAACGGAGAAGCGCTAAAAGCGTGGGACACCCTGCAACTGGCATTGGCGCAGGAACGTGACATGGCACGCCTATCAGGTCCGACTGTTGACACGATCTATCAACTGACACTCGCTTTTGACAATCAGCATCCTATAGCTATTGCCTCCTTTTCCCGGGCAATGCGGGAGATCAGGCTATTACCTCCCGCGCAGCTCAGTCGCGATCTGGCCCAGTCAGCAAGAAAAGCGGCCATACACATGAAAAATAAAGCTGCAGCTGCGAAGATTGAGCAAATCTTCGCCCCTGAATGATATGCTATTACAGATGGTTTGAAGACCCACTACCATTATATTAAATAAAACGATATATTTGCACCGCAAAACTTGTCTGTCCCACTGAAAACAGACGTAAAACCATATATAACCTATGAAAAAGCTCGCTGTATTACTGTTCGCCGTTACCGCCATCTCGGTAGCTTGTAAAAAAGACGATAAGAATGACACTAATCCTGCAGACCTTGGCGGTTCTTATACCATTGAGGGTAAAACTTATGCAGCTGATTACGCATACTGGACAGGCAGAGATGGTCTGGTGATCACGAATAAGCCACAGGCGCCTGAGTATGTTGAGAATTCTGTACAGATTTCTGTAGATAGCCTGTACTTCTCAGATACCTATACCTACATGGTACGCGCCAACATCAACTATGATAAGAAGAAGAACTTCTTTGGATCATATGTAAGATATACCGCAAGCGGCATATATGGTGAAGGAACAGAGATTACCGGTGTTTCAGCAGGTACCCTGAATGTGACCAGAGAGAAAGAGATCTACACGATCAAATTCAATATCACGGTAGCTGGCAGACCGATACAGGGCACTTACGTAGGTAAAGTAGAAGGAAAGAAATTTGAATAACATTCTTCAGTTATAAAAGGAAAAGGGGAAGCAACATTGCTTCCCCTTTTCCTTTTATAACTTACGTGCCCATCCGCCGTCAGCAAAAGACCTTTTCAATATCCTATTTAGTATCAGTTCTTAATGAACGTATACTGTACTTTCTTGTACTGAGGTTTGTTCACCTGTTCTTTGAGCTTCTTAAAAGACTCCATTGGGCCTTTCGTCACAAACAGGTTCACCAGCCATGCAGGAAGATTACCACCGGGGTTCGCTTCCAGTGTATACTCAATATCTACATTGCTGCCATTGGGCGTGATGATCCATTTTCCGGAGGACTGTGTTACACGCACAATACCATTTTTAGCTGGCATGTAATCAGGCACTACTGGTCCGTCAATGGTCACTATCCGTGTATGAGGATCCTGACTGGCATGCAGATGACAGATAAAGTCCCTGTTGTTAAGTGGCCAGGGCAGGCTCACTTCGGAATAATAGTATACTTCCGCCGGAGAGATCTGTTTCAGCAGCGTACTTGATTTAGTAGCATACAACCACTCTCCTGCAGTGTTGACATCCATTATGACGGCGGTAAACTGGGTCAAAGTCGCTGGCAATGAACATTTTACTTTGATGCCCTTGTAATCGGAATTCTCGATCGTTTTGGTATAGATCTTAATTCCGTCTTTATCATGCTTAAGCGTCCAGTTAGTCTGGCTATAGCTTATCAGGCTAAATAACAGAGCCAGTCCGGTTATCAATAAGTTCTTCATGTTCGTCTATAGGTTGAAATCCGACACAAAACTACCGAACTACATCGACAATATTTAAAAGTGAACGGATATTGTACTAAAAACGGACATTTTGGTTCTTCCCTAAAACATTAAAACACTGGTTATGAGCAATTTAATATTCCGGCATTTACTTAGCGGAGGTATAGTATATTCATTGTAGTATATGTTTAAAAGTTACCTTAAAATAGCCCTGAGAAACCTTTGGAAGAATAAGCTTTTCTCAGCGA
The DNA here is from genome assembly GCF_007896845.1 of Chitinophaga pinensis. Taxonomy (GTDB): domain Bacteria; phylum Bacteroidota; class Bacteroidia; order Chitinophagales; family Chitinophagaceae; genus Chitinophaga; species Chitinophaga pinensis_C. Next base: position 48,414 of record NZ_VOHS01000009.1, on the reverse strand, counting down.
TCAATATTACAGGATTGGCCATGGGTGTGGCCTGTGCGCTGCTGATCATCTTCCATGTGAAGCAGGAACTCAGTTATGACAAGGGGTTTGCGAAGGCAGACCGTATTTATCGTGTTACCCAGACCGGCAAGGGCGACAATGCCCGTAGCTGGGCGGCAACCGCTCCCTCTACTGCGGATGCCTTCAGGCAGTTTTTCCCACAGGTGGTGAACACTGTTAGTTTTCACAGACCCTATCCTTATCAGGTGCTGAGTTACACAGGCGCCAATGGTAATGTGGTAAAATTCGAAGAGAAAGGCGGTTTCTTTGCCGACCCTGCTGTAACGGATGTATTTGATATTCAATTTCTCTCCGGCGACAAAAACAACGCATTAAATACACCGGGCTCCATCATTATCACAGATAAAATGGCCCGTAAGTATTTTGGCGAAGCCGATCCCTTAGGGAAAATCCTGCAGGATGATGTAAATAATATCTCTCTGAAAGTCACCGGTGTGGTCCATGAATACAATTTCCCCACACATCTCCGGTTTGACTATCTCCTGTCTATGTCTACCATCCATCACTTTCTGGATGACCGTTCACTGGCCAACAAGACCTGGAATGGGTTTTATACCTATATCCTGCTGGATAAACCTGCTTCTGCCAAAAAGGTGGAGACGGGGCTGAAGGACTTTACTGCAAAGTTTTATGAAGATGGCAATACGACCCGTGAAGAGATACTGGCTGACCGTGAGATTGGTATACAACCTATTACAAGTATTCACCTGCATTCCCGGCTGGAAAAAGAGATGTATCCCAACAGTGATGTCACTTATGTAAAGATATTTTCGCTGGCGGCCTTATTTATTCTCCTCGTAGCTGCAGTCAATTTTATCAACCTATATACTGCGCAGGCATTTGGCAGGATGAGAGAAATAGGCATGCGTAAAGTGATAGGCGCAACCTACCGGCAGGTGATAGGACAGTTTCTGGGGGAATCATTGCTGACGACCTTACTGGCAACCATACTGGCATTTGTCCTGTTCAAAACGGCTATTCCTTTCTATAATAGTATCGCGGAACGGCCATTTTATCTGAATGAAGCACTGACTCCATCCGGACTGGGTATGACCTTATTATTGATCATTTTTATTGCATTACTGGCGGGAGGATATCCGGCGTGGCATGTGGCACACTTTCATCCTATAAAGGCACTGAGGAGTAAAAACATGCCCGGCAGTCAGGTAAATAATGTAAGAAAGGGCATGGTGATCTTTCAGTTTGTCGTATCTGTTTTTATGATCATCAGTACAATGATCATCTATCGTCAGATCAGATTTTTTCACAACAAGGATCTTGGATTTGACAGAGAACAGGTAGCCGGCATTACGATATATGGACCTATGTGGCAGCACTTCAGGTCATTGATCGATGATATTGAACGCTCACCTGATATTGTTGACTTTTCTATTGTATCTACGCTGCCGGGAGACAGATTCAGTTCGCAGCCGTTTCAGCCACTATCAGCTACCAACAAAGAGGAGTTTGACAACAGCCGCATTATGTGGTCGGATGAACGGCTGTTATCTACCCTTCAGATCCCTTTGGTAGAAGGCCGGAATTTTCATAATCAGATGCCTGATATCAAACAGAAGGAGTTTATTATAAATGAATCTGCGGTAAAGGCGTATCATCTCACATCAGCGGTCGGACATCTGTTTATAGCGGATGGAGATACCGGTACGGTAGTAGGTGTGGTAAAGGATTTCAATTTTGCATCGTTGCATACGCCGGTAGATCCATTGGTGATAAAGTATGATCCTAATCGTGCGAATTATCTGTTGCTGAAGATAAAGCCGGGACATATACCTGCGGCGCTGGCGTATATGAAAGAACGTATTACAACGCTGACGCCGGGAGGTACATTTACTTATACATTTATAGATGATAAACTAAACAGGCTGTATGCATCTGAGAACCAGATGAGCAGTATATTCAAGACATTCGCGGCATTTGCCATTTTCATTTCCTGTATGGGATTATTTGGTTTGTCAGCCTATACGGCGCAATTAAGAAAGAAGGAAATCAGTATAAGAAAAGTGTTGGGGGCTTCGTCTGCGTATGTTGCATTATTACTGTCACGCGACTTCATCAAGCTGGTGCTGATTGCTATTCTTGTGTCTTGTCCGCTGGCGTGGTGGGCGATGGATAAATGGCTGAGTGGGTTTGCCTATCACATTCCTGTGAACGGTTGGATGTTTGCAGTTGCGGGACTCTTTGCATTGATCGCTGCTTTTCTGACGGTGAGTTATCAGGCGGTGAGGGCGGCGCTCAGTGATCCGGTGAAACATCTGAAAGCAGAATAAAAATAAAAGAGGCGTCCGCTTATAGCTGGACGCCTCTTCTGGCATTATGCGTTTACCAAAGGCTTCACTTTGTTACCTATCAGATCAATTGCGTTCATCAGTTTGTCATGTGGTACTTCCGCGGAATCCATCTGGAAGGTCAGTCTTGAGATACCTCCCAATGCGTTCGCGTGATGCACTATCTTCTCTGCTACTTCTTCTGCACTTCCTACCAGTAAAGCCCCTGTAGGACCATTCTGGGCGAGGAAATGCTGTTTTGTTACCGGTGGCCAGCCTCTCTCTTTGCCTACCTTTGTCATGCTGGCTGCGTAACCCGGATAAAAATCTTCTATTGCTTTTTCTGTTGTTTCTGCAACGTATCCGAGCGAGTGTAAACCAACGGTGAGTGTTTCAGGCGCATGTCCTGCACGTCTTCCGGCTTCACGATAGAGATCGATCAGGGGACGGAAACGGTGTGTTTCCCCTCCTATGATCGCCACCATCAATGGTAAGCCTAATGCACCTGCTCGCACGAAAGACTGTGGTGTACCACCTACGCCAAGCCATATCGGAAGTTTCTCCTGTAATGGGCGTGGATATACCGGTTGATTTTTCATCGCTGGTCTGAACTTACCTGACCATGTCACAAATTCCTTATCACGGATCTCCAGTAATAAATCCAGTTTTTCCGAGAACAGGTCATCGTAATCATTGAGGTTGTATCCGAATAACGGGAAAGCATCTGTGAACGAGCCACGTCCTACTACCATTTCTGCACGACCGTCGGAGATCAGGTCGAGGGTGGCAAAGTTCTGAAATGCGCGCACCGGATCCATTGCGCTCAGTACTGTAACAGCACTGGCCAGTCTGATCTTTTTAGTCCGGGAGGCAGCTGCCGCAAGAATATGCGTAGGCGCCGAATCCAGAAAGCCCTTACGGTGATGTTCACCGATGCCAAATACGTCAAGATCCGATCGGTCTGCGTGTTCCATTCGCTCGAGTAACTGGAGCATAGCATCCCTGTCACTCAATGCAGCGGCCGCATTATCACTAAACCTCGCTGCAAAGCTGTCAATTCCAATTTCCATATATCAATGAAGGGTTTACTGTTCCGGGCAGCTGGTTATGCCAATACCGGCACTGCTTCTTTCACCAGCTGTACTTCCATCAGCAGTTTTACTTCGTCGCTCAGTACGATGCTACCTGCTTCTGTAGCGGCATTCCAACGCAGGCCATAGTCTGCACGGTGCAGGCGTCCTTTGATGGAAAAGCCTTCTTTTTCCTGTCCGTATGGGTCTGTCACAACGCCGTTGCGTAAAACATCCAGTTCGATGCTGTGTGTATGACCTTTGATAGTCAGATCACCGATCAGCTTATATTCTTCTTCTGTTACTTTCTTGATCTTTTTAGATACGAAAGAGATCTTAGGATGATGCTCTGTATCGAAGAACTCACCACCTTTCAGGTGTTCGTCTCTCTGTTTGTTGTTGGTGGTGATGCTGGCCGTTGTTGCTTCAAATGTGATTGTTGCATCATGAAAATCCGCGCTTTCAGTCTTAACACTTCCTGTAAACTCCGTAAAATAACCGCTTACGTTTGTGATCATCAGGTGTTTTACTTTAAATCCAATTTCGCTGTGTGATTCATCGATCTTCCAGTGTGTCATATCTTTTCCTTTTAGACAGTTGAAATAATAATGATGTAAATGTAATATGTATTCTAATTATAAAGAGTGGATAAATTATAGATAATGGTGGACAAATTTCAATTTTTCATTAAATAAATGTTAAAGTGCCTGAGTCAGATGCATGAAAATGGGCTGTCCTGCTTATCGCGGGACAGCCCTTTTCAGAATATTGGTGATTGTATCTATTCTCCTTCGAATCCGACATCATCCAGCCAGTTACCACTATCGGCAGCTTGTGTGGCCAGTTCGTCGCAACGGTTATTCAGTGGGTTGGTGGAGTGTCCTTTTACCCAGTTGAACTTTACGTGGTGCTTTTTAAAAGCAGGAATAAAACGTTGCCAGAGGTCTTTATTTTTTTTGTCTTTAAAACCGGTCTTTACCCAGCCCCAGAGCCAGCCTTTTTCGACGCTGTTAACGACGTACTGACTATCTGTAAAGATCTTAACCTGCAGTCCGTCTCTCTTTAATGCTTCGAGGGCTACGATAACGGCCATCAGTTCCATGCGGTTGTTGGTCGTGAGGCGATATCCCTGTGATAATTCCTTGCGGACACTGTTCCACATCAGTACAACGCCATAGCCACCTGGGCCCGGGTTACCGCGGGATGAACCGTCCGTGTAAATAATAACTTCTGACATAGCGGGCAAAGATAAGGATTAAGCGCTATGCTTTTACACCTGAAATACACCGAGGCTGAAGCTATCTTCAACAGGAGCATTATTCGCAGCAGCAATGCTTTCAGACAATATTTTACGTGTATCCTGCGGATCGATGATCTCATCTACCCATAAACGGGCAGCGGCATAATACGGTGTGGTCTGGCTGTTATAACGTTCGGTGATCTCGCTGAGCAAACGGTTTTCTTCTTCCGGCGAGATCTCCTCTCCTTTGGCTTTGAGTGAGGCTACCTGTATCTGCAGGAGTGTCTTTGCCGCCTGTTCACCACCCATCACGGCGATCTTTGCATTAGGCCATGCATAAATGAAACGCGGATCGTATGCTTTACCACACATGGCATAGTTACCTGCGCCATAGGAATTACCTACGATAACAGTGAATTTAGGTACAACAGAATTAGCTACTGCATTCACCAGTTTAGCGCCGTCTTTGATGATACCGGCATGTTCACTGCGACTGCCCACCATAAAGCCGGTCACGTCCTGCAGGAATACCAGAGGAATTTTTTTCTGGTTACAATTCATGATAAAACGTGCTGCCTTGTCTGCGCTGTCATTGTAAATAACACCGCCCATCTGCATCTCTCCTTTTTTGCTTTTTACCATCTTACGCTGATTGGCTACAATCCCTACGGCCCAGCCGTCTATGCGGGCATATCCGCAGAGAATCGTTTTGCCATAATCTTCTTTGTATTGGTCAAACTCAGAACGGTCTACCAGCCGATGAATCACTTCCAGCATATCATAAGGACGGGTGCTATCTTCCGGAATGACGCTGTATAATGTAGCAGGATCTTTCTCCGGAGCTGCAGGTACTGCACGGTTAAAGCCGGCACTCGCAGGATCTCCTATCTTGCTGACGATCTTTTTGATCTGATCGAGACATGCTTCATCGCTGTCAAATTTATAATCAGCGATACCTGAAATCTCTGTATGCGTAACGGCGCCGCCTAATGTTTCTGCATCTACGGTTTCGCCGATAGCTGCTTTTACGAGGTATGGTCCGGCGAGGAAAATGGAACCATTTCCATTCACCATGAGTACTTCATCGCTCATGATCGGCAGGTATGCGCCACCCGCTACGCAGCTGCCCATCACAGCAGCGATCTGTGTGATACCCATGGCGCTCATCCGTGCATTGTTGCGGAAGATGCGGCCGAAATGTTCTTTATCCGGGAATATCTCATCCTGCATTGGCAGGTATACGCCTGCACTGTCTACGAGATAGATAACAGGCAGTCTGTTTTCCATGGCAATTTCCTGCAGGCGCAGGTTCTTCTTGCCTGTCAGAGGAAACCATGCGCCGGCTTTCACGGTCATATCATTCGCTACGATCATACACTGACGACCGCTGATATAGCCAATACCACCGACAGTACCTGCTGCGGGACAACCGCCATGTTCAGGATACATGTCATAAGCGGCGAAGGCGCCGATTTCTGTAAAAGGGGTGTCTTTGTCCAGCAGATAAGCAATTCTTTCTCTCGGGGTCAACTTACCTCTCTGCCGCACTTTTTCGAGGTTCTTTTTACCACCTCCCTGTTCGATGACGGAAAGGCGTTGTCTGAGCGTGCTGAGAGATTTACGCATCGCATCTTCGTTCCGGTTCATGTCCAGTTGCTGTGCATCCATATGATTGTTTTTGGTTCAGGGCTATTTTATGGCCACAACTAAAAATAAGGAAAAACACAGAAAAAGCTTCAGGGATATTATTAGTGTGGAATAAATAATAAATGCCTTTAAAACGCCTTCTGCAAGGCCATTTTAAAGGCAATACAATATACTGACCACCATGAATGGTCAACATAAAATGACAGTAAAATAAAGGAAGTTAGTAATCCGTCAGATTCCCTTCTTTCATCGGTATTACCGTATTCGTAGAATCTACTTCAATCACTCTTTTCGCAGCGATAAAACGTTTCTTGTAGTACTCACTGTTTGTGATATCTACAATATTGACGCCCTGATTGCTGGAATGAATCATCAGTACCTTGCCATTGTCTACTTTATACACACAACCTACGTGTGCAACTCTTTTTACTTTGGATTTGGTACTACGTCCGGTGAAGAACAGCAGATCACCCGGTGTAAAGTCTGATACGGTGATGAGGTTACCCAGGTTGCTCATTTCAGCCGCTGTACGTGGCAGGGTCATACCAATGAAAGAGAAACCAAACTTGATCAGTCCGCTGCAATCAAAGGCCATAGGGCCGATAGCGCCACGGATGTAAGGTTTACCCAGTTCTGACTCCAGTACGGCGAACAGTTGCTTGATATTATTACGCAATCCTGAGGTATCGTATGTATTGACGGTGATATCTGAGTTTGGAAAATACAAACTATCAGGCATCGGTGGTGGTGCTACCACTTTGTGGTGGACAACAGGTTTCGACTTATGGGCAGTCGCTTTCTTATGGTAAGCAGTTGTATGTTTCTTCGCTGGTGCGTGTTTAACTGGCTTTTTCTTTACTTGTGCCGCAACAGTGGTAATGCTGGCAACAGATATGATTATCGGCAATAACTTCTTCACAGTAACATGATGTTTTAGTCAAAGACCCCTTCTTCGACTGCCGTGTATCCAAAGTCGGCGGCAGATAAAGTTCGGATCATTTTGAAAGCTTTCGATGTTGTATCCGGTTTAGGTATGCCTTCCCCCTCTTGCAGGAAAGAAAACACTTTATGCTCGACAAGGTTTCCCTCGCTGGTGATTTTTACCCGCAGCAAAGGTGCAATATTATTGGGATATTTTAAATTGAATTGATGATAAGTTGCAAAATTTCCTAAACTATAAGCGACTAATTTACCTTTATAACGCTCCATACCCCTTACTACGTGCGGACCTGAGCCTATTACAAGGTCTGCTCCCTCATTGATACACATATGAGCGAAATGTCTAACATCACCCCTGTTTTGACCTAAAAAGAACTCCCTGCCCTTCGGCGTATGGGTACGGGCGGAACCTTCTCCACCCCCATGGAAGAAAACAACCAGCAACTGGCAAAGAGGGCGTACCTCCGCAATTGTTGCCCTTACCAAAGAATCATCGTTCATGTCCAGACAACCCGTATGAGGGGCAAACGAGACAAAACCAATCTTTGTATTCCTGACGGTCAGAGTGTCAAATACCCGTTGCGGTATACCGCTGGTCTTGATATTGACGCTATCCAGAAAGCCGAGCGTATGCGTCACGCCTTTCTGGCCGAAGTCGTAAGAGTGGTTATTGGCGAGGTTCAGGTATTCAAATCCTGCCTCCTTATACCACATGGCTTGTTTATAGGGGGTACGAAAAGCAAAACACTGGGTAGAGTTGCCGCAATTCTTAAACACTTTTGCACTGTCAGACACCGCACTCTCGAGGTTTCCGATACGCAAATCGGTCTCCTGCAGCAAAGGCATGGCATACTGCAATATATTTCCTTCCTCTTCTTTTGGTAAAAAGGCCGTAGCCGGGTAAGATGAGCCCACCATCATATCACCCACGATGGAGAAACTGATCGTATCAGGCAGGGTGTCCACCACCGGAAATATGGTAGTGTCCTGCAGGATCGCCAGACTATCTGCATGTCTGATCTCAGCATATACAGGAGATCTGTCACCTTTCACGCCGGAAAGCGAATGGGTGAAAAAAAACAGGAAAACAATGTTAAAAGAAAACAAAGGAATACTCCTTGCAGCAACTTTCAGCATACAGTAAACTAATATATTAAAATGATATCCAGTCTCTTATTGAGTATAAACGTCATTCCGGGGGTACAATAAGATAATCATAACAACACTTTGACATTCACGAACCGTCCCATTGAGGTATTATGCGCACAAATATACATGAATCCGGTGGTAATTTGCAACAGGAAGGCCAGCCCTCCCGAAGGAAGACCGGCCTTAGCATCATAGGATATTCTGTTACAATTAGTTATTTCACGAAAGAAATTGTACTTTTTTTGCCATCTTTCACAATCGTGATCCAATAAACGCCACTGCCTAAACGTGAAACGTTGAGATTGTTGGCTGTCAGGCGATTGCGGAGAACTACCCTGCCTGACATATCCACTACCGTTACATCTGCACCAAGAAGATCTGCTCCTGATTTCAGATACAACGTATTACCTGCAGGGTTAGGATATAAGGTCACGCCTTTCAGCAGACTCTTTTCAATCGTATTCGCCATTGCCGTTGTTACTGCGGCCGGTGCTGCACCTGTAGCAGTAATACGGATAGATGTCGCCTTATCATTGAAATTCTGCGCTACCAGACAGCTATTGTCTGCTGTCGCTGTTACAGACGTACCAGCAAAATTATCATTTTCATAAAGGATGACCTGATAACCGCTGCTGACGCGGAGAGAAGAGATGTCGTCATTCAGGATACCATTTGCCTGCAACTGCGCAAGTGTATAATCGCCAGCCGGCAGACTTACCACAGCACCGGTGTAATTACAATCTTTGAAGAAAGAAGCGCCTGCGGTATAGCTGATGATAATGGAAGATGTACTATCATTCCATGGGCCACCAATCCATGCACTGTTGCCTGTTACAACCAGACTGCCACCAGTGAAGTTATCATTTTTATAAAGCGTTGCCTGATAACCTGCGGGGATCGCGAAGGCTGTCACATCATTGTTGGCAATACCTTTTGCAACCAGTGCAGCTGTATTGTAACTACCTACACTCAATCCCCAGTAACTGCCACCGTAGTTAATATCTTTGAAGAAGAAAGACTGATCCAGCAATGCTGCTGCTTCTATCAACATCACACCACTCAACTGTGTTGCATAATCAGTGGAACCTGATGGCTGCTGTGACCAGTTGGCTCCTACCAGATTGGTAGAAGCGTTGATACCACTGGTTTTGAGGGTCTGTGCGTTAAAACGGATGGCCTCATTATAGGCGGCCCGTTTAGTAGCAGAAATGTTACCTTCTCTGGCCAGTTCGGTGAGATAACGGATGAAGATACCTTTGAACAATCCACCATCACCATTACCTGTTTCATTGGCGAAAAACATACCATTGGTACGTCTGGAATTCATGGCATAATCTGCTGTTTTTACCGCTTCATTAAGATAGTAGGTATCGCCTGTAATCTTGTACAGTTCCCAGCCTGCGCCGATGAAAGTACCTACATTGTAAGAGAAGATCCAGTCCTTGTTGGTAACGCCTGTACTGAGATTGATGTTATCCCATACGGCACCGGTGGTTGGGTCTACCAGATTGGCCTTCATAAAAGTGAAAATGTCCTTGATCAGTTGTAAATCGGTCGCTGAATTATTAATCCGGTACATCCTTGCGCCAAGGATGATAGCAGGCGCATTTGCACAGGAGTTTTTACAACCGACACAACCTTTATTCCAGTCGATCGCACCATTGCTGAAACCGCCTTTAATGTCAGTCCAGAGCTGACTGGCCACATTGTAATAATCCACATCGCCGGTTTCATCCCATGCGCGTAAAGTAGCAATCCCCATCCAATCCATGTCATCATAGAAATAGTTGATGTAGGTGTTGCCATTAGATGCCTTTGTGTTCAGTAAAAGGGCTTTCATACGGGTCTTGTAAGTTTCGGAACGGGTACGTGTATAGCCGTCCAGCAAAGCATGTACACCATTGGCACACCACCAGTAGTTGTTATTGGGCGTACCGAAAGTGTTGTACATACTTGTTTGCAGGGCTTCTGCCGTGGAATTGAAATTAGCGAGCTGGCCGAATGAACTGAACTGCATACACAGCAACAGTATGGCCACTTGTAGAAGTGATCTCATGTTTGAAACGGTTTTGAAGGATCAGTATTTAGTGAGTAATAAAACATTAAACAATTACGGATTAAGCGTTACGGATCAGGAATTGTAATGCAGCGGAGATTGGGTTTGAGGGAACATACCAATGCAGGCGGGTGATATCACCAGCAATAAACAGAACAATGCCACCCGTCCTGATACGATGGGTTATAAAAAGTATGTAAATGGAAGAGAGGTAATGAAGGATGAACGGATTCTTCATTTCAAAGGGTTTTATGTATGATGACTACATTTTACCCTGGATAGAACTACAGCGAACTAAAAATATCTAATTATTTTAAATAAAGCAAGGGGGGTTAACAATTATTGTCGCTTGCTTAAATCAGGTCAATCTCATAACGTTCTTCTGTCAGCTGTAAGCCCCACATTGGCATGTGTTTCTCTCCTGATTTACGGAAACCGTTCTTTTTAAACAGTGAAGTAGCAGCTACCTGCTGACTGGTCGTAATGAGATAGATTTTCTGGAATAACTTTTCTTTTGCCGCATTGATGGCCTCTGTGAGCAGCCGCTGACCGATACCAATACCCCGGTAATCCGGATGAACAAGGAACCAGCGCATCTGTGTAGCGTAACGGGAATGTCCCAGTACGGCAATAGAACCAATGATCTGATTACCATGCATCGCCAGAAATACCTGATCCTTGGAAGAATTGTAGGCTTCCAGAAACTCATAGAAGGTCTTACAGGTATGCGTTTCAAATTCCAGATTGTACCCGGCTTCTTTTGCATAAAGCGACCCGTGCATGTGCATGAGGAAACCAGCGTCTCCCGGCTGCAGATCACGTCTGTAAGTGATATCTTCCGGAGAGATCTTTGCGTCATCAGAAAGGATGTGACGCACGGTTTTCATAGCGCCTGCCAGTGCCAGTTGCTGTTCTGCCGGTACCGGCTCAAGCAGTTTTCCTATCTGTTCTGCCGAACCCTGTTCCAGTGTTTCGAGCAACTTAGACCCTTTTGCGGTCAGTTGCAGGTACCAGGTACGGCCATCCAGATTGGATTTACGTTTGGCAATAAGCTGATTGGATTCAAAGGATTTAAGAATGCGACTCAGATAACCGCCGTCAATACCAAGATTGGCTATCAGTTTTCCTGCCGTGCATTGTTCTTCCTCTTCCCTCAACTTTATCAGTACACGCAGTGCTGATAAAGAAAGATTATTGTCCGCTAAGTGCCTGTTTAATAATTCCGCCAGGCTATTGTAATAATTATTGAATTCACTAACCTCCCGCACCACTTCAAGATTCACTGACATGTCCCTAAAATTTTCCGCAAATGTTAGAAATCTGTTTGACAAAAGCAATTAAAAAACAGCGACATTTACCCACATTGGGTGCATGTCGCTGTTAAGATATTCAGATTCTTTGTGTTATATTACTTTTTGGCTGCCCGTACCTGCGTTACTTCGGCTGCCGAAACTGTACTTGCCTTGTTGCCAAAGCTGTTTCTTACATAAGAAAGGATATCGGCAATCTCCTCATCTTTCAGTTGCGCCTGTGAGGGCATCGGATTAGAGTAGTAATCGCCGTTGATCTCCACATCTTCGTTGAACCCGTTCAGTAATATGCCGATCAGTCGTGCCTTATCTCCTAATACATATTCCGTTTTGATCAGCGGTGGATTCATACGTGGTACGCCACTGCCATTCTCCTGATGGCAGGAGATGCAGTATTGCCTGTATAAAGCCTTTCCTCTGGTGATCGTTGCGGAAGATGCAGCGTCAGGCTTCGCCGCAGGTTTAGCAGGTTTCTTTACCTGCGCACTCACGGATAATGCTCCTATTAACAATGGCATTACTGCCAGTATCCATTTGCCCATACTATTTTGTCTTATAAACGATCCTGTAAACGGTTCCTTTCACATCATCTGTTACATACAGTGAACCATCAGCGCCCTGTGCCAGTCCGCATGGACGATGTTGCGCATCCCCGGGTGATTTCACCGGACCGGGACCTGCAAATCCATCTGCAAATACCTCCCATTTGCCGGAAGGTTTACCATCTTTAAACGGTACAAATACGACATAGTATCCCGCCTGATTCTCCGGAGAGCGGTTCCATGATCCATGGAAAGCAATGAATGCACCGTTACGATACTTCTCAGGGAACTGTGTACCGGTATAAAACAGCAGTCCGTTAGGCGCCATATGTGCCGGGAATGCTACTACCGGATTTTCTGCGGTCTCACCACCTGTCTTTTTACCGTCTCCGCCATATTCAGGCGCCAGCATTTTCTTGTTGGTGAACGGGTCGTAGTAGATGTAAGGCCATCCGCAGTCGGATCCCTGTTTCAATGCATACATACATTCTGCGGGCAGGTCAGCGGATTGTTTCTCTGTATAAAGAGACGGAAACAGATCATGTAACTGATCACGGCCATGCTGCATCACGAAAAGTTGGTTCTGGCCTTTGTTCCAGTCCAGTCCTACAACGTTTCTCAGACCGGTAGCATAACGTACGCCATCACCATACACCTGATTCAGTTTATCTGCTTTGAACTGCCAGATACCGCCGGCGGAATCCAATACAGGACAAGGTTGCATCCCTAAAGAACCTTGTGTTCTGTCTTTCGTCTGACAAGAATTGGAATAAGCGCCCACATTCACATAAATGTTTCCGGCATCATCCAATACAATCGACTTGGATTCATGCTGACGACGATCAAGGAGTCCGCTTACCACTGTTTCCGGATGCTCCGGATCAGTCACCTGCTGCTGTGCGTCCAGCTTATAGCGGTAGATGTTTTCATTGGAAGTAGCATACAGGTAATCGCCTTTTACATAGATACCTGTTCCGCCATAATTACCAAAACCGGACTGTTTGTCGATCTTACCGTCACCATTAGTGTCCTGCAGGAACAGGATACCATTGTTGTTCTTTGCTCTGTCCAGCTTAACATAGATACTGCCGTTACTAGTCACAGCAATGTGGCGGGTGCGGCCAAGGCCATCCGCTACTTTAAGCGCGCCAAAGCCTGCCGGCAGTTTCAGTCCGGCATTGTCTGCATCTGGTTTAACGACGGAGGCGCCTGGCTTATCAGGTCCACCTGCGAATACGGAGGAAGTGATGGTTGTCATCGCAATGACAGACATCAGTAATACCTTGCTTGTTGTTTGCATCGGCATATGGTATTGAATTGATTAAGAATAAAGCCGGGGGAAAATTACGAAAACTAAAAGGGAAAACTTCCGGAAACCGCAGGAAAGCCGGATCCGGAGCCTACTATTTTTCCGGATATCTGTGGCGTGGCCGGGCCTGTTGAGCGGAATCGGCTATATTTGTCTGAAACCAGCGCTTATGCGAGCGACGCCAGCATTAACGGACTTTCACCAACAGATCATCGACCATGTACAACAGCGTATCCGCCTTACCACAGAGGAACAGGCGCATTTTGTAAGTCTGCTGACCTTACGCCGGCTATTACCCAGACAATACCTCCTGCAACAAGGAGAAGTATGCCGGTATGAGAACTATGTCTGCTCCGGCTTCCTCCGCTCCTTCTATACCGACGAAACAGGTAGCGACCATACCCTGCATTTTGCGATGGAAGACTGGTGGATCTCCGACTCTTCCAGTTTTATACCGCAGCAGGCCTCCCGTATCAATATCGTGGCACTGGAACCCTGTGCTATCCTGCAGATAGATAAAGCAGGGCTGGATCGGCTGTTTGATGATGTGCCGGCATTTGAACGGTTCTGGCGGATACTGAATCAGCAATCCCTGATCTCTCAGGATCAAAGGATACTCAATAACATCTCTATGACCGGTGCAGAACGCTATGAAGCCCTGATCACCAAATATCCTGATCTCGAGCAAAGACTTCCCCAGAAATACATCGCCTCCTTTCTGGGTATTACGCCCGTCTTTCTAAGCCAGATCCGAAAAAACTATAAACGTTAAACTATTATAAGCACCGAAATTAAATTAGTTATACGTCCGTCTGGCCCCTCCTGTATGACCTTTGTATTCTAAAAACAAAGGTTTATGACTCACCAACAACAGATATTATTTCAGCCACTATTACTCGGAAAAAGAAACAGCAGAAACAGATTTGCCGTAGCTCCCATGACCAGAAGAAGTGCCACGGCCACAGGCGTGCCTACCGATGAAATGGCCGCCTACTATGCCGCATTTGCTGCCGGTGGCTTCGGTATGATCATCACAGAAGGTACCTATACAGATACATTATTCAGTCAGACAGATGCCCATCAACCCGGGCTCGTAAATGAAGCACAACTGGCAGGATGGAAAACAGTAGTAGATAAAGTGCATCACGAAGGACTGGATAAAGCCGGTAATACAGCCCTTATCATCCTGCAGCTTATGCACGGCGGCGCTCTCGTACAACATACTGATAACACCATCGCTCCCTCCGCAGTACAACCCATCGGTATCAGAAATACGGAAGCCAATGGACTTAAAGGCCCCTTCCCTCTTCCTGCTGCCATGACAGCAGACACTCTGGCAACTGCCAAAGCAGGCTTTGTGGCCACAGCACTCAGGGCTGTAGCAGCCGGATTTGATGGTGTAGAGATACACGCCGCCAATGGTTACCTCCTTGATCAGTTTATCACCCCTCATACGAATATCAGAGAGGATGATTATGGTGGTAATTATCGCAACAGACTACGATTCCTGATGGAAGTATACCGGGAGATCAAAGCCGTTGTGCCGGCTGACTTTATTGTAGGCATGCGCCTCTCGGAAAGCAAAGTAAACGATCTGCCTTACAGATGGCCGGAAGGAGCAGCTGCTGCTACGGCTATATTCAAAGTCTTAAAAGAACTGGAGGCAGATTATATACATATCGCTGCTGAAGGAGGTAACTGGGGAAGAGAGTCTTTGTATAGCGATGGACGATCATCCAATGGCATCGCGAGAAAGATAACAGGCCGGCCGGTCATTGTAAATGGAGGGATGCATGATATGACCCTCGCTACAGAACTGCTCAATGCCATGCAGGCAGATATGGTATCAATAGGCAAAGCTGCTATCAGCAATCCTGATCTGCCGCATAAAATAGCCAAAGGAGAAGCGCTGATTCCCTTTTCTAAAACCCTGATTAAGGATAGTCTGACACTTTCGCACGTGGCAGGTCAGCTGGCGGTGAAAACAGCAGCAGCTATCTAAAAAAAAGGCAGGAAGTAATATGATATTACTTCCTGCCTTCATGATGCAATCAAAACGATTAATAACCCGGATTCTGCACCAGCTTATTATTCCTGTTCATCTCATCACGCTGCAACGGCATGAAATACATCTTATCCAGCCAGATCCTGTTTTCATTGACAAGGGTTACTGGTGTATAAGTGTAGTCATAATTGGTCTCATTACGTTGATATAATGTCACTTTTACATTCGGCTTCAGCTTACCCACTACATTGATACCACGCAATGCGCGCCCTACCGTAACAGGCGCCACCATCCAACGACGTACATCAAAGAAACGCTGTTCTTCAAATACCATTTCAATCTCCTTTTCCCGCTGAAAACGTGCTTTCAGGGCAGCACC
Organism: Chitinophaga pinensis; assembly: GCF_007896845.1. Taxonomy (GTDB): domain Bacteria; phylum Bacteroidota; class Bacteroidia; order Chitinophagales; family Chitinophagaceae; genus Chitinophaga; species Chitinophaga pinensis_C. The sequence continues at coordinate 32,423 of NZ_VOHS01000009.1, read as the reverse complement.
GGATTCTGTAAAGGCAGGCATACCTGCACGGGTACGGATCTTATTCAGGTATTCCCTTGCTTCTCCGTCTTCTCCCAGTTCGATACAGGCTTCTGCATAGTTGAACAGTACTTCTGTATAACGGAAGAAAGGATAAGGTACCTCCTGACGGAAGTATTGCGCATCCACATTCGGATCGATGAACTTCTTCATGTAATAACCGGTAAAGCTTCCGTTCCAGTTTTCAACAGGTCCCTGACGCGTATCCAGTCCGGGAGAATTGATGATCTTCTGCTGCTCTGGTTCCCATACTTCATAAACGCCGGTCTGCGTTTGATTAGCCGGATCTTTAGAAGCGACATCTGTAGGACGTTGACGCCAGTTGGCACCATCATACAGAATACTCGCATAAAAACGCGGATCACGGTTGCGGTAAGGATTGGCTTTGTGACTGGCTTCTCCCCAGTTGAAAAGTGTACCATCGCTCATTTCATAGTCATCGATGAGCAGTTGTGTCGGTGTATTACCTGACCAGTTGTGATACCCATTCAGGCCATTGTAAAGACCGATCTGTCCGCCGGCTTCTGATTTCGTATTCAGGAAATAACGGGAGAAGATACTTTCTGTATTATCCGCGAGGAACAACTGTTGATAATTGGCGCTGGCTTCTTCCGGAGTGGCCGGTGAAGGAAATGCCAGTGAGTAACGACCCAGATCCATCACTGCTTTGGCAGCCGCTTTTGCACGTTGCCAGCGTTCGGTGCGATTGCCGCTGGTATAGGCCAGTACTTCCGGTTTCTGGGCAGCCGCCATTACAGTTGATTTCGCTTTGGCTGTCGGAAAATCGTGCAGATCACTTGCCGCATAGATCAGGATACGGGACTTCAATGCCATCGCAGCGCCTTCAGTGGCACGACCTTTAATGATGCTGGCATCTTTGGCATGCAGATAGAATACCGCTGAATCACAATCTTTCACGATATGCTCCACGCAATCAGAGAAGCTTGCGCGATCGATCGTATAGTCTTTATCATCCAGTGTATATACCACATCTACCAATGGCACACCACCATAAGCACGTACCAGCTGGTGATAATAATAGGCACGCAGAAAGTATACTTCTCCTTTCAGACGTTCTCCTGTAGCTGTTTTATCAAAAGGCACTTTCTGTATATTCTGGAAGAATACATTACAGGCGCGGATACGTTTGTACATCTCTCCCCACTGGAAAGTACCTCTTGTATTGACATACTCGGCGTCGGTCGGACTGATCGTCGCTTCACCCATGTTCTTCATACCATAGTTGTGTGTGAACATGGTTTCATCTGTAGCAGAAGATAACATCGTTTCAAGGAACCCTCCGCTGCTGAGTCCATTGTATATTTCATTGACAAAAGCTTCTGCCAGAGCAGGGTCCTGCCATACATCATCTTTTGTTGCTTCGCCCAGTGGCTTTGTATTCAGGAAATCAGTATTACAGGCGGAGACGGTGAAAGCGCCCGCAATACCGATGCTGATATATATTTTCTTCAATAACTGATTCATGATGCTGATGATTTAAAAGGTTAAATTGAAACCGGCATTCAATACCCTTGATTGCGGATAATACTGGCCATTTCCGTTCACGGATTCCGGATCGAGGATCTTCAGGTTGTCAATGGTGAACAGGTTTAAACAGTTGGCGTAAATCCTCAGATTGGTGATACCTGCTTTCTTCTTCAGGAATTCAGGAATGCTGTAGCCTATCTCCAGATTTTTCAGACGCACATAATTGGTGCTACGTACCCAGTAAGTATTACCTGTAGCCCAATAGGTATCGTTACGGTCGTTCACACGGGGATCAACACTGCTTGGATTGTCCGGACTCCAGCGGTGATCAAAATAGTCCTGTGTGAAGTTGCCGATCTCACCGGATTCTGTATTAATATGCAGTGCCCCACCAGTAGCGCCCTGCACGAGCAAAGCGAAGTCAAAGTTGCTGTATTGCAGATTCACGTTCAGGCCACCGGTAAATGTCGGCTGTGAACTTTTATTATAGCGGATCTTATCATCACCGTTGATCTTACCGTTACCATCGATATCCTTGAACTTCATATCACCGGGACGGAGATTGTTGGTGAGTGCAGAATAATCAACTGTGTTCTTATCGATCTCTGCGTAATCTTTAAATACGCCATCATATTCATAATAGAGCGCAGTATTCATTGGCATGCCGGTAGAACGTTGCCATACCGGAGCACCCGGTGCTTCATCCCAGAATACTATCTTGTTTTTGGAGTAACCACCATTCACGCTTACGTCATAGCGGAATTTAGTACCGACAGTATTGTTGTATCCTATGCGGAATTCAAAACCTTTGTTATCTACTTTACCGATATTCTCGGCAGGCAGGGTCATACCGGTTGTCTGTGGCACAGAAGCATTTCTTCTTACCAGAATACCGGAGCGCTTGTTCATGAACGCGTCCAGTTCGAAGTAAATCTTACCATTTAACAAAGCGCCATCCAGACCTACGTTGTAGTTGTTAGCTACTTCCCATGAGATATATGGATTCGGGATACGCGCTTCGTACAATGATTTCAGGACGTTGCCCCGAGTATATAGCTGCTGAAACCGTACGTAGAATAATACTGGTATTCCTGTAAGGTCAGGGTACCATCGTTGTTATCATCGAAGTACACCTGATCATTACCCAGCTTACCCCATGAAGCACGCAGTTTCAGATAGTTCATGAACTTCACATTGTCTTTCCAGAAGTTCTCTTCAGATATGCGCCAACCCAGCATCAATCCCGGGAAGAAGCCGAAGCGGGAAGCAGATGGGAACATGTAGGAGCCATCATTACGCCATACAAACTCTGCGAGGTATTTCTCTTTGTAGTTGTAAGCCACACGACCGAAGTAGTTCAGACGTGCACGATCCCATGCAGAACCACCATTGTCTTTTTCCGCATCACCACCAGCAAACATCTGATCGATCAATGGAGAAATGAAATACTTGCGGAGTGCGTTGAAATTATCAGAGTGTACAGTTTCTCTTTCAATACCGAATACGAAGTTGAGTGTATGGTTCTTGTTAAAAGTGCGATCGTAGGTCAATAAACCACGCATCAGGATATTGCTCTGGTCTTCATCTCCCTGATTGAGTGTGGCCTGATCAGTACCACGTTTACTTCTGACAAGCTGCGGTGTTGTGCCGTCCTGTTCGTACGTTTTCTTATCCCATGTATAGAGGTACCATGGTGTCATCCATCTCTTGGTGCGTTTGAGGTATTTATCAAATGCTACGTTACCGCTCAGTTTCAATCCTTCCACACCGGGTATCAGGATGTCAAGTCGGGCATTTGTCTGTACGTAATAGCGTTTGTCTTTATCGTAACCTGTCTGGTCGGTGGTGATGACAACCGGGTTGTTACCATATTCAATATCCGGACCGGGCAGTCCGTTTGGCCAGAAAGCAGGCTCTGTCGGCTTACCACGCATGAGCATACGGAAGATATCGCTGGCACTACGGGTAGGATAATTACGCTCTTCCTGACGCCCTAACATGTCTACGCTGACATTGACATATTTATTGATTTTAGCATCCAGATTAACGCGCAGACTATACTGATCGTAGCCCGTTGCCGATTTTTTATAGTAAGCATCCTGTGACTGATAACCGAAAGAGGTCAGGTAACGCATATTTTCGCTACCGCCGGATACCTGTACGCTATGGTTGGACTGTGGCGCCCATGTCTTAAACGTGGACTTGTACCAGTCTGTATTAGGATATAACCACGGGTCTGTGCTGTTCCGGAATTTATCAATTTCGGAAGGACCGAAAGCCACATCCCATTTCTTATTGGTAGTTGGTGAAGTATATGAACCGCCCTGTCTGTATACAGACCATGCGTCTGACCATTCCCTGCCGGGAACATCACGATAAAGGCTCAGTTCATCGCGTACCTGTGCATATTCAGCCGCATCTGACATTTCAGGGATATGCGTCGGCTGAGACCATCCCTGATTAAAGGAATAATTCAGCTGAGGTTTCCCGCTTTTACCACGTTTGGTTGTTACGAGGATAACGCCATTCGCTGCACGCGCACCATAGATAGCGGCAGAAGCATCTTTCAACACAGAGATGCTTTCGATATCCTGCGGATTTAAACGTTCCAGACCACCGGTACGACCAGCCACACCATCAATAACAATGAGCGGGTCATTATTACCCAGCGTATTGGAACCACGAATACGCAGGGAGGAACCATCTGCACCCGGTTCACCACTGTTTTGCATAGCGGTAACACCTGGCATACGACCAGCGATGGAGTTGGACAGGTTGGTAGCAGGAGACTTCACCAGATCTGCACCTTTTACGGTGGCGATAGAACCTGATACAGCTTCTCTTTTCTGCGCACCATAACCAACCACGACTACTTCGCTGAGACCTTTTGTGTCTGCATCCAGTGTAATAGTGAGTGGGCCGTTACCGTTTACAGTGAGTGTTTGCGGTAGGAAACCGATTGCAGAAACGCTGATTTGAGCGCCATTGGCTACATTTAACGTAAAAGTACCATCCGGGAGTGTAGTAGTACCTTTGGAAGTGCCGACCACCTTGACGGTAGCACCGATCACAGGTTCTTTATTTTTATCAACGATCTTTCCCTTTAGAGTGACATCCTGTTGCACAGAGAATAAGGTGTGATAACCATCTGCCGACGCTACAAGCGGATACAAGGCAGGTAAAAAAAGCAGCAAGGTAAATTTCATGCGCAATAGTGCTGACTGCCAGGCATAACGATGCCTGACCTTCAACAGGTCTACATTTTTCATACGTTTGATTTGTGTGGTTAATAAAGGCTGATTACAAATCGCTGGATTTTGGCTGTAAAAAGAGATGCGGCAACATCTTCGTTTCAGACGCTATTAGTGGTTGTCATCATTAAGTCCGGTTTATACATGTTAAAGAATATAAGGTAGCGGGTCAATAGCACAATACAACTACATAGGTTTTTATCACATAGAGTGCAGCCTAGTTTTCATAACGATAAATTTCTCAACGTGTCATTTTCACACCTAAAATAGAAAAAATAATCAACTTTTATATTTCTTTTAACATACTGCGGTCATACTATAGTGAAAATATATATGCTCAGCTGTACGGCTGACCTCAAAAAATGGCGGTTTTACCGCTAATTCCCGCTCCCATAGGGGCCGGAACCCGGGAATGCGCTAAATTAGTTTTTATCAAAAACAGGAACAATGGAAAAAGCACTGATCAGACTCTCCTACCGTCAGATGATAGATGCGACTGCGCAGACGGATTTCGAAAAAGAAGTATTTCATGAAAGTTATAATGAATTTCTCCTGCAGGTACAGGCCTATAACCGGGACCAGCAGTTCAGGACCTTTGAAGAAGTACGGATGGCTGATCCGAAGGCTGCGTCCCTACATTATAAGGTTGGTTTCTCTGTAGGGCTTTTTATCCGCTCCCTGCAACAGCGCATCCCCGTACTGACCGATAATCTGGGCCAGCCGCTGTCCTTTGCAGGTCATCAGTTTGAAATCATTGCATCCGACGTCAGCGATAAGACTGTACATAAGGTAGCTATTACTTATATCACCGGTACGCTTACACTACTGGGCGTCGCAGGCGAATATCTTATATTGGCAACCGGTAATCAGTTACAACAAGTGGCAAAACAAGCGGTACAGACATTCGTAGTGAAAATACAACCGCAATTGTCTATTGCTGATTATATGTCAGCAGAAAATATATCAGCTGATATGGTGACGAGGAGAGAAGATCAGGTTACCATTCCCCTTTAATCAATGCTCAGATAATACTTATATAATAGTCATCCTTCGTTAATGCTACGTTTATAACGTAGCATTAACGAAGGATGACTATTATATAAGCACTGATTAACCCATGACAGGGCATAAAAAAGGCCGGAAGTATTTCTCCCGGCCAGATATTTAAAAAGATGTTATTTAATAATCCTGTACAAAGGTAATCGAGGTGATACTGAAAGGATTTCCTTTCGCTACCAGATAGAGGTCATGGATACCATTCGAATATTTCGGATTACCCACCAGTTTCAGGGCATATGTCGTATCGCCGGTATAAGGGATCTGTAGTGTACCGATACGCCTGCTTTTCTTCCCTTTTGGGCGGTCTATACGAAATTCCAGTCTACCACTCTTCTTTTCCTTATTCTGGCAAAATACGACCACTTTAAAGCCAATTTCACCCATACCAAGGTTGACCTGACCAAAGCCCAGGTAACTGCCCGATTTCATCTTAAATTCTGTTTCAAAATTGCCTTTCTTTAAAGGTGCTGCCGGTACGGTTGTACCCGCGGGTGGCGGCGTTGCAGACGGTGGTGTTGGAGCCGTTTGTCCCCGGACAATCAATTGCACAATTAAGAAAAAAAGACATAGGATAGGCCTCATAGCGATTCAATCAGTCAGGTGTCTTTCAGGCAACCTGACCAGTGTCCAAAATACTAATTAGGTCGAAAAATTACGCAAATTTATATTAAAAATTCCAATAATAATACGAACTGATTCCCAGCAGTTTAAACCGGGACTGTTTGTATAATACTGGAAACAGTAAATGGCTCCCCGCAGAGAGCCATTCATTTTATATCAATAATACGTTGATCCCGGTTTTTTATTGTGCCGGTTATACTATGTTATTGTTGTGTTTCCGGAATGATAATATGGAAGGCGGCGCCCTGTTGTTCCACACCAAATGCCTGAATATCACCATTATGAATATCCATAATCTTACGACAGAGGGCCAGACCGATGCCGGTGCCTTCAAATTTCTCCTTCTGATTCAGTCGCTGGAAGATCACAAAGAGTTTGTCAGCATAGGTCTGGTTGAAACCAATACCATTATCCGCCACAATGATCCTGTAATAGCCCGGACCTTTCGGCAGGAGCGGCAGGTCATTCAGCTCTGAATCTGATATTTTATTGGCAGTGATCGTAATACGGCACTCTCCGTTCGGGATGGAAAATTTCAGGGCATTACCGATCAGGTTATAAAATAACTGGTTCATCTGTAAAGGTACCGCGTCAATAACCGGTAATTCTGTGATATCAATTTTGGCATTTTTATCACGGATCAGCAATTCGAAGTCTTCTATCACATTTACAACGATCTGATTCAGATCCACCGGCAGGAAAGCATTCTCTCCCAGTTCAAGACGGGAATAAGCGATCAGGTCTCTGATCAGGTCAGACATTCTGATGGCAGACTGTTTTACCTTTCTCAGATACTGGGCGGTATCTATCTTGGTTGGTGTGCCGGGTTTTACGCTTTCCAGCATATCGGCGAAGAGGCGGATCTTTCTGAGCGGTTCCTGTAAGTCGTGGGAGGTAATAAATACAAACTGTTCCAGTTCATGGTTCCGTTTGGACAGGTTGGCGTTGGCGTCTTCCAGTGCGATGGTTCTTTCCCGTACTTTTCTTTCCAGTGCATCTTCTACCATCTTCTGATCATCGATATCGGTACAGGCGCCGATAAATCCAACAAACTCATCCTGCGAGTTAAACCGCGGGATACCTGAGCAGGCCAGCCAATGATAGGTTCCATCATGACGCTTCAGGCGGAACTCAGAATAGAAGTTCTTTCTGTCGCGGGAGGAACGGCTAAAATTGATCTTCCACTTATCGGTATCTTCCGGATGCATGATATCGTACCAGCCATTGTCTTTATTCTGATCAAGGGAACGACCGGTATATTTCTGCCATGCTTTATTGAAGAAGGAGAAAGAGCCATCTTTTTCAGCGATCCAGATCATTGCCGGCGCGGTATCCGCAATCATTCTGAAATAAGCTTCACTTTGCTGGAGGTGCAACTGTGCCAGTTTTCTTTCGGTGATATCCATTGTCACACCGATCATTTTTTTCACAGAACCATCCTCTTCATACACGCCCTGCCCCGTAGCTGCGATCCAGTGTACGGAACTGTCCGTCCAGCGGATACGATATTCTTCCACATAAAGCATCCGGTTGCTCAGTGCATGTTGCAGCGCTTCTTCTGCACGGCGTACATCTTCCGGCAGGATCATCGCCAGTAACTTTTCATATGTAAAACCGGCCTGTGATGCCAGTCCGTAGTTACTTTTAAACTGTTCATTCCCATGTATCACACCGGAACTCAGATCCAGTTCCCATGAACCAAGGCGACCTGTCTGCAACGCAAAGTTCAGGCGGTCATTGACCTCCTGCAGGTGTTTTTCAAACTGTTTATTTTCAGTAATGTCAGTAACCACACCCAACACACGCACGGCGGTACTGTGGTCGTCAAAGAACACCTGTGCTTTACAGGAGATCCAGTTTACTTTCTCCTCAGAGATATTGATACGGAAATCAACGTTGATCTGTCCATTGTCTTTTCCTGCGAGGGCTGAATAGATACGTGCCTGAGCAGCGGCAGCATCCGCCGGATGAATAACTTTGAGGAAGTTATCAAAGTCCAGCGGAGTTAATGCCGTGATGCCAAAAAGTTCCCGGCTTCTGTCGGACAACAGCAGTTCTTTGGATAATGGATTGAAGTCCCATGTACCGGTGCGTGTACCTTCAAGTGCCAGCCGCAGTCGTTCTTCGTTATTACGGACCACTTCCTGTTTACGGGCGATACGTTCTCTGGCTTCCCTTACTTCTGTAATATCTTCTATGGCAATGAGGATCAGTTCTTCTTTCAGATCCTGGGAGGTGATCAGCTGCCCGTTCATCATGATGGTACGGGAGCCGTTGCCTGTGGATTTGTAGGTCAGTTCGTAGTTCGCGAACGGCGTTCTTGAAGTCATGAGGTTTTCCATCAATGACCGCAGATCCGAAGTATTCCATTGTTTATTGCCCAATTCATAGAGCAGTTTGCCTTCGGTCTCCTTACGTTCCATTTTAAAGGCGCGATAGAAGGACGCATTGGCGCTTACCACACGGATATTGGTATCAAGAATCAGGAGGGATTCATGTACGGTATTGACGATTGACTCTGCGTACAATCTTGCATTATTCAGCTGATTATTTCTTTCCAGCAGATCGTTGTTACGGGTGCTGAGTTCATCGTTAATCACCTGTAATTCCTCCTGTGAAACTTCCAGTTCTTCATTCAGACTTTTCAGTTCCTCGTTGGCAGACTGCAGTTCTTCATTGGTCGCCTCATAAGCTTCTGCCACCGCACGCAGTTCTTCTTTATAACGCTGTACTTCTCTTTCCAGCTGGAAAATGCGCAGGTTCTTCTCATCTGTTGTCTCAGTCACATCTACCCTTTTGGCCGCTATTTCGCTACCGGCAAGATCGTTTTGCTGGTTATTGAAAATAACGAGGAAGTAGTTTTCGTGCAGGTTACTGATCGGTACGATTTCAAAGGAAACATTGAGCGTACCGGATGGAGTGGTGATGGTGAGACCATCCTTACGGACATTCCTTTTGGTGGACTGTGCCTGACTGAGTGCGCTACGGAGGCTATGCACGAGATCTCTATGGGCCAGTTTCAGGATATTGAGGCTGGCTTTACCGGGACCGTGTTCAAAAAACTGCATGGTAACACCTCTGAACTCCACGATGTCCAGTTTTTCATTAAGCAGGACTGCTGACGGTGCATACATAGAAAGTATAATACTGTCAGCCGCTTTCTGAGCATCTACATTTTCATCCCTCTCCTGATCAAAGCTTGGTGTCATATGCTTTATTTTTTTATTAGTCGGGAACGCACTTCTCAGCGTCCATTTATCTACATTCTTTTTAAGATAGATCTTTGTTTTCTTTGAAGGCATCTCAAAGAGGTCCGGAGACCGGTTTGTTTCTGACTTGCCCAGCCAGAGGAAACCGCGATCTTTAAGTGCGTAATTAAAGATGCTCAGCATTTTCTTTTGCAGTACCGGCTGCATATAAATGAGCACGTTACGGCAACTGATAAGATTCAGCTTGGCAAATGGCGGATCTGTCAGCATATTATGGCAGGCAAACACACAGGCGTCCCTGATGATGGCAGATATCTCATATCCCTGCTCCACTTCTACAAAAAAACGTTCCAGTCGCTCGGGGGCGACACCGGCAACCTGTGTTGTTGTATAAAAGGCTTTCCGGGCAGTAGCGATTACTGTTTCCGAAAGGTCTGTAGCGAAAATCTTAACGTTGCTGGCAAAATGCTCATCTCCCATCAGTTCATAGAGGCACATGGCAATGGAGTAGGCTTCTTCACCGGTCGAACAACCGGCTACCCATATACGCACCTGTTCTTCTTTCTCGCGGGACAACCTGACAATCTGGGGTAGTATGAACCTGAGCAGGTATTCGAAACTACCTTCGTCCCTGAAAAATGAAGATACGTGGATCAGCAGGTCTGCGTAGACGATATTCTGCTCGTTCTCATTATCCTTTATAAACGTAAGATATTCTTCAAATCGTTGAATATTTACAAGCGACATTCTTCGCTGAAGCCTCCTCGTAATGGTTGATATCTTGTATTGCAGGAAATCTACCCCGGAAAATTCAGAAAGGATTGCTAATATGCTTTTTAACGCAGCATTGGGTACCGAACCAGATCGCCTTCTGTTCAACTCCCCTTCAGAATGTGTATCTGGCATACAAACAGCTTTAGTTTGTGTCTGGTTTTTTTTATGTTCCCATACTATTAGGACTGCTAAAGATAATATATAAAATTTAAATCAACTCAGGTCAAACTATTATATGCTCCCAGGTGCCTCAGCAGGAAACGGGCTATATCTGCAGGAGGCAGAATCGCATGAGGGTCGTCTTTGTTGATCGCCATTTGTGGCAGCACATTGAATTCCGTCGTGTCCGGATCCTGTACTACTACCAGTCCGTGATAATCTTCTATCGTCTTAATGCCTTCTATTCCGTCCGTTCCCATACCAGACAGGATCACGCCTATGGCATTTTCCTGAAACGACCTGGCCATGGATTTAAAAAATATATCGATAGATTTATTGATCACTTCTCTGTGGTAACGTCGTCTGACCTTCAGGTACCCATCCTCTGTGATCATCATCTTATCTTCGGTTAAAACATACACATGATCCGGTAGCATCCTGACATTCTGTTCCACCCTATGAACCGGCATATTGGTATGCCTGCGTAGGATTTTGCTGAACCGGCTGGGATATTCCCGGGTAAGATGCGGTACGACGACATAGGCAGCCCCTGTTTTTTCCACGACCTGTTGAAAAAAGTCACATACTGATTCCAATCCTCCCGCCGAACATCCTATTCCGATGCAAAAATGTGGTTGTTGCCTGATGATTTCCATATGTTGTGCGTTTTAAGGGACAATAACATGGTCTATAAAAAGCAACCTCGTCAAATATCAGGCCATGAGAAAATAAGTCCTGTTTTGCTATGATTTCACGGAAATAAAAAGGGATGGTACATCTTCATGTACCACCCCTCTTACTCATATCTTTTGTTATTTGGACTCTTTCAACACCATATCGATGGTGATAGCACCCGCTACAATAGCCATTTTATTGATATCTTCCGGACATTCTTCGGCAATGGTCACACGGTATTTATCCGCAGTCGTAAACACTTCCTTGAATGCACCAGCCCATTTCTTGGTAATTGCACCCAGTTCTTTTTCATTTTTATCTACGATCTTGAAGTTCCACGCTTTCCAGTCACCTTTGATTTCTGCGAGCACTTCTCCATTCGCATCGAGGATATGAAACAGCGGCTTCATAAATTTGAATTTCTGTTTGATACCACCTACCGGTACACCGTTCATATCACGGATCTCGATTTTAGACATCCAGAAAGTCCATCCACGGTGTATAGAAGCCACTACCTGTTCATTGGCATCGGCAATATTCAAGGTAAAGGGAAACATGGCTTTGCTCAGAAAGAGGCGTAAAAATTTGTGGAGCAGGGGTACTTCCTGGCGGATATTTCCGATCTGCTGTCCATCCTGATTAAATACTTTATAAGCGTTTGCGAATTTCAGCAGGCCAACTTTTTCATCAATAAAGAAATCATCATACTGAAAGAATTCGGGTAATTTCGTCTGTCCCATGAGGTTTATCAAGTTCTGGTTATAGAATGCCGCAAATATATACAAAAAAGGATGAATATCAACTGCTTTAACTATTCAAGCCGTTTCCTGATTTTTATACAAACGTTACAATCCTTAAATTGCAGTAAGCAGTATTGATTTATGGAAAAACGCCCGGCCCCCGACAGAAGCGATTTTATCAAGTGGATCAAACGTATAGGCTTCTGGGGATTTATCTTCTTTCTGGTCAAAGGCCTGTTATGGCTGGCCGTAGGATATTTTCTGATAAAATAATCCCTGATGATTAATTCTTCCTCACATCACGGGAATGCTTATATGCGATTCCGGATAGAAACGTATTTCATGCATCAAAGCGTCCAGTAAGGTCTGTTGACTGACATCTTTTGCCGCACCGTAATTTTTCTGCCAGTAGAGATTAGCCGCCGGACTGATCGTCATTACAATACGGCTCCCCTTTCTGATCTGTTTACACATCCATGCGGCGTTCTGCAGACTGATATGATAAGTCTCGTTTTCTTTCCAATATACAGGCTTTGCCTTATCTATACTCAATGAGAGTCGTTGTGCAGTATTCGCCAGCGGCCAGCGTTTACCTTCCTTATCTATTTCCCACCAGCTAAACATCAGATCTGCATCAGGCGTACCCGAGGATAGCCAAAGATCAGCCGTAATACTTCCGTTCAGCATCATATCATTATCCAGTGGTGGTGTACTAAGCGTTAACAGGTATTTCTTTTTAAATACGGCTTCTGACACCAGCGAGCTGCTGCCATCGTAAACAACAAGTGTATCATCTACGGTATCTGCTGCATCAAAAGACAATACCAGTGGCTTCTTCCCTCCTCTTTTCCGGGTGCTCATGGTTTCCTCCTGCCGGGAAGGGAGATAATAGGTAATGGTATCCCTGTTCATTTTTTCGAGTGAGGGGAAAAAGTGCCATTTGTTTTCTCCCATGGCGAACACGGATATCCTGTCCTGCAGGAACGCCGGTTTTGGACCACCCTTCAGCGTATAATTAAACCAATCCAATACCAGCTGTTTCTGATCGACCATAGCCACGGTATCAATATCGTAGGGTGGTATCGGATTTCTGCGTCTGCCTCCTTGTCCGCCGGCATGATCAAAAGGTCCGATAAACAAATAATGTTCTTTGACACCTGCTGCCGGACCGTACTTATTATGCATATTATAATAATAGATCGCTCCGCGCTGATCATCATCAAAATAACCGGTCGTGGTGAGGACCGGGATATTAATACGGGAGAACTCTTCCTGTGTAGGCGTCATTTGTTGCCAGTATTCGTCATTTCCCGGATGCCGGATCCAGCGCTGAAAGATGGTATCCATACCACTTCCTTCCAGTTCGTCCAGCATACTGAAGGGTTTACCCCTTAACAGGTAATCAGTGTTCAGCTGTTTCCATTTTGCCTCATCAAGAAAGGTTGAATCGTCGAGATAATGATTATTACGGACGTATTTCAGCCACTGCAGCATATAGGTGAGGAAGATGCCACCGGGGTTGGGATAATCAATGCCGGGGCCTACAGCTACCTGCGGAACGATGGTTTTCAGCGCGGGATGGATATTCTTAACCGTTGCCCATTGTGCGAAGCCCAGATATGAGCCCCCATACATAGCAATTTTCCCGTTACACCAGGGTTGTTTACTGATCCAGTCAATAGCCTCGTAGTTATCAGCGGCGTCATTCTCCATGGGATAAAAACTACCGCCGGAACGGGACTTTCCCCTGTTATAGACGAAGACACCCGCATAACCACTATCTGCTACATACTGAGCCCGAAGCGTATCATATCTGGAAGGATAACAGTTGGCCCTCAGCACCACCGGCAAGGGTAGTTTAGCCCCTTCCTGATATAACAGCATGCAACTCAGCATGGTGCCATCTTTCAATGGTATTTCCAGTGTACTGTCTATCACATATCGTTTTTGCTGCGCGGAGAGCAGGCTGCAATGAAGCAGCAAACAGGTTACAATCAGTAAGGCCAGTTTTAGTCGCATGGTATTCATTTGGGTGAAGGGCACACCAATATAATAAAAAAAGGAGAAGCATTCGCTTCTCCTTTTAACTGCTCTTAATATCCCGGATTCTGATACATCTTTTCAGGATTCAGCTTATATTCATCAAACGGGATCGGATAATAACGGTCCTTCTTTGAGAAGTTTGCCACTTTGGCAATACCGAAGTAAGTCTGGTCTTTCGCATGGAAATAAGTCACCAGCTCATCTGTTGTGAAAGTACGCAACAGATCGTACCAGCGGTGATTTTCGAAAGCCAGTTCAATGCGGCGCTCGTGCAGGATCGCGAGTTTCAGCGAAGAGAACTTGCTGCTGTACGCGGTATTCTGCATAGAGGTATTGTAATCAGGCATACCGGCTCTTGCACGTACCATATCCAGATACTGGATAGCGGTTGCGTTGTCGCCCAGATACATGTTCACTTCTGCCAGCATCAGGATAACATCTGCATAACGCATCAGGATAAAGTCATTACCACCATAACCGTTCTTACCAGCAGCGTCGCTGGCGTCGCGGAATTTTGTAATGAACCAGTCCTTTACGATGTCAGCATTTGCATATTTGATAGAGAAATCTTTACGGAGATCGTTCGCCTCGTACTCATTCACCAGATCGCCGGTTACATTACCACCCACGCCGGTTGCTACTTTCTGAGAGTTTACTGTTTCACCTTTTGCCTGATTATTCGCAGCGATACTGGAAGAATAGGTGGCATCCCCCTGTTTGTACACGATCTGGAAGATCAGTTCAGGGCAGGATGATTTCTTTTCTACGCTGAAAACATCTGCATAAGGGATTTCTTTCAGCTGACCAAACTTACGCATGTTGTAACAAGCCTCGAGGTACTGCTTTGCTTTGGTCAGGTTTTCATTTTTCTTACCGTTGTCAATAGTCAGTGCCATTGTCAGGTATACCTGTCCAAGCAAGCCGTTACCAGCAGCTTTTGATACTCTTCCTACGTTTGCTCCTGTCTGGAAATCAGGCAGCGGACTGTTTACCACATCCAGCAGATCATTGACGATCTGGCTGTACACAGCGGTATCTTTTGCACGGAAGGTAGCACCGTCTACTTCTTCCAATGTAGTTAACTGTCTTGTTACCAACGGAACATCACCCCATTTACGCACCATATGGAAATAGATCAGCGCACGGAGGAATTTCGCTTCAGCTGCATAACCCTTTTTGGTATTATCGTTTGCGAAAGATACTTTATCGATATTGGTCAGTACCAGATTCGCTCTTGAAATAGACTGGTACATTGCTACCCAGTGTGATTTCAGATAAGTATTGCTTGACAGCAGGGAGAAGTCTCCGAACTGAAAAGGCTCACCAGCGTTGGACTGGCTATCATTACGGCCGGTGTTATCAGAACGTTCTTCTGTGAAAAGTCCGCTGCTTTCACCGATCGCATTGCTGCTTCTCAGTGACTGATAGATACCGTTTACTGCCAGCAACACGTCATTTTCAGTCTGGAAGTAGGCGGATACCGGCTGATTGTTTGGATCGGTCTGATTCAGGAAATCTTTATTACAGGCGGATGTTGCCAGCACAGTAGCAAAACCCAGTATTATTGCGAATCTATTCTTCATTTTTCAATGTTTAATCGTAAACGGATTAAAAGGCCAATTTAACACCAGCGTTATAAGCACGTACCAGTGGGTACATACCGTAGTCTACACCCGGAGCGATGTTGCTACCGTTACCGTAGTCTACTTCAGGATTGTAACCTTTGTATTTTGTGATGGTGAAGGCGTTATCTACGCTTGCAAACAGGGTAGCTTTTGATACGCCCAGTTTCTGCTGCAGTGCACGGAATCTGAAATTATATCCCAGCATGATGTTCGTACATCTGAAGTAAGATCCATCCTGCAGATAGAATGTAGACAGACGGGTGCTGTTACTCTGTGTACCTGCACGGGAAGCACGGTATACGCTACCAGCGCCCGGTTGTGCATTGGAACGGAAACGTTGTGCTACGTCAGCATATTGGTTACCGGAACCTTCCATGTTATACAGGTAGTAATCCTGACCATCCAGTACCTGATTGCCATAAGAACCGTTGAAGGAAGAAGAGAAATAGAAATCTTTATAAGTAGCTGACAGGTTGAAGCCATAAGTAAACTTAGGATAAGGGCTGCCGATTACATCTTTATCAGCATCATTCACTACACCATCGTCATTCTTATCATAGAAATACAAATCACCCGGATGCATTGGGTTGGTGCTGGAAGCAGAAGGAGCCACTGTTTTGTAGTTTGCTTCTGTAGCAACGCCCAGTACTCTGAAGCCGTAAAACATACCAACCGGCTGACCCGTCTGAATGATGTGTGTCAGGTAAGAACGTTCAGCACCTGCTTTGAAGATGGTGTTTGCACCACCCATATCCAGTACTTTGTTACGGTTCACGGAGATGTTACCGGTTAAGTTCAGATTGAATTCTTTTGTCTGAATAACGCGGCCATCGATCTGCAAATCAATACCTCGGTTACGGATTTTAGAATCACGCAGGTTGGTGGTTACTGTAGTTGCACCGGAGATAGCAGATACTGGTCTGTCGAACAGCAGGTTGTAAGAATAGCTCACATAATAGTTAGCAATCACATTCAGACGGCCATTCAGTAAGCCCAGATCCAGACCGGCATTATATTGAGAAGTAGATTCCCATCCAATTTTCGGATCCTTGATACCGTTTGCGAAAGTACCGGTATTGATTGTTCCGTTACCGAATGGCACACCGGTAGGCGTACCCATTACTGTAGCGGAGTTGTAGTTACCGATGTTGTTATTACCACTCAGACCCCAGCTTGCACGGAGTTTCAGGGTAGAATGCTGTCCCAGCCAGTCATTATAGAATGATTCATTGGAGATATTCCAGCCGGCAGCTACTGAAGGGAAACTACCCCAACGGTTCTGCGGACCGAAACGGGAAGACGCATCTGTACGGAAAGAGGCTGTCAGGTAATAGCGGTTATCGTAGTTATAGTTGATACGACCGAGGTAAGACACCAGTGTGTAGACATATTTAGAGGCAGTGGTCAGTTTGAACAATGCAGCATCCGCACCTTTTGCACTTACTTCCTGTATACGATCGTCCTGGAAACCTTCTGCTCTTATTTCAAGAACATCACCGGTAGTTTTCTGTACAGTATAACCACCCAGTACGTCCAGTTTGTGTTTGTTGAACTGTTTGCTATAAGCAGCAGTGAACTCACCTAACTGATCCAGTTTATTGGTATTCTTGGCTCTCGCATTTGCTGCAGCTTTTGCGGCATCAGAATAAGGAGCACTTACACCGCTACTGAGACTGGTCGGATAATAGTAGTCATATTTTTCTGCATAGCTGGACATACCCAGATTCGCTTTCAATGACAATTCAGGCAATACCTGATAGACAGCATAACCATTATAGGTAGCACGGTTACCATTACGACGGATGTTGATTTCCTTCGCGATAGCCAGCGGGTTTTCGAAGCTGTTATAGCCATAAGTTGATGACAGGGCCGCTACTTCATTCTTCACGATGTTACCATTGTCATCAAATGCACGATAAGTAGGCAGCATCAGCAGGGCGGCCATGATCGGGTTGTGGTCCCAACGGCCTTCTTCAGTTTCCCTGTTCTGGTTGTTGGTATAAGAAACGTTCATACCAGCTTTCAGTTTAGGGTTGATCTGTCCGTCAACATTTGCACGGAAGTTGATCTTTTTCAGACCGGTATTTAAGATAATACCATCCTGATTCTGATAACCACCGCTGATATAGTATTTTACTTCTTTGCTACCACCGGAGAAGGACAGGTTGTGGCGGCTGAACATCGCGTTACGATACAGCAGGTCCTGCCAATCAGTGTTATACTGAGGCTTAATCACTTTCTGGTTAGCGAAGTCATAGAACTTAGGATCAACACTTACTGCGTTTGCGTTACCTACTTTAGCGATACGCGTAGCATTATCATCAGAATACATCGCGTCATTCCATTCTTTACCACCGTTCACTACGAAGTCGTGGTAAGAGTTATTTCTACCATCAATCATCAACTGTGCGAACTCTTCGGAGTTCAGCAGTTTCACTTTTTTACCCAGCTGGTTGATGCCTGTCTGCAGGTCATACTGGAATTTACCTTTACCTTCTTTACCACGTTTGGTAGTGATCAGTACCACACCACCCGCAGCACGGGAACCGTAGATAGCAGCAGAAGCCGCATCTTTCAGGATGTCGATCGTCTCAATATCTTCCGGGTTGATAAATACGTCATTGTCCATCGGGAAACCATCCACTACATACAGCGGATCGGAGCTTGCGTTGATGGAACCAACACCACGTACACGGATTTTGGTGCTGGCGTAAGGAGCGCCACTAACCTGAGAGATCTGTACACCCGCCACTTTACCTACCAGTGCCTGTCCTACGGAAGGGCTGGTCAGGTTCAGTTCACTTGCTTTCACGCTGGAGATAGCACCGGTAACGTCGCTTTTTCTAACGGACTGATAACCGATCGCTACGATCTCTTTCAACTGGCTGTTCTGCACTTTCAGTTGTACGTTCATCAGGGCTTTATCACCTACAGTTACTTCCTGTGGTGCATATCCGATGAAGTTGTACACGAGTACATCGCCGGTGTTTACGGTAATAGAGTAACGACCGTTGGCATCTGTAGTAGTATTCTTTTTAGTCGTCTTCTCATGAATGCTTACACCAGGTACCGGCTGATTGTTCTCATCTGTTACGGTACCACTAATGGTGATTGGTGTAGCTGCAGCTGCAACGATAGGAGCTACTGCCTTTTCAATGGCTTTTCTTTTTTCCACTTTCAGGAAGATATGGTTTTCATCTACCTGTTTTACGGTACCCTGATAGTTCTTCAGTAATACCTGAAATACGGTGGCCAGCGTTACATCGTCGGCTTTGTAGTTGACAGTCTCCATACCATTCACTGCACTGGCATTATAATTTACGGAGAGACCTGTTTTTTGTTCGATCAGCTGGAATACATTCTTTAGTGGCTGATCTTTTACGTTCAGACTGATGCGCGCGTTACGAACCGCAACAGTGATGTACTCATGATTCAGATCGTTGGCGAAACTGATCAGGTGAGTGAAAAGAAATAAGACAAGAAGGCGTAATTGCTTCTTCATTGTTGGCGCATTACATTTTATTCGCATGACGCAATGTTGATTTTAATTTCATTGTTGTTTACCTGATAGGAGATTCCTGAAAGCTGCTCTAATAGTAGCAGGGCCTTGTTTAATGGTTCATTCTTTAACTGTAATGTGTAACGGCATTGTCTTTTTGCCTTACCTGTTAGCATGATATGTATATTGTATTGTCTTTCGAGTACCTGTGCGATTTCTGCGATGGTTGCCTGATCGAAGAACAGCTTATTCTGCTGCCATCCGGCAATATCTTCTGCCCTGCAGTGTGTCAGTTCATGTTTACCTGTACCTGCATCATAGGTCAGCAACTGATCTTTTTCTATACCGGGGGCCAGTATCTCTGTGTTCCTTTGCGCTTGCTTTTCCACCCTTACTTTTCCGCTGAGTACAGCTACCTGTAAAGCTGTTTCTCCGGGGTATGCTTTTACGTCAAATACGGTACCCAGTACCACTGTGCGAAGGCTGCCGGTATGGACGACAAAAGGCTGTTTTGTATTCTGTTTAATATCAAAAGTACCTTGTCCTGATAAGGTCAGTTCTCTTCGTTCCTGACCAAAATCAGAAGGAATTACAACGGAAGAAGCAGCATTCAGAGTCAGCAGGCTTCCATCCGGGAGCGTCAGCTTTTTACGTTCTCCTTTACCGGTGGATATTGAAGCATAGGTGACGGTAGCCGGTGTTTTCGTATAGAAACGGAAGAGGAAGAGCAGACTGGTGACTGCCAGTACCAACACTGCAGCGGCTGCATAGAAAAGATGTCTGAGTCTGCCTTTCGCCGGGAAGAGCGAATGCATAACGTTTACAACTACTTCATTGGCAGCGGCTGTCATTGCCTCGCTATCGGGCAGTTCTTCAAAACTGTCGAGCCATGCTTCTACCTGAGCAATTTCCTCCGGTGTGCATTCACCGGCTCTGTATTTTTCTAAAAGCGCTGATAGTTCGGCTTTGTCTGATGATGTTCCCATTCATCAGTATAGTCCTCAGAAGTGAAAAGTGGTACCGTTAAGGAATTGTAAACTCAATGTTAACAGAATATAAACGAAAGTAAAGAAGTAAGCAGCCAGGCGCAGACGGATACGTTTGAGCGCCATAGAGAGATTATTTTTAACGGTTTGCTCCGAAAGGCCGTATTCCTCAGCTATTTCAGGGATAGACTTAGATTCCCATCTGCTGGATACGAAGATTTTACGCATGGTCTCATTCATTTTTGAGATTTCTGTTTCTACTTCTTCTTTTATTTCCAGTGAGATGAGCTGATTCTCTGCGGGGTATGTAGTTGGTTCGTCTTTTTCTTCGAGTATAGTATTGCGGGCAAGGGCTTTTTTATTATTTACCTGCCAGTCAATGATCGCATAATGAACAGAGCGTTTGAGATATGCGGCTATATTATTAATAGTATGACGGTTTTTCCAGCAGGAAATAAATACCTCCTGCAAAAGATCTTTTGCATCATGTTCATTGCGGATGCGTGTATATATGTATTTATACAGCTGTACATTGTATCTATACATGATCGCCTCAAATGCTTTTCCATCGTCTGTTTGCGCGAGTGATAGTAATTCGGCGTCTGTCAGATTCTCCATCATAATAGTTGGCTGAAGTGCAGCGCGAAATTAAAAAGAGGGGCTTTAGTTATATGTTATGTTTACGTTAACAGGGCTCAAACATAGCATGGGCCGGCCAAAAGACCAGCCCATTCCTTCATCATCTCTGTCAGGTTGCCTAAAGCGGGAACTCGTCCCGGAAAGTCCCTCCTATTTCCATGTTTGCGATCTCCGTATCATTACACAGACAATCTTCGAGCTCGTTCACAATAGTCTCTTTGTCCAGTGTGCGTCCGATAATAACCAGTTCATTCAGACGATCACCGAAACGTTTGTCCCATCTTTTTTCAATTTCTTCCTGATTGTCGAGAAAGGATATGTATTGTATCCTGTCTTTATAAGGCATGCTATCCCACCATACACCTGCACGTTCTGCCCGCAGACTTCCTCCTGCCTGACTCCAGTTCAGGGCTTCATCCCTGCGGGAAGCCAGCCAGAAGAGGCCTTTACTGCGAATGATATTGGAATGCCATTCCTGATTCAGATAATTCCAGAAGCGTTCCGGATGAAAGGGGCGACGACTGCGGTATACAAAACTGCTGATACCGTATTCCTCTGTCTCAGGTGTATGCGCTGGTTTATTGAGTTCTTCTATCCATCCTGCCTGTTGACTGGTTGCTTCGAAATCAAACAGGCCGGTATTCAGAATACTGTGCAGGTCTACTTTTCCGAATGAAGATGTTACAATGCGCGCGCCTGCATTCATCTTTCTGATCACAGCATGCAGCATACCCAATTCTTCTGCTGTAATAAGATCTGTTTTATTCAGGATGATTACATTGGCGAATTCAATCTGGTCAGTCAACAGGTTGACAATCGTTCTGTAATCACCTTCCATATCGGTAATCTGCCGGTTTTGCAATGTTTCGATACTACTGAAATCACGGATGAAATTAAATGCATCGACGACTGTTACCAATGTATCCAATCTGGATAACCTACTCAAATCTGTACCCGTTGTTTCATCCTGATAAGTAAATGTCTGTGCGACAGGTAAGGGTTCACTGATACCGGAACTTTCTATGAGAAGATAATCGAACCGGTCTTCCTTTGCCAGTCTTTCTACTTCTATCAGCAGGTCTTCACGCAACGTACAACAGATACAGCCGTTACTCATTTCTACCAGTTTTTCTTCTGTTCTGTGTAATGTCTGCTCATTTCTCACGAGTTGGGCATCTACGTTTACTTCGCTCATGTCATTAACGATGACAGCCACTTTCATTCCCTGTTTATTATGCAGGACATGATTGAGCAAAGTAGTCTTACCAGCGCCGAGAAAGCCACTCAGCACCGTAACAGGTAATCTGTTCGTTGTCATATATGTAGTTATTAAAATAAAGTTCCTCACCAGAAGAAGACATCTGGTAGTAGTTGAACAATAGTTGATTATTGTTCTATTATTTGCATCAATGTTGCAAATGTATAGCTTTTATTGATAAAACAAAATCTTAAAAATGATTTTGCCGCCCTCGATAAAAAGGCGTAAATTCTAATAACCACGTTAGAAAAGTCAGGATTGTTAACTACTAAAAAACCGAACATATGAGGACCCCTTATTTTATGATGGTGGGCGTAGCGTTCGTACTTTTTACGTCTTGCCGTAAAACTGACACTCCTTATACTGTGCCGCCAGCACAGGAGAATCCGGAGGAGGTCATCCCAAAATCAGCTATTAATGCGTTTGTCAATCAGCAACTGGAGACCTATGGTTATTTTGACTGGAAGATGGCGAGTGACACCATGGTGTGGAGTGCATTATTACATGGAGATAGTATCTTATCGGTAGGTTATACAACGAATAGCAGCGCTGACGAAGTATTACAGCTGACAGGCCAACAGGTTGTTTCATTACAGCCTTTACGGACAGCTACGAGTGATAAATTACGTTTTATACAACTGCATGTCAGCAGTTATGCGACAGTGAAAGCGCTGCGTTCATCGACAAAGATCCGCTATGCAGAACCGGTCGGATATGGCAATTATATGCGGGATGTTAACCCAAAAGATGCAGCAGCAGCCTCGGATATTCTTGCCTCCGGTTGTGGCTATAATACGGCTAAAACGGACCTTGTCGCCGGTACCGATTATACTGTCATCACCCCTGCGGCAAAGCTTTCCTGGAACTATGGCTATCATCGTATTGAACAGGCATGGCAGCGGTCAACCGGACAGCGTATCAAGGTCATGATCATCGATACAGGTGTGAGTCCGCAACAGGAAAACCTTGGCAGTGCATTCAATCAGGGATTGTCCGCCGGCAGGACTATTCAGAAACTGGGTACTTATAACAGCAGTCCGGACGATCCCTGCGGACATGGCACCAGTATGGCGGGTGTACTGGCCGGGCCCAGAGGTATTGATGGCAATACGGCAGGCATAGCATATAACTGTGATCTGGCCATAGTACATGCAGCAGAAAACGTGGTACTGCTGTCTACTGCCGCCATTAACGGTGTTACGAATGCCTATGTACAGGGAGCGGATGATCCTGCGGTAAAGATCATCAGTATGAGTATGGGCACGCTCTTCAGTTCAGGGCAGATAAAAGATGCTTTGACCTATGCTTACAGTAAACAAAAGCTGATGTTTTGTGCGGCTGGTACGTCTACCTCTTTCTTTGCCGGTTTTGTAGGCGTCATCTTCCCGGCCAATCAGCCGCAGGTAGTGGCAGTTACCGGTATGAAAGACAACCTGAAAGACAGGTGTGATAATTGTCATACCGGCAGTAAAGTAGATTTTGCCATTGTCATGCAGAAATCTTCCGGCAGGAATCCGCTTAGTATTGCGATGAGCGGAGATGCCCCATCTACTGTGGGTGGTTCCTCCGTAGCCACGGCCAGCTGTGCCGCGATTGCTGCATTGGTATGGAGCAGATATCCATCCTATCCGAGAGATAGCATTATTGCCAGAATGGCAAGAGCCTCCGGATTTGCCAACAGCCGAAGCAGTAAGTTCGGATGGGGTATTGTCAATGCAGATGCAGCCGTAGGTTACTGATTATCTTTTAAGGATCCTGTTCTGCAGGATCCTTTCCATTATATCTTCTTTCTGATAACGGGATACTGGCACCTGATATCCGCCCAATAGTAACACATTGCCTTCTATAGCGTCTATTTTATCTATAGCTGCTATATAAGATTTATGCGGCTGGATAAACTTATCTGCCGGCAGGTGTTCCTGTAGCATTTTCAGGGTCAGGTGTGTGATCATCTTCTTCTGCTTTGTATGGATGGTAATATAGTTCTCCATGCCTTCGGCGAATAAGATTTCATCTATCAGCACCTTTTCCAGTTTACTGTCTACTTTAATAAAAAAGTAGTCCTCCCGTGGCTTTGCCTGCTCCTGCATATTGAAATAATCAAATGCTTTATTGGCAGCCCGGAGGAAGCGGTCAAATGAAACAGGCTTCAGCAGATAATCCAGTACTTCCAGTTCGTATCCCTGCATAGCATACTTTTCATATGCTGTGGTAAAGATTACTTTCGGTGGATGAGCGAGTGTTTTCAGCAACTCTATTCCGGACAAATAAGGCATTTCTATATCCAGCAACAAAAGATCTACCTGTTCCTTTTTTAAAAAGGTGTTTAGTTCGACGGCGCTTTCGCATACCGCTACCAATTCCAGAAAATCTATCTGACTGATATAGCCTTGAAGGCCTTTCCTTGCATAGGGCTCATCATCTGTGATGACGCATCTGATCTTCATCTTCTTCCGTTGTTACAGTTTGATAAGCAACCGGTTCCGGTTGTATGGACAATGCAGCTTTAAAAGTACGTTCCGTTTTGCTGATATCAAAGGTATGTTTGCCGGGATACAGCAGTTGCAAACGTCTTCTGAGATTTTCTAATCCGATCCCACCGGCACTGGCGGACATCGTTATTTTTGGTATGGCATTTTCCACGACAAAGTGGATAGTATCTTTTTCCAGTGTGGCGGTGATATTGATCCAGTACTCCCCTCCTACATATTTGAAAGCGTTTTCTACCAGTGGAAACAGCAACAGCGGGTAGACCTCCTGATCATATAGTGCCGGATCAAGCTGTACATTTAATACCAGTTTATCAGAAGCCCTTACTTTCTGCAGATTGATAAAACTATCCAGATATTGTATTTCGTGGCGGATGGAAACAGTCTGCTGTTGATCATACAACTGATAACGCAGCAGTTCGGAAAACTGCTCTACGCTCTTTTTGGCCGCACTCACATCTTCATCCATCTGAAAATAAATCGTGTTCAATGCATTAAAAATAAAGTGCGGATGCAGTTGTGATTTGAGAAATTTAAGTTCTGCCTGTAGCTGATCGTTCATCACTTCCTGTAGTTTGATCTTATTGTTTACATAAGCCTGCAGAAAATAATTAGTCCTGCTTACACCATAATAAATCAATGAATAGAGCAATGGGATCAGGTTGATGTCTGCAAGATCATACCATTGTAAGCCATCATCTGTAAAGGCGGCCAGTGGCAATAAAGTCAGGTTTTGGAACAGGATGGTTGCCAATGATATGACACCCAGCTCTCTCAGCATCCGTATACGATAATTGTTTTCTTCACTCCAATGTTTATCAAAATATCTGTAGAGGCGATGATGTATGGAGAGCATCAGATAACCAGACAGTATACAACAGGAAAACTCCCATATATTTAATGCCAGTGGACGCTCCCAGAACTTCATTTCTGTCACCGTATCCAGCAATAGCCGGATACTGAGATAGTTGATCAGGCCATAAAGACCGGGAAAATATATTTGCGGAAAGTATTCATGCGTTTATTACGGTTGAAATATTAAGAGGCCGGTATTAATACCTGTTTATCCGTCATTAGCACATCTTCCTTGTTCTGTTGTTGTTTTTTAGCAGGCTTCATACCAAACAGAAAGCGGGTGATATTATACGGGCGGATCAACAGATGATAAATGCTCATAGAAGATATAAAGGTGGTGATTACGATAAAGATATACTTCGCTCCGATCGTATCTGTTGTCTTAACAACATAAAATGCCAATATGACGATGATTGTCTGATGCAATATATAAAAAGGATAGACAGCCTGATTAATATAATTCAGTGATGCATGCGGTTTATTCAGGTATTTTTTACCATAACCGATCAGTGCAAAAACCCAGGCCCATCCGCAGAAAGCCTTCAGGGCAAGAAAGGCAAAGGTACGCGGATCCTGTTTCCAGTTGTTGAGCAGATCCCATGGCTGGAGGTCATTCCAACGGAAATAATTGATAGTCACAATTGAAAGAAAAGCCATCAGAAAGGCAAACCGCCTGTTTCTTTCCAGACTGTCCATTAAAGCCGGCTGGGTAATGCAGATAAACCCCGGTATTAAAAAACAGAGCCAGTAGAAGAAATAGCACCAGTCATGTACGAGATCATTTGTTTCCGGATATTGCAAACTGAATGCTGTAAATATGATGACACCGGGCAAGGCGAGCAGATACACGCGTTTTCCTTTGGCCAGCCATAACAGCCGGTCACGGAAGTTTTGTGCTTTAGGAGACAGCATCCAGACGAACAGCGGAGCGCAGATAAGGTCATATATCAGCAGGTAAGCTACGAACCATAGGTGGTGCCAGCTAAGATTGCCTTTGGGGTAGGCACCTGAAGTGAACATTTCTCCATAGAATTGCCAGAAATTGCCGGTATAGCCCTGTGTTACTCTTTCCAGATAGACCTGTGGTGGTACAATCACCAATATGGCCAATAATACGGGTATCAGCAGTCTTCTGGTACGCAGTGCCACAAAGCCGCCACCTGATCTGTTCTGTAACATAAAGTAGCTGACTGTACCGGAGATGAAGAACAACAGGGGCATGCGGAAAAGATGCATAAAAACGACCAGTTCAAGAAAAAGGTTACTGGTTTCTTTATTACGGATATGCCATTCCAATTCCGCTCCAAAGGGCATGGAGGAATGGAAAATGAGTACACCAAAGATGGCCAGAATACGTAGCCAGTCGAGATATGCCTGTCTGGAGGAAGCGATTGTTTGCATAGCAGGGAATTTTTATGCTAAAGTATCCCTGTCGGGAAAGGCATTCAATTTTCTTTGACCTATGGCACCTATTTGCGGGTCAATAGCATTATTCCCGCCCCAAAGAGGGATATATCCTCCAGAAAATGTAGATATCGTCATTTCCCCTCCTGTCTGAGCTAAAATAGCCTTTACTGCCATTTGCCTCTATCAGTACACCGAAATCGTTTTTAGGGCTGTTAAAAGGCGCTCCTTCGTTCCGTGGAGCAGATAAAGGTTTATAAGCAGTATCCAAAGTAACACTGAATATATCCAGTCCACCCAATCCCGGCCATTTATCTGAGGAGAAATAGAGACGTCCGGAGGGGTCTATATAGGGAAACATTTCATTGCCGCTGGTATTGACCAGTGGACCGGCATTAATGGGTAATCCCCAGCTGTTGCCTGATTTACGACAGTAATAGATATCCTTGCCTCCTGCTCCTCCGGGCATATCCGAAGTAAAGAAAAGTACGTCACCGTTGGGATGCAGTGCCGGTTGTCCGACGTTATAGTCTTTATTGTTATGAGGAAATGCGGGCTGTAGTATCCAGTCTCCGTAGCGCATGACGTAAGTCTGCAGACGTAATCTGGACACATCCCCCTTTCCTTTTGAAGGTTCATTATAGGTAACGATGATGCTGTCCCAGTTACGGCTGAAGGTCACGGGACCTTCGTGATAACGTTTATTCAATTTTGTATTGAAGGGAGTGATCATTTCTCTCGACAACTGGTTAGGAACGGCGACAAATGTTGCCTGCGGATTGACAGATACCTTTTTACTGTCCCAGCTGCTTTCGGTACGGCTATCTACATTCCGGAGGTCTTTGGAGGCGTAACTAAGCACCTGTTCGAGTTCTTTGCTTCGCAGAGCGGCATCTTTGACCCTTGCAGTATCTACAACACGGTATAAGGTCAGAAAGTCTCCACCAGTCCAGGCATTGGTTTCCCGGAAGACTTTATTACGTGGTCTGTCAGATACGAAGACGAGGCCTGCCCCATAGGTTACCGGAGAAAAATCAGCGTAACCGCTATTGATGTTTAACAAGGCAGTCTGCCAATTGACGGAGTCAGCCAACAGGGCATTAAGTCCTCCTTCATACAAACCAATCGTACTTTCCAGCTGCGAGTCTGGTCTGACATTATTCACCCATTTAAACTGCGTGGCGGCTGCTTTATACTGGCCATCCATTGCCAGTAACTGACCATAACGATAACGGGAAGCGGTGTCATTTACCTGAGAGATCAGGAGTTTATGATACCAGTATAATGCTTTCTGGTATTGTTGCGTCTTATCATAACTGTCTGCCAGTTTAGCAATAGCTGTTGCTGACAACGAATCTCTCTTCATACTTTCCTGATAGTATCCAATGGCTTCGGCGTAACGCATGCCATCATAAGCCCGCTCAGCATTTTTCAACTGGCCATATCCTTTGGAAAATATCAAGCTGAGAAATAAAACTGTCAGCAAACGCATATATCTCATTCTGTTGTTTTTTAAAAATAGCGGGGAGAAAGTACGCGACCTTTTTCCCATCCGAATTCGTAGCGTAACATAATCTCGTGAGTACCCTGATTGTATTTCACCAGTTTGGAAATAGTATGATCATATGCATAGCCCAGTCTGAACTGATCATTGATCTGAACTTCTGCCAGACCGCAGATCGCATCGCCCGTGCGATAGGAAGCACCGACGGAGATCACATCTCTTATCCAGAGATTTGCATTGACATCCAATTGCACAGGGGCACCTCTTACTGCTTTCACGAGTGTGGAGGGTTTAAGTTTGAGATCTTCATTAAGATCAAACACATATCCGGCGATGAAAAAGAAGTGCATATACTTCTTGGCGACAACGTCTGCGCGGTAGTAAACCGCATCTTTCCGCAGGTAACTTTTGACCAGATTGGGGATGGAGAACCCTGCATAGAACCTGTCAGTATTATAGTAGATACCAGCGCCGAAGCAAGGGAGCAATACGTTAATGTTCTGAGCAAAGGCCTGATCATCTTCATCGATCAGATCTACCTTGGTCAGATCAGCTTTAAAATTGCTGACCCCACCCTGCAGACCGATAGCGAGCGAGCCTTCATTTTCAAAACGGATACGGTATGCGTAGGTACCGTAGAAACCGGTAGTACGCATGATCCCTATTTTGTCATTAAAGGCCTGAATACCCAGGCCAACCTTGTTATCACGGGTCGCCATATCAAAGGAAAACGTAGAGGTCTCCGGTGCACCGTCAATCCCTACCCACTGACGGCGATAGAGGGCTGTTGCACTCAATACGCCACGACTGCCGGCATAGGCCGGGTTCACTCCCATCATGTTAAACATATACTGGGAGTACATCGCATCCTGTTGGGCCCTGACATCAGCAAGGCCCAGGATGAGACACGTTATTACGGCAAGAATTTGTTTCATAACTAACGTATTACTGTGATATAATTAACAAACCGCTCGGAGTCATTCACAATGACGATGATATAGTAAGTGCCATCCGGTATATTCTCTCCAAAGTGCAGACCGAGGTTGCAGCGGCCATCCCACTCGTTGTTATAGTTTGCGTTTTTGTAGACCACGTTACCCCAACGGTTGTATACTTCAAGGCTGATTCTGTCATTGCCGGCGTTACCAATTACAAATCTGTCATTCTTACCATCACCATTTGGAGAGAAGCCTTGTGGTATGCGGATCTTAGTCGGATTCAGCGTTACCGGTGTTGCTTCATTTTCAGAAGGATCAGCGTTACCATCAGGATCTGCATTGAGACCATTGGTAGATACATCCGTCACTTCGGTGTTGGTGGATGCAGATGTTGCGTTGGCTGTCGCGCTGTTGTTGAATGTACCGAACTGTTTATGTGTGTTCACATTGACGCTGAACCTGATCGTATCGCTTGCGCCTATTGCCAGTGTGCTACCGTCGCCAAGCAGTGTGCTGATGGTACTACCGTTGTACTGGCTGTTTGGTCTCAGACCACCTGTAGTAACTACATCACCGGAGATTGTGAATGTGTGCGGTGATGGGAATGTATTCTGCAGGTTATCTTCTACCTGTACACTGTTCAGCGCTTCATTGCCGAGGTTAGTCACTACGAATGTGTAGGTCACTGTGTAATTACCATTGAGTTCCAGTACAGGTTCAGCTGCTGCTTTCGCTATACCGATCACTGGTCTGTCATTCGGACCGGACACATTAAAGATCACGATGCCGGTGTCACAGAGGCTTGGTGTACCGTTGTCACACACTCTATAAATCAGGCTGTCTGTTCCTGAGAAGTCTGTGTTTGGCGAGTATTCGAAGCTTCCGTCAGCGTTCAGGGTGATCACACCGTGAGTGGTCGCTTTGATCAGGCTGACTGTCAGCGGATCACCTTCCGGATCACTGATCACTGATTTCACGCTACCTGACACCGGTGTATTGATCTCTACACGGATGATTTCCAGGTTTGCTATCGGCGGATCATTCTGTGGTATGATGGTAATTCTCAGTACAGCGGTATCACAACGTGATGGACTACCATTATCACATACCTGATAGATCACACTATCTGCACCATTGTAGTTATTATCTGGTGTGTAAGTGAACGTACCATTTGCATTGAGGACGATAGTTCCATTCACCGGACCGGTTACAACACTTGCTGTCAGGGCATCACCGTCAGGATCCGTATCATTTGTCAGGACATTACCTGTAGCTACTTCATCTTCATTGATGGTTACGGCATCGTCTGTTGCGATCGGCGCTTCATTACCAGGAATTACGGTGATTCTGATAATAGCGGTATCACAGAGGTTGTCAGTGTCACAGATTCTGTAAACCATGCTATCAAGTCCTTCGTAATCCGGGTTTGGTGTGTAAGTAAATGTACCATCGGCGTTGAAGACAACTGTACCATTTACCGGAGGTGTTACC
Organism: Chitinophaga pinensis; assembly: GCF_007896845.1. GTDB lineage: Bacteria > Bacteroidota > Bacteroidia > Chitinophagales > Chitinophagaceae > Chitinophaga > Chitinophaga pinensis_C. Next base: position 1,677 of record NZ_VOHS01000009.1, on the reverse strand, counting down.
AGAGTAGCGGTCAGTTTATCACCGTCAGGATCGTAGTCATTCGTCAACGCATTACCGTCGGTTGGTGTATCTTCTACAACTGTCAGGTAATCAGCTTCTGCTACCGGTGCATCATAGCCAGGTACAACCGTGATAATAATCAATGCAGTGTCACAGAGAGATGGCGTACCATTATCACATACCCGATAGGTCACAGTATCCATACCATTGTAGTTTGAAGCGGGAGTATATGTGAAGCTACCATCAGAGTTGAGGACGATTGTACCATGTGCAGGACCTGTCACCACACTTGCACTCAGATCATCATTTTCAGGATCACTGTCATTGGTCAGGACATTACCATTTTGCGGCTGGTCTTCTGTTACAGTCACGATGTCGTTCACAGCTACAGGCGCATCGTTCACAGCGATAACATTGAATCTCACGATTGCCGTATCACACAGTGCCGGCGTACCGTTGTCACAGATCTTATAGATCATACTATCAGCGCCGTTGAAGTTTGCGTTTGGTGTGTATGTGAAGCTACCATCCGCATTCAATACTACCATGCCATTTACCGGTGCAGTTATCAGGCTTGCCGTGAGCGGATCTCCGTCAGGATCGCTGTCATTGGTCATGACATTACCAGTAGCAGGTATATCTTCAGTCACATCTACTTCATCATCAGCCGCTATTGGTTTATCATTAACAGGAGTTACCGTAATTCTCAGGATGGCTGTGTCACAAAGGCCCGGTGTGCCGTTGTCACATACGCGGTATATCACGCTATCCAGACCATCGTAGTTTGCGTTGGTGTGTAGGTGAAGCTACCGTCAGCATCAGCACTATTGTGCCATTCGCAGGACCTGTTACTAAACTTGCACTCAGGGCATCACCATCAGGGTCGGTATCGTTTGTCAATACATTACCCGTACCGATCTGGTCTTCTATGACTGTCAGCTGATCGTCTGCGGCTACTGGTGCATCATTAACTGGCGTTACGGTAATTCTCAGGATCGCTGTGTCACACAGGCTTGGTGTGCCATCGTCACAGATGCGATATACTACGCTATCCAGCCCATTGTAGTTTGCGTTTGGCGTGTAGGTGAAGCTACCGTCAGCGTTCAGTACTATTGTGCCATTTACAGGATCTGTTACCACACTTGCACTCAGGGCATCACCATCAGGGTCGGTATCGTTTGTCAATACATTACCCGTACCGGTCTGGTCTTCTATGACTGTCAGCTGATCGTCTGTTGCTACTGGTGCATCATTCGCTGGTGTTACGGTGATTCTCAGGGTCGCTGTATCACACAGGCTTGGCGTACCATCGTCACAGATGCGATATACTACGCTATCCAGCCCATTGTAGTTTGCGTTCGGAGTATATGTGAAGCTACCGTCAGCATTCAGCACTATTGTACCATTCGCAGGACCTGTTACTATACTTGCACTCAGATCATCATTTCAGGATCCGTATCGTTGGTCAGGACGTTACCGGTGCCGATCTGGTCTTCTATTACAGTCAGCTGATCGTCTGCCGCTACTGGTGCATCATCGCTGCTGTTACAGTGATTCGCAGGATCGCTGTATCACAAGGCTTGGTGTGCCGTTGTCACATACCTGATAAACAAGACTATCCAGACCACTGAAGTTTGCATTTGGCGTATAAGTGAAGCTACCGTCAGCGTTTAGTAC
>NZ_VOHS01000008.1 GCF_007896845.1 Chitinophaga pinensis | reverse complement strand
TGGCCTTCGCAGAAGCAGGTATCGAAGTAGAATTCAAAGGTGAAGGTGTGGATGAAAAAGGATATGTGAAGAGCTTGCTGCGAATGTAACCGGTGTTACTGCTGGTCAGGAAATAGTAGCGATCGATCCGAGATATTTCCGTCCGACAGAAGTTGAACTGCTGATCGGTGATCCGGAAAAAGCAATGACCAAGCTGGGATGGAAACCAAAATATGACCTGCCTGCACTGGTGAAAGAGATGGTAGCTTCAGATCTGGAACTGTTTAAACGTGAGAATGCTGAAAGAAGCAGGTTATAACATCTTAAATCAATACGAATAATAATGCAGCAGCAGGATAAAATATATGTAGCCGGGCATCGCGGAATGGTAGGCTCTGCTATCGTAAGAAGATTACAGAAGGCGGGTTATGAGAATATCGTTACACGTACTTCTAAAGAACTGGATCTGACCAACCAACAGCTGGTAGAACAGTTTTTTAATCAAGAAAAGCCAGCTTATGTATTTCTGGCCGCAGCAAAAGTAGGCGGCATCATGGCCAACAATACCTACAGAGCTGAGTTTATTTATGAGAACCTGGCTATTCAGAATAATGTGATCCATTATGCTTATAAATCAGGGTTCAAAAACTGATGTTCCTGGGTTCTTCCTGTATATATCCAAAACAGGCGCCTCAGCCGCTGAAGGAAGATTATCTGCTGACTGGTTTATTGGAGCCAACGAATGAACCTTATGCTATCGCTAAGATCGCAGGTATCAAGATGTGCGACGCTTATAGAGCACAGTACGGCAGTAACTTGTTTCTGTAATGCCGACTAATCTTTATGGCCCGAATGATAACTATGATCTGAATAAGTCGCATGTATTACCTGCACTTATCAGAAAGTTTCATGAAGCTAAAAAGAATAACGCGGCGGAAGTTGTTATCTGGGGGACCGGTACACCATTGCGTGAATTCCTGCATGCAGATGATGGCTGATGCCTGCGTATATCTGATGGAACACTACAATGAGAAGTCTGGTAAATATCGGTGTAGGTAGTGATATCAGTATCAAGGACCTTGCACTCCTGATCAAGGATATTGTTGGCTTTGAAGGCAACATCGTATTTGACACCAAGCCTGATGGTACATTCAGAAAGCTGATGGACGTAAGTAAACTGAACAGCTTTGGCTGGAAAGCATCTATCGGACTGAAAGAAGGTATCACATCTGTTTACGAACAAGTGAAAGATCAATTCTGATCATAACTGACAAAAAAAACGCGGATATTGCTGATAGCAGTATCCGCGTTTTTGTTTTATATAACAGATAGCTGCTGTTATTTGAGAGCAACTTTTTTATAAAACTGATATAGCTTTCCGCTTGTCTTGCTGGTGAATAGGTGGTTACCACATGTTCTCTGATCTGCGCTCTGTCAAATGAAGGCTTTTCCCGTACAAAGGTCTGCAATATTTCTTTGAATGATTTTGCACTCACTTCTTTGGCCATTAATCCGTTAAACCCTTCTTTGATAAACTCTCTGATGCCACCAACAGGAAATGCTATAACAGGACATCCGCATGCATTTGCCTCCAGCATAACGTTCGGGAAATTATCTTCTCTGGAAGGAAGCATAAGCGCATCAGACGCACTGAGGATCTGTGCTATTTTCTTTTGATCACTGATCCTGCCTACATTTACAACTGAGGGAAGATGATAATCACCCTGTCCGATATTAACGATCAGCACCTTACTTTTATCTTCTTCAGGTAGCAGATTGATGCTTTGCAGCAATATTTCCAGCCCCTTTCGTTTATTATCCAGACGGTCGCTCAGGAAGGTGAAGATGATTTTATCCTGTGGCAGATTTAAGGCCTCTCTGCTTTTTTGTTTATCCGTCATAGTAAATACACCCGGATCCACGGAAAGCGGAATATGGTATGCGGATAACGTGAGAACATACGACTGGCACTGGACTCGTCCATCATCCATTTGGAAGGCGTAACAATATTCAGATTGTCAGTCTGTGCGTAAGTGTTTTCTTTGATCTGTCTGATCTGCCTGTTGATATTACCCAACATCGCGGAGGTGTTAAACAACTCATCATCCTCATAGTGAAATGCTCCGGAGAAAGGATTCATATCATGCAATGTCCAGACGATAGGCTTTTTAATCGCTTTGAAGAAAGAAGGGATATCTACAAATCCGGATACCCAGTGCAGATTGATAATATCCGCTTCCTGCACGAGTTGCTCTGCTGCAAGATCATACATGGAATACGGAAAGGAAAATGCTTCATGATTAGGCTTACGGATAGGAGTCGCCATGATCATTTTATACTGGAGTTTACACCAGGTATAATGAATAGTTTTGGCCGGAGACTTTTTTTCGGCCTTATATATGCTGGCTGCATCGTCGGTATTACCATGCAGGCAAAGCAGCTTTGATTCGATCCCGGCATTGGAAATATCACGATGTAATTTCAGCGCTGCTACAGCTGCGCCTCCTGTCAGAAAGGTATTGATATGTAGAATCTTCATTTGGAAACCTGATGAACCGGTCGGTTCGTCTGTTATATATTGTTACGTTCCGGAGAGACGTATATGAGTAATAAATGTAGTGATAAGGATAGCGTAATCAGGCAGACTGACGTCCGAGCATGCGGAGGGCTTTCCTTTTGGCACGTTTAAAGAGGCTGCCATTTACCTTACGGTGAAAAGGTTTGAGTAGTCTGATGGCCTCATCACTTTCTTTAAGCGGAATGCCGGATACCTTTATGCTGTCGGCCAGTGCCGGCCAGTCATATATAGAGGTTTGCTGACAGTGTACACCTGAATTATCAAAGCCGATATTATTGACAAGCGATACATTCGGATGCAGACACAGACCTCCGTTCAGGAATACACTTCCGTACCATTTTACGGCCCAGGTGTTTATCTGTCCGGTAATATTGTGCTCCAGCTGATTGAGGTGTGTATAGGTATTTTCTATGTTAAATTTCCGTACACCATCATCCATACGGCCAATACGTTTCTTCAGATCATAGGAGTTTGTTTCAAGTTTATCCCATGCTCTCTTCCAGGTAGCCCATCCCCAGCAACTGGTCGTACGATAAAAGAAAGTTTCCGGAAGCGCCTGTTGACTATTCTTTACAGGGAACCAATAGCCGCTGATATGCATCACTTTTTCCTCCTGCTCATAGTGATCCAGTGCATCATTCATATATCTGAGGAATCCGGGAGAGGTTTCCAGATCATCTTCCAGTACGATTACCTTACCATATTTATTCACCAATTCTGTTACACCGTCTATAATAGAAGCTGCCAGTCCGGAGTTGGCTTCTTTTTCACGGATGATCACTTCTTTCGTCCATTGCTTTTTCCGGCATACCGCTCTCACTGCTTCTATTTTGGCAAGGTTTTCAGGCGATTCGTTCTTCCTGATACCGTCGCAAAAAATATAAAGTGTGGACTGGTCTGCAAATTCGTTTTTGCTTAATGCTTCCAATGTAAGCTCGGTGTGTGCCGGACGATTGTAAACAAATAACACAATTGGTGCGAAAGTGCGCATTAATATATCAGATTGGTTATAAATAACTAAAATCCCAATGGGGAAATAACTCGTATAAATTGTACAGCAAAGAAAGCACTTTTTGGCGGACTTTATCATCGGGGAGTCCGGTGGACGATATACAAATAGCAGCTGCGGCCTATATAGTCTATTTAAATAATGTGTGGGTTTGGTTCGTCCGGGTTCAAAATATCGGACTATGGCGGCTAAAGCTAATCTCTTATATTTGCAACTGGCAAGCAAATTGTTCCTTATGTTCAAGAAATGTATTACCCCTGTGTTTGTTCTGGTTTGCTTAGGAATTTCATTGAGCTCTACCGTTCGCGCACAAAGTATCGGGCGTCAGTATTCCCTTGGATTTTATAAATCCGTATCTGACAGCAACGGCTACCACTCTTCCCAAAGAGATTATTCTATTGAGCCTTCTTTTGATCTCCCGCAGGGAGATACTACGCGTAAGCAAAGTTGGCTCTATCGCAAATTATTCCGGGAACACCTTCTGGAAGTAAAAGGAGAAGACTATACTTTCTATGGAAGTATTCTCCCTGACCTTATTGTTGGTCACAGTAGTGACAATGGTACTGTCTGGACAAATACCCGTGGTTTCGTTATTGGCGGTACTATTGGTAAGAACCTGACATTCAGATCTGAATTCTATGAGAATCAGGCAAAAATGCCTAAATATCTTGATGAATTTGGATGGGATAACAGAATTGTACCGGGACAAGGCGAATGGAAGATCTATAAGAAGACCAAATTCGACTACGCTTATGCTTCCGCATTAATCAACTACAAGGCAGGTAAACATTTTGATCTGCAGTTAGGCTATGATAAGAACTTCATCGGAGACGGTTACCGTTCTATGTTGCTGTCTGATGCCGCGTTCAACTACCCGTTCCTGAAGATCATTGCTAATGTAGGTAAGGTGCAGTATACCACTATGTGGGCACAGTTCATTGATATGCAATATCCTAAAGCGTCTTATGACAATGGATATCGTAAAAAATGGGGGGTATTCAACTATCTGGACTGGAACGTGAGTAAAAAACTCTCTATCGGTTTATTCGAAGCGGTGATCTGGCAGGATTCCGATTCAACGGGTAAGCGTGGTTTTGATGCGAGTTACCTGAATCCTATCGTATTCCTGCGTCCTGTGGAGTTCTCTGTAGGGTCACCCGACAATGCAATCCTGGGGCTGAACGCGAAATATGCAATATCCCGCAACAGTACTATTTACGGCCAGTTTGTACTGGATGAGTTTAAACTGGACCAGATTACTGGTGGTAAAGGCTGGTGGGGTAACAAATTTGGCGGCCAGTTTGGTTTCCGTTCAAATGACCTGTTCAAGGTACGTAACCTCAACTTCCTGACAGAGGTGAATGCAGCGCGGCCATATACATATTCTCAGCGTAGTACACTGAACAACTACGGGCATTATAACCAGCCACTGGCTCACCCGATGGGAGCCAATTTCGTGGAGTGGGTAAATATTGCTGATTACAGATACAAGCGGATCTTCCTGCGTGGACAGCTTACGGTGGCGAAATACGGTCTTGATACCGCCGGTGTGAACTATGGTAAGGATATCAATAAGTCCTATTTCACACGTACCGTGGATTATGGCAACCATATCGGTCAGGGGCTTAAGACTAATTTCCTGTATATACAGGGAACGGCTGCTTACCTGTTGAATCCGAAGTATAACCTTCGTCTGGAAGCATCTGTGACCGCCAGAAAGGAAAGCAATAGCAACTGGGATAAGAAAGAACTGATTTTCCAGTTTGGTCTGAGAAGTTCTTTCCGTCAGCTTTATTACGATCTTTAGTCATACTGAAAGCTTTATATGAGCCTCCCGGGATACCGGGAGGCTTTTTTTATTCCAACTGTCAGGCGTCCCTACATTTTACTAACTTCGCGCCATGCATTACGTTACGGTTGAAGGACTCACTAAATCTTACGGCGCAGGGCCGCTTTTCAAGGATATTTCTTTTCACATTGAAGAAGGGGACAAGATAGCTCTGGTCGCATTGAATGGCGCCGGTAAATCCACCTTGCTACGCATTCTGTGCGGGCAGGAGTCACCAGATGCCGGTACTGTCTGGATTCATAAAGACGTGACGGTGGTAATGCTGGAACAACAGTCAGATTTTGATCCACAGAAGACGATCTCTGCGAATATCTTTTCACAGTCAAACCCTGTGCTGGCTGCCATCAGAGATTATGAATTGCTGACAGACGATCAGGAAGCTGAACCGGATCTGGATAAACTGACGGCTGCTATTGAGCGCATGGATGAACTGAATGCGTGGCATTTCGATTCTAAAGTCAAACAGATCCTCGGTAAACTGAACATCCATCATCTGGATCAACGTATGGGCAGCCTGTCTGGTGGACAGCTGAAACGTGTCGCATTGGCGAAGGTGCTGATTGACATAGGTTTTGAACACCGTCACACCCTCCTGATCATGGACGAACCTACCAACCATCTGGATATCAACATGATTGAATGGCTGGAGAACTATCTGGATCAGGAAAATGTGACCTTGCTGCTGGTAACGCACGACCGTTACTTCCTTGACAGTGTTTGTAACGAAATCATGGAACTGGATCAGCAACAGCTGTTCATTTATAAAGGGAACTACGAAAATTACCTCGAGAAGAAAGCTGCCCGTGAGGAAAGCGATCGCGCCAGTGTAGAAAAAGCCCGCAATACCTTCCGGAAAGAGCTGGAATGGATGCGTAAGCAGCCAAAGGCCCGTACCACCAAGTCCAAGTCCAGAATTGACGCTTTTGAAGAAGTAAAGGAAAAGGCCAGCGTACGGCTGGAAAGACAGCAGCTGGAACTGAACGTGAAAATGAGCCGTCTGGGAGGAAAAATCATCGAACTCAAGAAAGTCTATAAAGCCTTTGGAGATCTGAAAATCCTGAACGGATTTGACTATACCTTCAAGAAAGGAGAAAGAATAGGGGTTGTAGGTAAAAATGGTGTGGGTAAATCCACCTTTCTGAATATGCTGCAGGGTATTGAAGCACCGGATTCCGGTAAGATCAATACCGGGGAAACGGTGATCTTCGGTAACTACGATCAGCGTGGTCTTATTATTAAAGAAGACATGCGTGTGATTGAGTTTGTGAAAAACATCGCAGAAAACTTCCCGCTGGCAGATGGTACCAAGGTAAGTGCCGCCCAGTTCCTGCAATTATTCCTGTTTACGCCTGAAAAACAATACACTTATATCTCCAAACTGAGCGGTGGTGAGAAAAGAAGGCTACACCTGCTCAGTATTCTTTTCCGTAATCCTAACTTCCTGATACTCGATGAGCCGACCAATGACCTTGACCTGCCAACACTGAGTATATTGGAAGAGTTCCTGCTGTCTTATCAGGGTTGTATTATCATTGTAACGCACGACAGGTACTTCATGGATAAACTGGTGGACCACCTTTTCGTATTCGAAGGGGCCGGTGAGGTGCGTGACTTCCCGGGTAACTATAGCCAGTACAGAGACTGGGAGAAAGACCAGAATGAGAAAGAGAAGGAAGAAAGCCGTAATGAGACAAAAGTAGCAGTCAAACCAGTGGAAGAAGCACCACAGCCCGCTCCGGCCGCTAAGAAAATGTCTTTTAAAGAGAAACGTGAGCTGGAACTACTGGAAAAGGAGATTGAATCACTGGAGACAGAAAAAAAGACTATCGATGAGCAAATGGGAGCCGGTACGCTGCCTTATGAGCAATTGGAGCCACTTTCACGTCGTGTAGGTGAGATTATCCGGTTACTGGACGAAAAAGGCATGCGTTGGATGGAATTGAGTGAAATGGGTTGATTATAAATGACTTATATAAAAAGGGACGCCATCCGGCGTCCCTTTTTATTGCTTGTATTAATTTTCCTGCTTATCACGGATCTCAGAAGGTTTCAGATAGACCTTTTTACCTTTTTCATCCACGTAGTACTTCCTGTCTTTTTTGTCTATATACACAGTCTGGCCACCGGGACCTTCTTTTCCTTTATATGTTTTATCGGTGATCTTCATGGCTCCTTTTACGGCCACAGAAGCGGTTTTGTTGCCTATTTTCTTAGCGGTACTATCTACACCCTGAGCCATGCTGGTATGGCCGGCAAGAAGGGCGGCGATTGTCACTGAAGCAGCAACAAATCCTATGCGCAATGTTCTCGAGATCATAACAATAGATTTTAAAAGTTGTGTAAAGTCAGTATGAATATTATTATTCAATTTTGATGCCAGCAACATCTTCCATATTTTTAGACTGCCACCATATGTATAGTATATTTTAATTTTAACGGTAAACGGTAATAGTTGGAGGAGATCTGGTATAAGAACCTTTCAGATCAGGAGCTCTGGAGCAGGCTGATAGATAGCGATGAAGGCGCACTGGCTTTCATTTATGATACATGGTTCGCATCACTCTACAAATACGGAATGAAGATACAGGCCGACAGCAGCCTCGTGAAGGATTGTATACACGATCTTTTTACCTCATTATGGCATAGTCGTCAACAGCTTTCTGTGACGGACAGTATCAAATTCTACCTGTTTGCCAGCCTCAAGCGGAATATTGTCAAACATAGCAAGGCTGAGGGGCTTTTCAATCTGTTTAAACAGCAGCCTGTTGCACAGGAGTCACACATGCCTTCCTACGAGGAACGGCTAATCGATGAACAAACCAATAACGAGCGCAACCTTAAGCTGGCTAAAGTAATTGATCAGTTACCGAAGCGGCAGAAGGAAATTTTGTACCTGCGTTATTATGAAGGTCTGTCTACACAGGAGACAGCCGAAATTATGTCACTAAGCGTTAATTCTACATATGTACTGTTGTCGAAAGCATTGAATTATCTCAAGAGCCACAGTGGAGAATTAATGACTTTATTGATCATATCAGGGTATAGACCCAATGGTTTCTAAAGAAATTATAGTTTTTTTAAAAAAAAGTCGAAAAAGACGCTAAGATTTTTTGATTTCATTGCTTTATGTATTTAAAGCCTATCAGGAACAACGCTGATTATGGATTATAAAGATTACACAGTAAGGGAGTTTCTTCATGACAGAATGTTTCGGAAATGGATCACAGATCCGGATCACGAAACCAATGTCTTTTGGGAAACCTGGCTGCGTGAAAACCCAGATCAACGTCTTACTGTAGAACAGGCCCGGGATGTCCTGCTGATGATCGGCCCGGAAGAGCATATACCTACAGCGGAAGATCAGGCAGAAGTCTGGAGCCGCGTTGCTTATTCCATCCGTCAGGTACCTGAAAAAAGGCGAATTTTCATTGCATGGCGCTATGCGGCGGCATTTGCCGGTGTATTGGCTGTAACTGCTGCTTCGTGGTATTTAATGCATAAGAAAGAGCCCATACAGGTCAGCTACGTCACACCCTATGGTGAAACCAGAAGAATCACTTTGCCGGATAGCTCCGTGGTGAGACTGAATGCCAATTCAAAGCTCAGATTCAACATGGGAAGTGATGGCAAACGTGATGTATGGATAGATGGAGAAGGCTTTTTTACCGTTCTCCACGAAAGCCACAATGCACCATTTGCCGTACATACTTCAGACGTGGACGTACAGGTGATCGGAACTGCATTTAATGTCAGTACCAGACGTATTATGACACGTGTGGTACTTAATAACGGTGCCGTAAGACTCAGACTGAATGGCGAAGGACAACAGGACCTGAGCATGAAGCCGGGTGAAATGGTGACCTTTTCAACCAAAACAAATCAGTTATCACGCCGGAAGGTGAATCCGGCCGATTATAACGCATGGCCCGACAATATGCTTGTCTTCAATGAAGCAACTATTGCGGAAGTAGCCGAAGTATTAAACGAAAACTTAGGGATTAACATAACGATCGAAGAGCAGGAACTACAGAAGGAGTTATTTACAGGTAGTATACCAATGTCAGATGTAGAAATATTTTTCAGAACACTGTCACGGTCCTTACATGTGGTGATCGAAAAGAAGGACAATCAAAACTACAGCATCAGGAGAAAAACAACCTAGTGAAGTTTAGTCAATAAAAATTCAACCTACCAACCTTAATCTATTGCTTATGCCTGGAAATTACTTTAGGTGTATAGGGAATCGTATTGCCCTGTTATTACTGTTGCCGGCCACGGGGTATGCTGCTTCAGATAATATACACTACCACACGCAGCAGGAGTTGTATGCTGCAACAGGATTGAATCAGTCCAAGGGAAGACAAACATTAAAAGATATCCTTGTTGCATTGGAAACAAGGTATAAGGTGCATATTAACTATGTTGGTCAGTCTATTGGTAGTATTCAGACCGAAGCACCTGCCGCCAAAGGACCTGCTGTTAAATTCATTCAGTATCTCAACCAGTTTCTGAAACCACTCGGACTGGAAGCTGAAGAGTCAGGTGCTAATATGTTCATCATCTACAAACAGGAAGGCACAGCACCTGCACCAAAACCAGCGGCACCTGTTGAAAAAAAAGAAACAGCAGAACAGGCAAAACCGGCAGTGATCATTCTGTCAGGTATCGTAACGGATGATACAGGGATTCCTTTACCGGGCGTAACAGTTGTTGTAAAAGGTACCTCCAATGGTGTACATACCTCCAATGATGGTAAATATGAACTGAAGAATGTGCCTGAAGGTGCACATATCGTTTTCAGCTTTATTGGTTTCAAATCACAGGAAATTATTCTTAAGGGTCAGCATAAACTGGATGTACGCTTAAAGACAGACGTACAGGCAGTGAAAGACGTGGTAGTAACCGGGTATTATGAGATCAAAAAAGAGAGTTTTACTGGTATTGCAACAGTGCTTACTTCTGACGATATCAAAAAAGTAAATCCACAGAATGTACTGAGCAGCTTACAGGCATATGATCCTTCCTTTAAATTGGTTGAAAACAATATACTGGGTTCCAATCCAAACAGAATTCCTAATATCAATGTAAGGGGTACCACCGCATTACCAAGTGCAGATGTATCCAAACTGACGAGAAACAGTATGCTGACCGGTGTTACCAATCAGCCCACTTTTATTCTTGATGGTTATGAGGTGAATGTACAAACAGTGTTTGACCTCGATCCAAACAGGATTGCATCTATGACCTTACTGAAAGATGCTGCCGCAACAGCGATCTATGGTTCCAGAGCAGCGAACGGTGTTGTGGTAATTCGTACAAAAGCACCAAAAGAAGGTAAACTCGCTGTGAACTATGGTTATGAGATGACCCTGAATGCGCCAGATCTCTCCGACTATCACGTACTGAATGCAGGAGAAAAACTGGAGTATGAGCGACTGGCTAAGCTGTATGAATCAAATAACGTCGACGCGCCGCTCGAACTGGAACAGCAATATTATCAGAAAAAGAAAAATGTACTCGCAGGGGTAAATACTTACTGGTTATCACAGCCATTACAGGTAGATCTCGGACACAAGCATTCCTTATACCTTGAAGGTGGTACACCTGTTGTGAAATATGGACTGGATATGCGTTACCAGTCCAATAACGGTGTAATGAAAGGTTCTTACAGAAAACGTTATGGTCTCGCCGCATCACTGTCCTACAATGTGCAGAACAAAATACAGTTCAGAAACCAGATGTCCATCACACAGGTAGATGGAAGAGAATCTCCTTACAGAGAGTTTTCCAACTATGTAAGAATGAACCCTTACTATCCAAAAACGGATTCTACAGGCAGACTGTTACGTGAAGTAGATAAATGGAGTTATCGCGGTGGTGCTAATGGCGGTGCTGTAACTGATGCCGTATTGAATCCGATGTATGAGGCAACAACAGGTAGTCTGGAAAAGAATCAGTATGTGGAATTCATGGATGCATTTTCCGGTGAATGGACGATTAATCCCGCACTGAGATTAAGAGGACAGATTTCCCTGACAAAGAGAAGATCTACAGCAGATAAATTCACCTCTCCATTCAGCAATGAATATTATAATGTAACGGGTGGCGACCTGAAAGACCGTGGTAAGTATACCTATGCGGATGAAGATTTCTGGCAGGCAGATGGAAGTCTGACACTGAGTTATGCAAAACAGATCAGGTCTAACTTTCTGAACGTATCATTAGGTACAAATATTCAGGATAGAAGTAATGATGCGAAATCTTTCACAGCACAAGGTTTCTCCAATGACAGATTTTCTCAGATCGAGTTTGCCCGTACTTATGAAAAAGACGGTTCTCCAAGTGGAGAATACACACAGGATCGGCTGATTGGATCTTTCCTGTATGTGAACTATTCCTATAAAAACAAGTTCCTGATGGACGGTACCGTACGTCTGGACGGATCCTCCAAATTTGGTACCGACTCCCGTATGGCTACTTTCTGGTCTTATGGTCTGGGATGGAATGTACACAACGAAAAATTCATTCCTCGTAAAGTGATCTCACAATTGACTCTGAGAGCTACAACAGGTCTGACTGGTGATGTATCCTTCCCATCTTATTTATCTAACACTACTTATCAGTATTATAGCAATGACTGGTACTCTACCGGTGTAGGTGCCATCTTCAGAACATATGGTAACTCTTCCCTGAAATGGCAACGTACCAAAAACTATGATGCCGGTATGGAACTGGACCTGTTCAATGGTCGTTTCTATGTTGCGCCACGTTATTATTATAAACTTACTAAAGACCTGCTTGCAGATATCATCGTACCTCCGTCTACCGGTTTTACAGATTACAAAGCGAACCTTGGTGAAATGGTGAACCGTGGTTTTGAGATCAACGTCCGCAGTAATGTGCTGAGAGGAAAGAACTGGTCTTTCAACCTGTTTGCTAACCTTGTGACAAATAAAAACAAGATCACCAAGATATCCAATGCGCTGAAGAGCTACAATGATAAAGTGGATGAGAAGCAGGAGAGTGATCCTAATCTGAATTCTGTTCCATTGCTGCGCTTCCAGGAAGGACAGTCACTGAATACTATTTATGCAGTAAGATCAATGGGTATAGATCCGGAAAATGGTAAAGAGATATTTGTGAAGAAAGACGGTACCTATACGCATACTTATAGTGTGAAAGACATGGTGCCTGTTGGTGATATGACCACCAGACTGGAAGGTACATTTGGTGGTAGCCTGTATTATGGCAACTGGGTGGCTGAAGTAAGATTCTATACAAAAGGTGGTGGTGATCTGTATAACCAGACATTGGTAGACCGCGTAGAGAATGCAGATCCAAGATATAATGTGGATAGTCGTGTACTGGAATCCAGATGGAAACAACCGGGTGATCATGCACTGTACAAAGACATCGCTGATCAGGGTTCTACCCGTACATCTTCCCGTTTTGTACAACGTGATAACGCAATAGAATTAAAATCTGTTTATCTGGCATACAACGTTCCGATGGCTGTGGCCAAACGTTATAAGATGAATAACCTGCGTTGTTCACTGAACATGAATGATGTGTGGAGAACATCCACTATAGATGCGGAAAGAGGTATTGACTATCCTTTTGCGAGAACATTTACATTCTCATTATCTACTCAGTTCTAAAAAGCAGCAAGATGAAGAAATATTATACACTTATAATAGTGATGGCGACCGGTTTGATGTCCTGCAGTAAATGGCTGGATGTAACGCCGAAATCAGAAGTGTCGCAGGGGGCTTTATTCAGCACACAATCAGGTTTTGAAGAAGCACTGAACGGTGTGTACAGCCGTTGTACACAGGAAGATAGTTACGGTAAGGAGATCACTTGTGGTTTTCTGGATGTGCTGGCACAGAACTATGTTATTACGAGTCAGGATCCACAGGCTTATAAACAGACCTCCTTGTATAACTATGCAGAGGAGAACTTCATGAGAAGAAGAGACGATGCATGGAAAGCGCTGTATGCTGCTATAGCAAACAGTAATCTGATACTACATCATATAAAAGGACAGGAGAAATTATTTGCCGGTAAGGAATATTCACTGATCAAAGGTGAAGCATTAGCTTTGAGAGCATACCTCCATTTTGACCTGCTGCGTTTGTTCGGTCCGTCTTATGTGGTTGATCCGAATGCATTGGCTATTCCATATGTAATGGATTTCTCCAAAAAGGTTACACCTATGTCAAGTGTACGTCAGGTACTGGATTCTGCTATTCTGGACCTGACCGAGGCAAAAGCATTACTGAAAGTATCTGATCCGATTCTGGATGCCGGTTATAAAGTTGGTTATCCTGCAAAAGATTCCAGTACAGAAGAATCAGGTGCTTTGTTTCTGCAGAATCGCCGTCATCGTCTGAACTATTATGCTGTTTGTGGTGAACTGGCAAGAGTCTATCTCTATAAAGGCGATAAGGCAAACGCACTGGTGAATGCGCTTGAGGTAATTAATTCGAATAAGTTCCCATGGACGCGTCAGAATGATTTCCTTAATCCGAATGATGAAAAGAAAGATCGTATCCTCTACAGAGAATTACTGTTCGGGTGGTATGTACCTAATATGTCTGGTGCATTGAACAGCCGCTTCAGAAATGGTGAAAGCGCATTGTTTATTACCAGCTCTGAAGGGCAGAATATGTACGAAACCGGTGGTGTTGGTGGAGACGACTTCCGTTACAAACAATGGTTCAGTGAGCAGAGTGGTGGTCTTGGTACCCGTTTACAGCTCGAAAAATACTACCGTGACGGTGATGCGAACATCCACTACCAGATGGCTCCAGCTATCCGTCTGAGCGAAATGTATTATATCGCGGCAGAGTGTACGTTTGATACTGATCCTGCAAAAGCATGGGATTACTTTAATGAAGTAAGGCTTCACAGAGGTATAGGTACCCGTATTACGGAAGAGCGTTCAAAAGATGTATTCATGACAGAGCTTGTAAAGGAAAGTCGTAAGGAGTTTTATGGTGAAGGTCAGATCTTCTACATGTATAAACGTCTTAACAGGGCAGTAACAGGGCTGGCGGGTATCCAGTATCCGGCTACGAATAAAATGTTCGTATTCCCTTTACCTGATGATGAAATCCAATTCGGTAACAGATAAAAACCTACGGCCAGATGAAAAAGATTTATTTATTCGGAGTTCTTTGCTGTATGGTCTTGTTTGCCTGCAAGAAAGACGAAACTCCTTTATTTGATACAACAGAGAGCGTTTATTTTGATTTCACACCTGATGATCCGAATGATAAAACAGACAGTCTGTTGTATTCATTCGCCTATTTCCCTGATAAAGGAGAAGATACCGTATATGTGCCGGTGAGAATTTCAGGTTTTCGTGTTTCACACGAACGCACCTTTATATTGGAAACGGTAGATAGCAGTACTACTGCGAAATCAGGTCTGGATTTCAAAGCTCTGGAAAAAGAGTATGTCATGCCGTCGGATTCAGGTGTATGTATGGTACCATTGATCCTTTATAACAAGGATACCGTGTTAAAGTCTAAAACACTCACCATCGGCCTTACCCTGAAAGCATCCAAAGACTTCGGTGTCTCCTTCAAACTGCAGAATAAAGGTATTGTGAAGTTTTCCAACAGACTGGAAAAACCAAACTGGTGGAACACCTGGGCTGGTGAACTGGGAGACTACTCCCGTGTGAAACACGAGCTTTTCATCAGGGTATCCGGGGCAACCGAGTTGGGTACAAATTTGCAGGATTTCAACACGATTCCGAAGGCACTCTATCACACAAGACGTTTCAAAACCTTCCTGCTCGATCCTTTTAAATGGGTAGAGCAATTCGCCACAGAGGGTTATGTCATTACGAAAGAGACAGACGGTTTTTACTATTTCTACAGTAGCAAGAACCCTGATAATAAATACAAGCTGGAACTGAACCCGGATGATGGCAGATATTATTTCAGGGATGAAAATGGTAAACGTATCTAGGCAAAACTTACAACAATGAAGAAATCACTTTTTTATATACTTATTGCTGCTTTGCTTCCCGTTCTGTCATCCTGCTTCAAGGATAAAGGGAACTATGATTATGTAAAAGTCGAAGAGCCGGTTATTTCCAATCTGGATACAGCCTATACTGTTTTAACCGGTGATAGTCTGATCATCGTGCCTAAAATAACACTTCCGGGTGGCAGAACTGATATGACCTGCCACTGGATAATACAGATCCCTTCGGAAGCCCGTTCGGATGATTACGATGGGCCTGCACTGAGAATTTTGTATGGTCTTGGTTCAAACAGATACAGCTGTATCCTGACCGTAAAGGACAATACAACCGGTATGAAGTATTTCTACGAATTCTTCATCAACGGTAAAACAGAGTTTACTTCAGGCACATTGGTGCTTTCTGATGAAGGCGGACAGGCGAAACTTTCCTTTGTTAAGCCGGATGGTTCTGTGAAACCTGATCTGTATCCGGCAATCAATGGTGAAAGTCTGGGTACAAATCCATTGCAGATAGTACCATTGCGTAACCAGTATTATCTGAACGTAACGCTTTCTTACTGGATCGTGTGTGCCGGAGGTACTAATCCTGCGGTGCAGATCAGCCCTGATGATCTGAAACGTATGAAATACCTGAAGGAGAATTTTTATGATCCACCGGGAGAGATCCGCCCCTCTTATTTTCAGAAGTTGCTGGATGGAACGACTACTGCTGTAATGAATGATAAATTGTACTTCGGAACAGTAGAAACAGCGCCTTTCGGTACCTATTATGGTTATTTCAGTAATCCGATTGCAGGCGATTATAACCTGTCCGGAGACCTTGTTTTTACCAGCAATGATAAAGGCTTATACTACCTCGGTTTTGATAAAGCGAAGAAGCGTTTCCTGCGTTTTGACCGTACAACCTATTTCGGTACAAATTATACACAGGAAGATTCACTGTTTAATCCAAAGGATCTGAAGATGGATCTGCTGGATCTTGAGAAGATTACAGAAAACGATGTATACGCCTTTTGTGACAGTGTTGGTCAGACGTATGAACTCAAGTTCGCCCTGAACTTTCTGGAAGGAAATTCAAGGTTCAAAACCCTCTACAAACGTAAGTTTAAAGGAGACAGTCTGATGACAGCACAAACCAAATGGCAGTCCTCGGCCTTAGGTGTATTTTACTTCACCTCTCATGATAAGATCTATCGTTACAATCCGCTTAATCAGGAAATCAGACAGCTGGATGCGAACTTTGGTGGCAAAGACGTGACCATGATCAAAGTAATGGATGAGGTGAATAAAATGATTGCAGGCACCGATGGAAGTTATTACACCCTTGATATAAGTACCGGGAAGAACGGCAATATTCTTAATCAGACACATGGTCTCCCCGGAAAAGTAGTTGACGTCTTTATACGATGATAGCATCTATAACTATCCTGAAACCCTATCAACCAACCATTACAAAAAACGGAACGCCCCACGATTCAATCGTGGGGCGCTGTTTTTCCTGAAAGGAACAGATTATTTGCAATCTCCTTTTACAAAAGGAGTTTCCTCATATTTCAGCTTCGTCAGGTCTTTTTCGAATACAGGTACACCTTCCTTATCCAAAGAAGACGGAATAGCCTCATATGCCTTGTTATTTTCCAATTTGAATACAACAGGCCTTAAACTGGTCTGTCCCTCACTCATAAAGTGGTATTCCGCCTCAATGATGTTATTATTGATCGTACCGGTGATCGTACCCTGGTTTTTGTCTTTTTCAAAGAGATGGTATTCCAGCTCGCCATTGATTACTTCATTGTCTGTATGGAACTGCAGATAAGAAGTATCCTTGCCGGAGATACGGGTAAAGCATTGAGGACCTGCTGCTATGATGGCCGGATCAGGAGCGGTAACTGTGCTGTCTTTCCCTTCCGTTTCAGAGCTGGTATTGCCGGATTGTTGACAACTTAGCATGGTCAGTAAGGCTGCAGCTGCAAAATATAGTTTCATGTGACTGGTTTTTGCCTTATAGAACGAATAGTGTGCCAAGGAGTTACTTTACCAGATTAATTTATTTTCCCCAGAAACGGTCTTCCTGTTCCAGATCTGTGGAGTAGATCTTCGCCTTGACAATTTTGCCGCCCGTAACGGTGTAAACGTCAATGTTATCCACATTCAATGTAGTGCCTGCCGCCCCTTCCGCTGTCCATTGAATAAGACAAGCCACACTGTTGCCACTTACTGCCATCTCCCTGACCTTTGCCAGTGCAAGCGTATTATTGGTATGAGCAAACATACCGCCCACCATCTGGAATACCTCATTAATGTCCTTTTTAAAACCGGAGAAACGGTTATTGCCGGGTTGTTCCCACTCTACAGCCGGATCGAGTAAAGCTGCCAGTGTTTGATTGTCTCCCTGCTGTACCGCAGTCAGAAATTGCGTCACTACCTGTTTTGCCTGATTTTCCATGTTGTTTGTTTTTATTTAGGTGATTGTTTAATGCAAAACTATTTCCGATAAGGCGGGGGCTTATTATCTTTATACGACAAATAATTACCATTTCGCGACAGGTTATGGAGAATATGCGCCGGCGTTTTGTACTGAATCTTATTGCATACGCAGCTTTGCGTGATGTGCCGGCTATACAGTTATGTCGTCTGGCTGGTATAGATCTGCCGGCATTACAGGGTACCGGAGACTATATTATCAATAATCAACAGCTGAATAATCTGTGGCGGGAAGCCAGTACATTGGCAGACGATACCATGTTTGGCCTGCATTTCGGAGAGTCATTACAATTGTCCGCATTGGGAATTGTAGGGGAAATTATCCGGACAAGTAAAACTGTCGGAGAGGCAGTAGAGCAGGCGGCCGCATTGTCACACCTTCTTACTGATTTGTTTCGCGTGATTGTTGAGCGGAAGGAGTCTCATTTTATTATACGATTTCTGCCATTGACAGAACGGACGGATATGTTTGTTTTCAGACAAACAATCGAACTGTTTATGGTCTTTGTTGTGCATGAACTGGATGGGCTGTTGTTGCGTAAAGTGAAGCCGGAAGCAGTACAACTGCCTTACAGAGTAGAACAGGAAGCCGAATATACACGTGTGTTTCGCTGTAATATAGAAAAGAGTACAGACGACTATGCGCTGGTGTTTGACAATCGCTATTGGTCAGAATCTTTACTGAGTGCCAATTATGAAATACAACGTACGCTGCTACAGAAGGTGGCTGCGCATAACAGCACGGAAGGCGATTCATTAAGAGAAAAAATACATCAATACCTGCTGACGAATGCTTATCTCGGAATAAGATCTCTGAGCGAGATCGCAGCTAATTTTAATGTCAGTCCGAGAACACTACAACGTAAATTAAAAGAAGAAGGAATTAATTATCAGGATGTAGCAGACGAAGTCAGGAAATCACTGGCCATACATTACCTTGAAGAAGGCGGTTATGCCGTCAAGACAATCTCCTATATGCTGGGGTACAATGAACTGAGCGCATTTACAAGAGCTTTTAAAAGATGGACAGGAAAAACACCTGTCAGTTATCAGAAAAATTAAATAACAGGTCCTACTTACTATTTTTAACAACTACACTATGGAAGCTAACAAGCCGCTTGGCTGGTATCTGAAAGAAGCAGACAAACGTATTACTGCTTTTTTAAATGATGAATTTGCAGATCTTTCTATTTCCCGTCATCACTGGATGATCATGCAGCGGATCGCAGATGAAGGAAGTATTGTTACCTGGGAGTTTTTTCAGGAAATAAAGTCAACGGTCTCCGTACAGCAATTCGGAGAAATTATACAATCAATGCTTGATCGGGGCTGGGTAACTGTTTCGGTGGAGGATAAATGTATCTTCACTGCGGAAGGAATGGAAGCGTACCGGCAAATAGGAATTATGCAGCAAGAGAGATCAGGCCGTATGTTGAATGGTATCACCGAAGCAGAGTATAATCTGATGATCAGCGTATTGAACAGGATAATCGGGAACATAGGGTAACTACGACTGCAGCAGCTAAAAACTGTTTTGGCTGTAATTGATTAATCGATACTTTTGTCTGGTCCCTGTGGGACTTTTAATGTTAAAATAAAACAATATTAATATGGCAAAGTTACCCAAGTTTATGATTGCTGATGATCCTGTTACGGATCCTGACAATGAGTATATCTTCCACACAGAGCAACCCCGTTTCTTCGCTAAACGTGTTGATGAAGACGAGGAAAACGGTCATATTGATATCGTTGCTGAACTGGATAACGTGGATGAGTTCTTTAAGAACGATCCGGGTAAGAAAGAAGAGTTACTCGGACAGCTGGAAGAATGGTACTATTCTTATCTTGAATGGCTGGAAGAAGATGAGTTTGATGAAGAAGATGAAGAATAGTCAGACGATATTTTATCTTACTATGTAGAAAGTCAGCAATTTGCTGACTTTCTACGTTTAATACCCTTTCCCATGACCGAATTGAATTTATATCAGGTTGACGCATTTACTGCAGATGTTTTTGGCGGTAATCCTGCCTGCGTTATCCCTTTGGAAGAATGGCTGCCGGATGAACAGCTGTTGTTACTTGCGAGGGAGAATGCTGTGGCTGAGACCGCATTTTTATCCCGCAGGGAGATGGATTTGCATTACGCTGGTTTACACCGGAAATAGAAATGGACCTGTGTGGTCATGCTACTTTGGCTGCAGCACATGTGATTAAAACGTTCCTTAATTACGATAAAGACAGTATACTGTTTTCTTCTGCCAGTGGACCATTAAAAGTGACTTTCAGCGGGGAGCGGTATGTACTGGACTTTCCTTCCAGAAAGCCGGTATCCGCTGCATTACCCGATGTGATCAGCCGTTCTTTGAGTAAGCAACCACAGCTTGTATTAAAGGCGAGAGATTATGTACTGGTATATGCCGTTGAACAGGATATCCGTGATATACAGATAGACCGGCAGATGCTGGACCAGATCAATCTTGATCCGGGAGGAGTGATCATCACCGCACCCGGCGAAAACTGTGATTTTGTATCCCGCTTTTTTACGCCACAGGCTTCGATATTGGAAGATCCTGTAACAGGCTCTGCCCATTGTTCACTCATTCCTTACTGGAGTGAAAAGCTGGGGAAAAAGGAACTGAAAGCATTACAGTTATCTGAACGACTAGGAACCTTATTCTGTACTGATAATGGAGAGCGGGTACTCATCGCAGGCCATGCCCGTACCTACTCGGCAGGTAAATGTTGGCTATAGTTACTGTGTGTATCCCATCTTTACACTGACTATTGTTTTATTGGTAAATGCTACGGAGATAAATCAATGATTTTTTACAATTCGGCGTGGCGGCTGGTAGCTAGTTTTGTAAAAAACAAACAATGAAATTTTTAGTATTCCTGTCGGCTGTAATAGTAATGCCTTTATTATCAGCAGCGCAGACAATAAAAAAAACGGAGCATACCATGAACAACAAAGCAGTAATCAAAAAGATGTATGAAGAAGTCTTCAACAAAAGAGATATGTCCAATGTATCTCAGTTCGTTTCAGCTACTTATCCGGGTACATTCGGGCAACAATTACAACCATTGATCGCTGCCTTTCCGGATGCACAATGGCTGATTAAAGACATGGTAGCAGAAGATGATAAAGTGGTTGTATTCCAGCAATTCGAGGGCACCCATAAGGGAACTTTTCAGGACATTCCTGCTACAGGAAAACATGTGACAGGAGAGGGGATTGTCAAGTATGAACTGAAAGATGGAAAGATCATCAGCAGTCATGTGCTTACTGATCGTTTAGGCTTTTTGCAGGCATTGGGCGCCCGATAAATCCTGTTGGCTGTCCAATGCATAATATCGCTTATGCTTACCATCCCATTTTTCAAGAATAGTGTAAGGTCTTAAAATTTCTACTCTCTTTAAAGGTACGGTCGTTGCATATCCTACATATGTGTCACGGATGATCAGTGTATCTGTACTGTAATATGTTCGTAGTGATGCAACGTCTTTTTCATGAAGAGGCGTATATGGTGGTTGTTGTGTTATTCCGCCCGTTTCCTGCAGTGTGGCGCAACCAGAGATAAATAACATAGCAGATAACAGTACTATAGGAAATTTCATATGGTGGCGATATCTATGAATATACAACAAACTATACAAGCATATTCTATAATTTTGCCCGCATATAAACCGTCTTTATGAAACTTGCATTAGCGTCACCTCCTTTCCCGAAGTCCTTGCAGGATGGACTGTTCTGGCTGGAAAAACTGGTAAAAGAAGCCGTTGCTGAAAACGCTGAAATTATCTGTTTTCCTGAATCATATCTGCCTGGTTATCCGGGTATGGGATATACCCCGGAAGATCGTTCCAGAAAGTCTTTATTGCATGCGCTGGCGAAAGTATGCGACATCGCAGCGGAACACGCTATTACGATTATTGTTCCTATGGATTGGTATATAGATGAGCAGCTGGTGAATCTTGCCTTTGTCGTTTCCGCTAAGGGCGAAGTATTGGGCTATCAGACGAAAAACCAGCTTGATCCGACAGAGGATGAGTGGTGGACAGCTGGCACTACCCGTAGTATTTTTGAAGTGAATGGAGTGAAGTTTGGTATTACGATCTGTCATGAAGGATTCCGTTATCCTGAATCTGTGAGATGGGCTGCACAGCAAGATGCGAAGATCGTATTTATGCCTCATTTTGGTGGAAGTGAAACGGAAGGTGTGGAACTGAAAGAATGGGGCGCAAAAGAGAATCCTTACTACGAAAAGGCAGTCATGCTCAGAGCAATGGAAAATACAATTTATACGGCCAGTTCTAATTATGCATGCCGCTACTCACATGCTGCCTCTTCACTGGTCGCTCCCGATGGTACTTGTATCGCACATGCAGCATATGGGGATGTCGGCGTTGTAGTTGTTGAAATTGATCCGGAAAAAGCAAGCGGATTATTGGCGAAGCGATTTAAGCATGCACTCTATCATTCCTGACGTACAAAATAACAGGTCTGCTGAAACGTGGCTGCATAGCAGTAGAGTAGTTTTGTAGCGTTCAGCTCTTTCATATATGGTCTGACTATAGTCTGACTATACTCATCTTACGTTAATGCTACGTAAAAAAGGTAGCATTAACGTAAGATGATAAGGAGATAATCAGGAATAAGACTTCTTTAGCGGTCAGGACTTATTCTTCTCTGATGAAAATAAGGACTTCGCCTGCGTCGGGATCGCCTAGTGTGATTATAATGTCATAAGGTGGTTTATTACCCAAGAATCCTATGCTGGTATATTGTTTATTGAAGTTTGTTAATCCGATGCCCCAGTGTGTCTCTACGTTTGATCCGTTATCTACATTGCCTACACTTTCGATATTCCATTTTCCTTTGGCAGAAACATTGCCTTTGATCCTTTTTTTTGAACTGTTCACATGCTCTGGAAAGACGTCAGGCATATCGCAGATCGTATAAGTGCCGTTTTTCCTTAGTTCGATGTAACTCTCTTTTCCAGCCTTGTTAACTGTGTCCTGCGATACTGTTTGTTCGCCGAACCTATAAGTGCCGATAAGATCTTCGAAGTCCGGTTTATGGGTCGTATACATGTGTGCGTATGGATCATACTGACATGCTGAGTAGAATAATAGTAAAACAATAAGAAACAGGTACTTGTAAAATGTCATAAACGGGAATTGTGTGTTGAAAATGGCTAACTGTGTTACAAAGGTAAGAATTACCATTTTTCCTGTAGCTGCGTTCAGTCCCCGCCGACTAAAAGGACGCTGGTTTATGGATCGTTCACGCGCCTTTTAGTCTGCATATGGGTTGAAATGGGGATAAATAGTATATCCCCCGACTTTGTAAGAAGGAGTTAATTGATATCGTCAAACAGTTGGATATAGGCCGGAGTAATTTCGACGGCGTAAAGAAAGCAGAAATAAGGGAAGAATGTGAAAAAGGGGCATTTACAAAGCGTCTACAAGTCCTAAATATTATTGATTATCAATTGCTTATTAAGGCGGTTTTATTGGACTTTCCGGGTTTTATGCAGCTTGATAATGAAGTACTCAGACGACCATAGAGGGCGAAGTACCGAATAGCTTTTTGAATGCCGTAAAGAAATGTGAGTAGTCATTAAAGCCAACCTCCATATATACGTCTGTAGGCTTCATTTTCTTTTCTTTTAACAAGACATGTGCTGCTTCCAGCTTTTTCTGTATCAGCCACTTGCCAGGAGTCGTGTGAAATATCTTTTCGAAATCACGCTTAAACGTGGAAATGCTCCGGCCGGTGAGATAAGCCATATGTTCCAGATCGCCGCTGTATTGATAGTGCTCTTCCATAAACTCCTGCAGGTCTATTTTCCCCGGTTCACTGAAGTCAAAGAGAAGACGTTTGAGTTCGGGGTTGGCCTCCATGAATATCAGTACGGCTTCTTTCACTTTTGTTTTTAGCAATTCTCCGGTGATCTGGTGGCTATGTTCGAGGTAAGGTAACAAGGAGTCAATATAGTTTTTGAAAAGATGGTTGGGCCGTAGTGGAAGCACATTGTCATAATGCTGACTGGCTGCAATACTCCGTTCATATGGTGCTGATATATCCAGCAAGGTGTTTTTATCAATGCAGATAGCAATTGAGCGATATTCTTCGCCTTCATGCGGCAGTTTTACAAATTTGCTTAACCTGTTTCTTACCGCGAAACGGATATCACCGGCCTTAAAGGTCTGTGATTTATTGCCAAAATACGCGATCGAGGTGCCGGCAAGAATGTATTCGATCACATGTTGCCTGACCAGCAATTCTGCGTCAACGGTTTTATGTGAAACGCAGGCATAGACAATCTGCGGTATGTTTGGATCTGTTGTAGCTGCCATGTTATAAATATACTTAAAAGAAGGTCAGGCCATTGCTGACCTGACCAATGGCATTATCAGCCTAAGAATATTGTTGACATTTCATGACGGGAAGCTTCTGCTCCGACTTCCAGACGTCTTTCGTACATGCCTCTCGCATCTGCACCAGCGGTGTAGTGTACCTGATCTTTGCCGTCTGTTACGGCTTCATATACGACTGCTGCTACCTCTTCTGCGGTAGAGCCGGCAGTATTTGGATCCATCATACCTTCCACTACTTTTGTATACCGGTCAAATGCTTCCTGATAAGGAACTGCGGTCGCTTGTTTAATATTAGCCGCAAAAGCCGTACGGATAAATCCCGGCGCTACTGTCTTTACGCCGATTCCCCATGGAGCCAATTCATAGGTCATTCCTTCGCTGAATGCTTCCAGTCCCCATTTTACTGCATGATACAGACTGGCAAAAGGAAAGGTAACGAGACCGGCAATTGATGTGACATTGATGAACATACCACCTTGTTGCGCTCTGAAATGAGGGGTGAATGCATGGGTAATTCTGATTGCTCCCAGCAGATTGGTGTCTATCTGTTTGGAGATATCTTCATCTGCAAAGGCTTCTAATGGTCCTACGGCGCCATAAGCAGCATTGTTCAGCACAACGTCAATTGGTCCGAGAGCAATAGCCGCCGCTACGGTTGACCTGATCTGCTCCGGATTGGTGATATCCAATGGGAGTACTGTTACCCTTTCTAATCCGCTGAAGTCTTCCCCTTTTCCGGTATTACGCATGGTGGCAATTACATTCCATCCATGATGATGAAACAGCTGTACTGCTGCTTTGCCGAGACCGCTGGAGGTCCCTGTAATGAATATTGTTTTCATGTGTTGCTTTCGTTTTGAATTGTGATACAAAGAAAGCATGAACCGGGGTGGCGGACATTGTTGTGAAGTTCAAATCATATGGGTAGGAAGGTCATTGGGTAGAAGATGGTCTATGAAGACATCTGGAAATAAAAAAAGCCAGCAAAACTGCTGACTTTCATTTTGTAGCCCGGACAAGAATCGAACTTGTATCTAAAGTTTAGGAAACTTCTATTCTATCCATTGAACTACCGGGCCATAGGGCAAAAACCCTAAAGTGGAGTGCAAAAGTAAACGTTTTTTATATATTTCAAGCAAAACGCCTAAAAATTGCACAGCAATACCACTTAATTGTAGATTTTTTCAATTTGTTGCTCATATCGTTGAGCGATCACTTTCCGTTTCACTTTCAGGGTGGGAGATAATTCTCCGTTGGCGATTGTCCATTCTTTCGGCAGTAATTCGAACTTTTTGATCTGTTCGATATGGCTGAAATATTGGTTGTATTTCTCTACTACCTGTTTGTAAAGTTGTTGGATATCAGTGTTTTGTAGTAGCTCTTCGTGATTGCTGGTACGAATGCCTTTTTTCGCTGCCCAGCTTTCCAGATTAGGGAAAGAAGGTACTACGAGTGCACCGGTAAATTTACGGTTCTCGCCTACAACCATGATCTGCTCAATAAAAGGAGATTCCTTGAACTTGTTTTCGATCGGCTGTGGCGCCACGAATTTACCACCGGAGGTTTTGAAGAGTTCTTTTTTACGGTCGGTGATCTTCAGAAACTTATTATTAACAAGCACGCCGATATCACCGGTATGGAACCATCCATCGATGATGGATTCTTTGGTGAGATCAGGGCGTTTGTAATAGCCTGGTGTGATGTTAGGTCCTTTACAGCAGATTTCTCCGTCTTCTGCCAGTCTGACTTCTACATTACTGATCAGCGGACCGACAGTACCAAACATGCGATCTTTTTCATCAACGCGGTTCACGCTGATCACCGGTGATGTTTCTGTCAGTCCGTATCCTTCCAGAATAGGAATATTCGCAGCAGTAAAGATTTTTAATAAACGTACCTGACAGGGAGCGGAGCCCACTACAATGGCATCAATATTACCACCGAGTGCTTCTCTCCATTTTTTGAATACGAGTTTATTGGCAATGGACAGCTGGAAATTATACCACCAGCCCAATGATTTATTGATCTCATATTTTTTGCCCAATTCAACAGACCAGAAGAAGAGTGCACGTTTAACTCCTTTCAGTTCGAGGCCTTTCGCCATGATCTTTTCATATACCTTTTCCAGCAAACGCGGAACGGTTGTAAAGATACTTGGCTTCACCTCACGCAGGTTATCTGCGATAGTATCCATGCTTTCAGCGTAGTAGATAGGCACACCTGCGGTGAGGTATACATAAGTCACCATGCGTTCAAACACGTGATTCAGCGGCAGAAAACTCAATGCCCTCGCTTCCAGACTAACAGGAAGATAGGGGATACAGGCGGTAACGTTACTCATGATATTATCATGCGTGAGCATTACACCTTTGGGCGTACCAGTGGTACCGGATGTATAGATAATAGTGGCCAGCTGGTCTGGTTTTATCGCTTCGCGGATAGCCGGTATGCGATCCATATCAGCCTTTGTAGCCATTTCCGGAATTTCCAGCCAGTGGCGTACGCCTTCTATTTTATTGAAAGAATAGATCTCTTTAAGATGCGTCAGTTTATGCCGGATGGGTTTGAGCTTCTCAAGCATATCTTCTCCGCTGATGAACAGGAGGGAAGCACCTGAATCGTTCAGGATAAACTCCATTTCGTGTTCACTTAATGTCGGATATAGTGGGGCAAGAATAGCGCCTGCCTGTTGACAGGCGAGGTCTGTGATCACCCATTCCGGACGGTTAGGAGAGATGATCGCAATTTTATCACAACCTTCAGGAGTTGCATCCCCCTTACCTATTCCAAGTTGTAGCAGCCCGGCGCTGAAACGCAATGATAGATCGGCTACTTCCTGTGTGCTGTATTTTCTCCAGACATTGTTTTCTTTTCCTACCAGCATGTCTGTTTTTGGGAAATTCTTTAGCTGGTGTTCGATTACATCAAATAATCTTCGTGGCTGCTGCTCCATGTTTATAGAAAGCTTTGGTGTCATGCGTTACGCCTGTTAAAAGTAGTGGAATTTATACGCCTCTGCGCTGCTTTTCTTCCTGCAGTTTTTCATATTCTTTTACAGCATCACCAAATGGATCGCGATGCCATGCGTTAAAGTACTGGAATGCCAGTCCGAGTCCCCAGCCCAGCGCCGGCCATACAGGCCACGGTGTGCCATGGTGTCCGGGGCCTTGTGTAACGAACCAGAGCACCCAGAAAAAGGCATTCATAATCAGATAAATGAGCAGGGAATTTCTGAAAGCTGCTCTTGACTTAGCAATCTTCCAGAGTCGTTCATCACGTTGCGTCGTTGTTTCCATATGTATTTGAGATTTTTAGAAAGGCTTGAATAAATATAATGTTTTTTATTGAATAGTGTTGTAGGAGCTGAATAGTTGGGAGGGGAGGAAATGGGGGTGTTAAAATTCACTGTCCAGTCTGTAACTGCTATGTTATTTCAGCATCACCTGCTAATTTTGAAACAAGACCTGAAGGACAGACTACGTTACGCGATACAAGAATATATCCCGTTATTCCACGAATCACACTTAAACTTATTGCTTGAACATTATTACGCTATTATATAAAGATTGTGTCTTAATGGTTATTTAATTGATGAAACCCAGAGCGTTTTATCTAATAATGCACTCACCAGTCTCTGGTGATAAAATTCCTTTTACCACAAGGGACCGGTGAGCTGGTTTTTTTTATTTTGTTTTACCTGTACGATCTACGTTGGGCAGGAAACCTGTGAGCAATCCTATCAGCGGGAGATAGGCACATACATCAAATACATAGCTGATACTTGTGCTGTCAGCCAGTTTCCCTAATAGTGCAGATCCGATACCACCCATCCCGAACGCCAGTCCGAAGAATAGTCCGGCGATCATTCCTACTTTACCCGGCACCAGTTCCTGCGCATATACAAGTATTGCAGAAAATGCAGATGACAGTATCACGCCGATGAAAACACTGAGCACAGATGTCCAGAGCAGATTGGCATGTGGCAATAACAATGAGAAGGGTGCTACACCAAGAATAGAGATCCATATCACATACTTTCTGCCGATACGGTCGCCTACAGGACCGCCGATAAAGGTACCTGCAGCAATCGCAAACAGGAAGATGAACAGGTATACCTGTGCACTCTGTACGGAGATATGGAATTTATCAATGAGATAGAATGTATAATAACTGGTCATACTCGCCATATAGAAGTATTTGGAGAAGATCAGCACCAGTAATATGCTTAACGCAAATGTTACTTTCCCTTTTGATAATTGTACATGTTGTACATCATCTGCTCCTTTGGATTTACTGCGGATGCGATGTGTGTTATTCCTGTACCATGATGCAATATTTAACATCACTACAATCGCCAGTAAGGCTGCCAGTGCAAACCAGCTGATGCTGGACTGCCCTTTTGGTACGATAATCATTGCCGCAAGTAATGGTCCTAATGAACTACCTGCGTTACCTCCCAGCTGGAAGAGTGACTGTGCCATACCATGTTTCCCGCCTGAAGCCATGTAGGCCAGTCTGGAGGCTTCCGGATGGAAGATAGAAGATCCTACACCTACAAGTGCTACAGACACCAATACAAGATAGAAATGATGTGCCTGTGAAAGGCTGATGAGTCCAAGCAGGGTAAAGCCCATCCCGATAGCCAGTGAATAGGGTTGAGGACGTTTATCTGTATAAAGCCCCACCAAAGGTTGCAGCAGTGATGCCGTCAGTTGATAGGTCAGCGTGATCAGTCCGATCTGACTGAAACTAAGCTTTAATGAATCTTTTACAATAGGGTAGATGGCAGGGATCAGTGACTGTATGGTGTCATTGATCATGTGTGAAAAACTCAGTGCCAGCAGTATAGAAAATACGGTATTGCTGGCTGCCTGTTGGGCCTGTGCTTTGGCTGTTTCCTGTAAAGTCTTTTCCATAGTGACTGTTTACTTTGTTGGCTCTTCGTTGTTGTGTTGTGCAATGCGTTGCGCCCAATGCCAGGCCTTCTGCGGGTCCTGCGCACTGATGCTGTTAAGTAGATTTTTATGCAATTGCTGGGTTTCTCTGAAAGTCTCCGCGTTTTTGAATTGTGCGAGGAAGTGATTTTTCAGGTGATGTGCCACCGTCTTATACAGGTCCGTCAGTATGCTGTTGCCCGACGCTTCTGCAATAGAAATATGAAAATTGATATCCGCCTCAATGGATGCTGCCGTATCATCAATATTGGCGGCTTCTTTCCTCTGGCGAAGCCAGTCTTCCATCTTAACCAGATCCTCAGCTGTTCTGTTCAGCGCTGCTTTCTGGGCAATCTTCATTTCAAGGAGCAGGCGTACCTCATCCAGATCATCAGCTGTAGCCCGTTTTAAACGCTGCGGGAATGGTTCTTCAATGCCTGTGCTGGCTTCTACGAAAGTACCCAGACCTTGTTGTACACGAAGTACCCCGCTGTTGGCCAGAATACGTACCGCCTCCCTGATAGAAGAACGACCGACACCAAAAGTCTGCATCAGTGCAGGTTCAGTGGGCAGTTTTTCGCCCGGTTTATAGGTGCCAAGAGAGATTTGTTCCTGTAGCCGCTGGGCTACTTCGTCGGCAAGACTGTTTTTTCTGATAGCTGTCATAACTTAAGTCATCATATCATCTGATGATTCAAAGGTAAAAGAATCTCTTAATATCGGCACATCTTTTTTTATTTATCTTTGCGCCTCTTATAATGTAATAAGCGGTAAAACGTGCAACTTTGTAAGGGCTCTATCTGATTTTAAAAACAAGATTCGCAAATGAAAGCATTTAATTTATTTATTCTATATCGTCTGCCATTAGGGATCCTTTTCCTGGTGGGTGGTGTTGCGCTGGGTATTACGGTAGGATGGTGGGAAGCTACTATTCCTTTGCTGATAGCCGTAGTATGCATTGTTACGCACTTTATGTTCGGACCAATGAGGCTGGTACAGGAAGCTGTTGAAGCCGGAGATATTGACAGGGCGATGAGAATGATGGATAAGATCGCTTTTCCTAAGCTGCTGTATAAACCTATCCGCTCGGTATATTACTTCATGCAGAGTAACATGGCGATGCAGAGTCAGGATCTTGACAAAGCGGAAGCTACTATCCGTCAGAGTATCGCGTCTGGTAGTCCGATGAAGGAATATGAAGGTATGCAGTACTTCCAGCTGGGTACCATCGCTTATCAGAAGAATGACCTGAAAGGCGCAGACCTGAACCTGAAAAAAGCGGTACGTATGGGATTGCCTGATAAGGAAAATACCGCTGCTGCATTACTGACCCTTGCCTCTATCTGTATGAGCCGTCGTGACTTCAGAACTGCTAAAGATTACCTCCGCAGGGCGAAAGCACAGAAAGCTACTACAGGTCAAATAGTTAGTCAGATCAAAGAAATGGATAAATACCTGTCCCGCATGCCGGGTTGATCATCTGACCGAATCACGGAAAAGGCGTCTCTCCATTGGAGGGACGCCTTTTTTAATGTCCTTACTAGTTCGAGGTATAGTAGTATATTTCCATATGTAATAACCAATTAAACCGTTATTTTTGTTTAAAACACGTTACTCCTATGTTCAGTTTTGACCAGATTCTGGCTATTACTTTCACGCTTTTCGCGGTAATTGATATTGTTGGTTCTATCCCGGTGCTGATTTCACTGAAAGAGAAGCTTGGCCATATTGATTCCGGGAAGGCGACTATTGCATCCGGTTTCCTGATGGTGCTTTTCCTGCTGGTAGGAGAACCTTTCCTCAATTTGCTGAGCGTAGATGTGCATTCCTTTGCCGTTGCAGGCTCGATTGTGATCTTTGTAATCGGATTGGAAATGATCCTCGGCGTTGAGTTCTTCAAAAGCGAAAAAGACACAAAAACAGGTAGTCTGATCCCGATTGCATTCCCCCTGATTGCAGGTTCGGGTACACTGACAACCATTATGTCATTGAAAGCCAACTATGAAGAGACCAATATCCTCGCAGGTATTTTGCTCAATCTGGTGATCATTTACGTCGTACTTCGCTCTCTGAACTGGATAGAACGTATACTTGGTAAAGCGGGTTTGATGGTGGTGCGTAAGTTTTTTGGGGTTATTCTGCTGGCGATCGCAGTAAAGATCTTCAAGACCAATCTCAATTTGAATTAAAAAAATGAGTGGCATCCCCTTTTGTAATTGATCTTTAAATACCTTAGTTTTGCCTTCCTTTCCTGATGAACAGGATGGCTTTGGCCTCGTAGTACAATGGATAGTATAAGAGTTTCCGAAGCTCCAGATACAGGTTCGATTCCTGTCGAGGCTACTAAAAAAGGCGATATAGCAATGTCCTGCTGTATCGCCTTTTTGTTTATAAGCCCTGCGCTTAACGAACCGGCTTTTAGAATACTATTTTCGTTGCCGGGAATCCCTGCATGATTTTCTCCTTTTCCTCTTCACTGAACTTATTATATCTCAGATCAAGGTATTCCAGTGCCTTCAGCTCGTAGATCGTTTCCGGCAGGTAGGGAAGTTCGTTGAAAGACAGATCCAGATATTTCAGTCCGGGAAGCTTATTGATGTCCTGTACATCTTCAGGGGTAATGCCGGGACTGATGATACAGGAGAATTTTCCATCTGCTTCCTGCTTTTTATTGTCCATGATCTTTTGCAGATGTCTGTATTCTTCAGGATCCTCCTGTGCCATCTCCTGCCAGATCTGTAGGGTCGCTTCGTCAAAATACTCCTTTTGTTCCTTGTGCCTGTCTATTTCCAGATGCTCCAGTGTTGGTATATTGAATACTTCCTTTTTCCAGCTGAGTAACTTGCGGCTGATGACCAGTTTTTTAAGTGTTTTCAGCTTTGTAAAATCAGGAAACACAGTCGCATTGGTACGGCTGCCGGTCCATAGGAATGTTTCCAGTGACGGTAACTGGTCGAATGCGGGTGGCAGTTCTGTGAAATAGTTCTCCCGCAGGTCCAGCACTTTCAGGTGTTTCAGCTGAAGTATCGCATAAGGGAATGCAAAGAATTTATTCAGATCCTTATAAGCGCTGTAAAAACTGATCTCTTCCAGATTTGCCGGCAGTATATAGGTTTCCGGTAGTTCCAGTCCGACATGATCTGCTTTCAGCGTTCTCAGATTAGCTAATGATTTAAAACTCTCAGGCAGTTGACGCAGTTCATAATTACCGCTGATATCCAGTATACGTAGGTTGGTCAATTGTCCGATGGCTGCTGATATTTTCTGCAGATCACAATTCACTAAATACAGTTCCTCCAGCTGGGTCAATGCACCTATTTCATCCGGAATTTCCTGTATTTCATTCTTTGATAGTATCAGTTTACGCAGGTTGCTGAGCAAAGCCAGTGACTTCGGAAATGCTTTCAGTTTCTTTTCTGTCAAATCCAGCTCTGTGACAGCTTCCGGATTGTTACCCGTCAGTTTTCTCAGTTGTTCTTCGTAGACCTCTCTGGGTGGTTTGATATTCTTTTTAAAAGGAGATTTGCCCTTTCTCAGCAGACCAATAATATTCCATGCATCGGCCTCGCCATTTTTGTCCAGCGCCGGTTTGACCATGGCAGTTGCCAGATCTTTACTGGTATAGTCATAGTCAAAGAAATCATTGTGATCGCTGTATAGGTTGATCAGCACAGCGCCTTCCGGTGTGATGCCGGAAGCGTGATCTGCATTGAGCACATAAGGAACATATGTCTTGCCCTCCACAGTAATAGAACCATGGTTATAGTATCCGTAGAAAGCATACTTCACCGTTGCGTTACCGGTAATATGTATCATTTCATCTCCGCTATAAAGTACGTCACAATGCACATTACCCAGTACCATCAGCGAAGGGTAGGAATCGCCCATGGCTATATCGCCGGTTACGGTCAGGTCTCCGTTAACAAATACCAGCACAGGATCTTCGCAGAAGGTTTCTGCCCGGTTGGTATCCAGGTCACCGTCTATATGGGTGTTACCATCAAAAAGAATAACATTGCCTTCGTCGATGCAATTGATAAGATCGTAGTGGGATACATCAAACTGCTCTCTGATAGTAGAGAACGACACAATTTTTGGAGTACTGGTTTTCACGATATAGGTAATTTTTATTAATGGATGTATGTCGGCGATTATGGATGTTCCCGCATCTGGAAAAACATCTTGATGCAATACAGGAATTTCCGGAAAGGATTCCGCTTTTTCATCGCCAGCAGATATTTCTTATTACCAAAGTACAGGCGCATACGATTGAAATTGTGTATAAGCGAGTAGCTTTCGTATGTTTCAAGTAGTTCAGCAAAGACTTTCTTTTCCTTCGCAAATGCCGGCGGACAGGAATCGCGGAATGTCAGCAACCTGAATTTAGTAGCATCCACCCTTTTTTTTGTTCCTGTATGTTTGCTGGTAACATTGCTGTCATGCTGTCTCCACTTTACAAAAGGCTTGTCAAGGTATTTAATGGTCCCATGCAGCGTTGTAAAGAATCCCAGCCAAAGATCATGCGGCATATCCGGGAAGGGGATAGCAGCATCCGCAATCTCTTTTTTTATGATCAGCGCATGACCGGCCACACAGTTGTCAGTAGCAAAAACAAGCGGATTGTCAAAGTCCTGTATCACTTTAAGATCAGAGTGATTCCAGCGTTTTTCCAGCTGATCATTCACGATTTCAGAGTCAGAAGTGATCATAGGATGATCACCTATCGCCGCCATCAGTTCAGCTGTTTTTTCCGGTAACCACACATCATCCTGATCTGAAAAAGAGATATAGCTTCCTTTGGATAAGGTGACACCTTTCTCAAAATTCTTGATATATCCCAGATTAACCTCATTCTCATATACGTGTACATGAGGGTATTGGCGGGCATATCTTTCCAGTATTTCTAAGGTATTATCGGTGCTGCGGTCATCTACAACAATGATCTCGGTATTGGGATACGTCTGCGCAATCAGCGAATCCATCTGTGATTCAATATACTTTGCTCCGTTATAGGTAGCCACCACTATCGATACCAGCGGTTGCGCTGCTGCTTGGCTTGACATAGAAAATCTGCTATTAAAAAATTAGCCCCGTAGGGCATGAGGGAGTAAAAATATTGATAATATTCATATTTACATAAAATCAGCTCAAGGCCTTCGGCAGGGACTGCTTTAAAAAATAAGGCGCTGGTAACTTTCTGTCACCAGCACCTTATCGCCTTATCCGGCTTTATTATTTTTCCAGTACGCCCTTCAGTCTTGTCAGACCTGTCTGCAGGTCATCACCGATCATCTTCTCAAAGTCCATGAACAGCAGCATCAGGTTAGAAGGATAGCCCATATGGCCATTAAAACCCCATTTTACCTTCGTTTGGGTCGGGGAAACTTCTTCGGTTGTCATATAAGCCTGTTCGGTAGATTCGAAGGGCTTATAGAAACGCAGCTCGAAATCAAGGCGTTCTCCTTCCGTGATCTTTTTGATCTCCTGTTCGCCTTTACCAACATCTTTTTTATCGCTGTCCCAGGCAGAAATAAAGCCCACAGTACCATCAGTACCGGTATAAGTCTTTTTCATATCCGGGTCCATCATAGCCCATTTACTGTAGTTATTCTGGTTTTTCAGCAGCTTGATGTAATCAAAAACCATCTGTTTGGGCTGGTTGATCACAATCTCCCGCTCAACATCGTAGTTCTTCTTTGTGAATACTGCTATCAGCAGCAAAATGGCAATAACGGCTACAATTAACAGGAGGATCCTCTTTAATACTTTCATGTAGTGTAGGTTTAAGTATATGTTTACGTGGATGGTATATAGCTACCCGATTTGTAAGAAACAATGCAATAGTGGAATTGTTCTCTGTGATTACTCCTGCCAGCTCATACACCTGATCACATAGGGAAACATGGCGCATACTGCCCGTCCGTTATACGTCGCTGGTTGAAATTGCTCCATCTTAAGAAACTCTTCGCAAAGACGCTCCTGCAATACGAATGGCATGTATGTCAGGAAAAAGACGTCTATGACCTTGCCCTGACTGTTCACCAGCAGTTTGGCGTATAAACCGGACAACATGCACTCCGGATCCTTTGCTGCCATCGATCCGATAATGGGGGAAATTTTAGTACTGGCATGCCGGTACATCGTCTCCTGAAAGTCGGGAAGGACTGGCATAATGTCAAATTGGTCGTATACAACCGCACATTTAGACTGACAAAATGCGGTTTTTTGCACTCCCAGGAGTACTAAACACATGATTAATAACACTTTCATAGTCAGGATATGAACCAAAATACGACTTTCCCATTATCCACAACCGTTCACAAATCCATTTTTTTTCTCCAAATTACAGCCCTTTGGGGATTTAATATGAATAAAGACGATCTATATTGGTTAATATCCACCTCGCCAGCCATCCAAATGCTTCGCTTGCGCAATATGCAATGGATTTTACCCTTCCTATATGGTGTTTTTAAGGAGGAGAACCGGTTTTCTATATCAGAAGGCCAGCTCACCCGTCTGCTTGCCGAAACGCTCGGCCAGCAGGACGATGGCACAGAAGATCTGGAAGAAGCAAAGATCAACTTTGGTGAGGATGAAGAAACCCGCGCCAGAAAGTATATCCTGAGCTGGGTCCAGAAAAGACTCCTGCAGGATCTGCCGGATGCCGAAGGGAATACCCAGTATCAGCTCAGTGCTTATACAGAAAAGGTGTTCCAGTGGATGCAGACCTTACAACTGCGTCAGCACGTAGGTACAGAAAGCCGCTTTAAGCTGCTTTTCAATTCCCTGCGGGACATTGTGGAGAATACAGAAGATGACAGAGCTAAGAAACTGGAAATATTAAAGAATAAAAGATCGGAACTCGACAAAGAAATCAAAGCACTGGAACTGGGTATCGTACCCGACAGGTACAACAATGCGCAGGTGGAAGAACGTCTGGAACTGTTCACCCGACTGTGTTATGAACTGATCAGCGACTTCCGTGAAGTGGAAGATAACTTCAAAGCCATTCACCGTACTATTGTAGAGCAACATACCAAAGCTGAACAAAGCAAAGGCGCTATCATCGGCTTCGCATTTGAAGCATATGATTCCCTGCGCAACAGTAATCAGGGTAAGAGCTTCTATGCGTTCTGGGACTTTCTGATTTCCCGCGCAGGACAGGAAGAATGGAGAGCGTTGACTGAACAGCTCGTGCATACCGTTGAAGAGCGAAGTATCAAAGCGGATGACCAGTTCCTGTTGAACATCAAATCCATGTTGTTACAACAGGGCAAAACTGTATATGACGCCAATGATAAGATGGCAGAAAAGCTCAGCCGTATTATCTCCGAAAAAGAAATAGCACGCCACAGACGTTTACGGAAGCAGATCAATAACATTAAAGAATTCGTATTCGATCTGATTGAAGACCAGAATATTGAATGTGGTATTAACATAGACGACAGCGCGCAGATCAGAATGGTGATGGAAAAGAAACTGTCGCTGGAACAGAAAAAATCAGCAGTAGAAGTGAAACAACCTGCTAATGCAACTGAACAGATTGCAGACGTAGAACGCTTCAGCCGTATGCTGAACACTTCCTTTATCAATAGAAAACAGCTGTGGGAAAAAGTCGAAACGGTACTGAAGAATAAACAGACAGCTACATTGAAAGAAGTGCTGGAGGAATCTCCGTTGGAATACGGTCTTGCAGAAGTTATCAGTTACTATGATTTCCTGCGTGAAAAATCCAGCCGCGCATACATTGTAAAAAACACTACAGAACTGATTCCGTTAAATCCGGAACAGACAAGATTTGTAGAAGTTCCATATCTATTATTTGGTAAATAACAGCATACACTATTATGAGCACAGCGAAAATACTACCTTATGCACCAGTAGTGGTAAAACTGTTGAAAGGCCCCGTAGAATATGTGGAGAAAGGCGCCTGGGAAAAACTGCTGCAATATAAAGTTGAACTCACCGGTTTTCTGCAGCAACTGGGTCTTTACCTCGTACTTGATGAACAGGATGGATTTGCTTTTGTAAAACATGCATTGTCTGAAGATGATGAAGCTTATGTAAGCTGGGTACATCGCCGTTCCTTCAGTTACGAAGAAAGCATCATGCTGGTGCTGCTGCGTGAGATGATGGCTGAATTTGAAATCAGTGAATCCGGTTCCCGTGAACTGATTAAAAAACGCCGGGAGATCAAAGAATACGCAGAGCTGTTTTTCAAGGAAGGCGCAAGCCGTATCAAATTCCTCAAAGAAATAGACAGACTGATTGATAAAGTGGAAGAAAGCGGATTCCTGCATCGTATAGAAAATCATGAAGTACCTGATGAACAGAAGTTCAGGATCAGGAAAATTATCAAAGCAAAAGTAGACAGTGAAGCACTGGAAACTTTTCAGCAGCAGCTGAGCGAACTGGCAATCGGCAGTAGTGTGGAAGCTGAATAACATACCATAAAAACTTTTTGTAAAGAACAATGCAGTTAAACGTTTTCAGTACTGATAATCATAAAAGTGGATTCCGCTTACAATACCTCGAGGTATTGAACTGGGGTACATTTGATGAACATATTCATAGTATTAAACCTAACGGGGAAACCAGTCTGCTGACAGGCGCCAATGGTAGTGGTAAAACCACTTTCATCGATGCTCTGCTGACTCTGATGGTACCCGAAAAAAGATACCGTTTCTATAACCAGAGTAGTGGTAGTGAGAAGAAGGGAGACAGAACGGAAGATTCTTATGTAATGGGTGGATACGGAATGGTCAACAATGAGGCCACCGGCGTAGCCAAAACCCTTTATTTAAGAGAGAATAAAGAAGATGCTTATAGTATCCTGCTGGCCAACTTTGCGAATGAAGCTGACCAATACGTAACCCTGTTTCAGGTAAGGTATTTCGTCAATGGAGATATGCGTAAGATCTTCGGTGTGGCCCACCGTGCGATGCATATAGCCGACGATTTTAGTCCGTTTGATATGGGTGGTACCTGGAAACGTCGTATCGATCAGCTGTATAACAAAGGTGGTCGCAGACAGGTAGAATGGTTTGATGCTGCCAGCAAATACGCACAGCGTATGGTGGAAGCGCTCGGTATGCAGAGCATACAGGCCGTACAGCTGTTCAACCAGACCGTTGGTATCAAAGTGTTGGGTAATCTGGATGATTTCATCCGTACCAACATGCTGGAACCTCGTAACATGGAAGAACAGTTTCAGGAACTGAAGAAACACCTGACTACCCTGTTAGATGCACAGCGTAACATTGAGAAAGCAGAAGAGCAGATCCGTTTGCTGGGCCCTATCAAAGAGCACCACGAAAACTTCTCTTCTTATCTGACCTCCATCATGCAGCTGAAGCAGGAGCTCAACACAGCTACCATCTGGAATAGCTTCACACGTAATCA
The DNA here is from genome assembly GCF_007896845.1 of Chitinophaga pinensis. Taxonomy (GTDB): domain Bacteria; phylum Bacteroidota; class Bacteroidia; order Chitinophagales; family Chitinophagaceae; genus Chitinophaga; species Chitinophaga pinensis_C. The sequence goes on along the minus strand of NZ_VOHS01000008.1, from coordinate 223,704 downwards.
GCTGTTGACACAGGCACTCATCGATCGTCGTCACGAAGTAGCGTCATTGCAGAAGAAGATCGAAGAGACAAAAGTCAATATGGCTGATCTGCTGGAACAGGAGCGTGTGACCAAAAACCTGATGGAGCAGAATAAAGCCGGTCAACGCTTACAACAGCTGGAAAAGGATATTCAGGACCTCGAAAAAAGGAAAACAGAAGCAGAAGAAAGCCTGAAAGAATTTGCTGCATGGTGTGAGACACTGCATGTGAAAGAAGAGGAAGTAAACGATGATGCAACTTATCAGCGTATACTGAAAGAAGCCAATCGTGCAGCTCTGAAACTGGAAACAGAACAGCGTCTGAATGAAGAAGATGAGTACAGTGCAAAACGTGTAAAAGAACGTGCAGAAAGTGAGAAAGAAACACTGGAAAAAGAAATAGAATTACTGCATCAGTCCAGAAATAACATCCCGTCTCACCTCGTGGATCTGCGTAAAGAGATCTGTAGCAGTCTGAGAATAGATGTAAGCGAGATCCTTTTCGCAGGTGAGCTGATACAGGTGAAATCTGAAGAGATTGAATGGCAACCTGCACTGGAGAAATTGTTGCACTCTTTCTCTTTGCGTTTGCTGGTGCCGGAGAAGCACTACAAAAAGGTAACTTCCTTTGTAAACAACAATAACCTGCGCACCCGCCTGATTTATTATCAGATCAAGGAGTCAGCGTTAACACTATATCCGGAAGACGATACCGTATATCACAAACTGGACTTCCATCCTGATCATAAACTGAGTCCCTGGGTACAGCAGCAGATCATTCAGAATTTCAGTTACGTATGTGTGAACAACGAACGGGAATTGCAAAGAAATGATATGGCCATCACTGTAGAAGGTCTGATCAAGAACCGTGACAGGCATGAAAAAGATGACCGTGCACATAGTAACGATGCTTCCCGTTATGTGATGGGTTGGAATAATGAGCGTAAAAAAGATGCACTCATTTCTAAAAGAAGTAAGCTCAATGAAGCCATTATTTCTTCCAATGAAATACTGCAGACCTGCAAGTCAAGATCCGCACGTTTGCAAAAACAGTTCTATGCAGCCGGACGCCTGAAAGAGCACAAAGGATTTGATGAAATCAATATCGGTAAGATCCAGAAAGGTATCCGTAAGGCACAGGATCAGATAGGATCGCTGACAGACGAAAATCAGGAACTGGACGCACTGAAACAACAACTGCTGGATATAGAACGCCAGAAAGAAGATAATCAGGAACTGCAGGCAATGCTGATCAGAAATGAAGCGCTGGAACAGCGTAACATTGAAGAAATGGAAGAAGAACAGCAGGCCATGCAACACCTGTTGCAGCACGTTACAGAAGGCGATAAAGATGAACTGCTGAACTTCCAGCAACAAAATGGTCATCTGCTGGGTAACGTCACTTTGGAGAATGTAGCGGCGATCTATAAATCACTGCGTGAGAATAAAGAACAAGACCTGCGACTGGCAGAAGATGCCCGTCATAAGGAAGAGGTCATGCTGAACAGAAGCATCAACCGTCTGAAGAATCCGCAGGCTGAAATATTACAACGATTCCCTGACTGGATCTCTGATGTACATGCATTATCTGATGATGCAGTACATGCGACCGAGTATATCGAATGGCTGGATAAACTGACGAATGATAATCTGCCGGGATACAAGAAAGATTTCGAAAGCTATATCAACGTCACCATTACTTATAAGATCGGTGGATTGAATGAAGAGATGGAGAAATGGGAGCGTGATATCAGCAATACTATCCAGAAACTGAATGATTCTCTGGCAGGTATTAACTTCAACAGATTGCCGGATACTTATATACAGCTGGTAAAACGACCGGTAGCTTCCGGTAGTGAAGCGCGTGAATTCAAGAGCCGTTTGCTGGATGCGTTACCACAGGCAGCCAACTGGCAACAAAGTACTTTTGAAGAAAAGGCACAGCACTTCCGGGAGAGAGTACAACCATTGATCGCCGCACTGGATGAAAGCGAAGCATATCGCGCACGCGTACTGGATGCCCGTAACTGGTTTGAATTCTGGGCAGACGAACGTTTCCGTGAGACGAATGAATCCAAAAAGATTTACCGTCAGATGGGACAATTATCTGGTGGTGAAAAAGCTCAGCTGACCTATACCATCCTGTGTAGTGCGATCGCTTACCAGTTTGGTATTACGAGAGAAGGTAAGAATGCAAGAAGCCTCCGGTTCATTGCGGTGGATGAAAGCTTCAGTAATCAGGATGAAGAAAAAGCAACCTATCTGATGGAGCTCTGTAAACAGCTGCATCTGCAATTGCTGGTGGTAACACCAAGCGATAAGATTCAGATCGTACAGAACTTCATTGCACACGTACACCTTGTACAACGTGTGAATGGACGTCAGAGTATCCTGTATAATATGACGGTAAAAGAATTGCAGAACAAGATGGCGGACTCGGAAGTCCCTGTATAATCTGTCAATAATATTGTGAAAAAGAAAACGCTTCAGCCGAATGGTTGAAGCGTTTTCTTTTTATTAGTATGTGTGGGCTGACTAATAGCTCATTTCTACAATCTTCTCCACATCTGCAGGAGTGAGGTCCTTTCTTTCTCCGATACCATTCCAGCCTCTCTCTATGAATTTCTGAGAAATTGTCTGTGCAGTACCTTTGAAATCACCTGTGTATTCAGATAGTCTGGTGTTGATTTCCAGAGAGTGGAAAAAATCTTCTGTTGCTTTGATGCCGGCTTCCGCTTTTTCATCTGTAGAGCCGGTAGTGATATTCCATACGCGTGCTGCATATTGGGCCAGCTTTTCCTTTTTACCGTTGAAATTATAGCGGTAATGGGACGGGGCGATAATAGCCAGTGTCCTTGCGTGGTCGATGCCAAAGAGTGCTGTCAGTTCGTGCCCCATAGCATGTACAGCCCAATCTGTAGGAACACCTTTCTGAATCAGTCCGTTCAGGGCCATGGTACAGCTCCACATGAAGTTGGCTGCGGCTTCATAGTCTGACGGATCTTTGATAACCCTTGGCGCTACCTCTACGAGGGTTTGCATGATGCTTTCTGCAATTCTGTCCTGCAATAATGCCCCGATAGGATAGGTCATATATTGCTCCATTACATGCGTGAAAGCATCTGTGATTCCATTGGCGATCTGGCGCTTAGGTACGGATGCGACAACCTGTGGATCAAGTACAGAGAATTGCGGGAATAATCCCGGTCCACCCATAGAGAATTTCTCCTGTGTCTCATGGCGACTGATCACGGCGCCTGAATTCATCTCAGATGCAGTAGCCGGTAATGTCAGTACGGTGCCGAAAGGCAGGCCTCTCTTCGTAACAATCCGTTGAGAAAGGATATCCCATGGATTATCACCTTCATATAATGCGGCTGAAGAGAGGAATTTTACACCGTCAATAACGGAGCCTCCGCCTACAGCCAGCATGAAATCGATCTTTTCGTCTTTGATGACTTTCAGTGCTTTCAACAATACTTCATATTCCGGATTAGCGGGAATACCACCGAATTCCAGGACATTGAACCCCTGTAAAGCCGATTTTACCTGATCATAAATACCATTCTGTTTAATACTGCCACCGCCATAGAGCATCAATAACTTTGCTCCGGCAGGAATTTCTTTTGCAAGATTGGCAATCTGTCCTTTGCCAAACAAGATCTTTGTCGGGTTCCTGAATTCAAAATTTAGCATGTGGGTCTGTTTGTTAAAGTAAGTGTACTGCGCTTTTCTCTACGTAGCAAATGTAAATAGCAGAGTACTATGATTAACATGCTATTACAGTAAATAGTTTGCTGTTCATTGTTAAAAAATGATGATCAGATACCCTTTCAGGGGGTAGTCCGGACCCGGTTATATATGTTGATCGCGTCAACTATTGAAGGCGGGGAGTTACTTGTTGTTACTTAAAGTAATTAATAATCAATGTAATAAAATATTGACTTAATCAATTATATAGTAAATGGTGTTCATCAGCTGCAATAGCTCTGTGTACACTCGTCTGATACGGGGATACGCCCCTGCATTTTAGCAAAACTTTAAGGCAAACAGTCCTATCTTGTGTAGGAAACAAGGAAACAGCAGTCATGATCAGAGCAATTAAGTTATACACCGGAGAAGACGGACATTCGCATTTCACTATTGGCACCGTAACGCACAGAGATGTGAAAGAGGCAGATTCTATTATGTTCAATGAAACAGCTCCCCGTTCCACCTACGACTGGCACCCTGCGCCAACTACACAATATGTCATTACTTTATCCGGTACACTGTTGTTTGAAACTTATCACGGGGAACAGTTTACACTGAGACCGGGAGATGTCCTGATCGCCATGGACACGCACGGTACAGGTCATAAATGGGAACTGATAGATGATCAGCCATGGAGACGTGTATATGTTACTTTCAAAGACGGGGTTGACTTTAACTTCGTTCCTGACGCACAATAATTACCGACGACTGAACAGACGACGTAAGCGGGCACGCAGACTATTATCTGAATGATAAGGTTTACCATTTTTATCAATCAGCATAAGTCCGGTGGTTGCCATCGTTTTCATGATCACAACCAGTTCTTCTGAAAGAGACTTTTCATCCAGTTGCACAGTGACTGCCTCTGATTGCATACCCAGTGCCTGTATTGTCAGTCTGACTTCCCCTGCGTATAAAGCCTTCGGAATCTGCAACTGGAAATATCCATGCAGATCTGAGACTGTACCTATATTGGTATCATTAACACGTATGGTAGCGGCGATAAGCGTGTCTTTCTCTCTTCCTTCTCTCATGAATGTTCTCCTTTGATGATATATGAGGAAGAATCATTTTCTGCTGTTATCAGATTTGTTTGTTCCTCAGGAGCGATAACAACCGGGAATTGCATCGTTACCTGCTTCTCTTTTGCAGCTGCTTTTGACTGCTGTGTAAATAGTGCCAGTAAGCTCGTAAAGCCTGCAAAAACAGCAGCAGGTATAAATCTATGCCGTTCCTGTGATAATGCTTGTATTGGTGTGTTTAGCTGATCCGGAAGGAATCTTCCACAGTGATTGCCGGGATGTGTTTTTAAGAAATCAATTATTTGCTGATCGCTCATCACCGTAAAATCCGTCACTGCTTTCTGGCAGCTTTCACAGAAGCGACCTTTTTCTACCGGGGTCATATCCGACCATGATTCATGGCAGGGAGTGGGGATGGATATTGTAAATCCTTTTTTCATAAGTGGGCTTTTGATAAGGGGTAAACCCGTCAGAAATAGGTTTACTTAAAGTTACTACTAATGAAACAAAGAACCTATCTTATATTTTAACCTTCTCCAGGCATTAAGCGGTCTGCAGGTACTGATACCTCCGGCTATGACGCCTTGTTCATCAGACAGGTACGCGGGTTCAAGTATAACTACCAGATCTTTTGGTATTGCATGCAATGAAATCGGGATCTCTTTGGGTAGATATCCAAGGCTTGTAATCCGGATGACAATGGTTGTATCTTTTGCTTCTGTAAAGGCACTCAACCTGAACTTACCATCGTTGTCACTTATAACGCCATGCGACGTTTTTTCAATAATAATATTCGCTGCGGGGATAGGGAAATTTGTGCTGTCCGTTACTCTGCCCGTGATAACAGGGATGGAATCGCAGGGCAGGCGTATATTATCTTCTTCTCTGTTGTTAACCTGTATCTTCTCCACTGCCGTATGCTTTGCACTTACCGCTGGCGCTGTTAATGTCAGTGCTGATAACATGGCCGCAATTTTCATCCACGGCGCATTTTTTTCAGCTGTATATATTTCCCTGTTAAGCTGTGAAACATGCAAACGTCCACAGATCTGCTCTTTTGAACGATTCACAATATTGGCTACCTCATGATCACTCATGTTTGAAAAGTCAATCACTGTTTTCTGACAGTGTTGACAGAAGCGCCCTTTTTCATTTGGCGTCATCTGGTTCCAGTTCTCAGCACATGGCTGGGGAATATGCAGCGTAAAGGGATTTTTCTTTTTCATAACTACAGGATGCATAAAAATACCGGAATCCATAGATCTCCATAAAAAAAACCGGGTCTCCCCGGTTCCTTAATATTATTGAGTAACGTTATGTAAAAAGCGCTCTATCGCATAGGTAGAAAGTTGTCCGCCGGGACCTTTCAGATTATAGTCAAAACCATGCGTAGCCCATGGCAATGCAAGGAAAAAGTGTTTGACGCCATTATCTGTCAATTTCTTATTGAGACGGGTGCTATGCTCATAGGCAACCAATGCATCATTTGCGCCGTGGATGATAAGCGTAGGAACGGCATGTTTATCTGCAAATTCGATCGGGGAACTGGCTGCATAGTTGCCCGGTACTGCCCCATAGGTTCCTCCCAGATAGTTTTCTAATACTTTACGGGAGTCCATGACCAGCGGATTGGCGGGGAGGGAGTAACCCCATACCATATCTGCCGGGCCATAAAAGTCAACTACAGCTTTCAGACCGGGTACCTGTTGCCGGTAAGCTGCTAACAGCGCTATTTGCGCGCCTGCAGAACGGCCTAACAATACGAAATTGTCTGTGTCGATCTGGAATTCGGAGGCATGCGCACGCAGGTAATCCATTGCTGCATATACATCTTCAATAGGAGCTGGGCAAAGGAAGGCCGGGGCCAGTCTGTAATTCATAGAAACGACATGGTATCCGGCATGTGCCAGATAGCTGTTCAGTTCCGGCAGCTGCTTACTGTCTCCGCTGCTCCACGAACCTCCATGTACGACAACGACACAGGGCCGGAGTCCGGACTGTTGCGCGGGATAGAAGTCCAGTGAGGAAGAGGTTAAGTTGTCTGTACGGTAGGCATATGTTTTTGCTGTGACCTTTGGCTGTGGATAGTCGGTCAGCATCGTAATAAGACTGAAAGGAACTGTCCGGCCGGCTTCATCATCCTGTTCATCCAAAGCTTTATCCATCGCTGCAGGAAGATCTCTGGCAATGAAATACGCCCTGATAATGGGAGAGATGTACAGCAGGAGTGCCGCTATCCCGATCAGTGTACCTGCCAGCTGAAATCTGCCGGGATATAGTCCTGTAACCAGTAATACAAAGGTAATAGTGATAAATACCCATGCGAATTCAGCGACGCCGATCGCCAGCATCCATAGGTGATAGGTAGGCGCTCGGAAAACGGACAGCAGGGAGACCAGAAAAGCGATGATGATGAAGACTAAACGGACCATATGTACTTTTTGTGGAACATGTAATGTTCCTGCGGCGTAAAGATATGAATGGAACCTGATATGATCCGGTACTATTAAAATGGGTAAGGGGCCAAGCCATCCATCCCAAACTGCTTTGACATCTAAGGCAATAGCAGTAATTTGAGTCTATCGACAAAAACGTGTTGTATATGGCAGAAAGAAAAACCAATTCATCTAACTATCAGAACCAGTCTTACCTGGAAAGCAAATGTCCTCTGAACGAGCTATTGTTCACCATGAGCAGACGCTGGACCACAGACGTCCTCTTTTGCATTGAGGAAGGTAATAATCGTTTTTCCGGTATCAGGGAAGAGCTGGCTTATATTACAGATCATATTCTGTCTGACAGGCTTAAAACATTGGAGAAAACAGGACTGATCACCCGTCATCAGTTTCCGGGTATGCCGCCTAAGGTGACTTATGCGTTAACGGAACATGGTGTGGAATTATGTAATCTGTTGTCTAAACTGTGCGATTTCTCAAGCCTGATATACGAAGAGAAAGAAGAGAAAGCTGTCACCGCCTGAAAGCAATGTTCCACGTTATGAAGAACTGTGGGTTTTAAGTAAGTTTTGTATCTTGGCTTACTAAATTCCCAACATGAGAAAAGTTAGCCTGTATCTGTGTCTTCTGCTGATCGCCGTTCTGCGTGTCAGTGCACAATCAAATGACAAACAATTGCAGCGTCTTGCCGGCGTTGATAAGATCGTAGAGAAAATGTTGCATGACTGGCATGCCGCTGGTGTGGCTGTTGCTGTTGTGGAGAAAGACAAGGTGATCTATACCAAAGGTTTTGGCTACCGGGATTATGAGAAAAAACTACCGGTGACCCCTAATACTGTATTTGCGATAGGTTCCTGTTCCAAAGCATTCACTTCTGCATTACTCGGCGTGTTAAGAGAAGAGGGAAAACTGGATTTTGAAACCCCTGTACGTAATTACCTCCCTGAACTCGTATTCTACAATGATGATATGAATGCACATATCACCCTGCGGGATATGATGAGCCATCGTACCGGTCTTTCCCGTTATGACTATTCATGGTATCTGTTCGGCGCACCTACACGGGATTCTCTCTTATACCGCATTCGTTTTATGGAGCCTAATGAGCCATTGCGTTACAAATGGCAGTATAACAACTTTATGTTTATGGCTCAGGGCTCAGTGGCAGAGAAGCTGACGGGTAAAAGCTGGGAAGAAAATATGAAGCTCCGCTTCTTTGACAGTCTGGGTATGACGCACTCCTCAACTGGTATTGATGGTTTTAAAGTAGAAGATGCAGCAGTGGGATATAAGGTAACCAAAGACACGGCCATCACCAAAACAGACTATAAAGATATTCAGATCATCGCTCCCGCGGGTAGTATCAACAGTAGTGTCAGTGATATGGCACACTGGGTATCTGCATGGATCAATGGAGGAAAATATAATGGTAAGCAGGTAATACCAGCTGCCTATGTCAGCGAGGCACAAAGCGCACAAATGGCAATGGGAGGTGGAAGACCGGGAAAAGATCAGCCGGAAGTACATGGCAGCGACTACGGTCTGGGATGGATGATCTCTTCTTATCGTGGACACTATCAGGTAGAGCATGGTGGCAATATCGACGGATTTACTGCCAGCACCTGTTTCTATCCTTCAGATAGTATTGGTATTATCGTACTGGCTAATCAGAATGGTTCTCCGGTACCTATGTTGGTCAGGAACCTCTTTTCTGACAGACTGCTTGGATTGAAATACTATGCCCTGACAGATTCCATGCTGAAAAAGAGAGCGGCTCAATTAGCCATGGATAAAAAAGGGCAGGAAAGTAAAGATACAGCGAAAGTGAAGGGAGCAGGTGTGATCCGTAGCCTGAGTGACTATACAGGCGTTTATGTCAGTAAATCATTTGGCAGTTATGAGGTCGTTATTCAGAACGACTCTTTATTTGCTTTGATCCCGCAGGAAAAGAATTACCTGAAGCATGTGGCTTTTGATATTTTTCAAACATATGAGGTAGATAAATACACCGGCATTGATACCACTGCACCGGGTTCAAAGATCAAATTCAATGCAGATATGAACGGTGATATCAGTGAATCCGAGATTGATCTGGGTGTAAAAGATGCGGTACATTTTAGCAGAACACCTAAGATAGCACCACTTGGAAAAGCCGCTTTGGAGAAATACCTCGGCGTCTATTCTTTCGGAGGAATGGAGGCAACGGTACATATAAAAGGAGAGGACCAGCTGATGATGAATGTACCCGGACAAATGGACTTTACATTAGTACCTGTTGATAAAAACAAGTTCGCCTTGAAGGAAGTGAAGGGCTTTACAGTAGAATTCAGTGTGAATGATAAAGGTGATGTAGTGTCACTGACTTCTATACAACCGAATGGCCGCTTTAAAGCAGATAAGAAGAAATAATCAGGTAATAAAAAGCATAAAATAAAAGGAGGCTGTCTACCTTATGGCGGACAGCCTCCTTTTATTTTATGCTTATACAGCGGATATATTATCTCGCGGCAGTGATCCTGAACTCAAGATTTACCACTGAATTGATCAGTTTATCCTGCATGGATTTATCGGCCCTATAGGTCATACCCCACAGTGTTCTGTCAATATTGAAATTAGCCATGGCTGTGATAGTCCCATTTTCAAACCTGATAATAGCAGGAAAGGAGATATTCTTCGTGATATTCTTGATCGTCAGATTACCCTGTACTGTATAATTGGCGTTCTTCATCAATACCTCATTGCCTACAGAAGGTGTAAAGTCGCTCACATTGGTGATCTCGAAAGTGGCCACCGGGAATTGTGCCACATCAAAGAACAGCGGACCTTTTAACTCATCTTCCAGTTTACGTTTCAGAGAAGTATCTGATTTTGACAGGTCGATATTTTCAAGGGAGTTCATACGGATTATGATATTACCACCGGTGATGGCGGTATCTTTTACCAATAACTTCCCTTCCTGCAGTGTAAAACGGCCGGTGTGTTTGCCGGTAGGCTTGGTGCCTATCCAGCGTAATTCGCTGTTAGCGGTGTCAACCAGGTATGGGCTTCCTTTTCCCTCTTTTACCGGGTGAGCCTCTGTAATGGTCGCCTTGTCAGCTTTCGGAGCCTGTTCACAGGCTGCCAGCAAGGCGATCAGCATGATAGAAAGTATATATTTCATAAACAAATTATTCCGTCAGCTTCCGGCCACTTCCCGGTTTCCTACCCATACGAACCGACGCAGGATAAATTCCGGATTAGTGAAACTGGCATTTCCGGCAGGGTTGCCTCCTGTCACATGAAAATCAGAAAATGCCGCATGCTGGTTTACCCAGATGAATCCGGTAAAGTTAAAGGATACAGGTGTAAATACCCCATTCATCTCGTCGGTGATCTTCTCTTTCATTTCGGGACTGGTGGTATAGGCCGCGCAGGTGATCGCACCATGTTGCTGCGCCATTTGCCGGGCCAGCTGTATGGATTCATTGGTATCCTTTGTTTTAATCAGCAACAAAACCGGGCCAAATAATTCCTGTTCGAAGATATGTTTATCGTTGCTGCTGACTTCCAGTATTGATGGTGTGCAACCACGGGCATGGGTAAACTCTTCATTAACCAGTGGTTGTCCTTCTAGGATAACTTTTGCACCCAGTTTGCCCGCATTATGCGCCCTTTCCAGGGTGTTTTCGTTCTGCAGGGCGCCAAGTGTACCTGCTCCCATTTTAGGGTTGTTTACGAGGCTTACAACTGCATCCCTGAATTTCTGTACTACCTCATCGAAGGAAAGTTTACCATTGCTGGTTGTAATGCCTTCCGCAGGAATAAAGAAATTTTGCGGAGCAGTACACATCTGTCCTGAATATAATGACACGGAGAAAGCCAGATTCTGCATAACAGCATCTATGTCGGCCACACTGTCGATGATAACAGAGTTGACACCTGCTTTTTCAGTGAATACAGTCTTGTTTTTCAATGACTCCACATAATTACCAAAGGCACTGCCGCCGGTATAGTCAATCAGCTGAATGCCCGGATGCTCACACAGGGTTTTTGTAATAAGCTCTGTTGAAGTATCCGCTGCCAGCTGACAAAGGGAAGGGCTGAAGCCTTTCTCCTGTAATACCTGCTGGATGGCAGCTACGACAATGGCAATCGGGAGAATAGCTTTCGGATGAGGTTTTACAATGACCGGGTTACCTGTTACCAGATCCGCATAAATGCCCGGTAATGAGTTCCAGACAGGGAAGGTGGAACAACCTATCACCAGACCTACACCTTTAGGGATGGCCCGGAAATTCTTTTTCAGCTGCAGGGAGGTTTTACCCATTGGCTTTTCCCACATCAGGGATGCCGGATAACGGCTGCCTTCGTGATATCCCATGGCAATTGCTTCAAGTGCTCTGTCATTGGCATGCGGGCCGGAAGCCTGAAAGCTCATCATAAAGCTCTGTCCGGTGGTATGCATCGTCGCGTAGGCAATATCAAAGAAGCGTTCTTTGACCGCTTCCAGTGTTTCTACAAGTATGTCGGCACGTACGTCTACAGTGGTATTACGCCATTGAGGTGCTGCCGCAATAGCACGATGAACCAGTTCGTCCGGAGAGAAGATCGGGTAGGTAATGCCCAATGCTTCCTGTGTATAAGGAGACACTTCTTCTCCTGCCCAGGAAGTTTCTCCTGCCTGCAGTAATTGCTTAAAGGGTTGTTGCAACAGTGCTTTATAGCGGGTCTCGCCCTGCTCTGCTGCATTTTCACCATAGGCTTTGGGGTGTTCCGGGTACTGTGAATAGAAAGCCCGTTCATGATTCGCCTTTACGGCTTTCTCAATTGTGTTTTGGTGTTTGATGTTAAACATATGTGGAATTTGAGAATTGATTACCTGATTGGCTCAATCACCTCACCTCACCATCGTAAACTTATTGTCGTTGTAATATTCATCCGCTCTTAACTTCAGTGGGTGATTACGCTGATATTGTAAAAAAGTATCGTATTCTGCTTTGTGCATGGTTGTCCAGGCTCTGTATGCCGGCTGATTAGCTACAGGACCAAACATCCATTGGTTATATGCTTCAAACATGCCCTGTTTCAGGAGGGTACGCTGATAATCGAAAAGTGCATATGGAAAACGCAGACCGGAAAAGTTGTACCAGTCCAGCAGGAAGCGGGTACGCAGCATAATGAGGGTCTCCGGATCTATACCGGCCATTACGACACTGAGCTGTTTACCCATAGACGCTTTGAATGCAAGCGCAAAATCAGCTACTGCCTTCTTCCTGTTTTTATTTTCGTTTTCGTCTTCGATAGCTTTATTAAGCTGAGCAGGATCGTTGTATAACGATTTATAGGCATCCAGCAGCAATGTTCTGACTTCTGCGGTACGCGCGGTATAACTTTCCAGATTGACAAATATTTCCCCATATATGATTACCCAAACCGGGTTGTTCATATACACATAAGCTTTAATGGCATTGTAGTAGTTGCCGGAGAAGTTGGGTGCTTTCTCAATACCTTTCAGATAGCTACCCATACCTCCTTCAAATACTTTGAGGAACATGAGCAACTGTCCGTTATCATTATACAGTTCTCCGCTTTCCGGAAACTTACGCAGAGCTTTTTCATACAGCTTCTGTGCTGTTTTCCATTCCTGACGGGACTGATAAATGTTACCCGCGATCTGGAAAGTTTGCTCGTCTGCTTCTTTTTTATTGAGAATGGGTTCAATGATATTTTTTGCTTTATTCATATCTCCCTGGAGATAATATGCAAAGCCGAGCTGTTTTTTAAAGTCTATATTATCAGGTTCCTGTTGCAGTGCCTGGTTTAATACCAGAATAGCGTTGGAATAATCACCATCACGTATAAATCCTGTCGCTGTCGTATATAATTCCTTTGCATCCTGTGCGGACGCAGTTATTACAGAAGAAAATAATATAGCAGTAAATAACCCTGCTCTTAATAATGAAGCCCTCATATTCATGCCGATCAGACGTTTGCTGTAAAAGTAAAGAAAAAATGTGCCAAACATTCAGTCCGGCAGCCCGAATGCCTGTTTCGGGACTGTTTCTTGTGTATTAACACTATCTGTAAAAACAAACGCCCGCCGTACCGGCAGGCGTCTGAATAGTATGATGAAGCAGTTAAATCATCTGGGAGATAAGGCCATCACGCAGCTTAGGTTCAAACCAGGTGCTCTTCGGAGGCATTACATTGCCGCTGTCAGCGATGTCAAACAGCTGCTGAATAGTAACCGGATAAAGTGCAAATGCAACTTTCATTTCGCCGCTATCGACTCTTTTTACCAGTTCCTGCAGTCCGCGGATACCACCCACAAAATCAATACGTTTGTCGGTACGCTGATCTTTGATACCCAGTATTTTATCCAGTACATTGTTAGAGAGGATAGTCACATCGAGGATGCCGATAGGATCAGTTGTGTAAGTACCTTCTTTCGCTACCAGACGGTACCAGGTTCCTTCCAGATACATGCTGAATTCATGCAGCATGGAGGGCTGTTGTGGCAGGTGACCGATTGATTCTACGGTGAAATCGTATTCCAGACGGGAAAGCAGGGCTTCTTTGGTCAGACCATTCAGGTCTTTTACCAGACGGTTATAGTCCAGTATTACCAGCTGGCTGGCAGGGAAGATGGTGGTCAGGAAGAAATTAGCCGGATCATCGGTACCGATCATCTGTTTTTCTTCGAATTCTTTCTGTACCAGTGATGCAGATGCTGCGCGGTGGTGACCATCAGCGATATAAGTGTGCGGCACTTTGCTGGCAAACAGAGAGGTGATCTGGTTTACAGCGCTTTCTTCGTTCACTACCCATACAGTGTGCTGTATACCATCAGCAGCAGTGAAGTCGTAAGCAGGTGCATTCGCATGAATCCAATGATCAATCAGGGAGTTTACTTCCGGAACGTCATTGTATGCAAGAAATACATTACCTGTCTGTGCACGGGTGGTTTTGATATTGTTGATACGGTCCAGTTCTTTATCAGGGCGCGTAAATTCATGCTTTTTAATAATACCCATGTTGTAATCTGATACGGAGGAAGCACATACCAGACCTGTCTGGGTGCGGCCGTTCATGATCAGACGATAGATATAATAGCAAGCGGTATTGTCCTGAAACAGCGTACCTTCTTTGATAAATTTCTGCAGGTTTTCGGCAGCTTTATCATATACGGACTGACTGTACACATCGGTACCTTCGGGAAGGTCAATTTCCGACTTGGAAACATGGTAAAACGAGTACTGGTTACCGGCAGCTTCTGCCTTTGCCTCTGCTGCGCTGAGCACATCGTAAGGGCGGGCAGCAACTTTGTCTGCAAGTTCCGGAGTAGGTCTTAATCCTCTGAAGGGTCTGATGATTGCCATGATAATAGATTGTTAGGCCGCAAAAGTAAATAATTAATTTTTCCCGTCTAAGCGATAGTCAATTAGCAATTAGGAATTAAGAATCGGGAATCAGTGTAGTAAATGATTGAACACCCAATTAATGGTGGCATTTTTAAATGAAATGGGTCCAAATAAAAATGGCGCCTCAATAATGAAGCGCCATTCTCTTTATGACTTTAATAATATGCAGAATATTATCTATGTGACAGTCTGATCACAACAATTCCTGATTTGTAATGTCTGATTGCATTACGCTTTCTTCAGGCTGAAATACTTCATCGCTTCCACCAATACTTCTACACTCTCATATGGCAGTGCATTGTAAAGAGAAGCTCTGAAGCCACCTACGAGACGGTGACCCTTGATACCTACGATATCTTCTTTCTTGCAGAATTTGAGGAATTCTTCTTCCAGTTCAGGTTTATCCATAATGAACGATACGTTCATACGGCTCCTGTCTTCTTTCTGAGCGGTACCGCGGAACAATGGATTCTGATCGATTTCATTGTACAGCAGACCTGCTTTTTTCTCATTTTCTTTTTCCATAGCAGCAGCACCACCCTGTTCTTTTAACCAGCGGAGTGTGAGCATAGAAATATAGATAGCAAATACGGGAGGGGTGTTCAACATGGAACCGTTCTCAATATGATTACGGTAATCGAGGATCGTTGGAATCTTACGTGTGACTTTACCCAATGCGCTTTTGCGGACAATTACGAGTGTAGTGCCTGCTGCTCCCATGTTTTTCTGGGCGCCTGCGTAAATGAGCGTGAATTTGTTGAAATCCAGTGAACGGCTGAGTATATCACTACTCATGTCAGCGATCAACGGAACATCTGTCTCCGGCATCTTCTGCCACTGCGTACCATAAATGGTATTGTTAGTGGTGATGTGCAGGTAGGTAGATTTTGGGGAGATGTTGAACTGCTTAGGTATGTGGTTATAACTGCTGTCTTTTGAACTGGCAGCAACATCCACGAAACCGTACTGTTTCGCTTCTTTTATAGCCTTATTGCTCCAAACACCGGTATCAATATAAGATGCCGTGCCGTCGTTTTCGAGGAGGTTCAGCGGTATCTGCATGAACTGCGTTGTCGCACCTCCATGAAGATAGAGAACTTCGAAATCGTCTTCGAGTTGCATCAACTCTTTAACAAGATCCCGTGCTTCGTCCAATACAGCCTGAAACAATGGAGTTCTATGCCCTATTTCCAAAATAGACATTCCTGAACCTTCAAAGTCAATCAAAGCTTTACTGGCCTTGTACAGCACCTCATTCGGCAATATGGAAGGCCCTGCGTTAAAATTGTGCACCTTCATAGGTCGTTCTAAGTTAAATAAATTGTTTGCTTGTTCCACTTTGTTTGGTTTTGTCAGAGGAATGGAAAAAAAAGTATGGCATTTCACATTGTAGCTGAACGCGTGTAGGATAAGGCTAAAAAGATAGTACTAACAAAGATAATTTATATTTTTTTAAAATCGAAATTAATTGGAAGCCTGTTTTAAGCTTCCTGCCGGCCTATCATGCGTTCAGGTGTGGGATGAACGGGATCTTGTGTACTGATTCCTTTTTTCAGATTGTTCAGCACCGGCATGCCTGCGTTGACCCAGGCGGTGTACCAGTAGTTGGCTGTAGCTGAGATAGCTGCTCTCATTCTACGTTCTACCATGTCTCCTAATGCGCCATGATAGGCTTTTGTGTAAGCTGTTGCGTAATTTCTGATCAGTTTCCCGTTGCGTTTTTCATATGCAAATTTCCTGCCGGAGGAGAATTTTTCACTGACTATTTTTTCCTGCCGCAACACCGTATCCGCTGCTGCAGCGCTTTCCATCACTATCTGCCAGGTGTATGCATTAATATCTTTTATATAGCATGCTTTGCCTGTAAGGTATTGAAAGGTCTTGTCAGCCATCAATTCGGGGATGCGGGATTCCCACAGTCCGTGTATTCCCTGCTGCCCTGTGAGTTGTCCGTTGTGATTGGAACAGGCATGTAAGGGCACATGTGCATCTCCCGCGTAGTGGCCAATGTCAGCACTCAGCCGCATGATCTTATCAGCATCTTTGTCTTTGAATGCCTGCGTCAACCGGGATAATAACTGTGGAAGATACCATGGTAAAATGCCATACGTTTGCAATGTATCGGTTGTATATTGCAGCAGTGCTTCCTGCCATGATCTGGGAAGTGCCGTAAATGGTGCCTGTCCGTAATGATCTATGTCGATGTAGTGCCGTGGCCCTTCTTCAGGAATGATATATCTTCTTTTATCTGCATCTGTCGCATGTGTGGAGAGATATTCAATGTTAGGTTTATAGAATACCAGCATCTCCGGAGGCAGAGAAAATACCGCCAGACGGTTAATGCGCTCATGAGCGAAGAAACCCCATCCATAAACAGGAATAGTAATCAGGTGCAGGCAGAAGGCCAGAAAGATATGGTGCATAAGTGTGGTTGGTTAACAGACAATTGTAATATTAAGATAAATAATCAGTTCGTGGAAGGGGAGAGAAGAAGTAGTAATAATACTTTGATCTTTATTATCCTTCGTTCATCCTTCGTTCATGAACGAAGGATGAACGAAGGATAATAAAGATCAAAACGACATCAGAGCGATGTCAGCCTATATCTGTAAAAGAGAATAATCAGCGCGCCTCTTTCTTTTCGTGTTTCTCGTGTACTTCGATGTTCGTCACACCACCACTCACAGCAAATTTCATCGCTTCGCCGGCAGAGATATTAGTCAGCGGTTTTACCTTGCTGACAGGCACCATGAATACTTTACCGGTAATGGCATAAGCATGCGGTACGTATACCGCAGTATAGCCCTCCAGTCCAAAGTTAGAGACATCAGGTTGCGTAATAAAACCCATTTCCCATACGTCTTCTCCATATACCTGCACCAGCACCGGATGATCAAATTTCTTCTTCTCACCTACAAATGCATCAAACACATCTTTTACAGAGGTATAGATATATTTAATAAATGGTGTCCTTTCCAGCATGTGATCAAACAACGCAAAAATGCGGCTCACAATAAATGAGGAACTCAGATAACCCACCACTATCACGAGTAATAACACCAGCACAAATCCGACACCTTTGTAGCGCAGATATCTGAGCGGCGTTTCCAGCGGAAGGATTTCCTTAGGGATGATATTGTCAATAGTAACGAATACCCAGTACAAGGTCAGGGCAGTCACACCCATCGGAGCGAGTATCAGTAAACCCTGAAAGAAATACCTCAATATGCGGGCAGCCAGGACTTTAAGACGACTTTTAGGAGACATATAATTTAAATGCAAATACGTGAATGATCCGGGAATATCCTGGATGATGATATCTGACGGGTCAAAGTTACATCGTTTATTTTATCCCCGGGGATGTTATACCCGCACACAGTCCGGCAATAATGAGCATGATGCGAAAAGCAGCCGTATGCACTGAAATAACATGCTTATTACAATGAAGTCGTGACGGATAAGTAGAGTACCTGATGCCTCCTTAAGCTGAATATAAGGTGGACCTGATCAGTACCATCACCGGCATATGTGTTGACGCACAAGGGTATTGTAATGGAGTAATGATGGACAACAGGGGTACTTGATATCCTCTTTAGCCGGACTTGAGGTGGACTTGATCGGTACCATCACCAGCATATGTATTGACGCACAAGGGTGTTATAATGGAATAGAGGGGGACCTGCTGCCCGCTTAAGGCGGACATGAGGTGGACTTGATCCGGACTTCCCTCACAGCTGATCAGTTCCCCGAAAGGGCTTGATAAGGAGCATATAACAACATATTGAGCTTCCGGACCTTAAGATAACACTGTTATATACAGGATAAGTATATTAAAATTATTTGCGTTGGAAACTTTTGTAGTTTAAAAAGTTTCCATAGTTTTGTTCCAGCATCGCAAATCATTTAGAGACCACCAAAGAACTATGAAGCCGGAAGGTAGTGAATTAACCATCACTATAAGGATTTGCAGAAGATAATAAGAAACATACATACCGCACAAAATGGATATACAGGAACGTATTCTGGATACTGCATTCAGTTTGTTCTGTCAATTCGGAACACGCTCAATCACAATGGATGATATAGCCCAGCGAATGGGTGTATCCAAAAAGACCCTGTATGCTCACTTTGCAGATAAAGATGAACTGGTGATGCATGCCATTGCCCGGTATCTGCAACAATTGGATAAGGAATGTATTGAAAATCAGGAAAAAGCCGCGAACGCCATAGACGAACTATTCCTCGTCATGAAACAGCTGGATATGAGCTTCCGTAACATGAACCCGATCATCCTGTTCGATCTGCAAAAGTTCCATACGAAAGCCTACCAGGTATTTCAGGATTATAAGAATAATAATCTGCAGAAAACCGTCAGACAGAATTTAGAAAGAGGCGTGCGTGAAGGATTATATAGAAATGATTTTGATATCGAAATAATGACCCAGTACAGACTGGCGACTTCTATGCTATGTTTTCAGCCTGACATATTCCCCTACGGGAAATATGACATGAGCAAAGTACAGTGCATCCTGCTGGAACATTTCCTATACGGACTTGTTTCTCCGGAAGGGTATAAACGCGTGGAAGAGAATAAACTACAACTACAGTAAAACCAATGACCTTTATGCAACTTGACAAAAAGCACGCAGGTTTGACAGGACTCCTGCTGCTGATGATCTTCCACTGTGCGATGGCCCAGCAGCCCGCAAAGGCGCCGCTGCAGGAAACTATCTCACTGTCTGCACAACAGGCGGTAGATTATGCACTTGCCAATCAGGCTTCCGTACGCTCGGCTAAACTGGATGAACTGATCCAGCTGGCTAAGAATAAAGAAGTGAGCGGTATGGCATTGCCTACACTCGCCGGTTCAGGCACTTATCAGCATAACCCTATTGTACAGAAACAATTGATAGATGCGTCCAACTTTAGTGATTCTGTTCCCAAAGGTACATTGGTGCCTTTTGCGTTCGGCCTGAAGTTCAACGTAATCGGAGAAGTAACCCTGAAACAGGTACTGTTCGATCCAAGTGTACTCGTGGCTTTACAGGCGCGTGAAACGCTGGAACAACTGGCTTCTAAATCAGTAAAGAAATCAGAAGTAGATGTGAAAGTAGGTGTATATAAAGCCTATTATAACGTGCTCTCCGCCCGCAGAGGTCTGGAGATACTCGGCAATAACATCACGAATCTTGAGAAACTGCTGAACGAAACCAAAGAGACCTATAAAAATGGTCTGGTAGAAAAGCTGGACGTAGACAGATTGGTTGTACAACTGACCAACCTCCGTACTGAAGAAACAAAGCTCCGTAATGTAACCGAAGTGGGTCTCGCTGCACTTAAATATCAGATGGGAATGGCGATTCAGCAGCCGATTAAGCTGACAGATACGCTGTCAACTGCTGAGATCAGATCTGCAATCGCTTCAGAACAATTTGACTATTCACAGCGTATAGAATATCAGTTGCTCCAGACGCAGAAACAAGCATATGAATATGATCTGAAACGCTACAAATTCCAGAAACTGCCGACCCTGTCATTGTTTGGTACCGGTGGTATGAGCCGTGCAAGTGATCAGTTCAATTACTTCAACCGTGAAACATGGTATGGCTATGTGTCTTATGGTGTGAACCTGTCATTTACCATATTCAGTGGTATGCAGCGCAGACGTAAAGAAGATCAGGCCTTCCTTCAGGTGAAAAAAGCAGAACTGACATTGGAAAATACCAAACTGGGTATTGATATGGAGCAGGCGCAGTCTACTTCCAGTCTTCGGAATAATATCCTGACACTGGAAGCACAGGAAAGCAATATGAAACTGGCGGAAGAAGTATACAATACTACACAGATCAAATATCGTGAAGGTGTTGGTTCCAGTCTGGAAATGAGTACTGCTGAAAACGAATTGCTCACTGCACAGAATAACTACTTCACGGCGCTGTATAATGCAGCGGTAGCGAAAGTAGATTACCTGAAAGCATACGGAAAACTGTAAGCGAAAACTACAACTAACTATTAACTCTTTATTATATGTCCAAGATATATCGTCCCGCTCTGCTGATCCTTACACTCATGGCTGCCTGCAGCAGTCCTTCGCCGGAGGCGAAACTGGCAGAGCTTAAAAAACAGGAAGCTACTCTGAAACAGCAGATCGCTGAGCTGGAAAAACAAACGCAGAAAGGAGATACCACTGAACGTAAAAAGAAAGCTGTAATTGTTGCAGATGTGCAGGATACTGTATTTGAACATTACATCGATGTACAGGGTGCTGTGGATGCACGTGAGAATGTGAGCGTATCTGCCAAGATTCCCGGCATCGTTACTGCGATACATGTAAAAGAAGGACAGAGCGTAAGCAAAGGACAATCATTGGCACAGGTAGATGACCAGATCATGCGGGCGAATATGGCAGAGCTGCATACACAGCTGGATCTGGCTAATACTATGTTCCAGAAACAACAGAACCTTTGGAATCAGAAGATTGGTTCTGAAGTACAATATCTGAATGCAAAAACACAGAAAGAATCACTGGAAAGGAAAATGGCGACCCTGCAGGATCAGATGTCACAGGCAAGGATCATTTCTCCTATCAATGGTACTGTTGATGCAGTGATCGTTAAACTGGGTGACAATGCTGCGCCGGGCAGCCCTGCATTCCGCGTGGTGAATGGCAGTAATCTGCGTGTACTGGCAAATGTAGCAGAAGCTTATGCCAGCAAAGTGAAAACTGGCGATCAGGTAGTACTTGAATTCCCGGATATCGATAAGAATATCCGTACCAAAATCGGTTTCGCTTCAAAAGTAATTGATCCGACTAGTCGTACGATAAAATTAGAAGTGCCTTTGCAGAATGATCCTGAACTGCGTCCTAACATGATCGCAAGAATGAAGATCATCGATTACACAGCACCTAAAGCTATTGTAATACCGGTGAATATTATCCAGTACTCATTAGGTAAACCATATGTGATCGTTGCACAAAATCAAAGCGGTAAGATGGTGGCAAAAAGAAGAGAGATCGAAATGGGCCGCACCTATAATGATAAGGCAGAGATCAAAGGCGGACTGCAGACAGGTGACAAGATCGTAACTATCGGTTACCAGGGATTGAATGATAATGACCTTATCCAGCTTTAATACTCTAAAACTGGTTTATGCAAGACAACCTGAATAAAGAATTTAAACCTACCAGCTGGTCCATTGATAATAAGGTGAGCATTTATGTGGCTACCATTATCCTGGCCCTCGCAGGTATTATGTCCTACCAGAGCCTGCCGAAGGAACAGTTTCCGGAAGTAGTGTTTCCTCAGTTCTATATCAGCACCATTTACAGCGGTACTTCTCCAGAGGACATGGAGACGCTGGTGACGAAGCCTATAGAAAAACAATTGGGTGGTATTTCCGGTGTGAAGTCTATCAAGAGTACTTCCATGCAGGACTATTCTGCCATCACGATAGAATTTGATGCGAGTGAAAATATGGAAACCGCGCGGCAGGAAGTGCGTGAGAAAGTAGATGATGCGAAGAAAGATCTGCCAAACGACCTTACACAGGAACCACAGATCATCAAGATAGACGTATCGCAGATACCTATCATGAACGTGAACCTGTCAGGTGATTTTGATCTGCAATCACTGAAGAAGTATGCAGATGAAATGCAGGATCGTATCGAAGCATTGAATGAAATCACCCGCGTAGATATTGTCGGCGCACTGGAAAGAGAGATCCAGATAAATGTCGATAAATACAAAATGGACGCGGCGAAGATCACCTTTGATGATGTTGCAAATGCGATTGCCATGGAAAACCGTACCATCTCCGGAGGTCTGGTTTCTATGGACGGACAGAAGCGTACATTGAGTGTGAAAGGGGAATATAAAGATGCGAATAAAATACGCGACATCGTTGTGCGTGGTATGTCAGGCGCAACAGTATATCTGAAAGATGTAGCGGAAGTAGTAGATGGTTTTGAAGAACAGGAAAGCTATGCACGTCTGGATGGTAAGAACGTAATCACCCTTAATGTAATCAAGCAGAGTGGTAAGAACCTGATCGACGCGTCAGATAAGATCCGTGTGATCATTGATGAAATGAAAGCAGATTATCTGCCTGCAGGACTGGATGTAACCATTACTGCCGATCAGTCCAACTCTACCCGTGTAACACTGCATGATCTGATCAACACGATCATCATTGGCTTCCTGCTGGTGACATTGATCCTCATGTTCTTCATGGGTGCAGTGAACGCAATCTTCGTAGCATTGTCTGTACCGATCTCTATGTTCATTGCATTCCTGCTGATGCCGATGTACGATTTCACCCTCAATATGATGGTGTTGTTCTCATTCCTGCTGGCATTGGGTATTGTGGTGGATGATGCGATCGTGGTAATAGAAAACGTACACCGTATATTTTATGAAAGAAAAGATCTGGGTATTGTAAAGGCGGCAAAAGTAGCAGCAGGTGAGGTGTTTCTGCCGGTGTTCTCCGGTACATTAACAGTATTGGCGCCATTCTTCCCGCTGTTGTTCTGGCCTGGTATTATCGGTAGTTTCATGTTCTTCCTGCCAGTAACGTTGATCACTACACTCGGTGCATCATTGATCGTAGCATATATTATCAACCCGGTATTTGCGGTTGACTTTATGGATCGTCATGAAGGAGATAATCATCCTAAACCGACGTTTAATAAGAGTATGAAGATCCTCACTGCTGTGTTTGTGGTAGTAGCATTGCTCGCCTATGCAGCGGGCAGTAAAGGTGTGGGTAATTTCACTCTGTTTGCACTGGCGATGATCATGTTGGAAAGATTCTGGCTGGGTGGCGTAGCCCGTCGCTTCCAGACCAACACATGGCCGCGTGTGCAGGAACGTTATAGAAAGATCCTTAAATGGTGTCTTGTGGGATGGCGTCCGGTATGGATCCTGATCGGCACATTTGCATTGCTGGTATTCAGTATCATACTGACTGTTATTACCAGTCCGAAAGTGGTGTTCTTCCCGCAGGCAGATCCGAACTTCATCTATACATATATTGAATTACCGATGGGTACAGATCAGAAGTATACTGACTCGGTGACGCATATTATTGAAGGAAAGATTACGGCAGTAGTAGGTAAGAAAAATCCTATCGTAGAATCTATTATCTCTAACGTGGCGGTAGGAGCAGGTGATCCTTCCCAGATGGATATGAGTGTGCAGCCGCACAAGGGTAAGGTAACAGTAGCCTTCGTAGAGTTTGGTAAACGTGACGGACATTCCACTGTACAATACCTTGATAAAATCCGTAAGGCGGTAAGAGGTATTCCCGGTGTGGATATCACGGTAGAGCAGGAGCAGGGTGGTCCTCCGACAGGTAAGCCGATCAATATTGAGATTTCCGGTGATGAGTTTGAAGAGCTGACTGCTGCAGCTGATAAAATGAAACGTTATCTGGATAGTCTGGAGATAGGCGGTGTGGAAGAACTGAAATCAGACTTCCAGAGCAATAAACCTGAGATACTGGTAAACATTGACCGTGAAAGAGCGAACAGGGAAGGTATCAGTACGACGACTATTGGTATGGCATTACGTACGGCTCTGTACGGACAGGAAGCTTCCAAGTTCCGTGACCCGGAGGATGACTATAAGATTATGGTAAGATTCCGTGAAGATCAGCGTAACAACATCAATACCCTGATGAACCTGAATATTGTGTACCGTGATATGAATATGAACGGAACGATACGTCAGGTGCCGTTATCGGCGGTTGCCACAATTAAGTATTCTAACACATACGCAAGTATTAAACGTATTGATCAGAAGCGTGTTGTGACCTTATACTCAAATGTATTGACAGGTTATAATACGAATGAGGTGGTGCAGCAGATACAGACAGCGATACAGGATTTCCCTAAGACACCGGGTATCAGTGTGAAGATGACAGGTGAGCAGGAAGACCAGCAGGAGACTTCTAACTTCCTTGGTATGGCGATGCTGGGTGCTTTTGGTCTGATTCTGATGATCATGGTGACGCAGTTTAACTCTATTGGTCGTCCGCTGATCATTTTTATGGAAATATTATTTTCCATTATAGGGGTATTCCTCGGTTTTTCCATCTTTGGTATGGACATCTCTATTGTAATGACCGGTGTAGGTATTATGGCACTTGCTGGTATCGTTGTACGTAATGGTATCGTACTGGTAGAGTTTACTGACTTACTGGTACAGCAGAAGATGCCTGTATATGAAGCGGTGATTGAGGCGGGAAGAACCCGTATGACCCCGGTATTACTGACAGCAATTGCGGCCATTCTGGGTCTGATTCCACTGGCTGTAGGATTTAACATTGACTTTGCGGGGCTGTTCTCTTCCTTTGAGCCTCATATCTTCTTCGGAGGTGATAACGTGGCTTTCTGGGGACCTTTGGCCTGGACGATGGTATACGGACTGGTGTTTGCGACCTTCCTGACATTGATCCTCGTACCGGTAATGTATGCAATGAATAAACGTTCTATTGACGTACTGGACCGTTACGGACTGGCAAGAAGTCTGAAATATGTGCCTTTCCTTGTGCTGATATTGAAGCTGTTCCTGAAGAAAGAGGAAGTGCGGAAGATGCATGACCCGGCTTACATGTCACCAAAGCCATATCGTTTCTTCCCTGTTGGAGAAGACCATGAGGGCGAGGCGGAAGAAAATCATACAAATCATACACATCATCAAGATAAGAAGATGCATGAAAGAGTTTAGTTCACACTATACAGTGTAACAGTTGTAGGTTTAACAGGTACCGCTTCGTTTCCACGAGGCGGTTTCTTTTTTTATACCTTAACAAATTTTAACAATTGACTGAGGCAGCAATTGCTTACATTTGACGCACAAGAGCCATTCTTGTTAACCTGATTAATATATCAAACGCTATGCGACGCAACCATGAAATAGATTACCGTATCTATGGTGAAGAAATACAGATTGTCGAGATTGAGCTAGATCCGCAGGAGACTGCAATTGCTGAGAGCGGCAGTTTTATGATGATGGATCAGGATATTCAGATGCAAACAATGTTCGGGGATGGTTCACAAGCTAATCAGGGACTTTTTGGCAAACTCGTATCAGCAGGCAAGCGCATGCTGACCGGGGAGAGCCTTTTTATGACTGCTTTCACGAATGTGGGGCAGGGTAAGAAAAAGGTGAGTTTTGCTGCGCCTTATCCGGGTAAGATCATTCCGATGGATCTGCAGCGGATGGGTGGCAAGGTGATCTGTCAGAAGGATGCGTTCCTTTGTGCAGCGAAAGGTGTTAGTATTGGCATTGAATGGCAGCGGAAGCTTGGAACCGGCATTTTTGGCGGGGAAGGCTTTATCATGGAGAAGCTGGAAGGGGACGGAATGGCCTTTGTACACGCAGGGGGAATGGTCATCGAAAGAGAGCTTTTACCCGGTCAGGTGTTAAAAATAGACACTGGTTGTGTGGTAGCATATACTTCAGGAGTGCATTTTGACGTTGAATTTGTAAAAGGAATCAGGAATATGGTGTTTGGTGGTGAAGGATTATTCTTTGCCACATTAAGAGGTCCGGGTAAAGTATGGATACAGTCCTTACCGATCAGCAGAATGGCCGCAAGACTGGTGTCTTACGGTACAGGCAAGCGTAAGGAAGAAGGTAGTATCCTGGGTGGGCTTGGCAATTTACTGGACGGAGATTGATATTAAGACACGTTATAGTGATTCCGTTTGCCATAGAAGGCAGCAACAGTACTCATTTTTTTAAGTAGAGTACGGGTAATGACGGAATCAGGTTAAGAGAAACCTGGAATTTTGATTTATGTTTGAATTATCAAGGAGGTTTGCTGAAGAGCAAGACCAATCAGACCCATTAAAGACGTATAGAGAGCAATTTTATTTCCCGCAGAGAAATGGAAAAGATGCCATCTATTTTTGCGGAAATTCTCTGGGGTTACAGCCGAAGAACGTAAAACCGGCCATAGAACAGGAACTGAATGACTGGAAAAATCACGCGGTAGAAGGATACTGGAATGCAGAAAATCCTTGGCTTTATTATCAGCAATATTGTAGCAAACCACTCACAAAAATAGTTGGAGCCAGCCAGGAAGAGTTGACAGTGATGAATACGCTTACTGTAAATCTTCACCTGTTACTGATGAGTTTTTACCAACCGACGAAACAGCGCTTTAAGGTGCTGATGGAGGCGGGTGCTTTTCCAAGTGACCAGTATGCGCTGGAGACACAGGTGCGACTGCATGGCTTTGATCCGGCTGAAGCAATAATAGAAGTGGCCCCCCGGCCCGGTGAGCATTTGATCCGGGAGGAAGATATTTTTGAGATTATTGAGAAGGAAAGTAGTAGCTTAGCAATAATATTATTGGGGGGAATAAACTATTATACCGGCCAATTGTTTAATATGCAGTCCATTACGGAAGTAGCCCATAGAGTTGGGGCTGTAGTCGGGTTCGACCTGGCACACGTAGTAGGAAACGTACCTTTGAATTTGCATGACTGGGAAGTAGATTTTGCCGTTTGGTGCTCATATAAATATTTAAATGGAGGCCCCGGCGCTGTAGGTGGAGCATTTATACACGAGAAACACGCCCTCGATACTAACCGGCAAAGACTAGGTGGCTGGTGGGGCAATGAAGAAAGTACCCGTTTTAAAATGGAGAAGGGTTTTAAACCCAAAAACCGTGCAGAAGGCTGGCAAATAAGCACGGCACAGGTATTTAACATGGTAGCATTAAAAGCCTCACTGGAACTATTTGAGTCCGCCGGGATGGCAGCTTTAAGAGATAAGAGCATAAAACTCACCAATTATCTTGAATTCCTGTTAAAACATATAGAAAACATAAAATTTGAAATAATTACGCCAAAAAATTGTAAGGAACGCGGTGCTCAATTATCTTTGCTCTTTCATGAAAAAGGGAGAGAAATCCAACAAAAGATGACTGACGCCGGTATAATCGTCGACTGGCGGGAACCCGGAGTAATTCGTATTTCACCGGCGCCCTTATATAACTCATATGGAGACGTATTTCATTTTTATGAAATCATAGCTAATATTGATTCAAACGCTTAATTAAGTAAGATGACTTTTGAGAGAAACGAACGCCCCCGCAGGCCCTACTCTCCACCTGGTACAGAAAAAGACCAAGATCCCAATAAGGAGAGACCGGGCGGTTACTTCAAACCCGATTTTAATAACGAAAGGGAGGGCAGACCTAGAGAAGATAGGTCTTATAATTCTGATCGTGATAGCGGTGGTTACAACCGTGGAGATCGTGACGGCGGTGGTTACAACCGCGGGGATCGTGATGGCGGCGGCGGTGGATATCGCCCACGTGATAATGGTGGCTATGGCGACCGTGATGGCGGTGGTGGTGGCTACAACCGCGGTGGCGGTGGTGGTTATGATCGCGGCGGTGGCGGCGGTGGTTACGATCGCGGCGGTGGCGGCGGTGGTTACAATCGCGGCGGCGGCGGTGGTGGTTATGATCGCGGCGGTGGCGGCGGTGGTTACGATCGCGGCGGTGGCGGCGGTGGTTACAATCGCGGCGGCGGCGGTGGTGGTTACGATCGCGGCGGTGGCGGCGGTGGTTACGATCGCGGCGGTGGCGGCGGTGGTTACAATCGCGGCGGCGGCGGTGGTGGTTACGATCGCGGCGGTGGCGGCGGTGGTTACAATCGCGGCGGCGGCGGTGGTGGTTACGATCGCGGCGGTGGCGGCGGTGGTTACAATCGCGGCGGCGGTGGCGGAGGCTACAATCGCGGCGGTGGTGGCGGAGGCTTCAACCGTGGCGGTGGTGGTGGTATGCGTAAACCATTCCCACCAAAAGTGGACAACAAGATCTATTTTATCGCCTTACTCCCTACTGCTGAAGTAGGTAAGGAGATTATCAAAATAAAACAGGAATTTGCTGAGAAGTATGGTCCGATGTATGCGCTGAAAGTACTGCCGCATATCACGCTCCAGGTACCTTTCACAGCTGATCCTGCACTGGAAAAAGCTTTCTGTGATGAATTGGCTGAATTCGCCAAAACACAGGCTCCGTTCGAGGTATCCCTCGATGGTTACGGTACCTTCCCTAATAAGCAGAACCGCGTTCTGTTCATTAACGTAGAGAAGAGCGAAACTATGGGTGCCCTGCACAGACAGCTGATCAACTTCCTGCGTAAGGAATTTGGTTTCAGTACAATGCTGGCCCGTACCGGTTTCACTCCGCATGTAACAGTTGCTTTCAAAGACCTGGAAGATGCGCAGTTCGAAAAGGCATGGCCTGAATACGAAAACAAGGAATATAAAGCCACCTTTAAGGTGAATAACCTGTACTTCCTCCGTCATAACGGTAAATCCTGGGAAGTTTTGCAGAAATGCAAACTGGGAGGAGCCTGACAATAAAAAAGGTGGTCTGTCAAACAGACCACCTTTTTTTATTTATCACTAAGCATTGTTTTATTTGCCCAACCTGTACACACTTCCTTCTTTCGTCAGATTCACATTCGCACTTACAGCAATGGTATTTAACACTTCCTCTAACGGCTGACCCGGTGTTACCCTTGTTTTGATCCTATACTCCTGTACATTTTCATCTGCCACAATCTTCACATCATATAAGGCTTCTACTTTCCTGATCACATGGCTGATCGGCTCGTCATCGAATACCATGATATTATCCTTCCACGCGATGAAATCATGATTGGAAATCGCATCTTCCGCCAGCTGTTGATCCTTACCTACAGTCACTTTCCTGCCTTCTGTCAATACTACCTGTTTTGTTTGCTGCTCTTGTCCTGCAACCGATACTTTTCCACTTAGTACGAATACTTCTACTGGTTGTACGGTATACGCCTTTACATCGAAAGTAGTACCCAGTACCTGGGTTCTTGTTTGTGAGGTGTAGACTACAAAAGGATGCGCATCATCCTTTACCACATCAAAGAAAGCCTCGCCTTCCAGATGTATCGCTCTTTCTCCATCCTTGAAATTCTTTGCATAACGCAGCGTACTGTTGTTATTGATAAATGCTTTGGATCCATCAGGCAGCACAATGATATTGGTTTCATTCGCAGCTGTCTGCACAGTCATCTGCGCTGGTCCCTTCAACAGGAAATAAGCTGTTGCTGCGCCTCCAAGTAGTAATACAGCGGCAGCGGCACGGATAAATCCACGGTAACTGTTTACGTTTCTTACGATCGCCGTAGGCTGCGCTTGCGTACCGTGTTGCAGTTTGCGGCTGAAAGAAGCCCAGTTCGCATCAATATCCGGCATGATATCCTCATCGGCACTGCCGGTCAGATCCCATGTTTTACGCAATTCCTCATAATAGCGGCGGTTAGCGTCATTCTCCTCCAGCCAGCTTTGCAGGGTTGTCTGCTCAGCTTCACTCAGGCTGCTTTCCAGCGAGCGCACGATCAACGATTCTATATGGTCAAAGGTGTATGACATACATTAAAATTGTAAAAGTAAAGGATAAATAGCGCTGCCTGCCAGAAACAGGATCAATACCTGTAAATAATCCTGCAGGGATACCCGTAGTTTTTTAAGCGCTGTCATCATCTGGTTTTCGACGGTCTTTACAGATATATTCAGCGTAGTAGCAATCTCCCGGTAGGATAGTTCTTCATAACGACTGAGAATAAAGATCTCTCTGCATTTTTCAGGCAGTTTATCGATCGCCTGCTGTATATGCCGGGTGGTCTGGTGAAGACTCTGACCGGCAGGCGCAGCCTGTACAGGTTCCATATATTCCTCCATGGGCATATGTACACCTCTGCGTTTATTTTTATCAAGATAATCCAGTGCCATATTGATAGCTGCTCTCTGCAAATATGCTTTAAAGTATACCTGGTGCAGCTCTGTGCGCCTGTTCCAGATCTTAATGAACACATCCTGTGCAAGGTCTTCCGCTGTTGCATTGCTTTGTACAATACGGTAGATGGTCTTGCAGACAAATGAAAAGTAGGTCCTGAAGAGCGCTTCCATAAAGGCATCTTCATTCTCCATTAATAGTTGCTGTAGTTCTGCATTTTCCGGCATAGTGCAAAAATAGGTTTTGTCCTTATTCCTGCTCACAAAAGTGCTGGCAGTACCTGAAAATGCTGTTATGTAACCAGCCTGCATGTGTGACGCTTTCGGTATTTATAATTTGATAACTTTTCCTGATCCCTTTATGTCTGAATTTACGGTGGCGGGGCCTTTATACCTGACATCTCCGCTGCCACGTATGCTTACATCAAGGGAGTGTGATACGCTGAGAGTATGATTACCTGATCCTTTGACATAAAGATTGGCATCCTGACAGATCAGGTCCAGCCCGCTGATATCTCCGCTGCCATTGATCTCGCTATGGAAATTGGTGGCACTGCCAAACAACTGGATGTTACCGCTGCCATCTACCTCCGTTTCCAGTCTGTCGGTCACTATCCTGAAACGGGCATTGCCACTGCCGTCCATTTTATAGGAGAAACGGTCTGTTTTTATCGTATCAAGGCTTTCCACACTGCCGGCGCCTGAAAAAGACACCCCATAGTATCTGGTGGAATTCACATAGATATCAATATCTCTGGAGGTATGCAGCTTCACACCGCTTTTAATACGCAGATGCAATGTACTGCCACTGACATAGGTATCTATCGCCCGCATGACATTGTCATCTGCAGTTACTTCCACGGGGCCGTCGTTACCTTGTCTTAAATGTACACGGAAGGAGCCCTCAGCCGCTACGTCAGAAAAGGCAGGGACCTGTCTTGTTTCCGTGATAACAACGCCGGAACCGGATATT
Source organism: Chitinophaga pinensis (assembly GCF_007896845.1). Classification (GTDB taxonomy): domain Bacteria; phylum Bacteroidota; class Bacteroidia; order Chitinophagales; family Chitinophagaceae; genus Chitinophaga; species Chitinophaga pinensis_C. The sequence goes on along the minus strand of NZ_VOHS01000008.1, from coordinate 192,284 downwards.
ATTTCCTTGTTACAGGCTGTCAGCGCAATGCTGAAAAATGCAAGTAAAAGCAGCTCCCAGCCAGCGGAGCTCCATTTGCCGCAAAAAATGCTTTTATAGTTCAATGCTTTCATCTTTTTAGGGGACTTTGAACATTATAACGGCAAATGGAAGAAGTACCCCTAAACGGGCTGATTATGTACAAAAAAAAGAGCCGGCCATACGGACGTATGGAACCGGCTTTTTGATTAACCCCTATGAAAACCAACTATTGCTCTTGTTTATTGTTCTAATTTGATTTCGCCCAGGTCGGTCACTTTTCCTTCCTCTACTTTCACATCGCTCAGCGTCACATTTTTAAATGGTTGCTTCGCACTGATGATCACGGTGTAGTTACCAACTTTCGCGCCCTGTACATTGAATGTGCCGTCCAGCACATCAGCTTTGAGTGTGTCTGCACCATAAATGGCCCAGGCTGTGCTCGCTCCATCCAATGGTGTTACTTTACCTGTGATGGAACCTCCTTCCATATTGCGGAAAGAGAATGCTGCAATAGCTATAACTGCAAGGGCGAATATGCTTACTTGAACTTTGTTCATATTGTCAGATTTAAGGTTATACAAAAAAGTATGGCCTTGTGGTGTAAGCATATCTGCTGATGAAATCAATTAAAGAACTTCATATAGAAAAGATCAATTACCATGCCACCAGACCAGTTGCCGAAATATCAGGAGGGGTTTTAACATTCCTTTACAAAGGCTTTAACAATAGGGGATTAGGCCTTAACATAAACCTGTCAGAAGGTGTAAAATGGTCATGTCAATATGGAGAAGGTACACAACAAAATGGCGCATACTGCCAACAAAAGGGGCTGTCTCATAAATAAAAATGAGGCGGCCCTTTTTATATTGTTTTGAAAAGTAGATCGTAACTTAATGTTATGGCAAGAGGAAAAAGTCTTACGGTAACATTTAAAGCTACTCATCAGAATCAGCTGTCGCTAATTCCGCTCGATTTAAATGATATGGTGGCAGCCAATCATCCGGTAAGGATAGTGGCGGCCATTCTTGATAAAATCGATATTAGCAAGCTAATTGCCGAGTACAAGACAGGCGGAGCCAGTAGCTATCATCCCAAAGTATTACTAAAGATTTTGGTATATGCTTACATTAATAATATATAGCAGCCGCAAAATAGAAGAAGCAGTTAGTCAGAATATAAATTTCATGTGGTTGGCAGGTCTAAATAAGCCTGATCATAATACAATCAATAGGTTCCGGGGTAAGCGCTTGCAGCGGACGTTACGTCCCATTTTCAGCCAGGTAGTTGAATTGCTGTGCCAGGAAGGTCTTCTAAGTATAAAAGAGTTGTACACAGACGGGACTAAAATTGAAGCAAATGCGAACCGGTATACTTTTGTATGGGGCAATTCTATTAAATCAAACCGGGAAAAGATCAAAAAACAACTTTGCGAGCTTTGGGAATATGCTCAACAGGTGGCTGCATCAGAAATGGATGATACCGATCCGAGTGGGTTTGATAAAATTGATAGTGAAAAAATAACTGAGACTATTAATAAAATAAACGAAGCGTTAAAGGACAAAGACATTGACAAAAATATCCGCCAGAAACTCAGCTATGGTAAGAAGAACTGGCCTGCAGCGCTTGATAAATATGAGGGGCAAGAAAATCGGATAGGTTGCGGCCGTAGTAGCATGAGTAAAACAGATCCAGATGCGACATTTATGCGGCTCAAAGAAGACCATATGAAAAATGGCCAATTGAAACCAGCGTATAATGTTCAGGTAAGCACCAATAATCAGTACATTGTAAATTATAGCCTTCATCAACAAAGCACCGATACCAATACGCTAATCGCCCACCTGGAACAGCATATAAAGACCTACAAGGCAAAACCAACCAATATTACCGCGGATGCAGGTTATGGTAGTGAACAAAACTATCAATGGCTTGAATCTAAACAGATCACTGCTTATGTGAAACATAATCAGTTTGACAGACAGCAGCGCAAGCGAAAAAAGGAGAAAAATCCTTATTCATCTGATAAATTAGTTTACGACGAGAGCAACGACCAATATAAGTGTCCGAAAGGCAAACCGATGCATAATGTGGGCACCTACACCAAGCAAACAACAACAGGCTTTCTACAGACGATCACAAAATATGAAACAGAGAGTTGTAAGTATTGTAGGTTAAAAAAGTTATGCCATCAGGCAAAAGGTAACCGTGTGATTGAAATTAATCATAATCTAAAACGGCTAAAATCGAGGGCAGATAAGCGGTTGAAAACAAGACGGGGCATAGCTAAACGTAAACAGCGATGTTTTGATGTAGAATCTGTTTTTGGTAATATCAAACATAATCACCACTTCAGGAGATTTATGCTCCGTGGCATCGAAAAAGTCGAAATAGAGACTGGCTTATTAGCTCTAGCGCACAATCTTAGGAAGAAAATCGCCTAAGAAACCTAAAACTAAACTTCAAAATATCGATTATATACTTAAAATATCTTTTAAGTATATAATACACCGTATCGGCTGGTATAACAGTATAAAAACATAAAAGGGAACGTCTCAACTTATGAGACGCCCCCTTTTGTACTATCTATCTGTTATAAAGATTTTATCTTCTGTTCAGTTTGGCAAGCAGATTCAGAATTTCAAGATACAGCCAGACCAGGGTCAGCAGCATACCAAAAGAGGCCAGCCACTCAACATGTTTTGGAGCATGCTGTTGTGCACCTTTCTCGATGAAATCAAAATCAATACACAGGCGCAGGGACGCAACTCCAACTACAATGAGGGAAAAGATAATACCCATCGGGCTTCCTTCATGCAGAAATGGAATACGCACATTGAACATGCTCAGTATCCATGCTAATGCATAGAATATTGCGATACCGGCAACAGCAGTGAAAACGATCTGTTTGAACCTTTCCGTTACACGGATGATACGGGTTCTGTACAAGATCAGCATAGCGGCGAAAACACCAAAGGTGAGCCCTACTGCCTGGTATACAATACCATTATAGAGGTTGTGAAACAGCACGGAAAATACACCCAGTGTCAGGCCTTCCGCAATTGCGTAAGCCGGCGCAAGATACTGTGCCCACTCGTTCTTAAATATAATAATGATGGTGATGATAATACCAGCGATCATACCGCCATAAAGGAACGGAAGGGGATTCTGGTTTCTGCCGGGAACACCCCATGCATAAACTGCGGCAGCTACTACCAATGCTAATAAGAAGGCCATTTTGCCAATGGTGCCATTGATGGTCATGGTGCCTTCTGTACTTTGAGAACCTGCTTTTTGTAGTGTTTTGTCACTCAATATAGGGTTGCTGCCGGATCCAAATAATGCCATGATAAAAAGGTTTAGTCCCTACGAAATTACAATTTCAGCAAGAATTTCAGTCACTGATTACAGGGATTTATAATGTAAAAAACTAAGTATTTGTTGCACAACCTATATTTTTCAGGCAGTGAGCCCCCAATTTGAGAGGCGTAGGAATGAAAACAGTAACTGCATCATCAATTTCCCAAATACATAAACAATGAATGCAAAGCTACTATAGCTTTGCGGTCCGGATCAGGCAGACTGTAAACAGCGAAGGTGGTGTGTGGCTCGCATAATTACTTAAAGTTATGCGGCATAACATTAAACTATATAGCACTCTTCGGAAAAGTCTATCGACTTTGTGTACTTTTGTCATCCCTGACCTTGGCTGTCCGCTTTAATATATCGGAGGTTACTACCTGACGAATGATTAAATTTACAGCCTGAAAAACAAAGGATAGTTAAATAAGATATTCAATGTCAAATACTTCGGTTCAACAGATAGAAGATGTAGTGATAAAATTTGCTGGCGACAGTGGAGACGGTATGCAGTTGACTGGTACGCAGTTTTCCAATAATACCGCGTTGATCGGCAATGACCTGAGCACATTTCCGGATTTTCCGGCAGAAATACGCGCCCCGCAGGGAACCCTTGCTGGCGTGAGCGGCTTCCAGCTGCACTTTTCCTCTAACCGTATTTTCACCCCGGGTGACGCCTGTGATGTACTGGTGGCCATGAACGCAGCTGCGTTAAAAGCCAACCTGAAAAGCCTGAAAAAAGGTGGTATCATCATCGCTAATACAGATGGTTTTGATGCTAAAAACCTGCGTCTGGCCAACTATCCTGACGGCGTAAATCCATTGGAAGACGGTTCCCTGCAGTCTTATCAGCTGCACACCATGGACGTGACCAAAATGACCCGCGAGGCATTGAAAGAATCGAGCATGGGGATGAAGGAAAAAGACCGTGCAAAGAACATGTTTGTACTCGGTTTCCTTTATTGGTTGTACGACCGTAATATGGAGAGCACCGAGAACTTCCTGAATGAGAAATTTGGTAAGAAACCGGATATCCTCGATAGTAACCTGAAGGTCCTGCATGCAGGTTATAACTTCGCAGAAACAGTAGAAGCATTCAGCACCCGTTTCCGTGTAGAAAAAGCACGCATGGAGCCAGGTACCTACCGCAGCATCACTGGTAATACCGCCCTCGCTTACGGTCTGATCGCCGCAAGTCAGAAAGCTGATCTGCCATTGTTCCTGGGTACTTATCCTATCACACCGGCTTCTGATATCCTGCATGAACTGAGCCGTTATAAAAACTTTGGTATCCGTACTTTCCAGGCAGAAGATGAAATCGCTGGTATTACCTCCGCAATTGGCGCTTCTTATGGAGGCCATATGGGTGTTACCACTACTTCCGGTCCGGGTATGGCACTGAAAGGTGAAGCAATGGGTCTGGCAGTAATGTTGGAAATTCCACTGCTGATCGTCAATATCCAGCGCGGTGGTCCTTCAACCGGTCTGCCTACCAAAACAGAACAATCTGATCTCCTGCAGGCTTATTATGGCCGTAACGGGGAGTGTCCGATGCCGATTGTATCTGCGTCTACACCGTCAGACTGTTTCAGCGCAGTATTTGAAGCATTCCGCATTTCAATTGCACATATGACGCCGGTGATTTTCCTGAGCGATGGTTATATCGCAAATGGTGCTGAACCTTGGCGTTTCCCGCAGAGCAAAGATCTGCCTGCGATCCCTGTTACTTTCAAAAAAGGACTGGAAGATCACGAAGAGCAGTTCCTGCCTTATCACCGTGATGAAAATCTCGTACGTCCATGGGCAGTACCAGGTACACCTGGTCTGGAACACCGCATCGGTGGTCTGGAAAAACAGAACATTACCGGTAACGTGAGCTATGATCCTGAAAACCATCAGTTAATGGTGCGTATCCGTCAGGAGAAAGTAGACAAGATCGCTGATCATATTCCTCCACAGACCATCGAACTGGGACCTGAAAAAGGAAAGGTACTGGTACTGGGTTGGGGTTCTACCTACGGAGCTATTAAGAGTGCTGTATTGGAACTGCTGGCAGAAGGTCATGAAGTGGCACATGCACACATCAGATACCTGCGTCCGTTCCCTAAAAACCTTGCAGAAATACTGCATAGCTACGATAAAGTACTCATCCCTGAAATCAATAATGGTCAGCTGATCAAGATCATCCGTGAGCAGTTCCTGATTGATGCGGTTGGTTACAATAAAATAATGGGAGTACCTATTACTAAAGGAGAATTGGTAATCAAGATCAAAGAGATGTTGCAGCAGTAATGCAGTCATTCTTTCATGATAATTTATATAAAATCCTGCCTTTCGGGGCAGGATTTTTATTATATTTAATACTATATAACAAAACAGGCGACTGTACGTTTGCTATATAAGTAAGGATTACTACAACATAGCCAAAACCTTTATCATGAAAGGCGCCATCTGGTCTACACTGTTTATCTGCCTGTTTACGTTGAACAGTGCATTGTTACACGCCCAAACGCACAATTACGAAATACGTTTCAGTAATCACGTTATTGGTAACGTGACTGCACATTGTAAAGTAAACGGCGCATCCCGCAATATCTCTATCCAAAGTAAAGTGGACATGAAACTGCTGGCGAAATTTAATCTGGATATTTCCTGCGATTTCGATAATAACATTCTTGTACGTTCCAAAGTGATTAAAAGCTCGGGAAAAGAAGGGGATGACAAGACTATTATTACGCAGCGGGAAGCGAAAAATTATTCAGTGGTACTGAATGGTCAGAAGTCTGTACTTAACACGGCGGAGATTATTCATTCTGTAGGTGAAATGTATTTCATTGAACCTCGTCAGATCACAAAGATCTTTTCTGAGACTTTAGGCATCTTTCTGACGCTTAACTCACTCGGTAATGGATTGTATGAACTGTTACTGCCGGAGGGCAAAAAAAACGTCTATAAATACGAAAAAGGGACTCTGGTACAGGTGGAGGTATCACAAACACTGGGTAAGGCGTATATTATCAGGGTAAGCTGATGGTTTTAAACAACAATGTGATAAGATACAACATAAAAAAAGGGACTTCTCAGAAGTCCCTTTTTCATTTAAATTATATTGTACGTTCGATGATCTGACCACTCTTCTTCTCTTTCAGGATGAGTTTCTTCGCACCGAAGTGTGTCATCTCTTCTTTTACTAAATAATGATCAGCATCATAGTCTACTAGCGTCTGTGGTTTTGTCAGGCCGGTCTGACCACGCCAGATATCCAGCTTTACAGGTTCCCACTGTTTGCTTGCGGCACTGCGGTAAGCAGCATCCAGTACGGCATTTACAACATATCCGTCATAGAATGTTTCCTGTGCCGGCCGGTTATTTTCAATTGCGTTGAACATATCGGCAAACATGTGGTTATATCCCAGTTCATTCAGTTCATCTCCCACAGGGAATAACCAGCCGCTGTTGCTTTCTGCTTTTTCTGCTACATAGTCAGCACCTTTACCGGTGGTGAACATGTCAAAGCCTGTACGCAGGAAGCTATTCAGCCAGATGGTACCTTCCGTACCCATTACTTCATCACGGAGATCAAGTCCGCCACGGAATGTCCAGCTTACTTCAAACTGACCGATAGCGCCGTTTTCGTATTTCACCAGACCAATGGCATGGTCTTCTGCATCAATGGGTTTAACCTGTGTGTCAGCCCAGCACATTACTTCCACCGGTTTGATATCTTTTCCGATGAAGCTGCGGGCGATTTCTACGCAATGGCATCCGAGGTCGAGTATACAACCACCACCTGCCTGTTCTTTATCCCAGAACCATTCGCTGTGCGGGCCAGGGTGTGTTTCTCTGGACTTAGCCCAAAGGATACGTCCTAATGCGCCGCTTTTTACACTTTCCAGTGCTTTCAGGAATTTCGGTGTGTATACGAGGTCTTCGAGATAGCCGTTGAAGATACCGGCTGCTTCTACCATTTCCAGCATACGTTTCGCTTCTTCTGCATTGCGGCCCAGAGGCTTGGTACAGATCACGCCTTTCTTGTGTTTACAACAGAGTGCTACAGCTGCTTCGTGCAGGTTATTAGGAAGGGAGATACAAACCACATTCACATCCGGATGTGCAATGGATGCTTCCATATCCGTAGTCCAGTGAGCGACATTGTAGTCTTCTGCAAATTTCTTCGCACTCTCTTCTCTGCGCGAATAAATACTGACAATCTTGTCCCGGCTTCTCTGTCCCTGTAAGGAGTCTGCATAGAAGCGGCCAATAAAGCCGGAACCTAACATGGAAATACGTTGCATAATTATCTGATTGAATTAAGTGATAACGATAGGGCTGAAATAAAAACTCCGCAGTAAAACACCAGGTTGACATAGGTAGTTCACTGCGGAGTGTGATATGTTGGAACAGTACGTATTACGCCTGTTTAGCTTCAGATTTTTCGCGGAACAGCAGCAGGAACAACAGCATTACTACCAGTGCGATACCAGCAGGGATCAGCCAGATGCTGGTCCAGTTGTGCCCACCTTCTGCTGTTTTGAAAGCGCTTACGATAGGAGCAGAGATCAGGAAGCCGATCATCATACCCACACCATAAGTAGCCAGCGTCACCATACCCTGTGCAGCGTTTTTGAAACGCTCGCCTGCCAGCTGGTCGGTGTAGATCTGACCGGTTACGAAGAAGAAGTCGTAACAGATACCATGCAGTACGATACCGCCAATCAGCATCCAGTAATTGGCATCTACGTTACCATATGCAAACAGCACATAACGCAGTACCCATGACAACATCGCCAGACCAAGCATTTTCTTCACACCCAGACGTTTGAAGAACAGCGGCATGATCATGATGAAGATGAATTCAGAAGCCTGACCCAGTGCCTGTTTACCTGCGGCAGCTTTCATACCGATCTCGTTCAGGAATGGGTTGGTAAAATTATAGTAGAAGGCCAGCGGAATACAGATCGCTACAGAAGACAGGAAGAACATCAGATAAGATTTGTTCTTCAGCAGTCGGATAGCATCCAGACCGAGTATTTCGCCGACAGATATTTTCTGTCCTTTTTTAGCAGGAGGCGTGTTAGGCAGGAAGAAGCTATAGATACCCAGCAGCGCAGATGCAGCAGCAGCCATTTTGAAGGTGCCCGGTAACATACCTTTTTCTTCCCAGGCCAGATAACCGATGGTGATACCAGCTACGATCCAGCCGGCAGTACCGAAGCCACGGATCACAGGAAAGTCTTTACTGGAATCCTGCATCTGTCCGAATGATACGGAGTTCACCAGTGCCAGTGTAGGCATGAACAGTACCATGTAGGTCAGGATCAACGGGAAAAAGGTATCAAAGTTGGTAGCGCCTGCGCAGAACCAGAGCAGGATAGCGCCCGCGATATGGATAACTCCCAGAATGATCTGTGCAGGGAAATAACGGTCAGCAATAATACCCACGATGAACGGAGCAATTACGGCGCCGATAGATTGGGTCAGATAGGCAAGACTTACCTCGGTTTCGCCTGCTGCCAGGTTTTTAAAAATGAAAGTTCCCATAGTAACGAACCAGGCTCCCCAAATGAAGAACTCCAGGAACATCATGAACGATAGTTGAAAGCGAGTACCTAATTTCATAACGATTTTTAGACTTTATGCGCTGTGATAAAACATTAACGGCAAAAGATAAGTAAAATATAAACGAAATTCCAAATTAGTAGTACAGATGGTTATGATTTACAGCAATTTTTTCGGCATGACGCTGATATCGGAGCCTTCCGCCAGTAGTGCAGATACCGGCGCCTGCTGTAACATGGGTACGAAAGCGGGACCATATAAGGTTGCCGTGTCACAGCGGTAGCTGTAATCAATAATCCGGTGTGTACGCCATTGTGGGTGGCTGACCTGATATTCTCCGGTACGTGCAGCCGCCATCTGCGTATATCCCCAGTAATGATCTGTAATAAACTCTGCTTCGCTGCCGGGTGTAATAGGGAGGGCTTCCTTTTCGGCGGTGGCTTTTACAAAATTCCAATCCTGTTTTACTTTCCATTCGTAACTGACCTGCAACAGGTTATCAGGTGTATGCAGCCATTGGTGGCGCATCGGATGTGTCGCGTATTTCTCTTTGTAGACGGTATTGGCTACAAAAGTGATCATATGTTTGGGTACGATCTCTTTTACGAATACGACGCCTCTTTTCCATATACCTGCTTCTTGATAGCGTACATAGAAACGAAGGTTGACCTCTTCAAAATGGCGATGGAAGGGGAGGGAAAGTCCTTTTACGCGGGTATTCTGAAACAGGAAACCTACCAGACTGACATATAGTGTATTGTTCCAGGTATCCAGTTCGGTATTATAAGGCACAAGTGATTGCAACACAGCGGGATCCGCCTCAAAATTGATCATGAGGAGGTTACGCCAGGCTGCCGTCAGAAAGGGTTTTCCCATAATAGTCAATTAGTTACCCCGGACGAGGGAGTGGTAGTATTTACATACGGGTCTGAGTCCGCACTCTTCACATTTCGGAGAGCGGGCCACGCAGATATACCGGCCATGCAGGATCAGCCAATGATGGGCGATGTGCACTTTTTCCGTGGGAATATATTTAAGTAATTGTTTTTCTGTCTGCAGGGGAGTGGTGGCATTGGTTGTCAGACCGATACGGGCGGACACGCGGAAAACGTGTGTGTCAACGGCCATATTGGGTTGCTGGTGTACCACGGAGGTAATGACATTGGCCGTTTTACGTCCGACACCGGGTAGTTTAACCAGTTGCTCAACGGTAGCAGGGATTTCTCCGCTAAAGTCTTCCACGACCATCTGGGCCATACCGATGAGGTGTTTGGTCTTATTGTTCGGATAGCTGATACTGCGGATCAGGGGAAACAGGTCATCAAATGTGGCGTGGCTGAGCGCCTCCACATCCGGGTAAGCCTGAAAGATAGCGGGGGTGGTCATATTGACACGTTTGTCGGTACATTGTGCCGACAATATCACCGCTACCAGCAGTTGATAAGGATTGTCGTAAATGAGTTCTGTCTCCGCGTTGGGAGCCTGTTCTTCGAAATACTTGAGTACGAAGGCAAAGCGCTCTTTCTTTGTCATATCTGTAAAGATAGGGCAAAGATAATATGCCGCAAATACACAGCATGTGCAGGGGCAATGGCACCTGAGTCCGTAATTATTTTACGGGCGGGCAGCCAGTACCTTGATACTCATTAGGTTATTTCGAAGGCGTAGTAGCCTTTTTCGCATAGTCTGCGATAGCCTGTAATGTTTCTGGTCTGGGTGAGAAACGAATGGTATCGAGCGCTTTTCTGGTCTGCTTAAGACACAGTTCCTCTTCACGGGATAATTCCGGGTCCTGATTAGTCATTGTCTTTAATTTATTGGCGCTATTAGTTACAGAATTTAAGGCAAAAAATGAGTGTGTAGAATTCCCCATGCAATATATTTTTAATACAATTGATTAGTTGCTAATATTATAACGGAGATTATGGATGAAGTATTGTCAGACTAAGTGAAATATTTCGAAACCAAAGATAACCAGTCTGCGCGGAACGGTTGACAGGAAAAGGAATAACTGGTAACGTGGACCGGCATAGTTAGTTTTTCTCGGTAATAATGAACAGGTCTTCATTATCTCTTTTCATCAGGTATTTTTCACGTGCGAATTTCTCCAGCTTTTCGGGACTGGATAGTAACTCCTGTTGTTCTTTTCTGGTCTTGCGGATCTCTTCTATAAAGAAGGCTTTCTGACCTTCCAGCTTATTGACTTCTGTCTGCAGTTCGTATTGGGAGAGGAAATTTTTGCTGTCGATGAATGCCAGCCATACAAAGAAGGCAGCTGCGGAAACGAAATATTTGTTTCGCATGTAAGCTGGCAGTTTGATGGATTTGATACCTGGCATAAATTGGTGTGTGACTATGGACAGTGTTTAAAAAAAAGCCGGGTTTTGAAGTAAATCAAAACCCGGCGAATATGGACCACTAATTAAAATGTCGTCATCAAAGATCAGATCCCGAAATTCGACGTACGAGACTCAATCGAGCGTTGTTTCTTACTTCTTACCAAATTTAACGGATTTTCCCGGATAATATGCAACGTTGTCCAATTCTTCTTCGATACGGAGCAACTGGTTGTATTTAGCCATACGGTCAGTACGGGAAGCGGAACCGGTTTTGATCTGGCCACAGTTCAGTGCAACTGCCAGGTCAGCGATGGTAGTATCTTCAGTTTCGCCGGAACGGTGACTCATGATGGAGGTAAAACCTGCTTTGTGTGCCATGTTCACTGCATCGATTGTTTCAGTTACAGTACCGATCTGGTTTACTTTGATCAGGATGCTGTTAGCAATGCTCTGGTCGATACCGGTTTTCAGACGTTTAACGTTGGTAACGAACAGGTCATCACCTACCAGCTGTACGGTAGCACCTACAGCTTCAGTCAGTTTTTTCCAGCCATCCCAGTCATCTTCTGCCATACCATCTTCGATAGAAACGATTGGGTATTTTTTGCACCATTCAGCCCAGAAAGCAACCATTTCTTCGCTGCTGATTACTTTACCGGAGCTTTTATAGAATTTGTAAGTTTTGTCAGCATCGTTAAACATTTCGCTGCTTGCTGCATCCAGTGCGATAGCGATCTGCTCACCTGGTTTGTAACCTGCTGCTTCGATTGCTGCGATTACAGTTTCGATTGCTTCTTCGTTGCTCTGGATTTCAGGAGCGAAACCACCTTCGTCACCTACGTTAGTGCTGTAACCTTTCTTTTTCAGAACGGATTTCAGGTGATGGAACACCTCAACACCCCAGCGCAGACCTTCAGAGAAGGAAGATGCACCTACTGGTACGATCATGAATTCCTGGAAGTCGATTTTGTTATCAGCATGCACACCACCATTGATGATGTTCATCAGCGGAATAGGCAGGGTAGTTGCGTTAACACCACCCAGGTAGCGGTACAGTGGCAGGTTAGCTTCGTCAGCTGCTGCTTTTGCAACGGCCATGCTCACAGCCAGGGTAGCGTTTGCACCCAGTTTACCTTTATTTTCAGTACCATCCAGTTCAATCAGGAATCTATCGATACCGGCCTGGTCTGTCACTTCCCATCCTACCAGTTCTTCTGCGATGATATCGTTCACGTTATTTACTGCCTGGATAACACCTTTACCCATGTATACGGCTTTGTCGTTATCACGCAGTTCAACTGCTTCGTGTTTACCAGTAGAAGCGCCGGATGGAACGGCTGCACGGCCAAAATGACCGTCTTCTGTGGTTACATCTACCTCTACAGTTGGATTGCCACGGCTATCAAGGATCTGCCTTGCATGGATTGATGAAATGGTACTCATTGTCGTTTAGTTGTTTTAATATGATAATGTGTAAGTTATCGGTTTCCCGGATATATTGAGTGTCCAGGGAACCCCCTACTTTGTCAATTCCCTGAAGATTGACTCCAGGCTTTGTGAATTGCTCTGCAAAGAAAGGATGTTCCGGTTACTTATCAAAGCAAATTGTAGCAGGTTTTTGCGCACATCTTCCAGATTGGCGGCAAAGAGCTGCCAGGTTCCACCGTCCTGTTGTTTCACGTGCGTTACGCCTGGGATCTGCAACAGATCAGCCTCACCCGGAAGTGGCGCCCCGAAAGATACCTGGATATAACCATTTTGCTGGTCGCCTTGTTGCAGGTTCTGAAGAGAATCATCCGCAATGATATTGCCTTTGTTGATGATAATAACCCGGCTGCACATGGCTTCCACTTCCTGCATAATATGTGTGCTGAGCATGATGGTCTTGGTTTTACCCAACTCCCTGATCAGGTCGCGCACATCTACCAGCTGATTGGGATCAAAGCCGGAAGTCGGTTCATCCAGTATCAGCACTTCAGGATCGTGTATCAGTGCCTGGGCCAAACCAACACGCTGCTGGTAACCTTTGGACAGCTGTCCGATCTTTTTTTTGCTTTCCGGCTGTAATCCGGTCATAGCGATCACTTCGGAAATACGCTTTTCTTTATTAGTGCCCAGTTTATGTACTTCAGCTATAAAGCTGAGGAATTCCCGGACATACATGTCTTTATAGAGAGAATTGGCTTCCGGCAGATAGCCGATACGCTGTCTGACTTCCATAGGATGCGTCACTACATCATAGCCGCATACACTGGCGTTGCCGCCACTCGGAGGCAGGTAGCCGGTGATCATCTTCATGGTAGTGCTTTTGCCGGCCCCGTTAGGACCCAGAAAACCCACTACTTCGCCTTTGTTCAGCGAGAAGGAAATATCATTGACCGCCCGTTGCTCTTCGTATACCTTGCTTAACTGTGTTACTGTGATTGACATTAGGTTTTCCACTTTGGCGGCCCTAAAGTATGAAAATCGGTTTAGAATAAAAACCGCTGATAATCGTCTACATGTTAAATAACTGTGTAAATGGGTGATAAATGAGTCATACTACCGATTTAACTAAATTTTTATGACTAAAATTGGCACGGAATATATAATTTTAAATATATTCACAAATTGTAACCTGATGCAGGGCAGCATGTTCTGATATATTCTGGTTATATTTATTACCTACATTGTATTTGAATGCATGATCGCAACAGTTGTTAATCAATAATCACTATACATTTTAAACCCTGCAAACTTTAAGATTTCATGGCAATTAATTTATCGAAGGGACAAAAAATCGACATCGGACTTTCCAGGATCAGCGTAGGTCTGGGTTGGAATCCAAACGAGGGGACGGGTAATGATTTTGATCTTGATGCATCCGCGTTTATGATTGATAATAACCGGTTAATTCCAGGAGAAGGTTACTTTGTTTTCTATGGTAATACCACGTCACCGGATGACGCCCTGCACCATACAGGTGATGATCCTACCGGTGGAAACAGTGCAGACGGAGATGATGAAACCATCAAGGTGGATCTGTCCAAAGTAAATGCCGATATCAAAGAAATACTGTTTGTTGTCACCATCCACGATGCAGCTACACGCAGACAGAATTTCGGTCAGGTAAGAAACTCCTATATCCGTATCGTCGATGATGCGAGCGGCGAAGAAATCGCTAAATATGAGCTGGGTGAAGACTTCTCTGTAGAAACAGGTGTTGAATTCGGACGCCTCTACCAGAGAGATGGCAAATGGCGTTTCGAGGCTTCCGGTATCGGATACAAAGAAGACCTGGCTTACTTCCTGAGCAAATACTATAAGGGACAAATCATCAAATAGTCTATTCTATCAACACACTATCGAAATAAAATTTTTATGGCAATTAATTTAGTTAAGGGACAAACCATTGACCTCCGCAAAAATGATAAAGGTGAAAGCTTTGATTTGTCAACTGTAACCATCGGTCTCGGTTGGGACGTACGTAAAAAAAGCGGTGGCTTTTTTGGTAAACTGTTAGGTGGTAAAGAAGAGGAATTTGATCTGGATGCAATCGCATTCCTGCTTGATAAAAATGGTAAAGTAGCTGATCTGGGTAAAACCGTACAGACAAACGACGGTCGTAACCTGAGCCTTTATCAGGGCGATGTGATTTTCTTCAACAGTCAGCGTCACCCATCAGGCAATATCTGGCTGACAGGCGATAACCGCACCGGTGCAGGTGATGGTGATGACGAACAGATCATCGTAAAACTGGATAGCCTGGACGCGAAATATGAGAAGATTCTTTTCATTGTATCAATCTATCAGGGACGTCAGCGTAACCAGCACTTCGGTGGTATCGAAAACGCTTTCATCCGCGCGGTAGACAATAGCGGAAAAGAAATCGCTAAATTTAACCTCTCCGGAGACGCATCATATACCAACATGTGCTCACTGGTATTTGCAGAAGTATACCGTAACAACGGTACCTGGAAATTCAGAGCACTGGGAGATCCTCAGCCAGCTGATAGCTTCGTGGAAATCCTGCGGAACTATGTTTATTAATTAACCCTTTCTATAAGAGTCATTCATGAGAAGATTACCGGTTTATTTAGTGTTGGATACCTCTGGCTCTATGAGCGGCGAGCCCATAGAAGCTGTGAAAAATGGTGTGCAGGTACTGATCTCTACCCTGAGACAGGATCCGTACGCTCTGGAAACTGCATTCCTCAGCCTGATCACTTTTGACAGTGATGCGCGCCAGCTGGTGCCGCTTACAGATCTGTCTTCCTTCCAGATGCCTGAATTAAAAGCTTCAGGTGGGACCTCTCTGGGTTCCGCACTGCAACTGGTGGCTGACAGCATCAACAGAGAAGTAGCGAAATCTACTCCTGATGTGAAAGGTGACTGGAAACCGCTGGTTTTCCTGATGACAGATGGTATTCCCACCGATACGTGGCAGAATGGATTGAATGCCTTTCAGAATACCAAAATAGGTATTACAGTAGCTTGCGCCGCGGGCAATGGCGCTGATGTGAACCTGTTGAAGCAGATCACCAATACCGTTGTTTCGCTCGATACGGCAGATGCCGCTACTATCAAAGCATTCTTCAAATGGGTGTCCGCTTCTGTAAGCACCGGCAGCCAGAAAGTAGAAAGCGGCGATAAAGAAGTAGCCGGACTGAATGAATTGCCACCACCTCCACCGGAAGTGAATATCGTCGTGTAACATGGGAAAAATCAGGCACGTATCTTTCGATCTGTGGATGACGCTGATCCGTTCGCATCCTTCCTTTAAAACGAAGCGTGCAGCCCTGTTCCGCTCTTTCTTTTCTCTGGAAGCATTTGCTCCGGAAAAAGTAGAATCCGTGTTCAGGGAAACCGATGTGCTCATCAACAACATGAACGAAATTACAGGACGTAACGTGCATACATTCGAAATGTATCTGTTATGTCTGCACCTGTTGGGAATAGATATTAAAAGTGTACACCCGGACAAACTGGAGGAATTCTACAGTTTGTCCGAGGCACTTTTCTTTGAGCATGCTCCATTACATTTGTATGAGGACACAACAACGTTGTTAGCCGCTTTGCAGGAACAGGGCATTACTACCAACCTGCTGAGCAACACGGGATTTATTCAGGGTCGTACATTACGTAAACTAATGGCAGAATGGGGATGGGACGCCCTTTTTGCATTTCAGTTGTATTCAGATGAAACCGGCTATTCAAAACCGGATGCACAAATGTTCAGCCGGATGCTGGATAAAGCGGCTTCACTGCATACAGACCTTTTATCCACGGAGGTATGGCATCTGGGTGATAACCAGCTTGCCGATGTTCAGGGTGCACTACGTTTGGGTATAACTGCAACACTGACTGACATTGTCCATAACCCCTTAAACAAGTTGTTAAATGAAAGATGTTTATGCCTTACATAGCATTGTAAATGATGCTCAATTCCCGTTTGATCCTGCGGCTTACAGCTGCTTCAAATTCGGGGACGGGGCAGTTGCGGAGGCATTCGGTACTGCACTGGCTACAGGTTTCATTGCTACTTACGGAGACAGGTTGTCAGAGAATGAACAGCTGGTCGTGTTACCCAGCCCATATACTACTATCCCTACTGCTTCTTATTACATGACGACAGCATTTGTAAAAATGCTGAACCGCTATTTATGCATGAAAGGATATAGTCCGGCAGAAACTGCCAAAATTCATCGCTATAAGACTTATAGCATTGACTATGGCGCGCTGGATATGGAAAGCAGGAAAGCACTGATCATCAATGACAGATACCATCTGGATAAGGATTTCCTTGCTGGTAAAACGCTGATCTTCACAGACGATATTCGTATTACGGGTAGCCATGAACTGATCATCCGGAACCTGCTGAAGAAATTCGGGCTGAGCAACGATGCTTATTACCTGTACTATGCGCAATTGCAGAATCAGGATATTCATCCCAACATAGAAAATAAGTTAAATTACTATAGTGTACACTCCTTACAGAGTCTTGAAGCTGTGATAGGATCACCCTCCTTCTGCTTCAATACGAGAGTGGTGAAATACATACTCAATGCACCCTTTGCAGAGTATGAAAAACTACTGATGAAACAAACGCATGCGTTCCTGCAGGAACTGGCGGATTGCTGCATTGGTAACAATTATCACCAGATGGAAGAGTACAGGAACAACGCAAACTTTTTATTTGATCATCTTCAAAAAATCATACCATCATGGCAATCAATCTGCAAAAAGGAGAAAGAGCCAATATTGAGTTACCAAAATTCACTATTGGCTTAGGATGGGATATCAATGAGTCACATACAGGCGGCGAATGCGACCTGGATGCTTCTGTATTTCTCTTAGGCGAAAACAGAAAGATTATATCTGATCCATATTTCGTGTTTTATAACAACCTGGAATCTCCCGATGGTGCTGTGAAACATTCTGGCGATAACCGCACAGGTGCTGGTGAGGGTGATGATGAAACCATCCACGTAGACCTGTCTGTTATCAACCCCGCTGTAAAAGAAATCTGTGTGGTGGTTACCATCCATGAAGCAGCTGCACGTAAACAGAACTTTGGTCAGATCCGCAACTCATTTATCCGCATCTATGATGCCGCGAAAAACGTTGAACTGGTGAAATATGAACTGGGAGAAGATTTCTCTATCGAGACTTCCGTTGAATTTGGCCGTATCTACAAACGCGAAAACCAATGGCGTTTTGAAGCAGTAGGTATAGGACAGAGCGGCGGACTGGAACAGTTCCTTTCAAAATACGCTTAAGCGTATTTTGAATAATCAGGAATCAGGAATTACGAATCAGGAATGTATGATAATAAAGACTTGTAAACGTAGAAAGGCATTATTATCCTAAGTGACCCGGTCACACTTTTGCTCCTGATTTTCTATGTACAATAGTCTTCCTGATTCCTGATTCTTAATGCGTAATTATTCAATAGACCTGACATTATTATACGAGTATGAGACGTCTTCCGGTATACCTGTTGCTTGATACCTCCGGCTCCATGCGGGGCGAAAGAATAGAGGCAGTGAAAAACGGACTGCAAGTATTGGTGTCAAAATTAAGACAGGACCCCTTTGCCCTGGAGTCAGTGTGGATCAGTATCATTACGTTTGATCGTGAGGTAAAACAACTGCTGCCACTGACCGCTTTGGAGTCATTACAGTTGCCCGAAATCACTACACCTGAGTCAGGACCCACCAATATGGGCGCAGCGCTTGAAATGCTGTGTTCCAAACTGGACGCGGAAGTTGCAAAGGGCAGCGATACGCAGAAAGGCGACTGGCGCCCCTTACTGTTTTTGATGACGGATGGTAAGCCTTCCGATCTTGCGGCTTTCCGTGAAGTCGTTCCTAAAGTAAAAAGTAAAAATCTTGCCGCATTGGTAGCCTGTGCCGCCGGTGCAGAAGCACAGGACAGTTTCCTGAAAGAACTGACAGATAATGTTGTCCATCTCGATACGGCCGATAGCTCAACACTGATGTCTTTCTTTAAGTGGGTATCAGCATCCATCGGTACGGGCAGCAAGAGTGTGGGTACAACAGAAGAAATACAACTGCCACCGCCACCGGCAGAAGTACATGTGATCATTTAAACAAACGTAATAGCAATCGCTATACAACATAACCAACGTTCATACCGGCACAGCCGGTATGACATTAAAGAACTATACCAATGTTTTTATTATATCTTATCGTTAATATCCTGATAATAGGACTCTTCTTATATTCCAAACTGCTGCCTTATGAGGAGCGCTTAACCGGCACTTATAAGCAGGCGTTCAGTTTTTTTAAAAGTATCTTTAAACCCGTACTGAGCTTATTCAGTGGTATCAAGCCGTTTCAGGTAGGTACAGGATTGTCTGTGGATATGACACAGATCCTCTTACTGATCATCCTGCTCGTGCTTAATTATTTCTGTATATGAGAAGGTTACCCATTTATTTCCTGATAGACGTTTCTGAGTCTATGGTAGGAGAACAAATTCAGTTTGTTGAGGAAGGATTGGCTGCGATCATAAAAGAGTTGAAGTCTGACCCGTATGCACTGGAAACTGCATGGGTATCTATCATCGTGTTTGCCGGTCAGGCAAAGACAATAGTACCATTGCAGGAAGTGATCAGCTTCTATCCGCCTAAGTTTCCAATCGGTGCGGGCACCTCCCTCAGTAATGGTCTCGGACACCTGATGTATGAAATGCGTAAGAATACGATACAAACCACCGCTACACAGAAAGGCGACTGGAAACCGATCGTATTCCTTTTCACTGATGGTACACCTACTGATGATACCAGTGCTGCTGTCCGTGAATGGAAGCAGAACTGGCAAAATAAATCTAACCTGATAGCTATCTCCTTTGGAGATGAAAATAACCTGAGTGCCCTGAAAGAACTCACGGAGACAGTATTGTTGTTTAAAAATGCGACACCACAGTCTTACAAGGAATTCTTCAGATGGGTCACTGCCTCTATTAAATCCAGCAGTGTCAGTGTCAGCAATAACGGTTCTGGTATAGAGCTCGCTAAACTGAGTGATGGTGTGATAGAAAAGGTGGACGTTGATAAACTGCCGCCGGTGAAACCCGGATTCGTAGATACCAACTATGCCATCTTCGCCGCTAAATGTCAGAATACAGGCAAGCCTTATCTCATCAAGTATAAGAAAGGATTACGTCCTGTGAATATCAGCGGCCTCGATATGCAATCCATGGGCTACCGGCTCAACGGTGCATTTCCTGTAGATAATGTGTATTTTGAATTGTCTGCTGAAGGTGGTGTGCCTGATAACAAAGTAAGCACTGATGAACTGGAAGGATTTCCTACCTGTCCATGCTGCGGTAACCAGTACGGCTTCAGTGTGTGCTCCTGTGGAAAGGTACACTGCGTGGGACAGGAAGAAGTAAGTACCTGCTCCTGGTGTGGCAAACAAGGTAAATACGGCTTTGGTGACGGCCACCTTGATATTAACAGAACTCAGGGATAATGACGAAACACGATCAGTCTTTTATAGAATCATTGCTGAGGCATAAAGGCAATACTGTAAGGGAAAACCAACAGGCATTGTTCGAGAAGTTTATAAAGGAAGAACATATCCTTCAGGCCGTGCAGATGATTATAAAATCTCAAAACGATATAGTGGAATCCTGGAAAGAAAGATCAATGATCGACGATATCCTGCAGAAGCATATTACATTGCCCAATGGCAGGGTCAATAAAGCATACAATTTTACATTCGATCCTGCGGCATTGGGCTTACAGGAGATGGGTGACTTTGATTGGAGCATACCACCGGAATTAGGTATTGCTTTCGATGAAGCCGCCAACACCATCTCCGGTATACCAAAACAACAGGGCGAGTTTATTTTGTCACTGCTGTTCCGCCTGAAGCATCACCCGGCTGACAGAGCGTTTTCCGAAAAGAAAATACATCTTGTTGTTAATCCCGATCCGAAATCATTATGGCAATATCTGCCTTCCGATAAGGAAGACAAATACTGGCAGCCAGATCAGGATGCGATAACGCTGCCTTTTGGCGACCGCAAACTGGTAATCGCTTCCAAACGGGGACGTAGTCATGCGCATGAAGGTAAATTCAGGGATGATAGCTTTGGTTGCGATTTCAACACAGAGAAAGGATGGGGTATCATTGCCGTAGCTGATGGTGCAGGTTCTGCGAAATACAGCCGTAAAGGAGCTAATATAGCTTGTAAAGCGGCCGTGACCAGTTTTCAGGAACTGCTCGCCGGCGATAGGATTAATGTACTCGAGGAAGCTATAGCTGCTTACCTCGGCGATCCCAGTGAAGATAACCAGAAAAAAGTGAGTGTGCAGTTTATTGAGCAACTCGGTAAGCTGGCTTTCATTGCACAGGGAAAGATCAAACAGGAAGCACAGGACAACGGAGCGGAAGTGAAAGATTATGCCACGACCCTTATTTTTGCCCTCGTGAAGAAATATGCTGCCGGGTATGTGATCAGTTCTTTCTGGGTTGGTGATGGTGGCATCGGCATCTATCAGGACGCTACAGGCGAGGCTTTTGTCATGGGTACGCCTGATAGTGGAGAATTTGCAGGACAGACACGTTTCCTCACTATGTCTGATATTTTCGCGAACGGCGCTTATGTGAACCGTATCCGCTTCAAAGTGGTGCCTGACTTCACGGCATTGATGCTGATGACAGACGGTATTACAGATCCTAAATTCCAGACAGACGCCAATCTGCAGAAAAATGAAGTCTGGCGTGAACTATGGCAGGATCTGAACGGCACCAATGAAGACGGTGCGAAGGTAAACTTTGCCGGTTCGCCTGCAGAAGTACAGGAATGCCTGCTTAGCTGGCTGGATTTCTGGTCTCCGGGCAATCATGACGATCGTACCATTGCTATTTTATACTGATAAGGGATTACATGAGCAACATTATCACAGTAACAGCGCAGGACGGGAAAACCTATCAATATGTTGATAACGGTGATCCTATGCAGGGAGGGATGAAGGACGTGTACTTTTCTCCGGATAAGTCATATGTCGTAGCATTCTTCCGGGATAAACAGGACTTCAATTCCAAAGAACGGCTCAACAATATTGTCAATGTTTTCAGAGACAGGATCTTCAATCAGCCGGGAGGCGAATATTGGAAAGACCTGTTCTGCTGGCCAAATAATATTGTAGAACGTGACGGGAAGACCGGTATTATCGTACCGGTATATCAGCAGAAATTCTTCTTTACCACAGGATATAATGCCGGCGCCGCCCAGATGGTTTCCATCGCGGGTAAGGAAAAAGAGGGCCGCTGGTTTGCCTCTCCACAGTTCAGGAGCCGTCAGTTCAAACTGCATCTGGATCCGGCTGAACTGGGAGACTGGTTCAAATTTTTCCTCATCAATATCAAAATAGCACGTGCGGTAAGACGTATGCATGCCGCTGGACTGGCACATTCCGATCTTTCCTATAAAAACGTGCTGATTGATCCGCGTACAGGTAGTGCAACGATCATCGATATTGATGGATTGGTCGTACCGGGTAAATTTCCACCCGATGTGATCGGTACGCCGGATTTTATTGCTCCGGAGGTAATGGCCACCAAGCATCTTCCCAAAGAAGATCCGGCCCGTAAACTGCCTAGTATTGCGACTGACCGGCATGCCCTGGCAGTCATGATCTATATGTACCTGCTGTATCGTCATCCGCTGCGTGGTGGAAAGATCCACGACACAGACGCACAGAAGGACGAAGAACTGTCTATGGGGGCCAAAGCGCTGTTCATAGAACACCCTACGGATACTTCCAACCGGCCGCGTCTGGATCAGGTAAAACCGACACATCTGCCCTGGGCAGACGTCAGTAAGGTACCTTATACCATCTGTGGTCCTTACCTGAAGGAATTGTTCGATAAGGCGTTTATTGATGGCCTGCATAACCCTTCTCTCCGCCCTACGGCAGACGAATGGGAGCAGGCGCTGATCAAAACGGTAGACCTGCTGCAACCTTGTCAGAATAAGAACTGCGACCAGAAATGGTTCGTGTTTGACAATACCACCAGCCCCTGCTGTCCGCATTGTAATACACCCTACCGCGGACAATTACCTGTACTCAATTTGTATTGGTCGAGAAAACCGGGTAGCTTTACGCCCGAAAATCACCGGTTAATGGTTTATCATAACCAGTATTTGTATCCCTGGCATGTGAATAGAAACATTTATCCGAACGAAAGACTAACAGATCAGCAGAAAAAACCGGTGGGATATTTTGTATTTCATAATAATAAGTGGCAACTTGTCAATCAAACGCTTACATCACTGAAAGACGTCACCGAAGGAAAGGATATTCCGGTGAACTCAATGGTGGAGCTGACTGACAATAAACAGCTGCTGCTGTCTCAGGAAGAAGGGGGACGGCTTGTTGTGGTACAACTCGTAAACAATTAGTCTATCAACTAAAAACAAGAAAATAACAAACAACTATGCAAATCGCTGAAATGTTCCAGCAGATCCTTGATAACCCGATACCGGCGTTACTGATCGTTGGAAACCTGATTATTATTGAAAGCCTCTTGTCGGTGGATAATGCGGCTGTACTGGCTACAATGGTAATGGACCTACCTAAGGATCAACGTAACAGAGCCCTGAAATATGGTATTATCGGAGCTTACGTGTTCCGTGGTATCTGTCTGCTGTTTGCGTCTCTCCTCATTAAGGTATGGTGGCTGAAACCGATCGGTGGTCTTTATCTCCTGTACCTGACCTTTGATTATTTTAAAAAGAAAGCAGCGAAATCCAAAGCTGAAAAGGCTGGCGTTGTAGAAGAAGAAGCAGAGGAAATTGACAAAAGCCAGAATTGGTTGTATAAATCTACTATCGGCTGGATGGGTCAGTTCTGGGCTACAGTGGCACTGGTAGAAATTATGGACCTCGCGTTCTCTATCGATAACGTATTTGCAGCAGTTGCATTCAGCGATAATATCGTACTGATCTGGACCGGCGTATTTATCGGTATCCTCGCAATGCGTTTTGTTGCACAGGGTTTCGTACGCCTGATGGAAAAATATCCTTTCCTTGAAACAGCCGCATTCCTTGTGATCGGTGTGCTGGGTATCAAACTGATGCTGGCTATCTACGAACATTTCTTTCCGGAAACAGCTGCTTCCAAATTTCTGGAAAGCCATGAAGCTGACTGGGCGACTTCTATCATCACAGTGTCTATCTTCCTGATTCCAATCATCACAAGTGCACTGTTCAACTACCCTAAAAAACATAAGGTAGAACCAAAAGCTGAATAGTATTTAACAGATACATCCAACAGCAACATATTAAAAAGGACCAGCAATAGGCTGGTCCTTTTGCTTTGATAACAAGTGCTCACCCGTTACTTAAGCAGAAATGTAGATGGTATGTGTCAGATCATACCCCCCTGTGGTTGTGTTGGTGGTCAGCGTTGCCAGTTCATTGTCCAGTGAATCCATAATAATATTGTCCTGTGCATTGGTCATGGAATTCTGTCCATGCGCACTGTATAATGATGTCTTGTAGACGGCTGTATTGATCGCATCTGGGAAGGCGATCTGTGTAGTTAATTTGAGTGAACTATCTACATAGATCTGCGCATGTATATGCGTGACGCGGCCGGTATACCAACCGGGATAAACAGAGGTGAATTTCACCTGTCCGTTACTATCGCTATATTGTAAACCTCTGCAGAACACCAGCGCACTGTTGTCCTGTGTACCAAGATATCCCGTATTACTATAACCGGAATAATAGCCGTCCTTGTCACAATGCCAGATGTCCACACGCGCATTGCTCACTATATTACAACTGTCTTTTACATTGCGTACCGTAATGGTAATGCTCAGCGGCAGACCAGTCTTACCATCTGTGATGTCTACCCGTTGAATGGAAGAACCCCTGCTTTTATACAGTGGATATGGTCCGTCAGTTTCTGTATCTGTTACGGTACAGGAACCGCCTGCTTCATCTGTGCCTGTAGTCGTTTCTGTATCCGTACTGGTTGTATCATTATCCTTTCCGCACGCATGCAGCATTGGTACGATGGAAGCGAGGCCCAGTATGCCCATCCCGTTTCTGAGAAAATCTTTTCTTTCCATTGTGAGTTGGTTTAGTCAGTGATATAACTGCGTTACCCTCACAAATATTTCCCTATTACGGCACATGGCCATAAGATTGAGGTAAAGGCAGTATTTGTTGCGGTGAATACGTCACTGTTGACCAAACTGGCTGAAGAAAGCCGTTTCATAGCTACTGCTGACAGGAATCTCGTGACCTGCGATATAAATGGTTTTGTTGCGTACCTGCTCTACACGGCTGAGTGCTACTATATAAGATCTGTGCACACGCATAAATGATTGTGGCGGCAGTTTTTCAATCACAGCCTTCATAGTCATTCTGACGATGAGAGGAGGCTGCTGATGCAAATGTATTTTCAGATAATCATCCAGTCCTTCGATGAAAAGTATCTCACTGACTTGTACCCTCGTCAGTCCGTAGTCCACTCTGAATATCAGTGGTGGCGTGGCGGTGGGATGTGTTTGCCGTGACAGTATCAGCTGTTGCGCCTTTTGTACTGCCTGTTGGAAACGTTCGAATGTAAAAGGCTTCAGCAGATAATCAACTGCATTCAGATTAAATCCTTCTACGGCATATTCTGCATGTGCGGTAGTGAATATCACCATGGCCTCCTGCTGTAAGGAACGATAGAAATCTGTACCTGTAACGGAGGGCATATTAATATCAAGAAACAGCAGATCGACAGGATATTTCCCGATGTGTTTGAATGCCTCCGCCGGTACATTGAATGTTTTCTGTAACTGTATGCCTTCTACTTTTGAGCAGAAGTTTTCAATGAGTTTCAGCGCAGGTAATTCGTCATCTATAGCGATCGCTTGTATGGTCATGATAGTTGTAATGAAAGAGATACTTCAAAATATCGTGCGTCATCTTTGATCACCAGTGTATGACTGGCAGGATACAATAGCTGCAAGCGTTTGCGCGTGTTTTCCAGACCAATGCCACTCTCTGTTTCCGGTAGTTCTTTGATGGTCACCTTGTTATTAAACGCAGAAAAATGCAGTTGATTTTCCAGTATGTTGACCGCTATTTTAATGTCTGTATTTTCGGCTGCATTAACACCATGTTTGAATGCATTCTCCACAAACGAGATGAGTATCAGAGGTGCAATCAGTTGGCCCGTAGCCTGCCCTGTTACTGTAAATGACAGTGGGAGTTGATGACCGAAACGCATTTTCTGTAACTCAATATAATTACACAGATAGTCAATTTCTTTGGATAAAGGCACTAGCTGATGGCCGGCATCGCTGATTACATAACGCATCATTTGTGACAGCTTGACGACAGCCGTGCTTGTCTGATCTGATTTTTCGACAGCCAGCGAGTAGATGGTATTCAGAATATTGAACAGGAAATGTGGATTGATCTGTGCTTTCAGATAAGATAACTCTGCATTGAGTTTTTCCTTTTCTGTTTGTCGCCATCTGTCAGTGATACGAAGTATAAGAGAAAAGAAAAATACGGCCAGAAAGAGGAATACCTGATGGCCGATATCCAGCAGAATGGAGCGGGATACCGTCTGATGGTAATGTTGCGGCATGGCTCCGGGACCCTGACGACTCATTTCGTCTGCCTGTTCCATCGGGGAGTGCTGCATTTCGTGTGGATGCCTGTCTGAAGGCATCGGCATGGGATTATTGGCCGGCCACTCGTAACCTTCCCGGGGAGGACCACCTCTGAAGTCTACCAGCATATTGGGTAAAAGCACAATTACGGTGAAGCAGACCAGAGAAATCAGAAAGAACGCCAGATATTTCTTACGGAAGTAATACTGTGGGATCAGTACGAAATAATTGAAATAGAAGAATAGCAGTATGACAAGATATACCAGAAAATCCTTCAGGGCAGGCGGGTATCTCCACAGGTCTGACAGATTGCTGGCATCCGGTGAAAACACGATCGGCAGCGCCAGAAAGATCACACAACCGGTAATATGTATAAGCACCTGACTAACTCTACCTTTCATAATGAAGAGATTCTGGTTATTACAAATGTAGGCAATCATTTAAATCACCTTATTTTTGCGTCATGATAAAACGAATATTCGGGTTATGCATCCTGGTGCCTCAGCTGTTACACGCTCAATTACCGGAAAAGAACTATCCTCAGGGGTATTTCCGCAATCCGCTGAACGTGCCTATCCAACTGGCGGGTAATTACGGAGAGCTTCGTCCCAACCATTTTCACGCGGGTATTGATATTAAGACCCAGCAACAGGAGAACCTGCCCGTACATGCAGCGGCAGATGGCTATGTCAGCAGGATTGGCGTTTCTCATACAGGGTATGGTAACATCGTCTACATTACGCACCCGAACGGGTATACCACCACATATGGTCACCTGAACCGTTTTTTTCCGGCATTGGAGCAGTATGTGAAACAACAGCAATATGCGGCGGAGAGCTGGGCGACAGACCTGAAGATCCCCGCTGATAAGTTCCCTGTTAAAAAAGGAGAATTCATTGCGTGGAGCGGTAATACCGGCGGTTCCGCTGGTCCGCACGTACACTTTGAGATCAGGGATACACATACCGAGAAGCCACTGAACCCATTACTGTTCGGCTTCGATATTCCTGATACAAAAGCGCCTGAGGTAACCAGAATCGCGATATATGACATGGACAGAAGTGTCTATGACCAGACACCACTGATACTGCCGGTTAAGAAAGTAGAGGGAGAGTATGTAACCACCACGCCTGTGGTAAAGGTGAGAGCTGCTGTTGCGGGTATCGGACTGAATGCGGTCGATCGCATGAGTAATGCACCTAATAGCTATGGTATCTATGAAGTCGTGATGTTTGACAAGGATGTGCCTAACAGCGGCTTCCAGATCGATAATATCGGTTTTGATGAATCCAGATATATCAACGCACATACAGATTATAAGCTGAAAAAAGGTGGTGGTCCGTGGATGCAGCTATTGTTCTCCGTACCGGGCAACAAGCTGGATATCTATAAGGATGTACAGGGAGACGGTACTATTGACCTGTCTGACGGCACAGCCCATCCGGTAAGATTGCTGGTAAAGGATGCCTATGGCAATTCAACAACGGTTAAGTTTTCCCTGCAACAGAGTGGAGATGCGATAGAGCCTACCAAATGTGCCAATACCATGTTTGCGGAGTCCAGAAACATCTTTGAAAACAATCAGATAGAGTTCTCGCTGGATGAAGAAGCATTATATGACCGGATCTGCTTTAACTATGCAGAAATTCCGGCAGGAGAGAAATCCAGATCGGTTTCTTCCATCTTCCGTCTTCATACAGCCGTGATACCGGTGCATGATTATTTTACCCTGCGTATAAAGCCTGACAGGGCTATTCCGGCAGCCTTGCAGAATAAGGTCGTAATGATCCGCGAAGGGCTGGGAGAGACGATTGTGGGTACCAAACCGGATAATGGCTGGTATACCGGAGAGTTCAGAGAGCTGGGTAACTTCCACCTTGAAGTAGATACGGTAATGCCTAAAATCGCCTTGCTGGGTGGTGTAAAGAGTGGCGCAAATCTGTCCAAAGCAGCCAGACTCTCTTTCACGATCAGCGATAATTCCGGTATTAAAGCCTACAAGGCAGAACTGGATGGTAAATGGTTGATGTTCTCCCGTAAGGGCAATACGATTACTTATACGTTTGACGAGCATTGTAAGGCTGGTAAACACAGTCTGCGTTTACTGGTGACTGACCTTGCCGGTAATACAAAAGAACAGACGATTACTTTTACAAGATAGAAAAGCACAGAGTAAAGAATGACACATTTGAAAGAAGGGGACAAGGCGCCTGTATTTAAGGGCATTGACCAGGAAGGAAAGCAGGTATCTCTGACAGATCTGAAAGGAAAGAAGGTGATCCTCTATTTTTATCCGAAAGACATGACGCCGGGTTGTACCGCACAGGCATGTAACCTGAGAGACAATTATCAGGCTTTGCTGAAGAAGGGGTTTGCAGTGGTAGGTGTTAGCACAGACAGTGAGAAAAGGCATCAGAAGTTCACCGAGAAATATGACCTGCCTTTCCCATTACTGGCAGACGAAGACAGAACGATACATACACAATACGGGGTATGGGGTGAAAAGAAGTTCATGGGACGTATTTTTGACGGCACACATCGTACGACTTTCCTGATCAATGAAAAGGGAGTAATAGATAAGATCATTGTCAAGCCTGATACAAAGAATCATACAGAAGAGATCCTTGAGATCTGGCAATAAGCGAAAGCTTATGAGCTATTGATAAAATAAAAAAGCCCTCCTGATTCAGGAGGGCTTTTTTGTATGCGCTGTGTGCAGCACTATCTTTTCTGGCGTTGTTTTTTGAACAGCTGACCAGTTTTGAACTTGTTACCTTCAGGGCTACCCACACGGTCCATTGCACAACGGAAACCTACTGTGTTAGTTGCCATATCTTCCTGCATGTAGCGACGTGCACCTGGAGACAGCCAGTAAGCGCGGTCGTTCCAGCTACCACCTTTTACAACGTGAGATTTATCGTTGATCAGGGAAGTGATACCGTAACCATATTCTACGTTAGAGAGGGAGTCACCATCGAGGTAGTTGATAACATCACCTTTCTGGTAGTTCAGACGGTTAGCACTTTCTTCGTCAGTTACATCACGCATTTTCAGGTGACCCAGGCTATCTTTTTCAGGCTCGTTTTCGCCGTTCATATAGGTAGTCTGGAATTTGTTACCACGGAAGTAGTTGAAGTCATCACCATCGATTGGGTTCAGCGGACGATAAACGTCCAGTACCCACTCGCTCACGTTACCTGACATATTATAGATACCGAAAGTGTTCGGGAAGAATGCGATTACCGGACCTGGGATAGATGCACGGTCATTCAGACCACCAGCCATACCCATGTTATCACCGGAACCACGTTTGAAGTTCGCAAGGAACTGACCTTGCCATGCACCACGGCGGATATCTCTCAGACCGCTGTTGTTGGTACCCCAGGAATAAACCTGTTTGTTCATGATCAACTCCTCACCACGTTTACCTTCTTTCTTGGAAGGGCCAGGGTTCTGACCGATGTAACCGAGTGCTGCGTATTCCCACTCAGCTTCTGTCGGGAGGCGGTAGTTTGGCAACATTACACCATCTTCAAATTGAGCGGTACGAGGAGAACCATCTGCGTTTCTGAACTGCTCCTTGGTAGATTTTGACATTTTACCAGGGATACCTTCATACAGACCTGCAGTATATGCTTTGGTATCGAAGGTGTTATCATCAGCCTGATTTTTAGTATCATTCTGAGACAGCAGACCTTTATCGATCAGCATTTTTTCGTTCACACGGTTAGAACGCCATTTACAATAGTCAACGGCTTGTTTCCAGTTCACACCTACTACCGGATAATCATTATAGGCAGGGTGACGGAAGTAGTATTCTACCAGTGGCTCGTTATAA
The DNA here is from genome assembly GCF_007896845.1 of Chitinophaga pinensis. Classification (GTDB taxonomy): domain Bacteria; phylum Bacteroidota; class Bacteroidia; order Chitinophagales; family Chitinophagaceae; genus Chitinophaga; species Chitinophaga pinensis_C. Next base: position 162,030 of record NZ_VOHS01000008.1, on the reverse strand, counting down.
GCCAATTCGCTACGCCATACCAGCGTATCTGGTAAAGCTTTGCGGTATACTTCAGGGAAAGACTCATCGTACATACGGCGTAACCAGAAGAGGTACTCGCGGTAGTGAACGTTCGCCACTTCCGTTTCATCGATGTAGAAGGAAGAAACAGTAATACGTCTTGGGATGTTATTCCAGTCAGCCATTACGTCCTGTTCAGTCGCTCCCATGGCGAAAGTACCGCCCTGCACGAAAACAAGACCCGGACCAGTCTGCTGGTCCTTATTTTTGGCCACACTGAAACCACCCATCTTAGGATCATTGTAATTCCAGCCAGTAGCAGTGGATTTCTCCTTTTTCTTGCCAAATGAACATGCGGACATTGACAGGATTATACTGGCGCCTAAGAGCATTGAGACAGAGGTTAATCTATGCATGCGATTCAGCTTTTTTATTTGATGTTAATGGTAAACGCAAATGTAGGATATTTTATTTTATAGTAAAAATAATTAATCTGTAAGCGTTCACCGGTTCATAGAGTTTATATGATTGATATTCAGTTGCTTGTATTTCTCACGGCGGACCGAACTACGTATTAAGTTAATCTTAACTGTAATCCCTGCCAATGGCTTTTTGGTGGCTGTCTGGTAGTAGCTGGCGTTGGTTTTATGATTCATAGATATATGGTTACTACATACATATCACTCCATTACTTCCTTTTTTGCGATCCCCCGGGTACGTAAATATACGAATTTCCTGTTCCGGTTATCAGTCCCGATAATTCATCTTTTATTTCACTGGCTACAGGCAACAACGACCGATAATAGAACGCCGCAGTACCACTACTTATTATACTCACAGGAAATACTATGTCATAAAATGTCCCGCCTGTGTATCTTCACATGTTATAAAAAGCTGAAATACAATCAGACCGTCCCATGCAGACATTTTGTGACAACCGGTCTATTGGCTGATTTCGCCCTATAAATATATTTTATAATTATTATGTTTGCGCAAATAACCACAATGAAGATAACCGCCTTCTTCTGTTTATTACTTGCCTGTTACCTGCCGGTAGCAGGAGCGAAAGGGAGAGGTGGTCCATACGCTGCACATTCAGTGCTTTCCCAAGGGAGCTGGTATAAGCTCGGTGTAACCCGGGAAGGCATCTACAAAATAGATAAGTCTCTGCTGAACGGAATTGGTCTCAGTGGTAGTCTCAGTGAAGTAAGATTATATGGTACCGGAGGACAAATGTTGCCTGAAAGCAATGCTGTCAGCAGGCACGACGATTTGCCGGAGGTAGCCCTTTTGGAGCAGGGTGATGCGCTGTTTTTTTATGCGCCGGGCCCCCACAGCTGGCAATATCAGGGAGGAAATTTTACAAGGACTACTAACCTGTATACTGATACCGCGTGGTATTTTGTGAGGATCGGAAATGGTCCGGGAAAAAGAATTGACCGGGATCCGGCTGTACCGGCAGCCACTGTTACTGTAAATAGCTACGATTATCGCGTATGGTATGAGAATGATAGTATTAATTTCCTCAGTAGTGGAAAGCAATGGTGGGGTACTAATTTCAGTAGCTTAAAACCATCTTTTGGGGTATCATTTCCAATGGAACAGGATCCCACGTCTCTGAAAGTAGGAGTAAGAGTAGCTGCAAGAGGCACCAGTACCAGCAGATTTTCATTAAGGATCGGGAATAGTGTCTCTGGCACGCTTAATCTGTCTCCGGTCAGTGGTAATATATTTGAATCCTTTGCAGCAGTGGCCTCAGGCTATTATACGGCTGCCTATTCAGGCAATATGCTGCCGGTCGAATGTTCATTCACACCTGGTGGCGGCGGAGCTCAGGGATGGCTGGACTATATCAGTGTACAGGCCCGTTATCAGTTGAAAATGGGAGGCGCTGATCAGCTTTCTTTCCGGGATGCAACATCGGTTGCGCCGGGACAGATCGCCCAATATCGCATCGGAGAAGCAAATAGTGCGACAATCGTTCTGGATGTGACATCACCGTTGTCGCCGGTAAGGATTACTACGCAACTCATTGGTACGACGCTTACTTTTTCAAGAGATTGCAGCACATTACATGAATATGTGGCATTCGACGGAAAACAGAATATGCCCCTTATCAATGGCGGAGTAGTACCTAATCAGGACTTACACGACATCAGTGGCGCAGACATGTTGATAGTGACTACAACATCATTACAGTCAGCAGCTGCTAAACTCGCGGCATGGCATGGTACACATGATGGTCTGAATGTAAGGGTAGTAACGGTGAAGGAGATCTATAACGAATTTGCTTCCGGTTCACCAGATCCGACAGCCATCAGAGACTTTGTGAAGATGTGTCATGACCGTGGAGGCCTGCAATATCTGTTGTTGTTCGGAGATGCATCCTATGACTATAAAAACAGGATAGCAGGCAATACGAACATGGTTCCGACCTGGCAAAGCTCCGTCTCTACAGATCCTGTATATGCCTATCCTTCGGATGACTTTTTCGGTTTTCTGGATGATGCGGATGATATCAACGATAATGGCAGAGTCAATCTGCTGGATGTAGCAATAGGCCGCTTGCCTGTGCAACAGCCTTCGCAGGCAGAAACCGTAGTGAATAAGATCATAGGATATAATGTGCCGGCTAATTACGGCCGCTGGCAACAACATATCACTGTCGTAGCAGATGATGGCGATGATAATCTACATTTGCAGGATGCTGAGCGTATGAGTGAGATCGTGCGTGCACAGTGGCCGGCAGGTAATATCAAAAAAATATACCTCGATGCCTATCCGAAAATAGCTGATGCAGGTGGCAGCCGTTATCCTGCGGTCAATACAGCTATCGCAGAAGATATTTTTGACGGTACGCTGATATGGAACTATACGGGCCATGGTAGCTATTCCCGGCTGGCAGAAGAAGTCATTCTTGAAGAAAGTTCTTTGGATAACTGGAAAAATGATGGCAGACTGCCGTTGTTTATCACTGCAACTTGCGATTTTGCACCCTTTGATAACCCGGCCTATGTTTCCCTGGGAGAAAAGTTATTGCTGAAGGAGCAGGGTGGTGGTATTGCATTGATGACTACCACACGGACGGTATTCTCTGCATCCAACAAAGTGATGAATGCTAACTATCTGGAAAAGCTGCTGAAACCTCGTGAAGATGGTCGTATGCCCACGCTTGGAGAAGCGGCCATGCAGGCAAAAAATCAGACATATGCAACACTCATTGATATTCCGAATAACCGGAAGTTCCAGTTGCTGGGAGATCCTGCACTGACACTGGCATTTCCGCAATATCATGTGGTAACAGATTCTATCAACGGGAAAGCCGTCAGCGATATTCCTGATACCCTGAAAGCCATGGGTAAGTATACCGTGAAAGGCCATCTGGAAGATGAACAGGGGGTACGGCAGGATAATTACAAGGGTATCCTGTACACCACTGTGTATGATAAACCTGCTTTGCAATATACACTTGGCAATGATGCCGGGAGTACAAAAGCAGCTTATTATCAGCAACAGAACATCCTTTACCGTGGCCGGCAGCATGTTGAGAATGGTCAGTTCTCCTGCACATTTGTGGTGCCTGCAGATATTGACTACCAGTCGGGTGCCGGTACTCTGAGCTTCTATGCGGCCAACAGTATAATGGCAGCAGGCGGCGCTTACGCTGGTATACAGATAGGTGGTACGGCCGATGACATTGAACAAGATGAGTCGGGACCTGTTATTAAAGCATATCTGGACAATGAGTATTTCCGTAACGGAGGGCTTACCGGTGAGAATCCGGTACTGTTGTTGCATCTGAAAGATGATCAGGGCATCAATACTTCCGGCTATGGGATCGGGCATGATCTGATCGCGACGCTTGACAATGATGAAGGACAGTATTACATACTGAACAACTTCTTCGAAGCCACAACTGACAGCTATCAGGAAGGTCAGGTGCGGTTTCCTCTGTACAATCTTACAGAAGGTCCGCATACAATGGCTATCAGGGCCTGGGATACTCATAACAACTCAGGTAAGGCCACATTGCAGTTCCGGGTGATAAAGTCATCCGGGATGACGGTGGGAAAGGCCAGTTGTTATCCAAATCCGTTTCACGACCAGACACAGTTCACGTTTGAGCATAATCAACAGAATCAGGTACTGGATGTAATCGTGCGGATTTACACGATAACAGGGCAACAAATAAAAACTATGCGTCATACAATAAATGACGGTGGTAGCCGTTATGTAGGGGCATCCTGGGACGGAACCAATGATTCCAAAGCAAGGGTGCCGCCTGGAATGTATATATATAGTATTTTGGTAACAGCGAATGGTAAAACATCGATTTTAGGCGGAAAAGTATCTGTATTTTAACCTATGCATCAAAATGCAAAAACTAAATTCGCACGTCCCTTACCAGGCCCCTGTTATTGAACATATCGAATTTCGTACTATTTTTACAACTCGTTCTAAACACTATTGCATGTATAATTGCATGATCAGAAAGGTGACTATAAACCTTGTCTTAATTTGTTGCATCCTATTTTCTCTGTCAGCCAGTGCTCAGTTTGGCACAGGTCAACTCGATGGTCGAACAAACACTATTAACACAGCTGTACCTTTCCTGCGTATTTCCCCAGATGCGAGGGCAGGCGCAATGGGTGATGCGGGTGTTGCCACATCTCCTGATGCGAATTCCATGTTCTGGAACCTGTCTAAGGTGGCATTTGCGAAATCCCGCTCTAATATTTCTGTTACCTACACTCCGTGGTTAAAAGAACTGGTGAACGACGTATTTCTGGCTAACCTGTCTGGTTATTATCAGCTGGATGAAATGCAGACCGTCTCCGCTTCATTGCGTTATTTCTCATTAGGTACTATCAACTTTACTGATATTACCGGTATGCCAACATATGATTATCGTCCGCGTGAATTTGCATTTGATGCAGGTTATGCCCGTAAGTTATCTGATAACTTTTCGATAGCGCTGGCCGGACGTTATATCTACTCCAATCTTGCCAGCGGCGATATCAATGGCCGTGTGATCAAGCCCGGAACTGCCTTTGCTACTGACGTCTCTTTCTTCTATACAAAAGACTACGAAAAGTCTGACAACAGCGTAAATACCTGGAACGTAGGTCTGGCACTGACCAACATCGGTACCAAGATCTCATACACAGAATCAGCTACCAACAAAGACTTCCTGCCTACCAACTTTGGTCTGGGTACTTCCTATACTTTCGGACTGGATGAGACCAACAAACTAATGCTGGCTCTCGATCTGAATAAGCTGATGGTGCCTACTCCGGATAGTACAGGTGCTTATCGTCAGAAATCTACCATCTCCGGTATGTTCTCCTCTTTTGGAGATGCGCCGGGTGGTTTTGGTGAAGAATTGAAAGAGTTTACTGTATCCATGGGTGGTGAATATGCCTTCCGTGATCAGTTCTTTGTACGCGCCGGTTATTTCTACGAAAATAAAGACAAGGGTAACCGTAAATACGTTACCGCCGGTCTGGGTGTGAAATATAACATGTTCGGTCTCAACTTCTCCTATCTTGTACCTTCCGGTAACGGTATTCAGCGTAACCCGCTGTCCAACACCCTGCGTTTCTCCCTGATCTTCGACCTGGATCACCATGAAGAAGATAACAGCAACACCTGGTAATCACTGGAACTGAAATAGTTAATGTTTTTTTAAAATATAAGAATCCTCCGGAAATCGCCGGAGGATTTTTAATTTGCGATAACTTTAGCTTTTTAAAGCTTATATTTCAAAGTTTATACATCTGTCATGACTAAATTGCGCATCGGGCTAGGGGTAGATTTTCACCAGTTAACAGAAGGACGAGATTTCTGGCTGGGTGGAGTATTGGTACCACACCACAAGGGCGCTCTGGGACATAGTGATGCGGATGTGCTGTTACACGCCATTTGCGATGCTATGCTGGGAGCTGCCAGTCTCGGGGATATCGGTCTTCATTTCCCTGATACAGACAACACGTACAAGAACATTGATAGCAAAATACTGCTGAAACGCACACTGGAACTGATCAATGAGAAAGGTTACCAGGTGGTAAATATTGATAGTACATTATGCCTGCAGGCGCCTAAAATCAAACCCTACGTTGTACAGATGCAGGAAACCATTGCCGGTATCCTGAATATCTCAACAGAGGAAGTGTCTATCAAAGCCACCACTACGGAGAAACTCGGCTTTGTAGGGCGTGAGGAAGGAGTGGTAGCATATGCCACCGTACTTCTGGAAAAAGCCTGATAACTTATCGTAAATCAACCAATTGTCTGTAGTCCTCTGACTATGGACTATTTAAAATACCTTTGCATCAATGGCAGCTATTACAGTTAAAATCATCAATAAATCCGCAAATCCGCTACCGGCCTATGCCACAGCAGAAGCGGCAGGAATGGACCTCAGGGCTAACCTGGAAACAGCTATTTCTTTACAACCTCTGGAAAGGATGCTTATTCCTACCGGCCTGTTCATGGAACTACCTACCGGCTACGAAGCCCAGATCAGGCCACGTAGCGGTCTGGCGATCAAACAGGGTTTAACACTCCTGAATACACCCGGCACAATTGATGCGGATTACAGAGGAGAGATCAAGGTCATCATGATCAACCTGTCCAACGAGCCACAGACAATCGCCCACGGTGAAAGGATCGCACAGATGGTGATCGCACCATTTGTACAGGCCCGGCTGGAAGCAGTTGAACTGCTCACAGAAACAGAACGTGGTGCCGGCGGTTTTGGCCACACCGGTAAATCTTAATAAATGTTCAGAACCCACAATAACGATAAAACCTTGCCCGTAATAAACAGTCTGCCGGCTTTCTGCAGACGCGTAAGCCGGTTGTCTTTGTTACTGGCAGGTTTTTGTTGTGTGTTGGGTTCCGCCTGCCGCACCGGCAAATCCGTTGCCTCCCGTCAGTCTTCCTCCCGGACAGTACACGTCATCCGGGACTCATCACTCCTGCAGCAAAGAGCCGACAGCCTTTTTTTCTCTGCAGAACGCTCCAAACTCCTCGGCGACTACCGCACTGCTATTACCCAGTTTTCTGACTACCTGCGCCTGAAAAGGAACAATCCTACTGCCTATTACGAGCTGGCCCGCCTCTTCATCGAGGTGCGCAATCCGCAATACGCACTGGGCTTTGCCCGCAGAGCAGCCAGTATGGATACTGCCAATAAGTGGTTCCAGATCACACTGGCAGATGCATTCGGTGTCAATGCACAGTTTGATAGTTCTGCTGCAGTATACGACCGTCTGGCTAAAAGATATCCCGAAAATGAAGAGTATATCTACAATAAAGGGATGTTCCTTTCCAAAGCAGATAAAACAGAAGCCGCACTGGCCGTCTTTGATACGCTTGAGGCAAGAACAGGTCTGGTAGAAGAACTGGCCTTTCAGAAGCAGCGGTTATATCTTAAACTGAACCGTATAGATGATGCTGCTGCAGAAGTACAGAAGCTCATCAATCAGAACCCGGAAGAAGTTAGATACTATCTCATCCTTGGTGATATTTACAATTCCAACGATCGTGTGGAAGAAGCAACAGCTATTTACAATGAAGTGCTGGAGCGTGATTCCACCAATCCGCGGGCATTGATAGCATTGTCCGGCTATGCGAAGAAGAATGGTGATATGGCACAATACTGGAAATACCTGACCCGTGCCTTTGCCAATCCTGATTACAGCATTGACGAGAAAGTTGCTTATGTGTATCCTTATCTGCAAATGCAGAAGCTGGATACCAGTAAATTAAAAGAAGGACTGCAACTGTCACAGCTGGTGATCAATGCACATCCGGAAGAAGCAAAAGCCTATGCATTGCAGGCTGATATGTTTTCTCAGGCCGGTATGCTGGATAGTGCCCTGATGGATTATAACAAAGCCGTCACACTGGATTCTACACGTTTTACCGTGTGGTATCAGCTGATGTGGATTTATTCCCGTCAGGAAGATCCGGCTAACCTTCTGAAAGTGAGCTCAATAGTTTCAGAGCGCTTTCCAAAGGAATTTATGGGCCATTATTTCAAAGGGGTGGCTAACTTTTTGCTGCAAAACTATCCTGCATCTATAGATGCGCTAAATATGGCTGTACAGACCGGAAACAATGGTGATAAAGGCACCCGGGCAGATGTTTATTCTCTGTTGGGGGATGCATATCATGCCACCGGTCAGCATCAGTTGTCAGATAGCTGTTATGACAAGTCATTGGCGATCAGACCTAATGACGCACTCGTATTGAACAATTTCAGCTATTATCTCTCCCTGAGAGGAGAACAGCTGAATAAGGCAGAAAGTATGTCAAAACGCTCGCTGGAGCTGGAACCTGAAAGCGCCAATTTTATGGATACCTACGCCTGGATCCTTTTCCGTATGGCCCGTTATGAACAGGCGAAAGAGTGGATGGAAAAGGCGTTACAGCATGATGACGCCCGGGACAATCCTGGAATGCTGGAACACTATGGAGATATCCTGTTTAATCTCCATGAAGTAGATAAAGCCCTTGAATATTGGCAGCTGGCCAAACAAAAGGGGGCGAATTCGGTAGGTTTAGCCCGCAAAATTGCAGAAAAACGGTATATACTTGCAACCGAAAGGGAATAGCGAACTTCCCGGTGAAAAAGGGAATGTATTGAATTAAAGATCATGATGAAGCAAACATTAGCACTGATAGTATTAGGTATTGTAAGCACGGGACTCTTTTCATGCAGGCATAGCCGCCAGATAGCAGGGACCTCTTTTCCGGTAACGGATACCACTCATCATCAGGCATCAGCAGCAGATAGCGCATCCATTGCTGCAGCAAATACTTTCAATAAAGAAATGCTCGCAAAACTGCGGGGCAATTATATCAGTTTTAACACCTTCTCCGCCAAACTAAAGGTTGATTTCGAAACGGAAGCCAAACAGATGTCAGGCATTAACGCCAACATGCGTATGCATAAAGACAGCATTATCTGGATCTCCGTATCTGCACCGATTATCGGAGAAGTTGCCAGAGCAATTATCACTCCGGATAGTCTGAAAGCAATCGATAAATTTCATAAAATCGCATACCTGCGCGACATGAAAAACGCAAAGGATCTGCTGAATATTCCTTTTGATTTTAAGACGCTGCAGGACCTGATTATTGGTAATCCTATCTATCTCACTGACTCAGTATATCAGGTAGTAAAAACACCATCTGTAATATCTTTTACCTGTGATAGTACCATGTTCACCAGCCTGTTCAATGTGTTTGCTGATGACTATGTACTGCAACAAAGCAAGGTGATGGATAAAGACAGTACACGCAAACGTTCGATAGAACTCACCTATGGTGAATACAAATCATTGGATAAAGTTAAATTTGCTACCCTCAGGCGGGTTTTTGTGGAAGAGAAGAACTACACAAAGATCAATATGGAATTTAACAAAATAGATTTCGAACAGCCGTTAAGCTTTCCATTCACGATTCCCTCCGGTTATTCGAGAGAGTAGGAATGTATTGGAATGTACCTGAAATTTGTAAATTGCTATTTTGCAGCTATCTTTAAAACCATCATGCTGAATCTGAAGAAGTTTTTCCCGTTTGTATTGATCTTAGGTTTACTACCGGCCTTGCTGAAAGCACAGGCTCCCCAATTGTCGCGGGAGGAACTCGAGCATAGAAAAAAAGAACTACAGCGTGAAATCGATGAAGCGAATGAAGCGCTGAAAAATACAAAGAAGTCTACCCGTGAAAGCGTAAGCCAGCTGAGAGCCTTACGTGATAAAATCACTTTACGTACCCGTCTTATCAATAACATCAACGAAGAGATCAACTTCATCAATGGCGATATCAACTCCGCCTACAGGGATATTAAAACCCTCGAGAAAGATCTGGATACTCTGAAGTCCCAGTATGCACAGCTGGTCGTATATGCGTATAAGAACCGCAGCACCTATGACATGCTAAACTTTATTTTCTCCGCCGAGACCTTCAACGACGCTATCAAGCGATACCAATACCTGAAACAATACCGGGATTATCGCCGCCGGCAGGCTGACAATATTCTGGAAACCAGAGTATTGCTGAGTAAGAAGATTGAAAGTCTGCAGGAACAGAAAGAAAAACGTTCTGGTACCCTGAAAGTAGAACAGGAGCAACGTACCATCCTTGAAACGGATAAGAAGGAGAAAGACAAGGTACTGACGAATCTGAAGGGACGTGAGAAAGAGTTGATGGCGGATATCACCAAGAACAAAAAAGATGCGCAGAAAGTACAGGCTGCTATTCAGGCGGTTATCCGTCGTGAGATAGAGATCGCCCGCAGACAGGCAGAAGAGGAAGCGGCTGCTAAACGTAAAGCTGCTGCTGACGAAAAGCGCAGAAAAGAAGAAGCTGCTAAAAAAGCTGCTGCCCTTGCTGCTGCAAATGCCGCCGCCGCAAAAGCTGCCGCTCAGGCTGCCCAGAATGCAAATAACAATAATGCTGTCGCGGCTAACGATAATAAACCGGATAAACCGGATCCAAAACCAGCTGAACCTGCGCCAAAGCCACCGGTAGCTACGCCTGCTCCGGAACCGGAAAAACCTGTACGTACAGAGAACGTACTGGAAGCAACACCAGAGGCACTGGCATTGTCAGAAAGTTTTGAAAGCAATCGTGGTAAACTGCCATGGCCGGTAAGCTCCGGGCATATCATCGGACATTTCGGTCGTCAGCAACATGCTGTAATTGAAAGAATTACGGTAGAGAATGACGGTGTGATCATCGGAACCGGCAAAGGAGCACCAGTAAAGGCAATCTTCCAGGGTGAGGTAAGAACTGTAGCTGTGATTCCGGGGGGTGGCTCACTGGTAATTATCAGACATGGTCAGTATTTTACCAACTATGCCCGTCTGCAGAGCGTAAATGTAAGAACAGGGGATAGGGTTAGTACTGGTCAGGTGATTGGTACAGCGGGTACCAATGAACTGGAAAACCTCGGAGAGGTAGAACTGCAGATCTACAGAGGTATACAGAAACAGAACCCTGAGTTCTGGATCAGAAAAAAATAACCAAAGTGCTTAACATATTAAAAAAGCCTCCGGAATCTGATTCCGGAGGCTTTTTTAATGCCCATTCTTCGTTTTTATTAAGCGAAAATGAAGGTCTGCCATCTGTATGACGCACAGCATTACCAATGTATCTAAAGCATTGGTTTCCCGGATAATAAAAAGCGGCGGTCAGTACATACTGACCGCCGCTTTTATATAAAAATCTTAAAGACTTATTTATCAACAGATTCCAACGCTCTGTTCATCACTTCTTCATACAAGGCCTCATATTGCGGGATGATATTGTCAATATGGAAACGTTGTGCCTGTTCAAGTGCACCTTTACGCATTGCGGCCAGTAATTTCTCGTCTTCCAGCAACTTAATGGCATTATCTGCCATGCTATCAACATCGCCTACCGGACTCAGGAAACCCGTTTTGCCATGAATATTTACTTCCGGTAAACCGCCTGCATTTGAGGAAATAACCGGTACTTCTGCTGCCATGGCTTCCAGTGCCGCCAGACCAAAGCTTTCATAGTCAGAAGGCAGTACAAAAAGGTCAGCAATTGACATTACATCTTCCAGCTGTTCCTGTTTACCAACAAAACGGATGTCTCCGCAGAGATTCATCTCGCGGCACATTGCCTCAATCGCTGGTCTGTCCGGACCATCGCCTACCAGCAGTAGTTTGGAAGGGACTCTTTCTCTTACCTTCTGGAATACTTTTACCACATCCGGCACACGCTTTACCTTACGGAAGTTGGATACGTGCAGTAGTATTTTTTCGCCGTTAGGCGCAATCGCATTCCTGAAATGCATCAGTTCTGAAGCCCGGCGTTTGAAGCGCTCGGTATCCACAAAGTTGTAAATGACCTCGATATCTTTCTCGATCTGGAATGATTTATAGGTCTCTTCGCGGAGATTATTAGATACAGCCGTAATAGCATCTGACTCATTAATAGAGAAAGTAACTACCGGTGCATAGGTCTTGTCTTTACCCACCAGGGTGATATCCGTACCATGGAGCGTTGTGATAAACGGTACAGTACGGCCCTGCTTGCTCACGATCTGTTTGGCCAGATAAGCCGTAGATGCATGCGGAATGGCATAGTGTACATGCAGCAGATCCAGCTGCTGATTCAGTATGACGTCTACCATTGTGCTGCTCAGTGCAGACTCGTAGGGAGGGAAATCAAATAGCGGGTAAGTAGGAACCTGCACCTCGTGATAATATATATTGGCATGAAAGGCATTGAGTCGCACAGGTTGCTGGTAAGTGATAAAATGGACCATATGTCCCTTATCCGCCAGTGCCTTCCCCAGTTCTGTTGCCAGTACGCCACTACCCCCATAAGTAGGGTAACATACTATTCCAATTCGCATGTGTTGTTATTTAAAACTTTAAAACGCTAAACGTCAGTGCCAGACGTTTAGCATCGAAATGCAGAACGCTTCACGCAGAACACAGTTTTTACGTTAATTACAGACTACAAAATTATAACATTTTAATTAGCTACCCCCTGTAATTGGGATTAGCGGCATGTTAAGGTTGTCTTGTCCGATTAATGTATGAGTGACCCATTTGAATAACAGGCTTATTTAATTAGTTTTAGTCCTTTAAAATTGACTGTGTTTATGAGAAATTACCTGCTGCCGGCACTGTTGGCCATCACCGTTCCGGTATGTGCACAACAGAAAGAGAATGATTCCCTGGCCTTAAGAAGCCTTGCTAACGAAGTGTTGACACACAGTAAGGCATATGCCAATCTGAAAGAGCTTACCCAGCAGGTAGGCGGCCGTCTTGCTGGATCGCCACAGATGGTGAAAGCAGAGAAATGGGGTGAAAAGGTATTGAAGGATGCAGGCGCTGATACCGTGTATCTGCAGGCCTGTCAGGTACCGCACTGGGTAAGGGGTGCGAAGGAGGAAGTCCGTATTATTTCCCGTCGTCGCGACTTTATACCCCCTTTAAACGTACTGGCCCTCGGTAACTCTGTAGGCAGTGCGCCAGCTGGTATTACTGCAACGGTAATTGAAATCGCTTCTTTTGAAGACCTGGAGGCAAAAAAAGATGAGATCAAAGGCAAGATCGTTTTCTATAACTATCACTTCAAACCGGAGCTGATCCGTACATTCGAATCTTATGGCGATGCGGTAAAATACCGTGGTCAGGGTGCCAGCCGGGCTGCCAGATATGGTGCGGTGGCGGTAGTTGTCCGTTCCATGACGCATGGTGCCAACAACCTTCCTCACACAGGCGCTATGAAGTATGATGAAGCTTTTCCAAAGATCCCTGCTGTGGCAATTGGTCTGGAAGACGCTGATCTGCTGAGCAACCGTCTGAAAGGTGAGTCCGACCTGAAATTATATCTCCGTACCAGCTGTAAAATGCTGCCTGATACGACTGGCCATAACGTGATCGGAGAGATCCGTGGTACTGAACAGCCTGACCAGATCATTACCGTAGGTGGTCACCTCGATTCATGGGATGTAAATGAAGGGGCACATGATGATGGTACCGGTTGTGTACAGTCCGTAGAACTGTTACGCGCATTCAAGGCTCTGGGTATTAAACCAAAGCATACTATCCGTGTTGTACTCTTTGCAAATGAAGAAAATGGTACCCGTGGTGGTAAGAAATATGCAGAAGTAGCAAAAGCAAAGGGAGAGCATCATATATTCGCACTGGAAAGTGATGCCGGTGGTTTTACCCCACGTGGTTTCTCCCTGATGATGCCTGATGAAAAGCGTGCAAAGATCGCTTCGTGGGCGCCGCTGTTCCTGCCATATGATGTATATGATTTTACAGCTGTTGGCGGTGGCGTAGACGTGGGAGAACTGTACGAAGCAATTGGTACCCCAATGGGAGAACTGATGCCTGATTCCCAGCGTTATTTCGACCTGCATCATGCTGCGAACGATACCTTTGAAGCCGTGAATAAGAGAGAACTGGAGCTGGGTGCATTCAGCATGACAGGATTGATCTACCTGATCGATAAATATGGATTGTAATCCTTACCTGATCAAATAAACAATATGCGCAGATTTCTTTTTATGGTAATCGGAGGTGTGCTCCTCGCATTGGTAGCGTTCTTTCTGTACAAGTACTACTTTGTATTTGGCCGCGGCGTGAAAGCCGGAGAACTAAACTATTTCGTGGAGAAAGGCTATGTCTTCAAAACCTATGAAGGCCGCCTCATTCAGAGTGGTTATCGCTCTAAACAACCCGGTGCCCTGCAATCCAATGAGTTCCAGTTTTCAGTAGCAGACGAACGTATCGCACAAAAGTTAATGACAGCCAGCGGTAAGTTTGTAGAATTGCATTACAAGGAATACCTCGGCGCAGTACCATGGAGAGGGTTTAGCAATTTTATTGTAGATAGTGTGATTACGGTGAGAGACGTCAATTATTAGCAATTAAACATTCAGCTGCTTATGGCAGCCTGCTATAAAACAATAGCCTGATCTGTCATTAGATCAGGCTATTGTTTTATTGTAAGCAGTATATTCATCAGGTGAAAGGTAATACAGCAGTACTTAATTATCTTACTGCGCCAACATCAGAAAGATCGCCGGTTTCTTATGCAGCTCCGGTAAAGCCTGTTTCCATGCTTTTACCGTCTTCGTTCGGATAAACTCTTCCGGGCCTGTAATATCAGCAGCCACGCATATCTGCGTACTGTCTTTACAGTTATCCAGTATATCCTTCAGCAACTGATTATTGCGGTAAGGCGTTTCTATGAAGAGCTGTGTTTGTTGTTTTTTCTGTGACTGCATTTCAAGGTCACGGATTGCTTTGATTCTTTCAGGCGGCTTTACCGGCAGATAGCCGACAAACTGAAAGTTCTGCCCATTCATACCCGAAGCCATCAATGCAAGCAGCATAGAGTTTGGCCCCACCATCGGAATGACAGGTGCCTCGATCGCATGTGCCACCTGCACAACAAGATGTCCCGGATCAGCAATCGCCGGACAACCCGCTTCACTGATCACACCAATATCCTTACCGGATAAAAGTAGCTGTTTGGCCAGCGCAGTATCAGGAGGCTGATGTTCTGACATCAGCAATAATTGCAAAGCATCGATATTAATGCTTTTATCAAGCGCCTTCAGATATCTTCTGGCTGTACGTTCATTCTCCACAAAGAATACGCTGATCTGCTGTACCACCGGTGTTACATACGCAGGGATGGTATGTAATGTGTCTGCACTTAATACAGTAGGGATCAGGTATACCTTACCAGGTTGCGCCATGCAATAATCTTTTGTCGGATAAGTGAATAGTGGCGGCAATGACTGCATAGGAAGGAGCCATTACCCATCCCAGTATTGGAATGAACATGAGGATGTAAAATACCATCCCGTTGCCCAACGCAATACCTCTGTGTCCTTTGATGAAACGGATGCTTTGTTTCGGACTCATTTGATGTCTTTCACAACTGTAATCGACCATGGAGAAACCATAGAAATAACACTCTATAAAGAACGCAAAGAGTGGTGTGATCCAACCGACGATCGGTATGAAAGACAATATGATCAGGAATATTACACAGATGGTCTGATACAACATGTTACGCAGTGATATTACAATACCTCTGCCCATGTCTTTCAGGAACTGCTGCATGCTGAATGGGAAATCGCGTCTCTCCAATATCGCCTCCGTCTTTTCCGATAGATAGGCAAACAGGGGAGAACCCAATATCAGAAAGAGATATTTGTAATAGGAAAAATATAATAGCAATATCATAATCCTGATAGAGAAGGCCAGTAGAATAAAAAAGAAACTGACCCAGCTACTTTCAAGATCCTGTATCCATATTTTAAGTGGAAGGAGGTTAAAAAGGTATTCAACAAACTCTCCGGAATATCCCCAGACAAAATAGCTGCCTGTCATAAATAGTATGCAGTAAAGGATACCGGGCACAAGTATCCACTTCCATAACCTGTGCTGCATAATAAACTGATGTGCCTTCCCATATGCCTGAATGGCCGCCAGTACTTCTCTGAATGAAAACAAAATCCTGGATTTTAGTGGTTAGTTATTCGCTATAAGCATTGATCCGGTTGTAAGTAACTAAAAATCAGTGGAACAATGTTAAAAAATATATACGGACAATAAAAAACCTGCCAGCTTATGCAACTGGCAGGTTCTTTTGAAATATCTTTTTATCAGATCAGAACCTCGGACAGAGAGTTCTGTATTTGCTTCCTTCATTGCGTCTATGCACATAGATAATGGACAACTCCATACCACCGCGATAGTTAGAGGCAGGTTTCAGCGTAGATACGTTGGTGTCATAAGAAGCACCGATGGTGAAACCGTTGATCTCAAGACCTATATAAGGGTTGATCGCATCTTTTATACGATACCAGCTACCAAGGTAGAAGGTAGTCGGGTTTTCATCATCTCCATTCAGGTTGAAGCCGTAAGCACCACCGAAGGAGAACTCAGATGCAGTACTCTGTTTCATGTACAATGCACTGAAGTGAATGCGGTTCGCACCATTCACAGGTACAGAACCACCACCATGCACAGTATACCTTGAAGTCAGGCGGTTGTTGTTCTGCGCCATGAAAGTTTCGGTAGGCTGTGTAATGTGATAATAGGAAGCACCTACATAGATATTGGAAGATTCGCCTACAAGACCATTATACAGGATACCAATATTTGGATCGAAGTAAGAGATGGTCGGATTGACAAAAGTTTCGCCGCTTGGAATAGCCGGATTGTATCCGTTATTGTCGATCTGGTTTTCGAATACCAGTTTCGTCTGGTCCAGGCGCTTTTGTACCAACGTTCCCTGCAGACCTACTGCCAGGGTGTGGTTACCTTCGGGATCCAATCCTTTATGATAGGCTGTACTAAAGCTCAGGTATGTAGAGGTCAATGCACCACCGCCTGTTCTGTCGTACATCGCCATTATACCAACACCCCAGATGTCAGTATAAGACAGTACATTTTTCAGAATGCCGAAGTCCACTGCTGCGGTTCCGGTGGTAAATGGAGTCGAAATACTTCTCCACTGTGAACGATAGTTCCCTGAGACACGAAAATCGCCTGAAAACAGGCCGGTCATTGCCGGATTAAGTGTGAGCGGGGAAGCGAAGAACTGCGAAAAATGCGGGTCCTGCGCCCTGGCCGGGTTCATCAGATAAAGGGCAATCGTGAAAAACAGCAACACTTTTTTCATAAAAAAATACTTATAAGTATAGGGTTTTCTCATGGTTCCATGTGAAGGTACACAATGATACTCATATTCCAAATTAAAAATATATAACATTGTGTTAGAGAAATCCCTAAAGTGTTATAAATGAATGCTTAAACAGTCTTGTTTTTATTTGGCTGACTACTCAATTTTTTTGAAATTGATCCATTCTCACGAATAACTGGTTTTTACTGCTGTAGCTTGTTTCCAAATGCGAGGTCTCCGGCATCTCCAAGTCCTGGAACAATGTATCCTTTGGCCGTTAGTTCATCATCAATATCACCGGCCCAGATGCTCAGATTACTGTCGGCGTGTCTTTGTACATACTCAATTCCTACGGTACAGGCGATGGCTACTACGAGGTGGATATGCTTAGGTTTACCCAGGCTTTGCAGGTGTTCGATGGTTTTCACCAAAGAAGCGCCGGTTGCAAGCATGGGGTCAGAAAGTATAACCACCTGATCATCAATAGACGGACTGGATACGTACTCCAGATTGATATCAAATGTGCCGTCGTGTTTATGCTTACGGTAAGCAGAAATAAAGGCATGATCAGCTTTATCAAAGTAGTGCAGCAAACCCTGGTGTAATGCCAGGCCTGCTCTCAGGATAGTAGCAAGAACGGGTTGTTGTTTTAATACCCGGCAGTTGGCAATACCAAGCGGCGTCTGTATCTCTTTCTCCTCGTATTCCAACGTCTTGCTGATCTCGTAAGCCGCAATTTCACCCACTCTTTCCATATTGCGTCTGAAACGCATACGGTCTGTCTGGATTTCTGCGCTTCTAATCTCACTCAACCATTCTCCTACTAACGAATTGGTACTACTTAGATTCACTATCATGAGTGCAAAATACCAAAATTTTCAGAGCCTGGAAATCTAAATAACAATAATGCAACGAAAATGTGGTTCAGGATCCGAAAACCCTGAACCACCCGGGAAAAACAAGGAAGAAAGGCCGGCTAAAACGAACTATTTTGTGCCATGATTGTTACTGATTAATTGCGCTTTTTTTACCAATTGAATAAACTCCGCCCTGTATCCCTCTTCGTCCGTCCCGCGTGCATTTCCAGCCAGTTTCAGTACCTGTTCATAGCTGGCATTGCCCTTGTGTTCGGAATTACGCAGTAACAGTCCGAAATCCGCAACTGCAGTGGCCATACGGAAATCTTCCGGTGCAGTGCTGATATCCTGCTGTTTCCAGTGTAATACCTGCGAAATCAGCTGACTGCTGCTGTCCGCTGGGTTTTTATACCGCAGCTTTACAGTTAGCACTTCCGTGTTATTACCGGCCACAGGCTGTTGCTGCTGGTATTTCAACGGGTCTACCGTCGGTTGACCGGTCTTGACGCCTACCGGTACAATTTCGTACAGGGCTGTCACAGTATGGCCTGCACCCATATCACCGGCGTCTTTCTTATCGTCATTGAAATCTTCATTATTAAGTAATCTGTTTTCATAACCGACCAGCCTGTACGATTGTACATACTTAGGGTTAAACTCCACCTGCAGCTTTACATCTTTCGCAATGGTAAACAACGTACCGCCGAATTCGGTAGCAAATGTGCGGCGTGCCTCTTCAAAATTGTCGATATAGGCATAGTTACCGTTTCCTTTATCAGCCAGCAGTTCCAGCTTGTTGTCTTTGTAGTTGCCCATACCAAAACCCAGTACGGAAAGGAATATACCTTTTTCGCGTTCTTTCTCAATGATGCGTTGCAGTTCACCATCGCTGGAAGGTCCTACATTAAAGTCTCCGTCTGTCGCAATGATCACACGGTTATTACCGTTCTTCAGCAGATATTCAGCAGCAGTTTTATAGGCCAGTTGTACACCTGCTCCGCCGGCAGTGGATCCTCCGGCTTCGAGTTTGTCCAGTGCATCCAGTATAGCTGTTTTATGTTCGCCGGAAGTAGAAGGGAGTACCAGTCCTGCAGCACCCGCATATACCACAATCGCCACTCTGTCCACTGGTCTTAACTGGTTAACCAGTAATTTGAATGCCTGTTTTACCAGTGGCAGTTTATTAGCATCACTCATAGAACCTGATACATCGATCAGGAATACGAGATTGGAAGGAGGGAGGTTGTCTTTTGCCACATCCTTTCCTTTTAAGGCGATACGTACCAGCTGATGCGCCGTATTCCACGGACACACTGCCATATCAGTATGTACAGCCACCGGTGCATTATTAGTCGGATTACTGTATTTGTAATCAAAATAGTTGATCATTTCCTCTACTCTCACCGCATCTGTTGGCGGCATATTGCCTTCATTCAGAAAACGACGTATGTTGGAATAAGACGCCCTGTCCACATCGATAGAGAAGGTGCTGAGCGGATCGCTGGTAACAGTATGGAAGCTGTTTTCATTCACAGGACTATAGTCTTCTGTATTGGCCTGTGGCGCCCTTGATCCATAGATTGCCGGATTGTTAACTGTTACATAATTGTACGCTATCATCGGAGCTGATTCCGCAGCTTCCACTTCTTTTGTTCTCATCCGTTTGTCAGACCTTGTAACCACCACTTCGTTCAGACTTTTATTATCTGCTTTCAGACGGATATTGAATGTTGATCCTGCCATATTTTTCTGCAACGTAAGCGTTTGGGATGTGTACCCGATGTACGTGACATATATGACCGTTGTCGTATCTATCAGTACCTCAAAGCCGCCATCACTGTTGGTGGCTACACCTTGTCTGCTATTTTTCCCGCCTATCTTGACCGTGGCGCCGGAAATGGGCGTCTTGTCATTACTATCGATAACCCGGCCTTTTATTTTGACTGTTTTAGCAACAGGAGATGTTGAGGAGGTCGATTGTGCAAATCCTTCATGAGGTATACCTGCCATACTGAAAGCCATAAAGCCCAGGAGCAGAAGAGTGAGATGTTTTTGCATGGCACATTGTTTTGAGTCCGCATTTAAGATGCAGTACTACCCACTGATTCCATAAAACCCGAAAAAAAATTATGAAAGCGGCACATTATTTACTTTTGCACAAATTTTACCGCATGGTTTATAATGTAATTGGCGTAACGTCAGGCACTTCGCTGGCAGGATTGGACCTGGTTTTTGTGGCATTGACAGAAGTACGTGGAAAATGGACTTATGAAATAAAGGCGGCGGAACGCCTGGCATATACCTCCGAATGGGAGGAAAAACTAAGTGCTGCGGCAGATCTGTCTGCCCGGGATTATCTGTTGCTTCATGCTGAATATGGCCATTTTACCGGTCATGCTATCAATCAGTTCATTACACAGCATGAACTGGATCATAAAGTACATTTTATTGCGGCGCACGGACATACCGTGTTTCATGTGCCGGCACAGAAAATGACCGCTCAGCTGGGAGATGGCGCTGCGATTGCGGCTGTTACCGGCTTGCCTGTAATCAGTGATCTGCGTGCAATGGACATCGCCCTTGGCGGAAAAGGCGGACCAATATTACCAATAGCAGAACAACTGCTGTTCCCTGATTATCGTTTCCGCGTGAATCTGGGAGAAAATGCCTCCATCGCTGCCGAAAAGGATGGTCAGCTGGTCGCCTTTGATGTTTGCCCGGCTAATTATGTGCTGGATACCCTGGCGGGAATGCTGGGCCGCGCATTTGACGAAGAAGGTAAACTGGCTGCCGGCGGCGTCACTGATCAGAACCTGCTGGATGCGCTGAACGGTCTCGCTTTCTACAAAGAAAAATATCCAAAGACACTGGCTGCAAAATTCGGAACAGGTACTATTCTGCCGATGATCCAGCAACACCAGCTGTCAACACAAGGTAAACTGAATACATATACCCATCATATTGCCGCGCAAATATCAGCAGCTGTACAGCAACTGACGCCACAGGAAGAAGGAGCAACCCACTCGCTCCTGCTGACAGGTGGTGGTACAAAAAATACTTACCTCGTAGCGACCATACAACAGGCCCTACAGGCGCAGAATATCACGGTAACTGTACAGGACGAACCTTTCAGAAATGCACTGATGATTGCTTTGTCAGGTGCATTACGCTGGAGACAGGAGCCCAATGCACTGGCAACTGTAACAGGTGCAGAGAAAGATAGTGTGGGTGGCGCTTTGTGGGCAGTATAACAAACAAATTGCAGGTATATGCGCGCATATACCTGCAATTTTGATTATCTCTTATAAAACAGCTGCTGTAAAACTGAAGTTATCCCCGTCAAACAGCCCCTTATCACTCAGTTTCAAATGAGGAATCACCAACAGTGCCATGAACGATAATGTCATGAATGGCGCATCCAGTTTACTGCCCAGCGCTTTCGCCGCTTTATCCAGCTGACTGTATTGTGCGGCGACTTCATAACCATCCAGATTACTCATCAATCCGGCAACAGGTAAAGGCAATATACTTACTTCACCATTGCTGACCACACTCACGCCTCCTTTGTGTGCAATGACTGCATTGACAGCCTGCGCAATGCTTTCATCATCTACACCCACTGCAATGATATTATGACTATCATGTGCTACAGAAGATGCAATAGCACCTTGTTTAAAGCCAAAGTTCCTGATAAAACCTAATGCAACAGGCGCTTCCTGATAACGGTTCACCACAGCCAGCTTCAGTATGTCTTTTTCTGTTGATGAGAATAACTGATTATTTGTTACCGGTAAAGTCTCTGTAAAACTATTGGTGATCAGTTGACCATCCAGTGCCTCAATCACTTTCACTTTTGCTGTTATACCGTCAGCGGTAATACGAAAATCACTACCTGATTTCGGTGTGCAGGAAAAGTTGTTGATCACCGGTGCAATAACAGACGGAATCAGCGTTTCTCCATTTTGTGCTACCAGCTCACCATTGATATAAGTAGCTTTGATGTTAAATGTATCAGGATGATCTGCAATGATAAAGTCAGCAGGATCGCCTACACGTAATAACCCTGCAGGGATCTTGTAATGTAATACGGGATTCACACAGGCAGCACGTAATACTTTAAACAGATCGATCTTCAATGCCAGTGCTCTTCTTACCAATGCATCAATATGCCCTTCCACAAGATTGTCCGGATGTTTATCATCACTACAGAACATGATCTTTTCAGGGTGATCATGCAAAAGGTGTATGAGCGCGTCGAAATTGCGCGCAGCGCTGCCTTCCCTGATCAGGATATGCATGCCGTATTGCAGTTTATCGAGTGCTTCTGCTGCAGTAAAACATTCGTGATCCGTACTGATACCGGCAGCGATATATTTTTTTGCATCTTCTCCACGCAGACCCGGTGCGTGTCCGTCAACAGGTTTGCCAATACGTTTTGCAGCTGCGATTTTAGCCATTACATCCGCTTGTTCATGCAATACACCCGGAAAGTTCATCATCTCGGTAAGATAGAGCACTTCCGGTTTTTGCAGTAAAGCTTCCACATCTGCTACCGTTACTTCAGCACCTGCTGTTTCAAAGATCGTGGCAGGTACGCAGGAAGGTGCACCAAAGCAGAATTTAAAAGGAACAGTCTTTCCGTTGTCCAGCATATATTCAACACCTTGTACACCGAGTACATTCGCTATTTCATGCGGATCTGAAACGGTGGCAACAGTGCCATGTACCACAGCGAGTCTGGCGAATTGTGAGGGCGTAAGCATAGAGCTTTCCACGTGTACGTGCGCATCAACAAAACCCGGCAACAGATATTGTTCATGTGTAATAGTGTCTTCTGTAATACCGGCGATACGGCCGTTTTCAACAGTGATGGTAGCAGGATAGATCTTCTGTTGCAGAATGTCTATCAGGTTACCCGATATTTGAAAAGAGGTAGACATGCCCGGATGATTTTATGATGAATAATTCTGCAGCATTTTTTTTGCTTCTGCTGCCAGCTTTTCTGTCAGTGCCGCAGGTTGCAGCACTTTCACATTTGCGCCATAACTCAGGAGCAACATCTGTAGCTCATGATTGATCACAACATTGATAGAAATACGGCATTCCTTGTCATTGTCTTTTTCAACCTGCTGTGAAGGATGGATAGGTTGTGACTTGATATACTTGCCCTGCAATGGCGTAAAGGCCAATATCACTTTCTCCGGTTCGCCCTGTGGTACTGTTACACCGATGGCATGCTGATAATAACTGGCATCATCAAAGTTCTTTTCGTCGAATGTTTTGTTGGTCGGCCATATGTCTACAATCCTGTCCAGCGCGAATGTCAGCAGCGTACCACCTTTTGCTTTCTGACTCTTACCGATCAGGTAAAAGCGGTACTGATATTCACGCAGGTGATAAGGTTCTACCCAATGTTCTTTTGGCTCATTCCTGTCAAAACTCTGATACGCGATACGTATCACTTCTCTGCCTTTAATCGCATCTACGATGAATGGTATATGCGCAGCACCTTTATACTGTGTAGTACGGGCAAATTTGATCAGTCCTTTGTGCTCCAGCACTTCCCTGTTCTTTTTCAGACTGGTCGCTATTTTGAGGATAGCGTCCTCAAACTGCACAATGACAGGAAGACTGCGGAATTGCTCCAGTATACCGATGGCGATTTCCAGCCCCTGGAGATCCGCTTCGTCGATAGGCAGACTATTGATAGAGTATGTTTCGTCAGTATAACGATAAGTGCCTGTACTGCGATCGTACAGGATAGGCGCCTTATAGTTCAGTTCGGGGTCATGGCGCATGTCCTGAATATCTTTCTGGATAGTACGTACGGAAATGGTGGAGTCCATTTTTCCGGATACGAACTCAATCAGATCCTCCAGGGTGGGTTTTCTCAAACGCTTGTTGCGTAAACGCTCGTCTATCCAGCGATAACGCGAAACAGCATCCTTGTTTTTAGGCATGCATGAAAATATTTAGAGGATAAAAATAGTTAAAATTCGCTACGCAAATTCTCTGCGTTTTGCACTGGTATCTTTGTATTGTTATCAACAACTAATCGGTTATGAAACAGACAAATACCGCTACTGTTAGTACCTCCGAAGCAATATCAGTTGGCCAGATCATCCTGGATGATACCAATTATTTAACCTTCTGGGGCCATATCAGAAAAGATGATACCTGGCAGCGTTGTGACTTCATTACAACCTACGAAGTGTTAAATACCATGTTACGCTATGTGCAGGACAGAAGTGATGCTGTGCAGATGATAATCGTGCAGAAACTGGAGAACATGGAGCAGATCCCGGATATGATAGATCTGGAGATGGAGCTGGGAAAAGCAGTGTTGTTTGATAACATGTATTTCAGGTTAGCCCGCCCCGGAAACCGTGAAAACGGTAGCTGGGTTGAATATACAGCAGGTGAATGCTACTATATAGAGCAGGTGACCCCATTACCTTCTGCCAGCGTACCCCATTACGTCAGAAAAATAGACCATTGTATGGAGATGCTTCACAAAAGCTATGAACTGTACCTCGGGTATATTGAACTGGAATTTGATGAAGACGCAGCACGAAAAAAAGCCGATCTGGCAGACGATCTGAAATTTACACTGGCATATTATGCCTGGAAAGAAAGAACCTTATAAACTCATACCCCGTACTATTCTCGTGAACCCCTGAATGAACCCTGAAAAACCCTGATAACCCCGAAAAAGCGACCCGGTAACCCCTACGGTGTTGTGTTGCGCTTCTTAGGTAAGCGTTATCCCTGATACCTTTTGCGTCCAGTTGTTTGTCTTAACTCCGCCCTGCCTGTTCTTCAGGCAGGGAATTTTTTTTTGAAAAATCATCGTAAAGTCTATAATATTTGTAGGAAAATCCTATTTTTGAATACTCTAAAACAAGAGAACTTATGAGCTTAAGATTAGGAGATACCGCACCGAACTTTCAGGCTAAGACTTCACAAGGTGATATTGATTTTTATGAGTTCCTGGGAGATAGCTGGGGAGTATTGTTTTCCCATCCGGCAGATTACACACCGGTATGTACTACCGAATTAGGTAAAACTGCACAGCTGAAAGATGAGTTCGCAAAGCGTAATGTTAAAGTACTGGCGCTGAGCGTAGATCCTCTGGAAAAACACCTCGGTTGGATCAACGATATCAATGAAACACAGAACACAGATGTTCAGTTTCCTATTATCGCTGACGAAGACAGGAAAGTTTCCGATCTTTATGATATGATTCATCCGAATGCTTCAGAAACCTTCACTGTAAGGTCACTGTTCATCATCGGACCAGATAAAAAAGTAAAATTGATGATCACTTATCCGGCTTCAACCGGCAGAAACTTTAACGAGATTCTGCGTGTGATCGACTCTCTGCAGCTGACTGCTAACTATAGCGTAGCGACTCCTGCAAACTGGGTTGACGGTGAAGACGTTATCGTGACACCTGCGGTGAAAACCGAAGATATTCCGGGTCGCTTCCCGAAAGGTCACAAGATCATCAAGCCTTACTTAAGAACAACTCCTCAGCCGAACAAATAAGGCCGAAAGCTGTTAACAAGTAGGTAAATTGACAAACTTGTCCGTTTAAAACCTGCACCAGACGTGTGTCAGGTTTTTATTCATAAGATTTTTTAATGGTTGGTTTTTGATTTTTACGAAACGGGGATTTCTCCCCGTTTTTTCTTTTTATACCAGTCTGTAAAGGCGGTTTCAGGTACCACAGATACCCGGCACCGCCTTTAATATTGTGATTAAGACCTATAGATAATACGGTTGTAATGAGATTGTAATGGACATGAGGTGGACTTGATACGTATCTGTTAAATACCTGATAGGGTAGATGCGGGTACAAAAAAAGGCGGTCTCTTGTCGAAACCGCCTGTATATCAATAGTATATATGCTCTTTTATAAAACCAGCTCAGTGCTTCTGCCGCTGTTTTTACGCAACTGCGTTACAACTGCCTGAATATCTTTTGGCAGTGGGGCTTCCACCACATTTTCTTCTCCCTGCTGATCTTTGAATTGTAACTGCCATGCATGCAGTCCGAGTCTGCTCAATAACGGCCGTTCTTCTTCTACTCTTTTACCCAGTTTATAGTTCTTCTTGATAGCAGACAAATAAACCGGCGCAGCAGTGCCATATAGCTCGTCTACAGCGATCGGATGGCCCAGATGCTTCATATGTACACGGATCTGGTGGGTACGGCCTGTATGGATCTGTAATTGCACCAGACTGTAGAGACCAAAAGCTTCCAGTACCTGATAGTCAGTCAGGGCATTTTTACCCTTTCTGTTAGTCACCATTCTACCCTTGATGGTCGGATGTTCCATGATGGCTTCATCCACACTGCCTGTTTCCGGATGTAACTGTCCGTTTACCAGTCCTTTATAGAATTTCTTCACGTTACGGCCTTCAAACAGCTGGGAATAATATTTATGTGCTGTCTCATTTTTGGCAAACAGGATCACACCACTGGTGTCTTTATCCAGACGGTGTACAGTGAAGATTTCACCGTAATGCTTTTTCAGCAATCCCTGTAGGGAATCCAGCTGATTATCATGCCTGTCCGGAATGGTCAGCATACCCGCAGGTTTGTTCAGAATAACAAAATCTGCTGTTTCTTTTATGATGATGTCGTTAATGCGCATAGTTTACTTAAAGTGCTTCAGAAGGATGATCTCTTTTTCTGTCAGGAAACGCCATTTACCACGATTGATATTCTTCTTGGTAAGGCCGGCGTAGGTAACACGGTCCAGTTTTTCCACTTCATACTCCAGATGTTCAAAAATGCGGCGTACGATACGGTTTTTACCACTGTGGATCTCTATACCAACCTGTGTTTTATCACCAGCTTCCACATAACCCAGTGCATCTACATTGGCAACACCGTCTTCCAGTGTTACACCTTGTAAGATGTTTTCGAAATGTGCTTTGGTCAGTGGTTTATTCAGTCCTACGTGATAGATCTTTTTGATATTATGTTTCGGATGAGCCAGTTTCTGGGCCAGTTCGCCGTCATTGGTGAGCAGCAGCAAGCCGGAAGTATTACGGTCAAGACGACCTACCGGATATACACGCTGTTCTTCCGTAGTAGCATCCTGAATCAGTTCCATAACTGTTTTACGGCCTTCCGGATCATCAGTAGTTGTGATGTATCCTTTCGGTTTGTTCAACAGGATGTATACCAGATTTTTCTGGATATTGATCTTTCTGTTGTTGATCGCCACTTCATCTTTCGCAGTTACTTTAAACGCCGGCTCAGTAACGAGTTCGCCGTTTACAGTTACTTTTCCTTCTTTCACAAAATCCACTGCTTTTCTGCGGGAGCAGAGGCCGGAGTGTGCGATGTATTTATTCAGGGGCATTTCGCCGGGTGCATTACCGGATTCTTCGTTCTTTGATGATCTTTTGCCATATGAATCGTCTTCATGGCGTGCCCTTCTGGTCGCCAGTTTACGATCCTGTTTACCGGCAAAACGTTCATTAGCAGTATCAAAGTATTTTTTACGGTTAAAGCCGCTTGGTGTAGGACGTTCGTCTCTGCTACCGCGTTTACCGGCTTTTTTATCGTCAGTGCCATGGAAAGCACTATCGTCTGCCTGCTGCGGTTTTGGCTTGAAAGGCGTTCTGCCGCTGGCAGTTTTGCGTACAGGTTCTATGCGACGTCTGCGGCCGTTTTCATCTCTTTCAGGACGTTTGGAAGCTGGTTTTTCAGCACCGTCTTTACGGAAGCCACGGGGACCTTTGTGCTCGCTGTCTTTCTCTTTACGTTCGGTACGGAAAGGACGGTCACTTTTTTTGAAGTCTCCACGGTCATTATTATCATCTTCTTTACGTGCAGGACGGAAAGGACGTTCGTTTCTTTTGAAATCTCCGCGTTCCTTGTTATCATCGTCTTTACGTGCCGGACGGAAAGGGCGTTCGTTTCTTTTGAAATCTCCGCGCTCCTTGTTATCGTCGTCTTTACGCGCCGGACGGAAAGGACGTTCACCTCTTTTGGAGGCTTCGCGGCCATTGTTTTCATTATCACTGCGTTCGCTGCGGAAAGGGCGTTCACCTCTTTTATCGCCGCGACCCGGCTTTTCATCATCACCTCTTTTGCGGTCAGTGTTGCCAAAGCGTTGACCACCTTTATTGGAACTGCTGCTTTTATTTTCCTTGAAAGGGGAAAATCCTTTCTTAGCAGGTGTATTTTTTCTCATCTGTTTGTTTTTGAAAATTGTGTGCAGGAAACTGATCAACCTTTATTGGCCAACTGACCACAGGCCGCATCGATGTCTTTACCACGACTACGACGAAGACGGGCATTTACCTTGTTTCTTGACAGGTATTCCATAAATGCCTCGGCAACATCCTCGTCCGGTTTCATGAAACGGGCGTTGGAAATTGGATTGTACTCAATAATGTTGACCAGATCTGCAGGTACCTGGCGGTATATGCGGATCAGCTCATCGGCATCTTTGAAGGAGTCGTTAAAGTCCTTAAAGAGAATATATTCGAAAGAGATCTGGTTCTGTGTTTCTTTATAGAAGTAGTTCAATGCCTCAATCAATACCTTGAGGTTGTTGGTATCATTGATCGGCATGATCTGACTGCGCTTTTCATCATTCGCAGCATGCAGGGATAATGCGAGGTTGAACTTTACCTTATCGTCTCCCAGCTGGCGGATCATTTTGGCAACACCGGCAGTAGATACTGTGATACGTCTTGGAGACATACCCAGACCATCCGGAGAAGTAATACGCTCGATAGACTGCAATACGTTTTTATAGTTCAGGAGCGGTTCTCCCATACCCATATATACGATATTGCTGAGCTTTTTGCCATATGCTGCCATTGCCTGCTGGTTCAGGAGGGCCACTTCATCGTAAATTTCATCAAATTCCAGGTTACGCTTGCGGTCCATATAACCGGTTGCGCAGAACTTGCAGCTCAGACTGCAACCCACCTGAGAAGATACGCAGGCCGTCTGACGGGTGTCAGTCGGGATTAATACCCCTTCGACCATGTGACCGTCATGCAGGCGGAAGCGGCTCTTGATAGTGCCGTCGTCGCTGTGCTGGGTAGTATCTGTTGTGATAGCCGGAAGGGTGAAATGTTCTTCCAGTTTACTGCGTAAGTCTTTGGAAATGTTGGTCATAGCGTCGAAGCTGGTAGCGTGTTTCAGCCACAGCCACTCATACACCTGTTTGGCGCGGAAAGGCTTTTCCTCTATAGACCCAAAGTATTTCTGTAATTCCGGTAAGCTGAGGTGCCGGATGTTTGTTTTGCCCGATTTCATTCCTGACCTTTAATTGAGACAATGTCTGCCTTACGGCAGTCGGTAGTAAGCGACAAAGGTACGACATTTTATCCACGGACCATCAGGAAACGGCTATATACAGTCTGGATAAGGCTTTCCGGTCAATATTTAATGGTTTCTCCGTATTATAACGTTATTATACCGCCATTAGACCGGTGCTGTTTCGTCGATGAACGGACAAATGAGGGCGTAATACCGGTGTAGTAAGGGTTTGATGGCAGAAACAGGCCATTTTAAAGTAGAAAACGGCTGCTGTATTGGTATTACCCCCGATTCCACTACATTTACAACCTTTATTAACCAAAGCAATCCATCAAAGCAATGCAAGCTGCTTACATAGTAGACGCGGTCCGCACCCCAATAGGCCGTTATGGTGGGGTTCTGAGTACAATCAGGCCAGACGATATGCTGGCTCACCTTATAAAAGCCATTCTTGAGCGCAATCCGACATTAGATCCTGCTGGTATTGAAGATGTTATAGCCGGGGCTACCAATCAGGCCGGCGAAGATAACCGGGACGTAGCCCGTATGGCTGCATTATTGGCCGGACTACCCGTAACGGTACCGGGTAATACGGTGAACCGCCTCTGTGCATCAGGTATGCAGGCCATTATGGACGCCGCCAGAGCTATTATGTGTGGAGATGGAGATGTATATCTCGCCGGAGGAGTAGAAAGTATGACCCGCGCACCACTGGTCATGCCAAAGGCAGACGGCGCTTTCAGCCGTAAAACAGAAATGTATGATTCTACCATAGGCTGGCGCTTTACCAATAAAAAGCTGGCAGACATGTATCATCCTTATTCTATGGGCGAAACGGCAGAAAA
Source organism: Chitinophaga pinensis (assembly GCF_007896845.1). Lineage (GTDB taxonomy): Bacteria > Bacteroidota > Bacteroidia > Chitinophagales > Chitinophagaceae > Chitinophaga > Chitinophaga pinensis_C. The sequence goes on along the minus strand of NZ_VOHS01000008.1, from coordinate 131,822 downwards.
TGTAGCTCGTCAATGGAACATCAGCCGGGAAGAACAGGATCTGTTTGCTTATCAGAGCCAGCTGAAATATAAAACCGCTTATGACGCCGGCAAATGGGCGGCAGAAATTATCCCGGTAGCGATCACACCTAATAAACAAGGGCAGGTGATTATCAGTGATGATGAGCCACCAAGAGAGACTTCTCTGGAAAAACTGGCAGGACTAAAGCCTGCTTTTGCCAAAGAAGGAAGTGTAACAGCAGGTAATTCTGCTGGTATCAATGATGGAGCAGCCTGTGTACTGATTGTATCCGAACAGGCATTGAAGCAATATAACCTGAAACCATTGATGCAGATCAGGGCGATGGCCGTAGCCGGAGTAGATCCTGCTATTATGGGAATTGGACCGGTACCTGCTTCACAGAAAGTATTACTCCGGGCAGGGCTCACAGCAGATCAGCTTGATCTGATTGAATTGAATGAGGCATTTGCCGTACAGGCGCTGGCTTGTATCCGTGACCTTGGCTTAGATACGTCGAAGATCAATGTGAACGGAGGTTCTATCGCCATCGGACATCCTCTGGGATGTACGGGAGCGCGGATTGCGGCAACATTGCTGCATGAATTCAGACGCAGGCCACAGGCAAAGTATGGACTGACCACCATGTGTGTGGGAGTGGGGCAGGGTGCTGCGATGATTTATGAGAACCTGGTATAGGAAATAAGAACGGGCGGTCGGAGTCTCCCGGCCGCCCGTCGATGGCAAGCAAAAAAAGGATTACAAACAAATCTGTTTCTCCGTCATCATCTTCCGGAGATTTATCAGACCATATCTCATACGGCCTAATGCGGTATTGATACTCACCTGGGTGAGATCGGCAATTTCTTTGAAACTCAGGTCGGCGTAATGGCGGAGGATGATCACCTCACGCTGTTCTTCCGGCAGCAGGTCGAGCATACGTCTTACACGATCATGGCTCTGTGCCGTGATCATTTTCTCTTCTGCACTGCTCTCGCTGAAATTCAATACGTTGAAAATATCTTTGTCGTCGCTGGTCTTGATGATAGGAGTACGCTTGATCTTACGGAAGTGATCCACACACAGGTTATGTGCAATACGCATCGCCCAGGGGAGGAACTTTCCTTTTTCTGTATAGCGTTCAGCTCTGATAGTATCTATGATCTTTATAAAGGTATCCTGGAAAATGTCTTCTGCCAGGAAAGCGTCTTTCACAAGTAATACGATAGAGGTATAGAGCTTATCTTTGTGTCTGTGCACTAATTCTTCCAATGCCGAAGCGTGACCCTTTTTGAAGAGGGTAATTAGTTGCTCATCACTTAGTTTGTACATTATTTGCATAAACTTCTACAATAGCGGGTTTATAATAAAAATAGGACTTGTGACAGTCGTAGGAAAAATGTGTAGAGTTTATGCTATAATAGGCAGTTTTAGAGTTTATAAATCTGAACCTGGGAAGACCTTCAGGTTTCATCTAATGCAAATATAAAGTAATAGTTCAATAAAACAATCCCTCATTTGTGCAATTTTCCTGTCATTTAATATAGCCACAACTCCGCCGAATGCTCCGACCCTTGCAGGTTTCGTCTATAACGCGTTCAGGTAGAATGGAAATCTACCGGAATGGTTTACTTTCAGTATTTTTACATCCATTATGGCAACTAAAGTGAAGAAAACGGAAACAATAACTGATGCTCAGTCAGTTAGTACGCAAGATCAGATTTTCATTAAGGGCGCACGCGTTCACAACCTCAAAAATGTTAGCGTTGGCATTCCAAGAAGCAAGCTGGTAGTGGTAACCGGAGTCTCCGGTTCAGGCAAGTCTTCACTGACCATGGACACATTGTATGCTGAAGGTCAGCGCCGTTATGCGGAAAGCCTCAGCGCTTATGCCCGTCAGTTTCTTATGCGCATGAACAAACCTGATGTTGATTACATCAAGGGGATTTGTCCTGCCATCGCTATCGAGCAGAAAGTGATTACCCGTACACCACGTTCTACCGTGGGCTCTATGACGGAGATATATGACTACCTCCGCCTCTTTTTCGCCCGTATCGGCAAAACATATTCTCCCGTCTCCGGTCAGCTCGTAAAGAAACACGAGGTGAGCGATGTCGTGGATTATATCAAAAAATTGCCCGCAGGGTCCAAAATACAATTACTGGTTACCTTCCGCCGTCACGAGAAACGTGATGTGAAAGAAGAATTGCAGATCCTGATGCAGAAAGGTTTTTCCCGTCTGTATGTGAAGGAAAAAGGCAATGGTTCCCTGTTACGTATAGAGGAACTGCTGGATGAGAAGAAACCTGCACTGCCTAAAGAGGCTTACCTGCTGGTAGACCGTCTGGTAGCAAAGGAGTTTGAAGAAGATGACCTGCACCGTATCGGAGATAGTGTACAAACCGCTTTTTATGAAAGCGAGGGCGACTGTCTCGTAGAAGTGAATGGTGCAGACATGAAACACTTCTCCAACCGCTTTGAACTCGATGGAATGCAGTTCGAAGAGCCGGTTCCCAACCTGTTCTCCTTCAACAACCCTTACGGTGCCTGCCCCGTGTGTGAAGGTTTTGGTCAGGTGTTGGGTATTGATGCAGATCTGGTCATACCTGACAAACGCCTCAGTGTATATGAAAATGCTATCGCTCCATGGAGAGGTGAGAAGATGGGCGAATACAAGGAAGCATTGATAAAAGCTGCGCGTAAGTTCAATTTCCCGATCCACAAACCGATCGTTGATCTTACGGATGAGCAATACCAGTTACTGTGGACAGGTAACGAACATTTCTACGGTCTGAATGAGTTTTTCAAAATGGTGGAGCAGAACCTGTATAAAGTACAGTATCGTGTGCTGCAATCCCGCTACCGTGGCCGGACTGGTTGTCCGGAATGCGGAGGAGGCCGCCTGAGAAAAGAAGCGTTATACATCAAGGTAGCAGGCGTGAATATCGCGCAACTGGTAGATATGCCGGTAAGCAACCTCTACGAATGGTTCCAGCAACTGCAGCTGAGCGAATATGATCAGCAGGTAGGAAAAAGAATACTCGTAGAGATCGATCACCGTCTGAAAACATTACTGGACGTAGGATTGGGTTATCTGACGCTCAATCGTGTGGCCAATACATTGAGTGGTGGGGAAAGTCAGCGTATACAGCTGACCCGTTCGCTCGGTAGTAATCTGACCAACTCTATGTACATACTCGATGAACCAAGTATCGGTCTGCATGCCCGTGATACCCATCGCCTCATTAAAGTGCTGAAAGAACTGCGTGATCTGGGTAATACTGTGGTAGTAGTGGAACATGACGAGATGATGATGGAAGAGGCAGACTATATCATCGATATGGGACCACTGGCCAGTCACCTCGGTGGTGAAGTTATCTTTGCCGGTAATTATCAGGAAATCCTGAAAGACAGTAAGAGTCTGACAGGTAAATACCTCAGCGGACAGCTCAGTATTGAACCGCCTATCAAACTCCGTAAATGGAAAAAGGCGATTTCGCTGGAAGGATGCCGCCAACATAACCTGAAAAATATCGACGTAGATTTTCCTTTACAGGTGCTTACTGTTGTAAGCGGTGTCAGCGGATCCGGAAAGACCACACTGGTAAAACAGATTCTCTATCCGGCACTCATGAAACTGAAAGGAGAATTTGCAGATCGTGTGGGGCAGCACCGTGCTCTGAAAGGCGCTGTGGATGATATCACACAGATCGAAATGGTAGACCAGAATCCGATTGGTAAATCATCCCGTTCCAACCCGGTTACTTATATCAAAGCATACGATGAAATCCGTGACCTGTATGCGAAGCAACAGCTGAGCAAAATGCGCGGATTCCAGCCAAAACATTTCTCTTTCAACGTAGACGGTGGCCGTTGCGACGCTTGTAAAGGAGAAGGAGAAGTAATTGTTGAAATGCAGTTCCTTGCAGATGTACACCTGCAATGTGAAACCTGTGGTGGCCGCCGCTTCAAGGAAGAGGTACTGGAAGTAACCTACAAAGGCAAAAACATCTACGACGTTCTTGAAATGAGTGTGGAAGAATCACTGGAGTTCTTCAAAGATGAAAAAGACGTATGTAACAAAATACGTCCCTTAAGTGATGTAGGACTGGGTTATGTGAAACTCGGTCAGAGTAGTGATACACTGAGCGGTGGTGAAGCACAGCGTGTAAAACTGGCCTCTTTCCTTGGTAAAGGAAAAGCACAGGGACATATCCTGTTCATCTTTGACGAACCGACTACCGGTCTTCACTTCCATGATATCAAGAAATTGCTGGCATCCTTTAACGCCCTGATCGATCAGGGACACAGCGTATTGGTAATTGAACACAACATTGACGTGATCCGCAGTGCTGACTGGGTCATTGACCTGGGGCCTGAAGGTGGCGCCGGTGGCGGACAGTTATTGTATGCGGGCCTGCCGGAAGGATTGAAAGATGTGAAAGAGAGTTATACGGGGAAATACTTGTAAATAATTAGAGATTAATTGATTAATTATTAATAAAATACGTCGGTTACAACAACGTATTACAATAAAATGAAAAAGCTGCGGAGATCGTTCTTCGCAGCTTTTTCATTTTATTGTATAGGGGGATAGCCCCCCGATTCTTCATTCTTTCCGACTATCTCAGTCTGTCCAGTGACTTGATCAGCTTTTCATCTTTGAAAATGCCTCTAGCAGCCATTAATAAAAATATAAATATCAGAACCGGCAGGAATGCGCCCGGGAGATAGGTGGCAGTAGTAATCAGTTTGCCCTGAGACTGGATATCGTTAGCAGTATCCTGTACTTTAAAGTATTGCAGGGCAATTGCTGCAACAGACAGCAGAATATTCAGTATTGTCAGTCTGAACTGTAATTTGCGGTTTTTGAACAGGAAAATACAGAACAGGGCTAATCCTACTACCAGCATCAGTACCAGAAACACTATAAAGCTCGACTGTGCATTGAAATATCTGATTGTTCCATCATTAAGTGTGGCTTTCCAGATATTCAGGAACCAGGTACCGATACCGGCCGCAGCCGCTAATAAAAGGTAAAGACTTTGAATGCGTTGTATCATGTTTGTCAGGGAGATTTACCGGGTAAAAATAAGTAAATATTGTGAACCTACTCTTTCGTGGTACTTAGTGTTCCTCCAATACTTCGTATATTGCACGCCCAAGAACAATCTTTTATTGAAATGGCAAGAAAACAGAACAAGCAGGATGCATTGGATTACCATGCATTGGGGCGGCCTGGAAAAATCGAAGTAATACCTACAAAGAACACCAAGACACAATGGGACCTTTCACTGGCTTACTCTCCCGGAGTAGCGGAGCCATGTAAGGAGATCGCCAAAGACGTAGAGAATGTGTACAAATATACCGCCAAAGGGAATCTGGTAGCGGTAATCAGTAATGGTACGGCAGTACTTGGCCTGGGCGATATCGGTCCGGAAGCCGGTAAACCTGTAATGGAAGGTAAGGCTGTACTGTTCAAAATCTTTGCAGATATCGATGTATTTGACATTGAATTGAACACAAAGAACGTGGACGAGTTTGTACAGGTTGTGAAAGCCATGGAACCGACTTTCGGTGGTATTAATCTGGAAGACATCAAAAGTCCTGAGTGCTTTGCGATAGAAGAGCGTCTGAAAAAGGAACTCAGAATCCCTATCATGCACGATGACCAGCATGGTACGGCGATCATTTCCAGTGCAGCCTTGCTGAACGCTCTGGAACTGGTAAAGAAAGACATCGACAAAGTTAAGATCGTTATAAATGGCGCCGGTGCGGCTGCTATGGCCTGTGTGAAACTGTATGTGGCACTGGGCGCGAATAAAGACAATATCATCATGTTTGACAAGGATGGCGTAATTAGTACCAGCCGTCCTAATCTGTCCGACATGCATAAGCAGTTCGCTACAACTGCTGCTGTAACAGAACTGGCGGAAGCGCTGAAGGGTGCAGACGTATTTGTGGGTCTGTCTGTGGGAAACGTAGTAACGCCTAACATGATCAAGAGCATGGCGGATAATCCGATCGTGTTTGCAATGGCCAATCCGGATCCGGAGATTGCTTATGATCTGGCTGTGGCATCACGTCCTGATGTCATCATGTGTACCGGTCGTTCAGATCATCCTAATCAGGTAAACAACGTATTGGGTTTCCCTTACATCTTCCGTGGAGCGCTGGATGTACGTGCTACCCAGATCAACGAAGAGATGAAACTGGCAGCAGTACATGCGCTGGCAGAACTGGCAAAAGAATCCGTACCGGATATCGTGAACCTCGCTTATAATGAAAGGAACCTGTTCTTCGGTCCGAGATATATCATTCCAAAACCACTGGATCCGCGTTTGCTGAGCCACGTAGCACCTGCAGTAGCAAAAGCTGCCATGGATAGCGGTGTAGCACAGCAGCCTATTACAGACTGGGATGCGTATGTAGAGGTACTGAACAAACGTCTGGGACTGGACAACCAGTTGTTCCGCGTGATTGGTACCAAAGCCCGTCAGGACCCACGTAAGGTAGTATTCGCAGAAGCGGACAACCTGAAAGTACTGAAAGCTTCGCAGGTAGTAAGAGAAGAAGGGATTGCGTATCCGATCCTGTTGGGTAATGAACTGCGTATCCGTAATCTGGCAGCAGAAAATGGTATCGAACTGGATGACACGGTGATCATCGATCCTAAGAGTGATGAAATGAGTGAAAAGCGTCATCACTTTGGTGAGCTCTTCTTCAAAAAACGTCAGCGTAAAGGATTTAATCAGTATGAAGCGAAGAAAGTAATGCGTGAGCGTAACTACTTTGGTTGTATGCTGGTAGAAACAGGAGAGGCAGATGCGCTGATCTCCGGTCTGACACGTAATTACCCTGATACTATTCGTCCGGCATTGCACGTAATCGGTATGGAGCCGAATGCAAAACGTGTGGCTGGTATGTATATCATCAATACTAAACGCGGCCCGCTGTTCCTCGGGGACACTACGGTGAACTTCAACCCTACAGCGGAAGAACTGGCAGAAATTACTCTGCTGGTGGCGAATGAAGTAAGACAATTCAACATCACGCCACGTATCGCGATGCTATCTTATTCCAGCTTTGGTTCCAGCGGTACAGCGGAAGCACAACTGGTAGCAAGAGCGCGTGATATCGTAAAACAGAAAGATCCAACCCTGATCGTGGATGGTGAGATTCAGGCGGCGATGGCCTTCAATCAGGAGATCCTGAAGGATAGTTATCCATTCAGCGAATTACTGGGACAGGAAGTCAATACCTTGATCTTCCCGAATCTGGCGGCAGGTAACATTGCATATAACCTGCTGCAGGAAGTAGCGGGCTTTGACGCTATCGGTCCGGTATTGTTAGGTATGAAGAAACCTGTGCATATCCTTCAATTGGGCAGCACCGTTCGTTCTATTGTGAACATGGTGAATATTGCCGTGGTGGATGCACAGCATAAATGTTGCGACGGGAAGAAGTAATTTCAAATAAGCGTCAGGAATTAACAATTAGGAATTTCTGTATTAATGTCCTGAATAGGAATTAATAACGGTATTAAGTTATTAACTTAATAAAAAGTTTGGGAACTGTGTGATGCTTTATGCCTTACCCGATCCTGATTCCTAATTGCTAATTCCTGATTATTTTGCAGCATATATCAAAAAAGAAGGCTTTTTTTCCTCTGAATCCTTCATTCAGAGGCTATCTTAAATTATACGAGCGGGAGGTGAAACTACCTGTCTCTTATGAAGAGATGCGTTATTTTGATAACAGCATTCCGGTATACGATAAAGAAGGAAAAGACACCCTTTGGGAGTCTGTTTTTTATCCGCAGAGTATGCAGGGCCAGTTACATGCGGGTTTGAAGAGGGTGTACTCTATTTTGAAGGCAGGAGGTGATTTTACTGCGGAGGAACATCTGGAAGTGGAGCGTATTGATTTCTGCACATTTGGCAATTCCCATCCATTCCGTATCAGGATACGAAACACGTATAATGACGTGTATGATTACTTCTATATAAAAGTGGCAGATGCTTCCCGTATTTATGGACTGGAGCTGGAACATATCTTATCGCCTTACTGGATCAATTTTATCGTTGATGGAAATACGCTGATTGAAGAGCATATTGCCGGTGTACCCGGCGATCAGTTTATTCTGCATTATATGAACCGGCCGGAGTTTAACCCTAAGCGTATTGCCAAGGAATTCGTCAAATTCAATGAGCGTTGTTTTGTACGATTGTTGGGAGATATGCGTTCTTATAATTTCGTATTTGACATTACGCAGGACTTTGACGATGTACAGTTCCGTATCAGGGCGATCGATTTTGACCAGCAGTTCTATGAAGGCAAGCGTACTTTGTATATGCCGCAGTTTTTTAAGGAAAACAGAATATTTGTTGAACTGGCAATGAAGCACCTGAATGCAGAGGTGGTAAAGCAGTATCAGCAGGAAGAACGTTCGGTCATTGCCCGGAGGATCAAGACCCAACGGCATCGCATAAAGGACCTGAGAGATGTAATTATGACTGACCGGGTATCTTTCCCGGAAAAAATAAGTCAGCTGGGGCATGAACTGGCAGAGTACTATGACGATACTGTCTTTTCACGTTGTAAGACAATGGGTGAGATCATTGAACGTAGTCTGAAGCGCCTGCTGGTGAAAAGTCTTAAATAGCCGGAACCCGCCGGGGGCTATGTAGTCCCAACTATTTTTCCCTATCTTTGGCCAGTTATGGAATTTAGATTCTTTCATCATTTCGGAAGCTACCTGCTTATGCTCAAGGGCATGTTTTCCCGTCCGGAAAATATGCGTATGTTCTGGAAGGAGTTTATGCGCCAATGTGTGGATATCGGTATCGGATCATTAGGTATTGTACTGATTATTTCGATGTTCATGGGAGGGGTAACCACCCTGCAGATTGCTTATCAGCTGGTAAGCCCTGTTATACCCAAATCAACGATTGCACAGATAGTAAGAGATACCATCATACTTGAATTTGCACCTACTCTGACCTGTATCGTACTGGCGGGTGTGGTAGGTTCCAAGATTGCCTCTGAACTGGGCAATATGCGTGTGTCTGAACAGATTGATGCACAGGAAATCATGGGTATCAATACGAAGGGATACCTGATCATGCCTAAGATTCTGGCAGCTATCATTATGATACCTTGTCTCATCGCTATTGCAGGTTTCCTCGGTATCTGGGGTGGCCAGAAGGCGGGAGAGCTGGGAGGCATCCTTTCAGCAGAACAATACTGGCAGGGTCTCAGACAGGACTTCAGGGCGTATAATATCTTTTTCGCCCTGTTTAAGGCCTTCGTGTTTGCCTTTATTATAGCCAGCGTACCCTCATATTATGGTTATAATGTGCAGGGGGGAGCCTTAGAGATCGGTAAAGCCAGTACAAGTGCAGTGGTTGTGACCTGTGTCCTTATATTATTCATGGATTACCTGCTGGCAGCACTCCTATTATAAAGAAATTCGCCCATTACAGACGGAAAGAAAGGCATTATTCAGCGTTTTGTAGTTCGGATTCTAATTCGTAATTGTTTATGATTGAATTGGTTAATATTAAGAAGGGCTTTGGTGATAAGATCATTCTGCCGGATGTTTCTGCCGTGATGGAGACCGGTAAAGTGAATCTGATTATTGGGAGCAGTGGTAGTGGAAAGACGGTCATGATGAAATGTATGGTAGGGCTGATGCCGGTAGATGAAGGTAAAATACTCTACGATAACAGGGATTTTACTAATATGACCGAGCATGAGAAGAAGGAAGTCCGCCAGCAGATCGGTATGCTGTTTCAGGGATCGGCCCTGTTTGACAGTATGACTGTGGAGGAAAACGTGATGTTTCCTCTGGAAATGTTCGGAAAAGGCAGCCAGAAAGAGAAAAGAAACCGTGTTATGGAGTGTCTGGAGAGGGTACAGCTGAAAGATGCCGCTAAGAAATACCCCGCGGAGATCAGTGGCGGTATGAAGAAAAGGGTAGGTATTGCAAGAGCTATCGTGTTGAATCCTAAGTACTTATTCTGCGATGAGCCCAATTCCGGACTGGATCCGCAGACATCTCTCCTGATAGACAAGCTGATCAAAGAATTAACACTGGAGTATAATATTACGACGGTGATCAATACCCACGATATGAATACCGTAATGGAAAGCGGTGACCATATCGTATATATGTATAAAGGGCGCAAGCAGTGGGAAGGAAGTAATAAAGATATCATTTTCAGTAAAGATGAGAAGCTGAATGACTTTATCTTTGCATCCGACTTCCTCCGCGATGCGAAAGAAATGCGGCAGATGGAAATGTTCCAGAGTCAGGATTGGCGGAATAAGTTAAAAAAAGATTGATTTGGAATTTGGCATTAGGACTTTAATTTTGCCGATATCTATTATAAAACAATAAACCAAGCGCGATGAGTGTTTTAGTTAATAAGAATAGCAAAGTGATTGTACAGGGCTTTACCGGTACAGAGGGCACTTTCCATGCCACACAGATGATCGAATACGGTACGCAGGTAGTAGGTGGCGTTACGCCAGGCAAAGGCGGCAGTAAACATCTGGATCGTCCGGTATTCAACACCGTAGACGATGCAGTAAAAGCAACAGGCGCTGATGTTTCTATCATTTTCGTTCCACCGGGCTTCGCTGCAGATGCTATCATGGAAGCTGCTGAAGCGGGTATCGCACTGATCGTTTGTATCACTGAAGGTATTCCTGTACAGGACATGATCAGAGCTAAAAACTTTCTGGTTGGCCGTAACAGCCGCCTGATCGGACCTAACTGCCCTGGTGTAATCACTGCGGAAGAGGCTAAAGTAGGTATCATGCCTGGTTTTATTTTCAAGAAAGGTAACATCGGTATCGTATCTAAATCCGGTACTTTAACATATGAAGCTGCTGATCAGGTAGTTAAAGCTGGTCTGGGTGTATCTACCGCTATCGGTATCGGTGGAGACCCTATCATTGGTACACCAACCAAAGATGCGGTTGAACTGCTGATGAACGATCCTGAAACTGTTGGTATCATCATGATCGGTGAGATCGGTGGTAGCATGGAAGCTGATGCAGCAAAATGGATCAAAGAAAACGGTACTAAACCAGTAGTTGGTTTCATCGCTGGTCAGACTGCGCCTCCGGGCCGTCGTATGGGCCACGCTGGTGCTATCATCGGTGGTGCTGACGATACAGCAGCTGCTAAGATGAAGATCATGGCAGAATGTGGTGTTCACGTAGTAGAAAGCCCTGCTAACATTGGTAAGACAATGGCAGAAGTACTGAAAGCTGTTAAAGCGTAATAATCAATAGATTATGCAATATTAATCCTCCCTCGGTTTGATCCGTGGGAGGATTTTTTTTTCGCCCCAACATATTTTTATTGACTTTTACAATGGAACCCTGTGGAATAGGAGCAGAAATTGCATCCTGTTCCGGAGACAAACTGAATATCAAATGCTATCCCACATGCGTTTAATCGGAATTGCTTTTATTTTATTAATCCTAAGCTGTACAACCGCTATGGCACAGTTCAACTATGACTCGCACTGGAAGAAGGTAAAAGAGTTAAATGACAAGAATCTATTTAAATCGGCCCTGCAGGAACTGGACGCCATTGCTGAAAATGCCTCAAAACAACAGCATGAATCTCAGTTACTTAAAGCGTACATCTACAGAATCAGGTATGCAGCTGAAGTAGAAGACGGTATCGCTGCGAATGGACAGGTGGCCCGCTGGAAAACCCAGTCGTTTTCCCCTGCCTCCCGTGCTATACTGAAAAGTATACAGGCAGAGTCGCTTATGAGATACCTACAGAATAACAGGTATGAATTGTACAACCGCACAGACGTACAGGGGGATACTTCTATGGATGTATCTACCTGGAGCGAAGCCCGTCTGCATCGTGAAATTGCGGCCGCCTATGCTGCCTCTCTCAAAGATGTGGAAGTACTGAAAAAGACAGATATCAGCAAATACGACGATATCATAAAAGAAGGTGTAGGCGGTACCCGTAAACTGCGGCCTACCCTGTATGACCTGCTTGCACACCGTGCGCTGGATTATTATAAATCAGGTGAGAGTCTGGTGACCAGTCCGGAGAATCAATTCGAAGTGACAGATCCGGCTGCATTTGCCCCGGCGGCCGTTTTTATGCAGCATGCATTCGTTACGACCGATACAGTCTCCCTGCAATATAAAGCACTCCTGTTATTACAGGACCTGATGCGCCTGCATGCGAAAGAAAAAACATCCCTGCTGAATCTGGATCTTGAAAGAACAGCCTGTGTGAATCAGGTGTCTGTAATGCCTGAAAAAGATGCGGCTTATCTGGCTCTGCTCAAATCGCAGGAACAGGCCTATGCCGGTGAAAAGGAAGTAACACAGGTGCTCGCACAACTCGCCAGCTATTATTATACACAAAGCAATCAAAAAGATGCTGCTAATATAGACGGAATGACACCGTCTGAGGCATCTAAGAAAGCAAAAGAATTGTGTGAAAAAGGCGTTAAACTGGCCCCCGGTTCAGTCGGTAGCGCTAATTGCGGTGACCTGCTGGCAAACATCAACAGGAAACAATTGCAGTTGCAAACGGAATTGGTAAATCTTCCGGATCAGCCTTTCCGTACACTAGTGACCTATCGTAACACCGATAAGATCTATCTGAGAGCTGTACGTATTGATGAAGATTTTCGTGCCGCATTGCGTGCTGCACAGAATGACTATCGGGATACGACAAACCGTTACTGGCGCCTGATGCTGGAAAAGCAGCCTGTTAAGACCTGGGAGCAGGGACTGACAGGAACGGATGATTACCGCTCACATTCCGCCGAGATCAAAATAGATGCACTGCCATTAGGTATGTACATGATCGTGGCCAGTGTCAGGAAAGAATTCTCATTGAAAGAAAACATGCTGGCAGTACAGTTTGTGCATGTTTCTAACATTAGTTACGTACTGCATGAGTATAATGAAAGTGATATCATTAACAGATACTACGCGCTCCATCGTCAGACGGGCCAGCCATTGCCAGGCACCAAACTGAAAATATGGGCGCAGACCAATTCAGGGAATAAAGAAAAAATAACCCTGTCTCAGACTTACACCGCAGGAAAGGATGGCTCAATGGATGTGAAGTGGGAGAACAACCGTGAGAATGTAAGACTGCAATGGATCAATGGAAATGACGATCTGTTTATAGACAATCACAAATACGTATACAGTTATAAATACCAGCAGGAGTCCGATGAAATGAAGGATCAGCATAGTAGTTTCCTGTTTACAGACAGAGCTATCTATCGTCCGGGACAAACGCTGTATTTCAAAGGGATTGTATTAGCTAAAAAAGAGAAAGGCAGTCGCATGGTAACTGATCTGCATACTACCGTGCAGTTGTATGATGTGAACGGAGAACTGGTAGACAGCATCAAAGTTACTACAGGAGAATTTGGTACTTATGCTGGTAAATTCACATTGCCAACCGGTCGCCTGAATGGTGAATTCCACATTCAGGAAGCTGGTGGAGAAGGTTACACGACCTTCAATGTTGAAGAATACAAACGGCCTAAATTCTATGTAGAATTTGAGCCGGTACGTGGTACATATCGCGTGAATGATTCTGTAAAAGTTACAGCAAAAGCACTGGCCTACGCTGGTAATAATATCGATGGTGCAAAGGTAGAATACAGGGTAGTAAGAAGAGCACGTTTCCCTTATCCATGGATGATGTGGAGAATGCCTTATCAGAGCGCTTCCCTTGAGATTGCACACGGAGAAGCAAAAACTGGTGCAGATGGTACATTCAATGTGACGTTTCCTGCATTACCTGATCTGAAAATACCAGCTTCACTGAAACCGATCTTTACCTATGAAGTATCTGCGACAGTAACAGATCTCAATGGTGAAACACATAGCGGAGATCAGACGGTGAATGCAGGATATCAGGCATTGGAAGTAAGGATTAATCTGGCAGACAGGGTACAGGCAAAAGACCTCGATTCTGTCAGCATCGTTACACAGAATCTCAATGGCAATTTCGAATCAGCGAATGTAGCAATAACTGTTAGTCCGGTAAAACCTTCCGCACGTCTGTTGAGAAGCAGATACTGGGACAAACCTGATCAATTTATCATCCCACAGGTGGAATACGAAAAACTGTTTCCGCATGATATCTACAGAGATGAAAATGAAAAGGAAAGCTGGGCGAGAGAAAGTGCTGTGCTGACACAATCAGCCACTACCAGTGCGCAGTCAAGAGTAGCATTGGATAAGCAGAAATTAGCCGCTGGCTGGTACGAACTGAAAGTAAGTACGAAAGACAAATACGGCGAAGAAGTAACGCAGAAGCAGGTGTTTGAAGTGATAGATCCGGAAGCGAAGAAACCATCCTATCCGGTATATGTATGGAAATACAGCGATATCAAAAGTATTGAACCCGGAGAAAAGAGACAGTTGCGCATTGGTTCATCTGCAAAAGATGTATACGTATTAGAATTATCACAACATCCTGACAAGAAAGAACTGTTTAGCAGCTTTGCTATCAATAGCAGTATTGAAAACAAAGACTACACTGCACAGGAAAGTGACAGAGGTAATGTAGTATTCCAGTATGCGTTTGTAAAAGATAACAGACTGTATACAGTGGCAGAAACAGTGAGTGTGCCATGGACCAACAAAGATCTGGATATCACTATAGCTTCACATCGCGACAAACTGCAACCGGGAGAGAAAGAAAAGTGGCAGGTAAAGATCAAAGGTTATAAAGGGGAGCAGGTAGCAGCAGAGATGCTGGCTTCCATGTATGATGCATCATTGGATGAATTCCGGATGCAGAGCTGGACAGCACCGTCATTGAATCCTTATCTGGATGCTTTCAGATACTGGACAGCTGCAGATAACTTTCAGGCGGCACATTCCATGTTGCGTGATGATATCAGGGAGAAAGCAAGACCATCCGCTACGCCATTCTCTTATGATGATATTGACTGGTTTGACTGGTATTTGTCAGGCGCCTATGTATTGCTGCAGGATAAAAATGCGACACAGCAAGAGATTAGCATAGTCGGATATCAGCAGGAAAGAAGAAGGGTGATGAAACGGGCGCTTGCTGGTAGAGTAGCAGGTGTTGTCGCCGCAGAAAGTGCAATGGCGGTACCGGCTCCGGCAGCGCCAGCAAAGGAACAAGCAATGCTTATGGGTGCTAATGGCGCAAAATCGTTTAAAACAGTGGAAGGAGATGCTAATGGCATCGATCCGGGTTTGCTTGATGAATCTGTTGTAGTTGGATATGGCGCTAAAGCTGTTAAAGAAGAAGTAAAAGTACAGCCGCGCAAAAACTTCAACGAAACCGCGTTCTTCCTGCCTGATCTGCGCACAGATAAAGACGGCAATATCACTTTCGAATTCACTGTGCCGGAAGCATTGACCCGTTGGAAATTCCTGTCACTCGCGCATACAAAAGATGCGGCATTCGGTACTGCTGAAACAAGCATTGTTACGCAGAAACCATTGATGGTACAGCCGAATGCACCACGTTTTATGCGTGAAGGCGATAAGATCGAATTCTCCGCGAAGATCAGCAATCTGGCAGATAGCACTTTACATGGTGAAGCCAGACTGGAACTGCTGGATGCAACGACTATGCAACCGGTAGATGGCTGGTTCCAGAATATATTCCCTACACAACATTTCACTGTTGAGAAAGGACAAAGCACGGCTGTAAATTTCCCGGTACAGATTCCATTCAACTTTAATAGTTCATTAGTATACCGTGTAGTAGCATTGGCGGGTAAATACAGCGATGGCGAAGAAAACGCATTGCCCGTATTGACAAACACCATGCTGGTAACTGAGACATTACCACTTTCTATGCGTGGCGATGGTACCCGTAATTTCTCAATGCCTAAGCTGCTGAAGAGCGGAGAATCTGAGACCTTACAGCAACATACTTTTACACTGGAATTTACATCAAACCCGGCATGGTATGCCGTACAGGCACTGCCTTACCTGATGGAATATCCTTATGAATGTTCTGAACAGATCTTCAACAGATACTATGCAAACACACTTGCTACGCATATCGCGAATGCAATGCCGGGTGTAAAAAGCATGTTCGAAAAATGGCGTACAACGGATACTTCAGCATTGCAGAGTAACCTGCAGAAAAATGAAGAACTGAAATCGGTATTGTTGCAGGAAACACCATGGGTACTGGAAGCAAAGAATGAAGCAGAGCAGAAGAAACGTATCGCCTTGCTGTTTGATCTGCAGCGAATGAGCAGTGAGCAACACAGAGCGATCGAACAGTTAAAGGAACGTCAGCTGAGCAGCGGTGCATTCCCATGGTTTAATGGCATGTGGGAAGACCGTTATATCACACAATACATCCTTGCCGGTTTAGGCCGTTTACGTGAAGTGGGTGCATTGGGTGAGAAAGAGCTGGAAGATGCAGATGATATTCTTTCCAATGGTATCCACTATGCAGATAAAGTAACCGATGAAAGCTATCACAGACTGAAACAGTCTAAAGCGGATATGAACGCACAGCAGATCGGTTATATCGAAACACATTATCTGTATACACGTAGCCTGCTGAAAGACCAGCAACCCCTGTCTGCTGAATTCAGAGAATCCTACCAGTATTATATCACACAGGCGAAGAAGTACTGGACGAAATTCAGTATCTATCAACAGGCGATGCTCGCATTTGTATTTAACAGAAGCGGAGATAGTAAAACGGCAATGGATATTGTCCGTTCCCTGAAAGAACGCGCTATCAATAATCCTGAAACAGGTATGACATGGAAGGAAATGCGCGGTGGTTACTGGTGGTATGAAGCACCGGTTGAAACACAGTCTATGCTGATCGCCGCCTTCAAAGAGGTAAACAACGATTCAGTAGCGATTGGTGATATGAAAACATGGTTGCTGAAAAATAAACAGACCAATAGCTGGAACACAACCAAAGCAACGGCAGACGCATGTTATGCCATGCTGCTGGGTGGTAGCAACTGGCTGGAAGCAACACCGGAAGTAAGCATCAAAGCAGGTAACACGACTGTAAGCAGTACGACAGAAAAAACGGAAGCAGGCACCGGATACTTTAAAAAGCAACTCAATACAACTGAAGTGAAACCTGCTATGGGTAACATCGCAGTGACTGTGAAAGGCAGTAAAGGACAACCTTCATGGGGAGCCGCTTACTGGCAGTATTTTGAACAGCTGGATAAAATCACGGGTGCTGAAACGCCTCTGAAACTGGAGAAACAGTTATTCATTGAAAAGAATACAGCAAATGGCGCGGTGTTAACAGCCATTGAAGATGGCAACAGCCTGAAAGTGGGTAACAAAGTAAAAGTACGCGTGGTAATGCGTGTAGACCGCGACATGGAATACGTGCATCTGAAAGATATGCGTGCTGCCTGCTTTGAGCCGGAAAATGTGATCAGTGACAGTAAATGGCAGAATGGTGTGAGCTATTACGAAAGCACAAAAGATGCAAGTACTAATTTCTTCTTCAGCAGTTTGCCAAAAGGTACCTATGTGTTTGAATATACTTTGTTTGTAACACATCAGGGTAACTTCAGCAATGGTATCAGCACTGCACAGTGTATGTATGCACCTGAGTTCAGCGCACACAGCGAAGGTATCAGAGTGAAAGTGACTGAGTAACACATACCTTTGTCAGATAAGGAGAGCGGATGGGCAACCATCCGCTCTTTTTTTTGGAACCGGACATGTTTGTATCGAAACCGGACAATAGATGGTTTTTAATCTATTGATATTCAGGAGTATTTTGCGTGGCATTCTTTTGGAGCCCCTTCCTGACAGCTATCATATAAAAACGAGCAAAATGTTCAAAAGTTACCTGAAAGCCACATTTCGCAGCCTCTGGAAAAACAAAACCTTCAGCTTCCTGAATATATTCGGACTGGCTATGGGTATTGCATGCGCCGGCGTCATCTTCCTCTGGGTAGAAGATGAGCTGAATTATGATAATGTGCATCTTAAGAGGGATAGCCTGTATGAGGTAATGACAAACGCCGACTATGCCGGCGACATCCGGACGTTTGGTTCTACTCCCGGATTGGCTGGTCCGGCTATCCGCGAAGAGATATCGGGTATTGTAAACAGTTGCCGGATGACGGATTTCTCACCTTCTTTCCTTTTTAATACCGGTGATAAACCTGTATATGCAAGTGGCAGATATGTAGACGCAGCATTCTTTTCTATGTTCACCATTCCCTTTACAGAAGGGAATCCGGCTACGGCGTTTAAAGAACCATATTCCATTGTCGTTTCACAGCAGGCGGCCAGAAAGATCTTTGGTGACGATAAGAATATTGTAGGGAAGCGGGTGAAAGTGGATAATAAACAGGAGTTTCTGGTAAGCGGAGTAATGAAAGATCAACCGGAAAACAGCTCTTTTCGTTTTGAATGGGTGGCTTCATTCGATCTGTTTTTTCAACAGAATAAAGTTTCATTGTCTGTATGGGCGAATAGCTCTCCGCTGACATTTGTTGAATTAAGTCCGCATGCAGATATCGCTGCCATCAATAAACAACTTTATTCCTTCATACAACGAAAATCGGAGGGGGCCAGCAACCGTCTGTTTCTCTTCAATATGAATGACTGGCGGTTGCATGGCAATTTTGACAATGGTAAACCTGCAGGTGGACGTATTACCTATGTCAGGATGTTCTCCCTGCTGGCGTGGATCATTCTGTTAATCGCCTGTATCAATTTTATGAACCTTGCCACAGCCCGTAGTGAAAAGCGTGCAAGAGAAGTAGGTGTGCGTAAGGTGATGGGGGCCGATAAGAAAGGGCTGGTGATGCAGTTCATTGGCGAAGCGATCCTGATGGCCGCCATGGGTTGTGTACTGGCAATTGTACTGCTTGCACTCATATTGCCCGTTGCCGGTCCGCTGGTAGGTAAAACGCTGAATATCGGACTTAATAATCCTGTGCATCTGATAGCATTGCTTGCAGTGACGCTATTATGTGGATTGATCGCTGGGAGTTACCCGGCATTATACCTTTCATCTTTCAATCCTGTAAGTGTATTGAAAGGAATGAACCTGAAGGTTGGCGGTGCCGGCTTTATCAGGAGAGGGCTGGTCGTATTGCAGTTTTCTGTGTCGATCATTTTAACCGTCTGTACGGTTGTGATCTATCAGCAGATACATCATGTGAAGAGCCGTGATATCGGTTTTCAGAAAGAGCGGCTGATCAGTATAGACCTGAAGGGTAATATCGTGCATAATTATGCAGCCGTCAGGCAGGAGTTATTAGGGACAGGTGTAGTGGAGAATATTGGTCTTTCAGATCATCCCACATTGTATGATGGTAATAATACCAGTTCGCTTACCTGGCAGGGAAAGCCTGAAAACAGTGAACTGATTGTGTCAACAAGACTGGCTAGTCCGGGATTTTTTAATACAATGGGAATGCAGCTGATAGAGGGGAAAGATTTTAATGAAGGAAGCACAGATAAACAGTCCGTCGTTATTACTGCCTCGCTGGCAAAAAAAATGGGAACAGGTAGTGCTATCGGGAAGACGATAGAAATGCCAATGGATGACGCACCTTCTATGTTCCTGACGGTAACAGGAGTAGTGAAAGATTATGTGTATGGTAATATGTATGGCACCTCTGATCCGGTGTTATTTTACAATATGCCGGAGGCCGCTAATGTGATGTATCTGCGTCTGAAGTCTTCCGTAGCGCCGGAAAAGGCTATTACTGCTATAGGGAAGATCATGACAGCTGCGAATCCGGCTTATCCCTTTGAATATACATTCGTAGATGATCAGTTCAACAACATGTTTCAGTCAGAAATGCTGGTCAACCGTTTGTCCCGTGTATTTGCGATATTGGCGCTGATCATCTCCTGTCTTGGATTGTTTGGACTTGCGGCTTATACTGCCGAGCGTAGAACGAGAGAGATTGGTATCAGGAAAGTGCTGGGCGCCAGTGTTACAGGAATCACCACTTTACTTTCCGGAGAGTTCCTGAAGCTGGTATTGATCTCTTGTGTGGTAGCGTTTCCTTTCGCATGGTGGGCTATGTCGGTCTGGTTACAGCAATATGCTTACCGGGTGGCCATACATTGGTGGGTATTTCTGTTGGCGGGGCTGGCGGCAGTGCTGATCTCTTTGTTGACGATCAGCTTCCAGTCAGTAAAGGCGGCACTGATGAACCCTGTAAAGAGCCTGCGGGCGGAATAGCCGGAAAGGGTTGTATTTTGCAGCCCAAATGAAAGTAGATTTTCTGATCATAGGGCAAGGCATTGCCGGTACTATACTGAGTTATACGCTGATGCAGGCGGGGCAGTCAGTGCTTGTCGTGGATGAGTATAAACCCAATAGTGCATCACGCGTAGCGGCAGGAGTGGTTAACCCTGTATCCGGCCGCCGGTTTACCATTGCATGGGAGTATGATGCAATATATCCGATAGCGGTAAAAGTCTACCGTGACCTGGAAGCCCTGTTGGGCATAGCTATTTTCCACGAAAGGGATATTTATAATGTACTGCCTTCCGAACAGCTGAAACAGGCGTTTATGGAGCGGACGGCCGGACTATCTTATATGGAAGATCCGTCAGAAGAGCGGATTGCCCGATATGCGCCATGGCTGGACCAGCCTTTTGGCGCTGCTATTGTAAAAGGTGGCACTGTCCGTCTCAGTGGGTTATTACCTGCGTGGAGGATCTACCTGAAAAGCCGTAATAGTCTGTTGCAGGAAAGATTCGGGCTCTCCCGGCTGGAAGTAAATGCTACAGGTGTCACCTATGGTGATATCAGCGCCCGCTACCTGATCTTCTGCGAAGGCGCAGCGATTGTCAATAACCCCTGGTTTAACTATATCCCGTTCCTGCTGAATAAAGGTGAGGTTTTGAATATAAGGGTACCCGGTTTTTCTACAGCTGATATTGTAAAAAGAAGTGTGTCACTGGTACCTCAGGGAGAAGATACCTATTGGGTAGGATCAACCTTTGCCTGGGACTTCCCGGATGAAGCGCCTACAGCAGATAAGCGGGAGTATCTGGAAAAAGGGCTGCAGCAATTATTGAAAGTGCCTTATGAGGTATTGGATCATGTGGCTGCGGTACGTCCCTCAGGAACGGACCGCCGTCCTATGATGGGGCTACACCCGGAATCGCCTGTTTTAGGTATATTTAACGGGCTTGGTACCAAGGGTTCGTCCCTTGCACCTGCTATGGCAGCGGAATTTGTAGCGCATATCCTGCAAAAAGAGCCGCTACGGCCGGATACAGACATTAAACGGTTTTTTAACAGGTATAAGGGGTAGAAATGCTGGCGGCAAACTGTATCTTTGCCCACCGTTTGGGCCTCGACCCCCCGGAAAACAAAAAGTTGAACTTTATAATATAATTATATGTACAGAACGCACACTTGCGGCGAACTACGACTCGAGCATCAGGGCACACAGGTATCGTTGTCTGGCTGGATACAGACAATCAGGAAATTCGGAAGTATCACATTTGTCGATCTGCGTGACCGTTATGGCATTACGCAGCTGCTGTTCGGAGAGTCTTTCAATGATCAGCTGGACGCACAGCCGCTGGGCCGTGAGTTCGTTTTACAGGCAAAAGGTACTGTAACTGAGCGTTCTAATAAAAACCCAAATATTCCTACCGGAGATATCGAAATCACGATAAGTGAGTTTACAATACTGAATGCAGCTAAAACGCCTCCTTTCACTGTACAGGATGATACTGATGGTGGAGACGAGCTGCGTATGAAATACCGTTACCTTGACCTGCGTCGTAACATCGTAAAGCAGAACCTTGAACTGCGTTACCGTGTGAACAGATCAGCGCGTAACTATCTGGACAGCAGAGGTTTTATGGATATTGAAACCCCTTTCCTGATTAAGTCTACACCAGAAGGCGCCCGTGACTTCGTGGTACCAAGCCGTATGAACCCTAATGAGTTCTATGCGCTGCCACAGTCTCCGCAGACCTTCAAGCAGTTGCTGATGGTGAGCGGTTATGACAGATACTACCAGATTGTGAAATGTTTCCGTGACGAGGACTTACGTGCTGACCGTCAGCCGGAGTTCACACAGATTGACTGTGAAATGAGCTTCGTTGATCAGGAAGACATCCTGCAGACTTTTGAAAACATGATGAAACACATCTTCATGGAAATCAAGGGTATCAGCTTTGATGGCGCTTTCCCACGTATGACATGGGATGACGCTATGGAGTTTTATGGTAATGACAAACCGGACATCCGTTTTGACATGAAGCTGGTGAACATGAACGATACTGCTAAAGGCGCCAACTTCAAAGTATTTGATGAGGCTGAGCTGGTAGTAGCGATCTGTGCAAAAGGTTGTGCCGAGTACACCCGTAAGCAGCTGGATGAGCTGACTGAGTGGGTAAAACGTCCTCAGATCGGTATGAGTGGTCTGATTTATGCGAGATATAATGCAGATGGAACAATAAAAAGTTCTGTAGATAAGTTCTTTGATGAAGAGAAACTGAAGGGCTGGGCGGAGAAATGTCAGGCACAACCGGGTGATTTGATCCTGGTACTGGCAGGAAAAGAGGAGCGCACCCGTAAAGCGATGAGTGAATTGCGTCTGGAAATGGGCGAACGTCTGGGACTGAGAGACAAGAATGTATTTAAGCCATTGTGGGTGATCGATTTCCCGCTGTTTGAATATGCTGAAGAGGAAAACCGCTGGGTAGCCCGTCACCATCCATTTACCTCTCCAAAACCGGAGCATATAGAATGGATGAATGACCTGTCCAAGTATGCAGACATCAAGGCAAATGCGTATGATATCGTGCTGAACGGTACAGAAGTGGGAGGTGGTTCCATCCGTATATTCCAGCGTGACCTGCAGGAAAAAATGTTTGCAGCGCTGGGTATGAGCCCTGAGGAGGCAAACCATAAATTTGGCTTCCTGCTGGGTGCATTTGAATATGGTGCACCACCACATGGAGGTATCGCATTCGGCTTTGACCGCCTGTGCTCGCTGCTGGGTGGAAGTGAAACAATACGTGACTTTATAGCATTCCCTAAGAATAATTCCGGCCGTGACGTGATGCTGGACGCGCCGAGCGCGATTGATCAGGCTCAGTTGAATGAGCTTAAGATCAGCCTGGTGAAATAGACTGGCACGGAATTTGACTAAGTGGGTGGCACAAAGAACTGAATCCCCCTTGATGCTGATAAAACGGTGTTAAGGGGGATTGGTGCTAAGGAAAGAGTAGCCCCTAAACGACAGGAATTTAATTTAGAATAGATTATTAAATTTTAACAAGTTATAGTCATATTGTACAAATATTTCAACTATATTGCCAAAACAAAAAACAATTCTGCCATGACATCTAAGAAAATGTTCAGCAGGGGATGGTTTTGTGCAATGCTGGGTATACTTTTGCTGATAGGCAATTCGGCTTTTTCACAACGTTCGGTAACTAACTATGTGAAGAAGTACAAGCCTACTGCTATCCGTATTATGAATGAAACGGGTATACCGGCAAGTGTGATAATGGGCGTGGCTATGCTTGAGTCGGGAATGGGGACCAGTAAGAATGCAAAGTACTTGCACAACCATTTTGGGATTGTCGGACGTAAC
This sequence comes from Chitinophaga pinensis, assembly GCF_007896845.1. Lineage (GTDB taxonomy): Bacteria > Bacteroidota > Bacteroidia > Chitinophagales > Chitinophagaceae > Chitinophaga > Chitinophaga pinensis_C. The sequence continues at coordinate 108,218 of NZ_VOHS01000008.1, read as the reverse complement.
ACCCTTCATAAACAGAAAGGAGTGGCCTACCGCTCCAGATATAAAGAGTTCGCCAGCGCAGAAGCGTCATTTGACTACTTTGCGAATATGGTGAGCAAAAAGAAGTGGTTCCCTTCCCTGAAAGGAAACACTGAATACAAACTCTGGCTCAAACACATGAATCATGCTGGATACTCTTCCGCAGGTCATGAATGGGTGAAGAGAGTTACAAGCATGATCAGTCGCTATAAATTGTACAAACTGGATGAGCAAATGGCATATACGGGGAGTTAATTTATAGTTTGTAGTTTTTATACGAACAATCAGATTCAGCAGCTATGTCCGGCAATAATAAATCTGCCTATCCTTTCTACATTACCGCGGGGACTTTAGTGTGTTTAGTGGCTTTGTCACTTTTCAATAACAGCTTTTCTATCCTGAATTTTACAACCCGTCCCGTGGACTTGTTGGCCGACGTCAGAAAGGACGCCCCTGTACCCCCTTCAGAAGAAATTGATACTACTACCTATGCTACAGTACCCGTTACTGGTACTACAGATACAGTTGTAACAGACGCTGTAGATTCAACGGCACTGGCAGCTATCCCCGATCCTGATCACCTGCATAACTTCGCTACCTATACGGGTATTCTGAATTATCATCCGCCAACTGGAAGTGACAGCACTGTCACAGCCGGGCTGGAACATTTCCTTGTGGCATTGGATGAACTGAAAGCCAAAAAAAGAAAGAAGGTGCGTATCGCTTACTTTGGTGATTCTATGATTGAGGGCGACCTGATCACAGAAGATCTGAGGGACAGTCTGCAAAGACTGTTTGGTGGACAAGGCGTTGGCTTTGTACCGGTAACTTCAGTGGTCGCCGGTTTCAGAACTACCATCACACATACATTTTCTAAAGACTGGAAAGATTATAGCTATAAACAATTGCCACCAGCCAGTCTGCCTCTGGGTATATCCGGACATACTTTTGTACCGGGAGAATCCAGCTGGATCAAATACCAGTCTGTAAAGAAACGCGGTCTGAGTAAATTTGAGCAGGTCAGCTTGTTATATGGACCATCCTCTTCCGGCAATATTTCCGTTAATAATAAGGCATATTCATTATCTGGTCGTCAGGCAGTAAACAGACTGTCGCTGCACGTGGATTCTGCTAACTCAAAAGAGGTGACCATCAAATGGGCCGGCGGTAGCGCAGCTCCTTTATATGGCGTTTGTTTTGAAGGAGATACCGGTGTTTATGTGGACAACTACTCTTTCCGCGGTATCAGCGGTATTGAGTTGGGAAAACTGTCTGGTAAACTGTTACAGCAGATGCAGTCAGAACATCCTTATGATCTGATTGTGCTGCACTATGGGGCTAACGTATTATGGAAACCAGAGCTGACCGATTATTCATGGTATGGCAACCCGATGAAAAAGGTACTGGATTCACTGCGTAATGACCTGCCTAACGCTTCTTTCCTCGTAATAAGTACAGCCGATAAATCATACAAGAAAAGTGGAAATTATGTAACCGCACCGGGCGTAACGGCGTTACTCAAAGTACAGCATGAGCTTGCAAAGGGACACGGCGCTGCCTACTGGAACCTGTATGCTGCAATGGGTGGACACAACTCCATGATCCGTTGGGTAGAAGGTGACACGGTGTTGGCCAATAAGGACTACACGCATTTTAACCGACAGGGAGCGGCCAGAGTAGGGGCGCTGCTGTATAAAGCGATGATGGATGAATATAAGCAGCTGGAACGCCAGTAAGAAAGGAATTATCAGTTTATTTACAGGAGTGTTGACTACCATTAGCAGCGTCGTTGCGGGGCAGAGCAATACTATTGCCCAGGATACGGCACTGTTCCGTTTCTTCAAGGCACTGCACCACGCTGATAGCAACGTTGTATCTGTTCTGCATCTGGGAGATTCCCATATACAGGCAGGCTTCTTTCCGTTTACTACTGCTTTCTTCCTGCAACAGGATTTTGGAAGCGCAGGCCGGGGATGGGTATTCCCCTATAACCTGGCCAATACAAATGGTCCTTCAGACTATCGTTGGAACAGTACCGGCAGATGGGACGTTGATAAGATCATTGACAGAAATAAGTCTACCGACATACTGGGACCGGGCGCTATTGTACTCACTTCCAGAAATGAAGCACCCGCATTGGCCTACAATGGCCGGGAGGAGGATGAAAAAATGGATAACAATATCCGTCAGGCAGAACTCTTCTATGATGCAGGCACAAATGATGCGCCGGTGACTATTCCGGGAGCAGGCGTTGATATATCCGCTACGCCATTTGAAGGTGCGGGTACAACGCTGAGAAAAGCTTCTGTTACCTTTCCCGAAGCTGTACAGTCCTTTCAGGTAAGATGGGACCGTCAGAATACACAGCCATTCCGCTTTTACGGCGCACTGCTCCAGAACGGGCATAATGGTGTGTTATATAGTGCTGTAGGGATTAACGGGGCGATGTTCCAGCACTATAATGATAACAATAACACCCTCGTCTCTGAAATGGAGGTGATGCAGCCACAGCTTGTTGTCATTTCTTTGGGTACAAATGAAGCTTATGGCGCATTAAACGCACAGGCATTCCGCACACAGATGGATGATGCCGTGAAGATGATCCGGAAATACCAGCCCAATGCCTGTATCGTGATGACTACACCACCTGAGTGTAAGCGCGTCAGCAAAAAAGCTTACCGGAAGAAGGTCGGTAAGAAATACAAGACATATTATCGTATTGCATATTATCCGAATCCTTATATAGCAGTCGTTACACAGCAAATGATGAGTTATTGCCGGGAGAACGGACTGGCCTGCTGGAACTTCAATGCTGTCAATAAAACGATGACAAAAGCTTTTGCCGGCGCCTGGGCAGGTGACCATGTTCACTTTAACGCCCGTGGGTATCAGTTGCAGGGTAAATTGCTGTACGAGGCATTGCGGAACAGCTATGACAAATATTTAAAAGTAGAAAAGACTCATAAAAATATCGCTGAATGATCGATGTTAATAAGCTGCTGGATATCCTACTGTACCATAAAGATGATCCATTACTGTTAAACAGCACTTTTTTCCTGTTTTACTTTGTCACTTTTTTACTCTGTTACCTTGCGGTATCATGGAGTAAGGAGGGAAGAGTTGCCGTATTCACCTTCTTTTCACTTTACTTCTTTTATAAAGCCTGCGGCATATTCGTAGGGCTTGTCATTCTTTCCGCGATCGTTGACTTTAATCTATCCCGAAGGATCTACGAGTCAGAAGACGACCGGAAGCGAAAGGGCCTGCTGATACTTAGTATCGTACTGAACCTCGGATTGTTGTTTTATTTCAAGTATACAGACTTCTTTATTGGTATCGTCAATCAGGTATCCAATGGTGATATTCCTTTGCTGAAGCTGATGCTTCCAATCGGTATTTCCTTCTATACATTTGAGAACCTCAGTTATACGGTTGATGTATACAGGAAGGAGTTTAAACCGGTTGACAATTTCATGGATTACCTTTTCTTCCTGTCATTTTTCCCAAAATTGATGATGGGACCGATTGTAAGGGCACATGACTTTATTCCGCAGATATCTAAACCGTATGAACTGACTTCAGAAGATATCGGAAAGGGGATGTACCTGATTATGGCAGGTCTGTTTAAGAAAATGGTGATCTCAGACTTCATCCATCAGAACTTCGTACAATATATTTTCGATGATCCATCCAAACACACCGGTCTGGAATGTCTGCTGGGGGTATATGGGTACGCGCTGATCATCTACTGTGACTTTTCAGGTTATTCCGATATCGCAATAGGCATTGCCCGCTGGACAGGCTTTAAGATCCCGGCCAACTTTGATTCTCCTTACCAGAGTTCCAACATTACAGAGTTCTGGCGTCGCTGGCATATTTCGCTGTCTTCCTGGTTGAGAGACTATCTGTACATTCCTCTGGGCGGTAACCGTAAAGGGAAGTTCCGTCAGTATATCAATCTTGGACTGACCATGCTGATCGGTGGTTTCTGGCATGGTGCGAACTGGAATTTCATTTTCTGGGGAGCGATGCATGGAGGTGCGCTGGCGGTAGATAAGGTACGTCTGGACTGGGTGAAGAAACGCGGTGGTGGTACAAGCGGCTGGCTGGGGAATCTCATGAAAATAGGTGGAGTTATCATCACTTTCCATTTTGTCTGCTTCTGTTGGGTATTCTTTAAGGCAAGTACTTTCCAGGATGCCTGGAACCTGTTACATCAGATAACATTTGATTTTCAGCCTGAAGTGTGGCTGGAGCTTTATAATGGCTATACAGCAGTATTCTGGGTAATGTTGCTGGGCTTTATCCTGCACTTCCTGCCCAAACGTGCTGAGGTGTTTACAGAACAGTCACTGGCAAGGGTGCCTGTTGTTGCTAACGTTGCGATTATGGTGTTATTCTTCTGGATCCTGATTCAGGTGAAGTCTACCGAGACGATGATGCCTATTTATCTGCAGTTTTAAATACCGGCCCCCGGGGCGTAATGATATGTAAGGGCTGTCCCGCCGAAGGGACAGCCCTTTTTATTTGGACCCGGCATACAACTGAAGCATCGTTTGGTTGTTAAGTTTTTGTTATCAGATTCTTTTTCCGTTGCTTTGCGCAAATTTTCCTGAATGCGACTAAAACATATGGCAATCATTTGCTTGCCTTTGTTATGCTCCGGTATTGCCCGGGGCCAGTTTCTGATGGACATGATCGATACGACCACCAGTGTGGGTAAAGGCATGTTCTCACTTTATCAGAAGTATGATGCTGTGCGTTTTAGTGGCTATATACAGCCACAGTTCCAGTATGCCACACATAAGGGGATAGATAGCTATGCCGCAGGTAATTTTCCCGATGAGGTAGATAACAGGTTTTCTCTGCGTCGTGGGCGTTTTCGTCTCGATTATGCGCGTTATGACGATGCCCATATGCCAGTGGTGCAATTTGCTTTCCAGTTTGATGGTACAGAAAGAGGGGTATTTATCCGCGATTTCTTCGGCCGTATTTTCGAGAATAAATGGGATGTATTTTCTCTGACCGCGGGTATGTTTGCCCGTCCGATCAGTTATGAGGTAAACCTGTCATCAGGAGACCGTGAGACGCCCGAACGTGGTCGTATGTCTCAGATCCTGATGCGTACGGAGCGTGATATCGGGGCAATGGTCAGTTTTGAGCCCCGACGTCCCAATCATCCCCTGAAGTTTATGAAAATAGACGTTGGTCTGTTTAATGGACAGGGCCTTACGGCCACCAGCGATTTTGACAGTCATAAAGACATCATTACCCGCTGGGCGATAAAGCCAATAAAACTGAACAGCCGTAACTGGCGCTTATCAGCAGCTGTTTCCATGTTGTATGGAGGGATGGAGCAGTTTACCAGAAATATATACAGAACAGGGCTGCAATCAGGCAAACCTGCCTATTACGTTGATTCTACAGCAAGTAATATGGGAAAGATCGCTCCAAGGCATTACTATGGAGCAGATATGCAGTTGCGCATTCCGAACGGGAAGGGGAAGGGAGCGACCGAGTTTCGTATGGAATACCTGCGTGGTACACAAACGGCAACCGCTGCTACTTCAGAGACCCCTGGTACCATTCCTGCCAGTGGCGGTGTAAATTCGCCTTTGTATATCCGCAAGTTTGACGGTGCTTACCTGTATTATATGCAAAACCTTGGTAATCCGAGAGATCTGATCGTGATAAAATACGATTGGTATGATCCAAACAAGAAAGCAAAAGGAAAAGAGATCGGCGCAGCCGGTAGTGGTATGTCGGCCGCGGATATCCGTTACAATACCCTTGGATTGGGATATGTACATTACTTCAATCCAAATATGAAGGTGATGTTGTACTACGACATTGTAAAGAATGAAGAGACTTCACTGGCCGGTTATACGGAAGACCTGCCGGATAATGTGTTTACCTGCAGGTTACAATACCGTTTCTAAGCTTATTCCCCTGATTCCAGTGTGAAACCGAAAGTAGAACCTATTTCAGGTTTACTGCGGATGTTGATGGTCTGACCGTGTGCTTCAATGATATGTTTCACGATAGCCAGTCCGAGACCAGTACCACCGATATCGCGGCTACGGGCTCTGTCTGTGCGGTAGAAGCGTTCGAATACACGTGGAAGGTGTTCTTCTGCAATACCAATACCATCGTCTGATATCTCTATCAGTACGCGTTTGTCATCCATTACATAGATGCTGGCGACTGTATGGCCATCGGTGCGGCCGTATTTGATGGAGTTGTCTACGAGATTGATCAGTACCTGTCTTACCTTTTCCTTATCGGCCATTACGTGTATAGGGGCTTCACAGCCTTTCTTCACGTTGAATTTGATGCCTTTGGTGTTGGCTTTGAGAGACAGGGTATCGAATACATCCTTGATCAGGTCCTGAATAACGAAGTTTTCCGCATTGATGGTCATTTCACCACTTTCCAGTTTGGATATTTCGTCCAGATCGTCTATCAGACGGCAAAGTCTGTCGATATTTTTGGTAGCGTTCTTCAGGAACAGCTTATTTACATTCGGATCTTCCAGTGCACCATCCAGCAGTGTATGTATATATCCCTGTACGGCGAAGATCGGCGTCTTCAGCTCGTGACTGAGGTTTAACAGAAATTCTTTACGGAATTCCTCATTACGGCGGAGGTTGTCGAGTTCCTCTTTTTTCTGGCTGGCCCATTTCTCTACGTCTTCACTTACTTCCTCGATCGTTTTCAGAGGCAGGATGTTCTTGTTGAAGAACTCTTCTCTCTTGGACGCTTTAGTCTGATAGATGAATTTATAGATGAGTTTTATTTTCCTGTAAATGAAGTTCTGCAGCGTATACAGATACAGGTAATAAGAGACGAGGAACGTCAGTAAGAAAGCAATCAGGACTATTTTCCACGGAGCATTGATCAACAAAGTGCCCAGCGTAATGATAGCTGAAAGTATGAGGGCAGTAAAACCTGCCAGTTTCTGCGGAGAAAGATTTTTGGCTTTAAACATACTCCAAAGTGAGTAATTGCTATAATAGCGGGAAATTAAACCAAATTTTTCACTTGACATAACACACAAGACTGGATACGCAATACCCGTTAGCGTATCGCCGTTACGAATAATGGTGGTTAAATGGTAGAGATTTGAGCAGAGATCTACATTTCGAATTTGTAGCCAACTCCCTTAACAGTGGTGATAAGGTCAATACCTATTTTCTGGCGTATTTTACGGATGTGCACATCAATAGTACGGTCACCTACAATTACTTCTGTACCCCATACCTGATTGAGAATCTCATTCCGGAGGAATACGCGGCCGGGTTTCGAAGCCAGTAACTGCAGCAATTCGAACTCTTTCTTAGCCAGAATGATCTCCTGACCTTTGTATGTTACGGTGAATTTTTCACGGTCGATAATCAGGTCGCCCAACTGTACCTGTGTATCTTCAGGTTTGTGCAGACGGCGGAAAAGCGCGTTGATACGGCTTACCAGCAATTTTGGTTTGATTGGTTTTGCGATGTAGTCATCAGCACCCATATTCAGACCATCAATTTCTGATTTTTCATCATTCAGGGCTGTCAGGAACAGCACCATAGTATCTTTAAACTCAGGCAATTTTCTAATTTCCCGGCAGGTATCGATACCGTTTTTGTTTGGCATCATGATATCAAGCATGATTAGGTCGGGGCGGAATACTTTCGCTTTCTGTACAGCTTCACTGCCATCCTTTGCCGTAATGGTATCATATCCTGCTGATTTCAGATTATAGCTGATAATTTCCAGAATGTCGATTTCATCATCCACCACCAATATTTTACCTGCAACCGCTTGGTCTATCATATACTTTGACTTTTTAAAGACGACACAAAATTATAACGTCGACTTTGCTATTAATGAAAAATTAACATTATCTAATTGTTAATTCGATCACAACGCAGAACAGTACAGGGATACAAGTAATACAAAAGTACAGCATTTCTGGCTGGCTTTGCTTATGGTATAATAGTATTATTAAACAGGTTTTTCATTCGTATGTTTATGGTTATTACCATTTCCTGCAAGTTTTTTTAAAGCCTGATTGACTTCATTCAGCATTTCCAGCTGCGTTTGTTGTATTTCCATCATATCCTGTTGCTGATGGAGGATCAGATGGTCAATCTTTTCGTGGAGGATCCTTACTTCCAGTTCTGACTTAAGATTGATCATATAGTCATTTTTCGCCCTTTGTCTGTCTTTCTCTTCCTGCCGGTTTTGACTCATCATGATCACGGGTGCCTGTAATGCGGCCAGACAGGACAGTATGAGATTCAGCAGGATAAAAGGATAGGGGTCAAAGCCTTTGTTGGCCAGCCAGTAAATGTTGACCGCCATCCAAAGTAAAATGAATACCAGAAAGGAAATGATGAATGTCCAGCTGCCACCGAAAGAGGCGATTTTATCGGCTACCCTTTGCCCGAAAGAGAAAGAGGCCGGATTTTCCCCGTCATCCAGTTTGTCGGTCAGCGTCTGATGCTCTTTTAGCTTTTCCAGCACCATTTTCTCCATCTCGGTCAGTTCACCGATCTCTTTGGAAAACAGGTGTTCCAGATACTTTTGCCTGTACTCATTGATTTCGGAGACGGCGAGGTGGGATTTCGTAGTGATCTGAGGATGATCTTTCTGTAAAAGCTCCAGGACATTCTTGCTGACAGCGCGGCAATGTACCTTCTCGGAAGCAGGGTATGTTTTTCCGGATAGATCACTGATAAACGTTTGCATGTGACACTCACTGTTTTGGATGCTCAAAAATACACCTAAAAGGCCGGAAATGCGGTGCTGTAGTATTTTGGTCGTAAATTTGCTATACTAGCTTTATAAAGTAAGAGTAAAGCCTATTTACATTAATGAAAAAATTTATAACTGTTATCTTATTGCTGGTTACCCTGCAGGTGACCCTGGTGCATGCTCAGACGACTCAGAAAATTGATATACCTATCGGACGAATTGGTTTCCATGATAATATCGATAAAGAACAGGCTGCCGCACTGAAATTTGACGGAAAGGCGGATGACCTGGTACGTGTTTCGGATGATCAGACGATCAATCTGCAGGTGACAGATGCGCTCGTTAAACAGATTGACGATATGCAGACCCAGATTGAACTGGATTCTGCTCTGGATCACCGTCTGAAGATCAAGTACCTGTCAGGTCTCTATGTAATGATCCACGATTATAACACCAAACGTGCCTATACTAGGATCGCTCCGGAAGAAGCGCCCGTAATGGTAACTGCTTATCGTGAGATGATGAAAGCTGATATCAAAGGGCAGAGTATCCTGCCTTATGTGTATCCACTGTCTTTTGATGCCGGTGAGCGCATGATAGAACCTTTCAAAGACAATCCCGGTTATAAGGACGCCCGTGGGGTATTATTTGCAAAATTTGCTTTCAATAACCTCGAAACGGTGATGTCTCAGATAGGCAACTATCTGGAATATCCGGCTACTGATTCTGTTATTGCAGCTGTAGCCAGAAAATACCCTAATCAGGTACTGACTTACGCTACTTCTTATACGCCGGTGGCAACCGCCATCAAAAAGAATCCCGATCCGATCGTACAACTGATCGTACAGATAGGTAATTCCGGTAATTCTACCCTGATTCTGCCGTTTATAGACGAACTGATGGCAGGAACAACAACCGTAGAAAAGCTTTCTGCTGTGGTAGAAAATGAGGATAAATACTTCAGACAACTGGTAAAAAGCGCCATTGTTCTGCAGCACAGAAAGAACAACGGAGAAAATATCATTGGTCTGAAAGCTATGTTGGAAAATATGCAGGCACGTTCCCTGCGTTACATCCGTGAGATGAACGACCTGCATGAAGAGCCTGCCAATGTACGTTTCAGAATAGTAAAAGACTTTACGCCGGAAGAACTGTACTATCTGATTGTTAACGGTCAGGAAGAACTCTATACTTCCAGTTATACCAACCATAACAACGCTGGTTTGTATGACCAGATGATGGCTCGTATGAAACCTCCACGTGGAGATAGTCTGCTGATGCTGGTGGAATTTGACAGGTTCAAGAAATTCATCGCCATGGCAGCAGGTTTCAATACACTCGACAACTTCCTGAAATCAATGGCGCCCGAGAATGCGAACTACCTCATGAAGAAGTATGTGAGCAGTCTTGAAAAAACGGAAGATCTGGAAGATGCGGTGGATGTTGCCAACTCATTCGGTAGTATCCGCGATCAGAAACTGCTGGCTTTCCTGCGCGAAGAAGTGCAGAAAAACTATACGTTCGTATCACGTAAGAAAGACAGAAGAGGTACTGTGATCTACGAACTGCTGGGCAGTCTTTTCGATACAGAAAACAATAGCGGCAGTGATTCAACAAAAGCGAGCCAGATGGCAGCCAAATTGCAATTGCCGCCGATCAACTTCGTGACCTATAATGCATTACTGAGCGATAGTGGCCGTGTATACCAGCAGGTATTCTTCTATGGAGATAAAGATGGTCATGATTCATATGTAAGCTTCATGGGTAACTTCCCGGCCAGCGAGTGGAAGATCAGCAAGAACAAGTACTGGACAACCATCCAGTCTACCAAAGGCAAGCCGATCACCATTTACGCCAACCTGCCACTGGAAGAGCCGGAAGATAAGACAGCAATTGAGAAGCTGAGCGAATATCTGGATGAAAATGATATTCATCCGACTGTCTTCATTCACCGTGGGCACAGTTATCATGTGAATACTACACTGGATAATCTGCAGAGTTCTGCCAAGATTGTGGTATTGGGTTCCTGTGGTGGTTACCATAACCTCGCAATTGTATTGCAGAAATCGCCGGAAGCACATATCATCTCTTCCAAACAGGTGGGTACACGTTTCGTAAATGAACCAATTATCCGCACACTGGATGAGACGATCCGTGCCGGTAAGAATGTGGACTGGGTACAGATGTGGGCTGCATTAGGTAAACGTTTTGCAGGTGATGCACGTAATAAAGAACTGTTCAGCGACTATGTGCCTCCGCACAAAAATCTGGGTGCTATTTTTATCAAGGCCTACAAACAGATCATGAAGGAAGACAAGTAAAGGAATTATGAAATAAAGAAAAAGCCCTCCGGCAACATTGCCGGAGGGCTTTTTCTTTATACTTTTGTACGGTGGAAAATACAGCGGTCAAGAAGGTTTTTGATATTAGCTTATTAAGGAGGATATTCACTTATGCAGTTCCATACAGGCGCTCGTTCTATCTTTCGATGTTCCTGACGGTGTTACTTGCCGTTATATCGCCCATGCGGCCATACCTGATACAGCTAACAGTTGATAAATATATTGCGGGTCAGTTAATGCAGATGCTGATCTACATCACTATCGTACAGGTGATTCTCCTGTTGTTGGAAACGGTCATGCGTTTCTACTTCTCCTATCTCACTAACTGGCTGGGACAGTCCGTTGTAAAAGACCTCCGTGTGGCGGTTTACAGAAAGATCGTCCACCTGAACCTCGGTTTTTTTGACAAGACGCCTATCGGTACACTAACGACGCGTACCATCAACGATATTGAGGCGATTAACGATGTTTTCTCAGAAGGGCTGATCTCCATAATCGCTGATATGCTTATGATCATTGCCATTCTGGTAGTGATGTTTATCGAAGACTGGCGCTTAACACTGGTAAGTCTTTCTCCTTTCCCGGTACTGATCATTGCGACCTACATTTTTAAGGAAAGTGTCAACAAGTCCTTTTACCGCGTGAGAAATGCGGTATCGGCACTGAATGCCTTTGTGCAGGAACACCTGACAGGCGTTGTGATTGTACAGGCTTTTACCGGTGAAAAACGTGAATACGCCCGCTTCCGCCAGATCAATAAAGAACACCGTACTGCCAATATTGATGCGATCTTTGCCTACTCCGTGTTTTTCCCTGTTGTGGAAATAATACTGGCTATTTCCCTCGGATTGATGGTATGGTGGGGTGCCAATAAAGTGCTTAACTATGAGGTGACACAAGGTGTGATGATTGCTTTTATCATGTACCTGAATATGTTATTCCGTCCGCTGCGTATGCTGGCAGATAAGTTCAATACCCTGCAGATGGGAATGGTAGCCAGCGAACGTGTGTTCCGTATCATGGACAGCGATGACCATATTACCGATAACGGCACGAAAGATGCCGCGGGTATGAAAGGTGCGATCACCTTCGACCATGTATATTTTGCCTATAAGGATGCAGAATATGTACTGAAGGACATTGACTTCAGCGCCAATCCGGGAGATACGATTGCAATCGTTGGCCATACAGGCTCCGGGAAAACGACCATTATCAGCATTCTGAACCGTCTTTATGAGATACAGAAAGGCCGTATTCTGCTGGATGGGACAGATATTAAGGACTTCACACTGAAAGCTTTGCGCAGTAAGATCGGTGTGGTATTGCAGGATGTATTCCTGTTTGCAGGTTCAGTGTATGAGAATATAACGCTTCGTAATCCGGCTATCAGCCGTGAACAGGTAGAGGAAGCAGCTAAGCTGATAGGATTACATGACTTTATTCTGCAGTTACCAGGTGGTTATGATTATCAGGTAATGGAAAGAGGAAGCACCCTGTCTCTGGGGCAACGCCAGCTGATATCCTTTGTACGTGCGTTACTCTATGATCCATCAATTCTCATACTGGACGAGGCTACTTCTTCAGTAGATACAGAATCCGAAATCCTCATCCAGCGTGCTATTGATAAGCTGATCTCCGATAGAACTTCTATCATCATTGCACATAGATTATCCACCATCAGTAAAGCCAGCAAAATCATTGTGCTGGATAAAGGAGAGATCAGGGAGATGGGTACCCATGAAGAACTATTGAAACTGGAAGGATTCTACTATAAATTGCACAGCATGCAGTTCAGACAGACAGGAGTGAATATGGGCTAGTTTCGTTAATTTAGAGTAGTGAAACAATAATCCCTACCTATTTTATGAGCTGCTTAAAAAAGTCTGTTGTTATCTGTACGCTGTTATCGCTCTTCTCGTTTGTTGCTGCCTTCGCAGGGGACTATGAAAAAGCATGGGACGCACTTAACAAAAATGACAAAACCCGCGCTGTCGCGTATTTCAGGAACGCACTGAAAAGTGATCCTGCCAAAAGAACAATGCCATGGCGGCATTGATATTACTGGAAACATATGAAGGAAACGGTGATACCTTCCTTGACCGTTATCCCAATCCACTGGATGTATTTACGGAGATAAACCCTTACGTATACGCATTGTGGTTCAACGATGCCATACTTGGTGAATATGATACCAAGGACGGTAAACAATTATCCAATCTTAACAGAGTCCTTACTGAACCACGCTTTAACGGTTCGCTGAAAGCTGCTGCCAGTTATTTCAGGGGCTTAAGTCTTGTGCGCGGTCAAAAAAAGGACAGTGCTGATGCATATTATGCGCAGATCGGAGGTCTACGCAACTGGCAGTTTACCGGTGTTTTTGATAATATCAGCGGAAGTGGTTTCAATAAAGAGCACGGACCGCTGAAAGAACCACGCGCGGGCAAAGGATTTACTTCTTATAATAACACAACTATAGACTGGTTTAAGCCTTTGTATGCAGATGATGCGGGATGGTCCTTTGTAGGAGGCATTTTTCCTGCCAGAACAGGTGTTGGTTATGCACAGACATTTGTTTATGCTGATGCGGATAAAGATGCCATCATTTGTACAGGTGCACGCGGTGCCTTGAAAGTATGGGTAAATGATAAACTGTTGATCTCCGAAGAAGAGGAACATACAACTGAAATGGACAAGTACAATGTTAAATGTCATCTGAACAAAGGGTATAACAGGGTACTTGTGCAGATCAGTTTTACCAGTGAAGACATTCCTAATTTTATTGTACGTGTGGCAGATGAGAAATATGCCCCGTTGAAAGGCATTTCCAGTACAAATGAGGTACAGGAATATCAGACGGATAAGAGTACCGATGTACCGAAACTGTTACCACATTTTGCAGAGGTATATTTCAGAGAACAGATGACGAAATACCCACAGGATCCCATCTTCCCGATGTTGCTGGCAAAAGTGTATACCCGTAATACCGAATCAGATAAAGCTAAAGAGGCGATGTATGGAATCTTCAAAAAGTATCCTGACAATGCGCTGATTCTATTCAATTACACACAAGGCCTGTCTTATCAATATGACAGGACTATCCTGACAGAACTATACGAGAAACTCAAGCAGCAGGATCCTGAGAATTATCTGGTAAAACAGTCCGAAGAAGATCAGCTGGAAAAAGAAAAGAAGTATAGTGAAGCGCTGGAAGTGATTAAACAGATGGAGGCAAAAAATGGAGAGAAGATCTATACCGTTATCAGGAAGTTGTCATTGAATGCTTATCTGCAACGGGTGGACAGTATGATATCTCTGCTGAAATATGCTTACGCGAAGTATCCTGAAAGTACGACGATCGTTACTGTAATGTATCAGTATTATGCGCAGATGTTAAAAGATCCTGTGGAAGCACTGAAAGTACTGGAAAAATATCAGGCAAATCACCTGCAGACTGATATGGCAAATGAAATGGCAGACCTGTATTTCCAGCAGAATGAAATGGAGAAAGGAATGGCGACGCTGCGGAAAATTGCGGCAACTATACCTTATGATATCGATGTGTACCGCCCATTAGTGAATCATTTTTATGCGAGGCAGGAATATGATTCTGCGATTCGCTATCTGCAGATACAGCATCAGATCAGTCCATACAGTCATCAGCCATTGGGCGATATTGCCAGTGCTTATCTGCAGAAAGGAGATAAACAGAAAGCGCTTGAATATTATAAGCAGGCGTTAAGCTTGTATTCCGGAGGTTATTCTTATCGCGAAAAGATACGTGAACTGGAGAACAAGCCGGATGTGTTCAGTTATTTCCCACAAACCGATTACTACGCAGAGATCAGTAAATACCTGAAGTCAAAAAGGATACTTCAAAGAGTTATAGTTATGTTTTCTCGGACAATAAGGTGGTGTTATACGGAGAAGGGGCCAGTGAGCGCGTGATGAATTCAGCGGTTTATGTCAACAATAAAGAAGGGCTGGATTACTGGAAAGAGATCCGTATTCCTTACAACAGTGTATATGAAGACCTGACCATTGTTAAGGCGGAAGTGGTGAAAGCCAGTGGGGCAAAGATACCAGCGGAGACATATGAGAATGAGCTGGTGTATACACGACTGGAACCGGGCGATGTGGTGTACCTCAGCTATAAACTCAGTAGTTATGGTATTGGTCGTTTGGGACGTGAGTATTGGGATAAGTTCTATTTCTCCGCATTCAATCCGACGCTGACTGCCAGATATAGCGTACTGGTGGCAGATCAGGTGCCGATCTACTATGAGTTGGTCAACAATGTCAATAACATTAAGCCGGTGGAGAGTAAACATGAGAATTTCCGCCTGTACACCTGGGAGATGCGCAATCTGCCGGTATTGAAGGAGGAGAGTTATAGTCCGGCAGCAGGCGACATCGGTAGTGTACTACATGTCTCAACCGTCAGGTCATGGGATTACATTGCGGAGTGGTACAGTGATATTACACGCATTCAGTCAAAAGAGGATTTTGACATCAATGCTGCTTACAAGGAGATATTCCCTTCAGGTATTGCTGGTCTGAATGAACAGGAAAAGGCGCGTCGCATTTACAACTACATTGAAGAAAATATCAGTTACAGTTCTGTATCTTTCAGGCAGGGTGCATATGTTCCACAGCGTGCCTCAAAGACGCTGAATACCCGTCTGGGTGACTGTAAAGATCTGTCAGCCCTGTTTGTGTCTTTTGCCCGTAAGGCGGGTATGGATGCTAATCTGGTATTGGTGAGTACCCGTAGTAATGGACAGCACAGTATGCGACTGCCATCCATGGAGTTTAACCATTGTGTGGCAAGGTATAAAGACGGGACGGACTACCGTACTCTGGAGCTGACGGATAATCACTTGCCATTCAATGCGATGCCACAAAGTCTGGCGGGCGCACAGATACTGAATATTCCTTATGAGTATAAGAGCGGAGAGCTCATACAATTATATGAGCCCAGGGCTAACGCCAACGTTATCAAGCATCGTCGCAGCAAGGTATTAGTAGATAACGCTGACCTGCATATCAATACGGTGGTAACAACCAATGGAGAGGTCGCGTCTGGTTTCCGTAGCAGTTACGGAGAAAAGGCGCAGGACGAGCTGAAGCAGAACCTGCAGGAAGCGGTGTCCGGGCAGTTCCGTAATCCGGTGACTTTGGAGAAATTTGCTTTCCGTAATCTGGACAATCTGAGTGACACGGTGATGATGGATGAAACCTATACGGTGAAGAATGATGTGATAAGCGTAGGCGACCTGAGTATGCTGAAACCACCTTTAATGGATATAGTCGCTACGGTGGATATCTTCAATAATGAGGTCCGTCA
The DNA here is from genome assembly GCF_007896845.1 of Chitinophaga pinensis. GTDB lineage: Bacteria > Bacteroidota > Bacteroidia > Chitinophagales > Chitinophagaceae > Chitinophaga > Chitinophaga pinensis_C. Next base: position 91,772 of record NZ_VOHS01000008.1, on the reverse strand, counting down.
GTATCCATTTGAGTACTGGAAGTATGAGAATGTGGATGACTACAACACGGAGGTAGAAATAGAGTTACCGGCGGGCAAGGCCTTTGATCTGGTGCCTTCCAATGTGCAGGCGAGCTTTGGAGATATGAAATATGAGTTGTCATATATTAAAGCTGCTCCTAATAAGTTGTTAATCAAGCGGGTGTTTCAGACAAATATCCGTGACAACATCAAGCCGGAAGCGTTCCCGAAGATGAAAGAATTCTTCAATTTAATTGTAGCCGCTGAGCAGAAATATGTTTCATTTAAGTAAATAATTCAATATGTTATACGCGAGAGGGACCGTCGAAAGCGGTCCCTCTTTAGTTGTATATATTTTTTGGATTCGCTTACCTTTTTGATAATAAAACTGCTATCTTTGCGCAAAATTTCAGAAAGCGGTGATTTCCTACACTCTGTCCAAATATAAGCTGGTAGCCCTTATTCTTGCATTTTGCATAAGCGGTTTTAACACGTTTGCGAATACTTCAGAAGCTCATGAGGAGCCTAAGAAGGGTTTTGACGCCAAAGAGGTACTTCTTGGCCACGTAAAGGATGCCCATGACTGGCACCTTTTCAGCCTCGGTGAGTCACATGTGACTCTTCCTCTGCCTGTTATTATGTATAGCAAAGAGAAAGGCATCAGCAGCTTTTCTTCCTCAGCGTTCCATCATGGACATGCGTCTCATGATGGCTACCGTCTGGTAAACAAACACTACCGTGAGGAAAAAGGGCTGGAAGAGGCTAAATATCCTGATGAGAAGATCATTGCAGTAGATGCAAATGATAATCCGACAGGTGCTGAGGTCTACGATCTGTCTATCACAAAGAACATCACATCTATGATCATCGCGGCTATCCTGCTGATCTGGCTGATGACTTCCGTAGCAAAAGCTTACACAACAAGAGGTTCTAAGAAAGCGCCTAAAGGTTTACAAAGTCTGGTTGAGCCGGTGATCATCTTCATCCGCGACGAGGTTGTAAAACCAAACATTCCGGGTGTGAATGCTGAACGTTATACTCCATTCATTCTGACCTTCTTCTTCTTTATATTAATCAATAACCTGCTGGGTCTGTTACCGGGTTCTGCTAACGTAACCGGTAATATCGCTGTGACCTTCGCACTGGCGCTGATCAGCTTCATTGCGACTATGGTAAGTGCTAACAAGCATTTCTGGTCTCACCTGCTGAACCCACCGGTTCCAGGATGGGTTAAACCAATTCTGGTGCCTGTAGAGATCATCGGTATCTTCACTAAGCCGGTGTCTCTGATGATCCGACTGTTTGCCAATATCCTGGCAGGTCACATCATCATCCTGAGCATTATTTCCCTGGTATTTATCTTCGGTTCCATTAACAAGGGCGCTGGTTACGGGTTCTTACCGATCACTATCCTGTTCAACATCGTAATGATGATGCTGGAACTGCTGGTTGCTTTCATTCAGGCGTTTATCTTCGCTAACCTGACAGCTGTATTCATCGGTCAGGGTATGGAAGTGGCTCACCATGATGACCATCACGAGGGTGACCACAAGCACCATTAATATATTTCATTAGGACAAATTAGTAATCAAACATAAATACACATTCATTATGGCAATTTTAACTGTTTTATTGCAGGCTGCTCCAGAAGCTGCTGCTGCGGTTGCTGCTGCTTCCGGTCTGGCGAAAGCTGGTGGTGCTATTGGTGCTGGTATCGCTGCTATCGCAGCTGGTATCGGTGTAGGTAACATCGGTAAGAGCGCGCTGGAATCAATCGCTCGTCAGCCAGAAGCTGCGAACGACATCCGTGCAAACATGATCCTGGCAGCGGCGCTGGTAGAGGGTGTTGCCCTGTTCGGCGTTATCGCTGGTCTGTTGGCAGTAGTGCTGTAAGGCTAACTTATTACTGCATCTGGCGCACAGGGCAAAGGATGCAGTAATCTTCATTTTAAGGATGTGTATCCTGATTGCTTATCAAACAACTTGCGAACAAATTAAATATTCATAATCATGGATCTGTTACAGCCCGCGTTAGGCTTGTTTTTCATTTCATTAATCATATTCGTAATAGTATTCCTCATCCTGAAAAAATTCGCGTGGAAACCAATCCTCTCTACGCTGAAAGAAAGGGAAACATCTATCTCTGATGCAATCGCATCTGCTGAGAGAGTAAAGGAAGAAATGGCTCAGATGAAAGCTGAACATGAGCACGTACTGGCAGAAGCAAAAGCTGAGAGAAGCAAGATTCTGAAAGAAGCAAAAGATGCTAAAGATCAGATCCTCAGCGAAGCTAAAACTCAGGCTCAGGCAGAAGCTAAGAAAATCATCAGTGAAGCATATACTGCTATCGACAACCAGAAGATGGCAGCGCTGACCGACGTGAAAAATCAGGTGGGTAAACTGGTAATTGAGGTAGCTGAGAAGGTGTTACGTAAAGAACTGACTGACAAAACAGCACAGGAAAGCTACATCAAAGAACTGGCAGGAGAAATCAAATTAAACTAAAGCGATAGGCTGAAAAGCGGAAGCTACAGGAAATAGATGACATGATTGTCCTTTTCCTGTAGCTTTCAGCTTGAAAGGCCAAAAGATATATAAATATGCAGAATCCCCGTTTAGCATCCCGCTACGCAAAATCTCTGGTAGATCTGTCCTCCGAAAAGGGTCAGCTGGAAGCTGTACATACTGATATGCAGTTCCTGCAGCAGTTGTCCAGGACCAACCCGGACGTAGTAGCCCTGCTGAGAAGTCCGATCATCAAGCCTGATAAGAAACAGCAGATCCTTGCTGCCATCTTCGACGGTAAAGTGAGCGCTATTACTGCTGCCTTTGTAAAGCTGCTGGTAGTGAAAGGAAGGGAAGGTAACCTGCCTGAAATAGCGCAGGAGTTCAGCAGACAGTATGATGTGCTGAAAAACATCAGCAAAGTAAAGATCACTACCGCTGTTCCAATGGATGCAGCTGTACTGGATGTTATCAAAACCAAAGTACAGGCTGGTACTGATAAAAAGGTAACACTGGAAGCTGCCGTAAACCCCGACCTGATCGGTGGTTTCGTACTGGAATCCGATAACAACCTTTACGACGCCTCTGTACTGCGTGATCTGAACGATATCAAAAAGCAATTTGCTGAGAATATTTACGTTCACAATATCAGATAATACAATTAACAGCAGCCGCTGCGTACACGCAAAGCTGTTGTCGTTATATTCATTCTCTTAACGACTATTTTTAAAAAGTATACATTATGGTGGAGATAAAACCTGATGAAATTTCGGCGATATTACGCCAGCAACTAAGCAACTTCAATGCTGCTGCTGACCTGGAAGAGGTTGGTACGGTATTGCAGGTTGGAGACGGTATCGCTCGTATCTATGGATTAAACAACGTTGGTTACGGTGAACTGGTTGAGTTCGAAAACGGCGTAAAAGCTATCGCACTGAACCTGGAAGAAGACAACGTAGGTGTGGTATTGATGGGTGAATCCGGAGAGATTAAAGAAGGTTTTAAAGTACGCCGCACCGGCCAGATCGCATCCATTAAAGTGGGTGAAGGCATGGTTGGTCGTGTTGTAAATACTCTGGGTGCTGCTATCGATGGTAAAGGCCCAATCACTGGCGAACTGTACGAAATGCCACTGGAACGTAAAGCTCCGGGCGTTCTGTTCCGTGAACCAGTAAAAGAACCACTGCAGACAGGTATCAAAGCGATCGATGCGATGATCCCGGTTGGTCGTGGTCAGCGTGAGCTGGTGATCGGTGACCGTCAGACCGGTAAAACCGCGATCTGTATCGACACTATCATCAACCAGAAAGAATTCTTCGACGCTGGTAAACCAGTATATTGTATCTATGTAGCAGTAGGTCAGAAAGCATCTACCATCGCTGGTGTGATGAAAACCCTGCAGGAAGCAGGCGCTATGGCGTACACTACAATCGTTGCAGCTTCTGCAGCAGATCCGGCTCCACTGCAGTTCTACGCTCCATTCGCTGGTGCTGCCATCGGTGAGTTCTTCCGTGACACCGGTCGTCCTGCACTGATCGTTTATGATGATCTGTCCAAACAGGCCGTTGCTTACCGTGAGGTATCCCTGCTGCTGCGTCGTCCTCCTGGTCGTGAAGCTTATCCTGGTGACGTATTCTACCTGCACTCCCGTCTGCTGGAACGTGCGGCGAAAGTAATCAGCAAGGATGATATCGCTAAACAGATGAACGATCTGCCAGAATCTATCAAACACCTGGTAAAAGGTGGTGGTTCCCTGACAGCATTGCCTATCATCGAAACACAGGCTGGTGACGTATCTGCTTACATCCCAACTAACGTAATCTCCATCACTGACGGTCAGATCTTCCTGGAATCCAACCTGTTCAACGCAGGTATCCGCCCGGCGATCAACGTAGGTATCTCCGTAAGCCGTGTAGGTGGTAACGCTCAGATCAAATCCATGAAGAAAGTATCTGGTACCCTGAAACTGGACCAGGCACAGTATCGTGAGATGGAAGCGTTCTCCAAATTCGGTGGTGACCTGGATGCTGCTACCAAAGCAGTACTCGATAAAGGTGCCCGTAACGTGGAAATCCTGAAACAGGCTCAGTTCACTCCATACGCTGTAGAAAAACAGGTAGCAATGATCTATCTGGGTACTCAGGGTCTGCTGCGTGACGTTCCTGTTAAGAATGTAAAAGCATTCGAAGAGGCTTTCCTGAACGAAATGGAAGTACGTCTGCCTGAAGTTTTGGGTGATTTCAAGAAGGGTAACCTGCCTGATGATGGTATCAAACGCATGGTGACTCTGGCTAACGAACTGAAACCAAGATTCGCTTAATCAGCATACATCTTTTTATCAAGCCCGCCGGTTTTACCGGCGGGCTTTTTTATTTCCTATCTTTACGCGCTATTCCTACCGACAATTCCCCTGTTTTTACCGATATTATTCCCTCCCTTTGCCTTTTATGGATTGAAAAGGGACGGCAGCCCAGTTAGTTTTGTTAAAAATTCACACTCCCCCATGAAACACTTAAACCTGATTCTGTTCGCAATGCTCTTACCAATCTGTATGATGGGACAGCAACGGATTTCCGGTAAGATCACTGATAGTAAAAAACGCCCGCTACAAGGGGTAAATATTTCTATCAAAGACTCTTACGACGGAGCTACCAGCGGAGCAGACGGTTCATACTCTTTTACCACCGACGCAAAAGGAACACAATATATCACTGCCACCCTGCTCGGATTTACCAGTCAGGAACAGAAGATCTTCATCACCGGTCCACAGGAGATCAATATCGTCATGAGAAATAATGTGAATGATCTGAAAGTAGTCACCATCAGCGCAGGTAGCTTTGAAGCCAGCGATGAAGGCAAAACTACCGTCCTGAAACCACTGGATATCGTGACCACTGCCGGCGCCGGCGCAGATATCGTGAATGCATTGAAAACACTGCCGGGTACACAGCAGACAAATGACAGAGAAGGCCTGTTCGTACGTGGTGGTACCGGTTACGAAACACAAACTTTTATAGATGGAATGATGGTGCGTAACCCTTTCTTTTCAGGATTGCCCGACCAGCCGGGAAGAGGACGTTTTTCTCCCTTCCTGTTTAAAGGAACCACTTTCAGCAGCGGTGGTTATTCCGCCCAATACGGTCAGGGATTGTCCTCCGCATTGATCCTCGAATCAACTGACCTGCCACAACGTTCTTCTTATACACTGGGTGCGTCCGTTATTGGTGTCAGTGGCGGACTGGAAGAACTCATGAAAGATAAAAAAGGATCCTACGGTGTTGAAGCCGACTATACAAACCTCGGCCCTTACCTCGGTGTGGTAAAGCCTAAATATGCCTTCAGCAAAGACCCGGAGATCATCGGTACTTCTGCCAACTTCCGCAGAAAAACCTCCTCTACGGGTATGATCAAATTCTATGGATATTATAACCAGACGAATATGGGAACCATCCGTCCCAGCCTTGAGTATCCCGGTTTTGATGAACTCTTTGAACTGAAAAATAAAAATGTCTACACCAACCTGACCTATAAGGAGAGTCTGGGACATGACTGGAAACTGAATGCCGGTTTCTCTTTCAGCTCCAACGCAGACGACCTGAACCTGGATACCCTGAAGAAATCCAATCCTTTACATGGTAAAAACGTATCACAGCTTACCCAGACACGTCTGGTGCTGACTAAAGGTTTTGGACAGTATTCAGTGCTGCGCTTTGGTGGAGAATACCAGTATGGTGTGGAGAAATCAAACTTCGGTGGATGGCAGGCCAACTATGTAGATAATTATACAGCAGGATTCGTGGAGAGTGATATCTATCTGACGCCAAGACTGGTAGGCCGTGTAGGAGGAAGAGCCGAATATACTTCCATACTGGCAAAAGCGAATTTCGCACCACGCGCCTCACTGGCTTACAGACTGACAGGCAATAGTCAGATATCGGTAGCTTATGGCGACTTCTATCAGAAACCAGAACAGCAGTACCTGCGCTTTAAAAATGATCTCGGATTCACAAAGGCTACACACTACATCGCCAGTTACCAGCTCGTAGCAAAGAACTATACACTGCGTGTGGAAGCATTCTACAAAAAGTATCATGATCTGGTTAAAACCGGTATGGATACCAGCACCACAGGTACAGGTTATGCAAAAGGTATTGAAGTGTTCTGGCGTGATAAAAAGACCTTTAAAAATACTGATTACTGGATCTCTTATTCTTATCTGGATACCAAACGTAATTACCTGAATTATCCATTTGAAGTACAACCTGATTTCGCAGCAAAACATACAGTCAGCGTGGTGTATAAGTATTACATTCCGGCTATTACTACGAATCTGGGTGTGACGTACAGCTTCTCCACAGGCAGACCATATTATAATCCGAATCTGCCGGAAAGCAAGTTTATGTCAGAAAAAACGATGACTTATAACTCTGTCGGACTAAGTGCCAGTTACCTGACTTCCATCCGTAAAGCATTTACCATCTTCGTCCTGTCAGTATCCAATGCACCTAATATCAAACAGGTATATGGTTACCGCTATTCAACCGATAAACTGCGCAGACAGGAGATCGTTCCGAATATGCCACGATTCATTTATCTCGGTATGTTCATGAACTTCGGTATTGACAGAAGACAGGATGTGATCAATAACATGTAGCCCATTCTAAAACCACTATATAAACACTTTTAACTTTTAAACCACTTACAATGAAGCGTATCTTATTTTCCATTTGTCTGTTAGTTGGTCTGGCATCTGCCTCCATGGCACAAAGCGCACAGTATGAAGGCGCAATGACTAAACAGGTTGCAATGCTGGATGATTCTACCAACTTTACCCCTGACAGATTACTTGAAATTGCCAATACATTTGAGCGTATCGGTGCTGCTGAAAAATCACAATGGCTGCCGTTCTATTATGCCGGCTATTGCTATGTGATGAGCACATTTATGCAGAAAGACAACGATAAGGTAGATGACCTGGCTGACAAAGCAGCGGTGAACATCGAACAGGCAGATGCTATCAGCCCTAAAAATGATGAGATCAACTGTATAAAATCACTGATTGCTACTTCCCGTATCCGTGTAGACCCGATGAACAGAGGTATGAAATACGGCATGGAATCCGCTAACCTGCTGGTACAGGCTAACCAGATCAATCAGGAGAATCCAAGAGTATACATGCTGCAGGGACAGGCTTTATTTTACACACCGGAGCAGTTTGGCGGAAGCAAAACGGAAGCAAAGAAGAAGTTTGAAGTAGCATTGCAGAAATTCAGTTCTTTCAAACCGGCAAGTGGCATTGCTCCGCATTGGGGCGAGGCTTATACAAAAGGTTTGTTAGCACAGATTAAGTAGAATCAGCAATCAGGAATTTCCTTTTCAAGGTCCGGACGATATCAGCAGTCCGGACCTTTTTTATTGTATCAGCAAGCCTGTACTTTACGTTAAACGCTATTACGCATCAACTTCTGATTCCTGATGGATACTCCTGATTGACTTAATATCGTCGGACTGTTACACAATACCGCCTGCAAGGCGATGTCAGTCCTCCGTAGTAACTTTAAAAAACACGTTAACAAACTAGCCCTGTCATCTGTTAACCTTGAAAATGTAAATTCCATGAAAACTGGTGTGAATAAGCTGAGCGTGGCTTCCACTTCAGCGTTGGTATTGACCTATGTCAAAAGTTTGTATGAAGAAGGCCTGGGAAAAGCGTATTTGTCTCACATTGATTTTAGCCAGGTAAAAGGTTTGGCGGATGAGCTGAGCAGGATCACGCCGTTATTCAGAGAGGCATTGTTGATCAGAAAAAGAATCATCCGACAGATTATCAGACAACTCATGACGCAACATCCGCGGCCGCAAATCTGTATTCTGGCTGCCGGACTCGATCCGCTTGGTTTACAGATCACAGAGTATTTTCCGAATCACGATCTTGCTATCTATGAGCTGGACAGCGCCAATATGCGGGAGAAGCAGGAAATCTATGCTGCGATTCATTTCAACGATGAAAGACTCCATACCTTACAGGCTGATATCAATAATACAGCACAACTGATGCGCACGTTGGTGGATGCAGGATATGATCCACAGCAGCCGGCCCTGATCATCTTTGAAGGCATTATGCACTATATCTCGGAAGAGCAGTTCCTGAGTATCATGCGCAATTTCACGGGTAACACCAAACAGAATGCGGTGATCATGGATTACATGGAATATGCAGAAGGATTGCCGGTAGGATCGGTATCCAAGGCAACAGAAATGCTGGACACGATGGAAAGTTATATAGGTAGCCGTCTACAGCAATTCAGCCGGAAAAAGATCCTGAACCTGTTATCATTGCTGGATGCCGACCTGATTGAAGTCTATGATATGCAGGCGGCAGAACTGGCCCTGAATGGCCAGAACCGGGTGTATAAGGGCGCACGGAAAGGAATGCTGGAAATTATATCCTTTCATATATAGATATGATGATAAAGAGAAAGGGAGTCTGCCATACGGCGGACTCCCTTTCTCTTTTTATGTACAGACTTTCCTATTCGGAAGCCAGTTCGATCTTTTTCAGCGGATTACGGGTGTTTTCCGCATATGTTTCTCTCTTTTCGAGGATATCCAGACAGGTGAAAATGGCCTGACGGAAAGAGTTGTGATCAGCCAGGTTTTTACCGGCAATGTCGAATGCAGTACCATGATCAGGAGAGGTACGTACGATCGGAAGGCCGGCGGTATAATTGATACCATTTCCGGTTGCCAGTGATTTGAAAGGGATCAGGCCCTGATCGTGATACATCGCCAGTACGCCGTCAAACTGCTCATGCATATTGCGTGCGAAGAAGGCGTCAGCACTATATGGGCCGAAACACAGCAGACCATTATTTTTGGCGTGTTTGATAGCAGGAATGATCTCTGTGATCTCTTCCTGACCGATCAGACCATCATCACCAGCATGTGGGTTAAGGCCCAGTACAGCGATACGGGGACTGTCGATACCGAAGTCTTTGATCAGACTATCCTCCATCATCTGGAGTTTCGCCAGAATGTTATCCTTCTTTACATATTTGGAGATCTCTGCAACAGGCACGTGTTCAGTCAGCAGACCCACTCTCATGTTGTCGGCCGTCATGAACATCAGGACGTCTTTTGCGTCGAAGGCGTCACGGAGGTAAGGTGTATGACCCGTGTAGTTGAACTGCTCGCCCTGAATATTCTTTTTGTGAATAGGAGCGGTGATCAGACCCTGAATGTGTCCTTCTTTCAGACACTCGATTGCCACTGACAGGGAGCGGGCAGCATATTTACCGCCAACTTCGTTGAGTACGCCGGGAGTGATCTGTACTTCTTCTTCCCAGCAGTTGAAGACGTTCACCTGTTTGTGGTTCAGGCGGGCGAATTCTTTCACGCTCTGGTAGTTGAAGTTATTTTCGTTCATCAGCTTCCTGTAGAAGTTGATGGTTTTATTGGAAGCAAATATCACCGGCGTGCAGAACTCAAGCATTCTGGCGTCAGCAAAGGTTTTGATGATAAGCTCTGTGCCTATGCTGTTGATATCGCCAACTGTAATGCCGATAACCGGTTTATTTGTATGGGTGTTGCTACTCATGCTAATTTGAGAATAATGGGCAAATATAAGAATATTAGCCGGGAGCTGTACAGGCATACCCGCTCTATCTTGCAGCTTTGCTGCTAAGTTTTCCTTAATTTTGCAGGCTAATCATGTATACACTCAAAAAATCGCTGGGACAGCATTTCCTGAAGGATGAGAACATCTGCAGGAAGATTGTGGAGGCATTACCGGTAAATCCCGGTCAGCAGATAGTCGAAGTGGGCCCCGGAGCGGGCGCCATCACCAAATACCTGCTACAGATACCGGATGTTCACTTCAAGGCTGTAGAGCTGGACACTGAAAAGGTACAGTACCTGGAAAAGACATACCCCGATATCCAGGGCAAGATCATCAATGAAAGTATTCTCGATACCCCTGTTCCCTTTCAGGGCGAGTTCAATATGATCGGTAACTTCCCTTATAACATTTCTTCGCAGATCATGTTCCGCGTGCTGGAATGGCGCCAGCAGGTACCATCCGTGGTAGGTATGTTCCAGAAGGAAGTAGCATTGCGTATTGCAGCTACAAAAGGGAAGGAGTATGGTATCCTGAGCGTGCTGATACAGGCATTCTACAAGGTGGAATACCTGTTTGAAGTGCATGAGAACTGTTTTAATCCGCCGCCGAAGGTCAAGTCTGCCGTTATCCGGCTGGACAGACTGGAAACGTCGTATGATATTGCCAGTGAACGTAAGTTTTTTGTATTGGTAAAAACGGCTTTCGGACAGAGGCGCAAGCAGCTCCGTAATCCGTTAAAGGGTTTATTTGCTAAAGAAGTTCTGCAGGACAGTATTTTCAACAAAAGAGCTGAAGAGTTGAGTGTGGCTGATTTTGCAGCATTATCCCATAAGATGTTATGAGCAGGAAAGTATTGATCACCGCTAAGGTGCATAATTATTTGATTCACAAGCTGGAGGAAAAAGGATTCGAAGTTAATTACCAGCCGTCTATTACATATGATGAAGTAGTGGCCGCTATCCCGGAATGTACCGGTATGATTGTGACTACGAGAATTAAGGTGGATAAGGGTATGCTGGACCGCGCCGGGCATCTGGAGTGGATTGGCAGACTGGGAAGTGGTATGGAGCTGATAGACGTACACTATGCGGAAAGCAAAGGCATCCGTTGTGTAAGCAGTCCGGAAGGTAACAGAGACACGGTAGGAGAGCAGGCGGTAGGTATGTTGCTGGTGCTGATGAACAATATTCTGAAGAGCAACCTGGAGTTACGTGAAGGTATCTGGGAACGTGATGGCAACAGGGCTACTGAGCTCGGTGGCAGAACGGTAGGTATTATTGGTTATGGTAATACCGGTGGTGCTTTTGCCCGCAAACTCAGAGGTTTTGATGTGGAGATCCTGGCATATGATAAATATAAGACCGGCTTCAGCGATGAATATGTGAAGGAAGCAACAATGGAAGAGCTGTATGAAAAAGCAGATGTGGTGAGTGTTCACCTGCCATTGACTGACGAGACACATCATCTGGCGAATGCCGCTTTCTTTGCATCCTTTAAAAAGCCGATCCGTTTTATCAATGCGGCAAGAGGGAAGATTGTAAATACACCTGACATTGTTGCAGCGCTGGACCAAGGTACAATTGCAGGCGCGTGTCTGGATGTACTGGAAAATGAAAAACTTGCTACTTACAGTGCAGCAGAAAAGGTACAGTTTGAAAAACTGTTACATATGCCAAATGTAGTAATGACGCCACATATCGGAGGTTATTCCCATGAGGCCAGTATCAAAATGGCGAGGATCGTACTGGAGAAATTACACATTATTTAGCAAGAGGAGCAGCCCGGCTCTTCTATTATAAATACCGTATATATGACAATATTTATGTCATGAAATCGGCGAGGTGATGTAAAAAATATTATATTTGCGGTATACCAATCTTGCAACGCTTCTGTGCGAACGGAGGCGTTGATTTTTTTTCTTTATTCTAAAACATAACGTTATGTCTGGTATAAACTACGTTACCAAAGAGACCCTTGACCAGATGCGTGAGGAACTCAGTTTCCTGAAAACCAAGGGCCGCGCAGAAATAGCCAGGGCCATTGCGGAAGCAAGGGAAAAAGGTGACCTCAAAGAAAATGCTGAATATGATGCTGCAAAGGAAGCCCAGGGTATGCACGAAGCAAAAGTGGCCATACTGGAGAGCGCTATTGCAACAGCAAGAATAGTGGAAGCTGATTCTATTGATACCTCTAAAGTATCCATATTGTGTAAGGTAACTATTACAAATATGGCTAATAAGAAGACGTTTACCTACCAGCTCGTTTCAGAGAAGGAAGCTGATCTGAAGCTGAATAAGATCTCTGTGACATCTCCTATTGGTAAAGGATTGTTGGGAAAGGCAGTGGGTGAGATTGCTGATGTGCATGCACCTAATGGCAGTCTGAAGTTCAAGATCGAGAACATCACTATATAATTAAGCGTTTTTTACATAAAAAGCCCGCCCTTGTATAAAAGCAAGGGCGGGCTTTTTTTTATAACTTTATGCGGATTAAAACAAAACCCATGTCTGTTTTCACAAAGATCATCAAAGGCGAAATACCAGGTTATAAGATAGCCGAGAACGATAGCTTTTATGCGTTTCTGGATATCTTTCCTTTAGTGAAAGGTCATACGCTGATAGTACCCAAAGTCGAGATAGACAAGTTTTTTGATGTAACGGATGATCTGCTGGGTGAGTGGTTGTTGTTTGCAAAGCCTATTGCACAATCGATAGAGCGTAACTTTCCCTGCAATCGTGTAGGTATGAGCGTGGTCGGTCTGGAAGTACCTCATGCACACATGCATCTGATACCTATCAACACGGCGGATGATATGAATTTTGCGCGGCCAAAGCTGAAATTGACGGAGGAAGAATTCAAGGCTATACAGCAACAGATTATAGCTGGCCTGGAACGTTAAAGCGGAACCCTACCCCATGTAGGGTTTCTAATTTGACGGAGGGATCAGACTTAAAATGTTTTCTGAGTTTGGTGATGAACACGTCCATGCTGCGGCCGAGGAAATAATCATCCTTGCCCCATACGTGAAATAATATTTCTTCCCGTTTGAGTGTCTTGTTGGCATTATCGCACAGATACTTCAACAGGTCGGCTTCTTTTTGTGTAAGTGTACTTGATACCTCTCCGCTTTTTTCACGGAGTATAAGGTCATTATAGTCAAAGGTGAGTTTGCCTATATTGTATTGTGTGCGCTTTTCTGCAGTGGTGTGAGCGGCTTTACTCCTTTTCAGGAATACTTCTATTCGCAGCAGGAGTTCCTGCATGCTGAAAGGTTTGGTTATGTAATCATCTGCGCCGGTCTTGAAACCTTTGATCTTATCCTCATCCAGCGCTTTCGAAGTCAGAAAGAGTATGGGAATGAAGTCATTTTTTCTACGGATCTGTTCTGCCAGTGTAAAGCCGTCTTTTTTAGGCATAACAACATCCAGTAAACATATGTCAAAGGTCCGCGACTGGAATTGTTCCCAGGCCATTTGTCCGTCTGTGCTATGTACCACGTCGTAGCCCGCTTCTTCCAGTCGTTTCTTTGTTACCGCACCAACATTCTGATCATCTTCCACCAATAGGATTCTTGCTTTCATAGCTTGTGATGCTGATTATATAAATACCATATTCATGGTGTAAAGCCCCGAGTACCTTACAGGGGCCTCTATGAAGATTTTAGTTCAAAGTAAATACAATTTATGAACTTCTGGAAAAACGTCAGCGTTAAACCTGGAATTATCTGTCATACAAAATATTATCCTACAATCCTTTCGGGGTTTTTTTGAAGGAACTGTTCCCATCCTTTGGCTTTACGTGTATCCGGTATTACGCTTGATTCCTGGAAGAAATGACAGACCGCTACTGCGAGCGCATCGGAAGCATCCAGGAACTCAGGACGTTCATTGAAATGTAATATTCTTTGTAACATCTGCCAAATCTGTTCCTTATCGGCATTACCATTGCCTGTAATGGACTGTTTGACTTTTTTTGGAGAGTATTCCGTTACTGGTACTCCTGCCTGCATAGCAGTCGCTATTGCCACGCCCTGAGCGCGACCCAGCTTTAACATACTTTGCACATTCTTACCAAAGAAAGGAGCTTCAATTGCGCAGGAAACCGGTTTGTGCTCGCGTATCAGTTCATGTACACGGGCGTGTATCAGTTGTAGCCTTTCGTAGTGGTCTTTATGACGGGACAGCTTGAGTACGTTCATTTCCAGCAGGCTGGCCTTAGATCCTTCCACAAGTATCAGTCCGTAACCCATCACAAGTGTACCGGGGTCAATGCCCAGAATTATTTTTGACTTGTTTGCCAACCACAGTTTATTTTTGCCAAAATCTTGATGTCTGAACAAAAATACCAAAATAATTCTCAATTACCTGCTGGGAGCAGTGCTTTTTACGTGGTTAGCCTATTCCATCTATACGCAATTGCTGCATCAGCCTAACCTGAAGGCTTCTTTATGGCAGATGATGGCCACCCTGAAAGAGAAAGGAGCGCTTACCATAGTGTTGGTCCTCATCGGCATGTTGCTGAACTGGGGACTGGAAGCCCGTAAATGGCAGTTGTTAGTCAAACCGTTACAACATATATCATTCCTCCGCGCTTTCAGCGCCGTACTCTCCGGTGTCTCCTTTTCTATCAATACCCCTAACCGTATAGGTGAGTATGGAGGGCGGGTGTTATACCTCCGGAACAACCGCAGCAAGCTGAAAGCAATTGCCGCTACCATGGTCGGCAGCTTTAGTCAGCTTATTGTCACTATTATTTTTGGGTTAACAGGCCTTTGCTACTATATCAACAAATTCCCGCTGGTAAAGGGAAACGGTTATTTCGCCCCTCACTTCTGGGAGAAAATCCTGTTAGGATTGCTAATAGTTATTTGCGCCTTGGTCATATTGTTATATTTTCGACTACAGATCATCCTGGCGATATTTGAAAAGATCCCATTGTTGAGAAAAGCCCGGGTATTTGTACAGATCATTGTTCGTTACTCAGCCGGTGACCTCGAACATTTACTCCTGCTTTCAGCCGTCAGATACGTTGTCTTCTCGGCACAGTATTTGATTTTGCTTGACACATTGGGCGTAGAGATGCTCTGGTGGCAAGGTTTTTTGATGAATGCTGTTGTTTATCTTGTAATGGCCCTGGTACCTACTATCGCTATTGCGGAACTTGGACTCAGAGGGAAAGTCAGCCTGTACTTTATGGGATTACTGAGTACCAATAGTCCGGGAATTATCGCTGCCACTGTATGCATCTGGGTAATCAACCTGGTTTTGCCAGCCATCTTAGGAAGTGTGTTGTTGCTCGGAATAAAGATTTTTAAGGAAAAATAGCTTTCATCAAAATGAGGTTCCTTCTACTATTAATCGTTTGTCTGGCCACTATTCGCCCTGTATCAGCCCAAAGCCAGAACGAATTCTGCGGACTTACCAATACCAGCTTCCGGGCAGGCGAAGTCATCACGTTCAAGGTGTATTATAACCTGGGAAAACTCTTCGTAGGAGCCGGCGAAGCTACCTTTACCTGTAACCTGGAGAAACTGAATGGAAGAGATGTTTACCATATCTCCGGTGATGGTAAAACATTCCGCACCTATGACTGGTTCTTTAAAGTAAGAGATAAATACGAAAGCTTTGTTGATACCGCCTCCCTGCAACCCCTGCGCTTTATCAGAAACGTGAATGAAGGCGGCTATAAGATATACCAGAACGTTACTTTCAACCATACAGACAATACCGCTGTCAGTAACGAATCTACTCTTAAGATCCCTAAATGTACACAAGACGTGATCAGTGCTATCTATTACGCCCGTAACATCAACTTTGATAAGTACAAACCGGGAGACAAGATCTACTTCAACATGTACCTCGACGAAAAACTATACAATATCTATATCCGTTATATCGGTAAGGAAACCGTATCAACTAAGTTCGGCAAGTTCCGCGCCATCAAATTTGCCCCCCTGTTGATCCAGGGTACCATGTTTGAAGGTGGTGAGAAAATGCTGGTGTGGGTAAGCGATGACGGGAATAAAGTACCTCTGCGCGTAGATAGCCCTATCTCAGTAGGTAGCATCAAAGTAGATATGGTTGAGTATAAAAACCTGCGGTATAACTTTACATCCCTTATCAGTAAATAAGCCCCTCCCGACAACTGTCATCCTCTTTTTTACCTAATTTTAACGTTCTGTATGCAATGGCCTGCCATTTGCGGACTATAATAATACCTATATTTGTTTGCACATTAATACTTTATTGAATATGGAAGAGCGTAAACCAAAAATATTGCTGGCAGAAGATGATACCAACCTGGGTATGGTACTGAAGAATTATCTCGAACTGAATGACTACGATGTAGAACTGTGCCGTGATGGGATACTCGCGCTGGCAGCGTTCAGACGCGAGAAATTTGACATCTGCCTGCTGGACATCATGATGCCTAATATGGATGGTTTCAAACTGGCAGAAGAGATCCGTGACGTAGATCCGGATATTCCTTTGTTCTTCCTGTCTGCCAAGACAATGAAAGAAGATGTGATCCATGGTTACAAACTGGGCGCGGATGATTATATCACCAAACCGTTTGACAGTGAACTTTTACTGCTCAAAATCAAAGCAATCCTCAAACGTAATCAGGAACTGAACAGCAAAGAAGAAGAACAGCACGAGTTCCGTATCGGCCGCTATGCATTCAATGCACGCCTGCGTACACTCACGAGAGACGGCGATTCTCACACATTGTCTCCAAAAGAGAACGAATTGCTGCGTATGCTGTGCGAACATAAAAACGACTTGCTGCCAAGAGAGCTGGCCCTGAAAAAGATCTGGGGTAGCGATACTTATTTCAATGGCCGTAGTATGGACGTTTATATCGCTAAACTGCGTAAATACCTGAAGGAAGACCCGGATATTGAAATCGTTAATATCCATGGTAATGGTTTCCGCCTGGTAGTAAAGGACTGATCATATTACGAGAGTATAATGGGAAAGCTCCCGGCGAACGAGGTTTTATAAACTCCACGCCGGGAGCTTTTTGTTTGTAGCAAAGCTTATCAGAGATGTAATGAAACTTTTACTAATAGAAGATGAACCGTCGGTAGTCTCCTTTATACGACGCTATCTTGCAGAAGCCGGCTATGATGTCAGTGTCGCACTGGATGGCCAGTCTGGACTGCAGATGGCCACTGAAAATAACTTTCAGCTGATCATCCTCGATGTGATGCTGCCGGGTATGAATGGTATTGCCGTGTGTAAGGCTTTGCGACAACAACAACTGAGTACACCTATCCTGATGCTGACCGCATTGGGATCTACTGAGAATGTAGTGGCAGGTCTTGACAGCGGTGCTGATGATTATCTGGTAAAACCGTTCAAACAGGCCGAATTACTCGCCCGTATCCGCTCCCTGCTGCGTCGTAATAATGATACGACTGCCGCAGCCGCTCCGGCTGTAACACAGGTCAACGGTAATATGCTCAAAGTAGCCGATCTTGAACTGGATCTTAATACCAAAAGCGCCAGCAGATATGGGCAGACCATCGTATTGACAGCTACAGAATACCGATTGCTGGAATATATGATGCGCAACCCCAAAAGAGTATTATCCAGAATGGAAATACTGGAAAACGTCTGGGGGGTTGACTTCAACATGAATACCAAAGTAGTGGACGTATACGTCAATTACCTCCGTAAAAAAGTAAACCGTAAAGACCAGCCGGCACTGATACAGACAGTAGTCGGCATGGGATATATGCTTAAAGAAGAAGAATGACGATACGTAATAAGATAATGGGCCTTTTTACCGGATTGACAGTGTCTATCATACTCATGATGGTCGCATTTGCCTATTTTCTTATTAACAGACAATCCTTCGACGACTTCTATAAACGCCTTGAGATCAGGGCTTATATCGCCGCCAGAGCAAGACTTACACAAGACGAAGGTAACAGTGCTGCCTATGCTGAGATCAGAAATGAACATCTCGAACGCCTGCCACATGAACGGGAATATTTTATCAGACTTGATACGACTGGTAAACCACCCAGGTATCCTGAACTGGAACCTCTGCGCAAAACATTCTATGATAAGGTAAAATCGACTGGTAAAGCTACTTACCGCTTCAGAGATACTTTTTTTCAGGGGGTATTGTTTGAGAATGAATCAGGCCGCTATATCGTTATAGTTTCCGCCAGCAATGTGTTTGGACAGGAGTTCATGAACGAATTGCGACGAACGCTGCTGATCTGTCTGATTATTGCAGCTATCGTGATTGTAACAACAGGTCTGTTCTTCTCCCGTTACATCCTGCAGCCAGTCAGATTGATCACCTCCCGTGTAAAAGATATCAGGGCACATAACCTGCATCTGCGCCTCGATACGCCAGATAGTGACGATGAGATGAGTGAACTGGCCATGACCTTTAATAACATGCTGGACCGTCTGGAAACAGCCTTCGAAACACAGAATAACTTTGTCAGCAATGCTTCTCATGAACTGGGCACACCGCTGACAGCTATTATCGGAGAGGCCGAACTGGCACTTAATAAGCAACGATCTGAACTGCAATATCAACAGTCTATCTCTGTCATACTCAAAGAAGCAGAAAGACTGGAACATATCACCAAGAGTCTGTTAAGTCTCGCTCAGACCGGATTTACCGACAAAAAACAAAGACTGGAACATATCCGTACAGATGAGCTCATATTTACTGTAAAAGAGACGATTGACCGTATTAATCCTGATAATCAGGTGGAGATAGATTATTCCATGCTGCCCGAAGAAGAAGATAAACTGGTCATTCTGGGCGACCCGCAACTCTTACAACTGGCATTGAGCAATATCGTGCAAAATGCCTGCAAATACTCGGATAACCGCCCGGCATCAATTGCTCTGGCTGCTACCGATCACGACAATATCATTATTATTAAGGACAATGGTATTGGTATCCCTGCGCAGGATCTCCCTTTTATATATGATCCTTTCTTCCGCGCTTCTAACACCAGCGGTTATAAAGGATATGGAATTGGGTTACCGCTGGCGCGGAATATCGTGCGCCTCCATGGGGGAAATATCATTGTAAACAGCCACCAGAACCAGGGAACGGAGATCCGTATTACCCTGCCTACGTATATTCCTTCGAGGTGATTCTTACCGGTTTCTTACCACTTTTTGACGGCTTTCTTACCTAACGCCGTTTTTCTTACAACATTTTTACCGCTTTTTTAAACAGCTTTTATCTGTTACTTACCTGTTGCTAACCTCGTGCTGGTAGCTTTGTGTTAAAATAATTACCAATGAAGCACGTATTGATTCCAACGGATTTT
Source organism: Chitinophaga pinensis (assembly GCF_007896845.1). Lineage (GTDB taxonomy): Bacteria > Bacteroidota > Bacteroidia > Chitinophagales > Chitinophagaceae > Chitinophaga > Chitinophaga pinensis_C. The sequence goes on along the minus strand of NZ_VOHS01000008.1, from coordinate 72,336 downwards.
TCTATCAGGTCTCTGCGCGTAGTACACGGTGTGGTTGAGCGCTTTGGAGGTGAACCGTTAAACATAGTTCTGATGCATGCACTGGAAATGCCTACATCGATTATGGATCTGATGATGCTCTCCAGAAGATCATCCCATCAGGACCTGATCACGGCAGATTATAAAGACGCATGTGAGATCATCAAAAACAAATATGCCTCTGTGATTCAATCCATGAAGACAGAGTTCCTGATAGGTAATGGCAAAGGAATATTCCGAAACTTCCTGCTGTATCACAACATAGATGTGATCGCATGTGCTGTAAAAGAAGAATTCCGCAAAGCAGGTCCTAATAGTTATAATCCTGCAGAATTGATCCGGAAAAGCAAATATCCTGTACATCAGGTACCCCTGGCGCCGAGAAAAGAGAAGTTCCTGGTATCTGCAATGTCTGAGCTATTTGAAGCATAGAACATTTAAAACCGTTACCGATGTTATTGAAGAAAAATATCCCGTTAAAATACGTTTTCGGGAAAATCAAATATGAGGTCCTGCTCGTAGCGGTATACACGTTAATTATTGTAATACTGCATGACAGGTTTAACCTGAAGCACATGGCAATTCCGTTGTCTGTGCCGATGATCATGGGTACTGTAATATCCCTGTTGCTGGCCTTCCGCTCCAATCAGGCGTATGATCGCTGGTGGGAAGCAAGAACAATATGGGGTGCGATAGTAAATGATTCAAGGTCTTTTACCCGACAGGTGCTGTCCTTTGTTGACGACTCTGCCTATGAATCTGAAGAAATCAATCATTTCCGTGAGAGAATGGTACGCCGGCAGATAGCATGGTGTTACTCTCTGAGCCTTTCACTGAGAGGACTGGATGGAAAAGAAGGATTGGAAAAGCATATCTCTAAAAGAGAGGTTGCTTATGTATCAAGGTTTGCAAACATACCAATGGCATTACTCGACCTCCATGCGAGGGACCTGAACTATGCTCTGAAACAGGGCTGGCTCAATGAGTTCCAGCAGGTGACGCTCGACCAGACATTAAGCCGTCTGTGTGATGCAATGGGTAAATGTGAGCGTATTAAAAACACGGTGTTCCCGGCTACGTACAGTCTGTATATTCATTTTGCGATGAACTTTTTCATACTGCTGTTACCGTTTGCGCTGATAGAGTACTTCGGTCTGATTGAAGTACCATTAGTAGTAGCCATCGCCGCATCTTTCCTGTTGATAGAAAAGATGGCCATTCATCTGCAGGATCCGTTTGATAACAAACCAACGGATACACCGATGACAACAATTTCAAGAAACATTGAACGTGATCTTAAGCAATTGCTGAACGATCATCATTTGCCGGAAACGACGCAAAATGTTGATCATAAGTTCTACGTGATGTAAAATTTATAGCTGTACAACCTACACTTACTCTGTTGGAGGAGGGATAGCGCTCTGGCGTATTTGAATCGAAGACTAAATCAAAGAATCAGGAAAGGGAGAATTATTGCGCCAGACGCGGTCCTGACATGGATATAGAGTGTTATATGGAGGAAACAAGTAAGGGAGCTTTTGCTCCCTTAAGTTTTTTATACCGTCTTGTAAATGAGTTGATCAGAATAATAGTCCCGGTCCGCTTCCGCCCCTTGGCGCCTTACCGAGATGTACATAGGCTTTCTCTGTCACTTCCCTGCCTCTGGGTGTTCGCTTAATGAAACCTTCCTGTATGAGGAAAGGTTCATATACTTCTTCCAGCGTGCCTGCTTCTTCACCTACTGCTGTAGCGATGGTCGTAATACCTACAGGACCACCTTTAAAGTTTTCGATGATGACCTGCAGAATGCGGTTGTCCATTTCATCCAGTCCGTATTCATCTACATTCAATGCTTTCAGACTGAATTGTGCAATTTCCAGATCAATGGTACCATTACCCATTACCTGTGCGAAATCACGTACACGTCTGAGCAATCCGTTAGCTATACGGGGTGTACCACGGGAACGGCGTGCTATTTCCAGTGCTGCTTCTGAAGTGATCTTTGTATGCAGTATATCGGATGCTCTCCAGATGATCTTCTGGAGGGTGGCTGCGCTATAGTATTCCAGTCTTGATTTGATACCAAAACGGGAGAGGAGCGGGGCCGTCAGCAAACCTGAACGGGTAGTAGCACCAATCAGCGTAAAAGGATGCAGGGTGATCTGTATGGAACGGGCACTGGGACCGGTATCAATCATGATGTCAATGCGGTAGTCTTCCATGGCAGAATAGAGATATTCTTCCACCACAGTACTAAGCCGGTGTATTTCATCTATGAAGAGCACGTCTTTATCTTCAAGATTAGTGAGCAGTCCTGCGAGATCGCCGGGTTTTTCTATAACAGGTCCGGAGGTCTCTTTGATGTTCACACCCATCTCATTGGCCACGATGCGGGACAAGGTTGTTTTACCGAGTCCGGGAGGGCCGTGGAACAGGATATGATCCAGCGCTTCTCCTCTCATTTTGGCTGCCTTGATAAAAATTTTCAGGTTCTCAATGATCTGGTCCTGCCCGGAGAAATCTACGATCTCCCGGGGCCGGATACTATTCTCGAATTCCTTTTCTGCCGCACTCTGGCGGTGTTCATCTGGTCTTATCGGATTAGACATATCGGGGTGAAAGTTACCAAAAATATTAGCTGTCCCCATACACCGGGTACCGCTTTGTTTGCTATATTGTATATATTGAACGCAAAATCAACCGTAACCCGGATAGGTCACAACATGAGAAAACACTTTATTACACTACCTGCACTATGCCTTGCCGCCCTGTTTGCTCAGGGACAGCAGATAAAGAAATCGGAGGTTAAACGTATCCTGTCAACTTTAGCGGCTGACGATATGCAAGGCCGGGAAACGTTTAAACCGGGTGCGGAGAAAGCCGCCGTATTTCTGGAAAAGGAGTTCGCTGATGCCGGATTACAACCGCTGAAAGGCGATAATGATTTCAGACAGTCATTTTTCCAGTATGATACCAAACCTTTACGTCAGGACCTGATCCTGAACGGACAGCCGGTTTCCAGCAGCCGTACCTTTATTGCCGGTGTGGAAACCAATATCAGGTGGACGCAGGATACGAAGCTGGAAGTAACAAGTATTGGCGCTGCCGATAATTTTGACAGCAAGCTAAGAGAACTGAGACGTAGCGCTACACAACCAACACTCGTATGGGTAGATAATGCGCACAGCGAAAAATTCGCGCTGTACTATAAAGGGCTGCAGGAGCATGGCGCTCCTAAAGCGGATAGTGCTGCAACGATAGCATTTATATTGAAAAATGCGACGGATGGAGATATTGACAGCTGGTCACTGGAAGCAAAACAGGAAGTAACCCGCTTACCACTTTGTAATATCGCAGGTATGATTCCCGGAAGTGGAAAATCTGATGAATATGTCATTTTCTCCGGTCACTATGACCACATTGGCATTTTGCCGCCGGTAGAGCAGGACAGTATTGCCAATGGTGCAGATGATGATGCAAGTGGTGTTACTGCTGTGCTGTTACTGGCAAAATATTTCAAGGCACATCCGCCGGTACGTACCATCTTGTTTGTGGCATTCACAGGAGAAGAGATCGGAGGATACGGTTCCCGCTATTTTTCCCGGCAATTAGACCCTGAAAAAGTGGTTGCCATGTTCAACATCGAAATGATCGGTAAGGAGTCTAAATTTGGCAAAAACAGCGCGTTTATTACAGGATATGAGCGTTCTGATTTTGGTGAGATACTGGCTAAAAATCTGGCTTCTTCGAAATTCCGCTTCCATCCTGATCCTTATCCGGAACAGCAGCTGTTTTATCGTTCTGACAACGCCACACTGGCAAGACTGGGCGTTCCGGCACACACTATTTCCACTACGCAGATTGATAAAGACACGCTTTATCACAGCGTAAATGATGAAATGGAGAGTATGGATCTGGATAATATCACCAGTATCATTCAGGCGATTGCTACCAGTGCGGCTTCTATTGTAGAGGGTAAGGATACGCCTACCCGTATTGATAAAGCGAGTGTCAGCAACCGCAGATAGCGCTTATGGCATAAGTTGCAGGATCAGATCAGGATCAGGGCAGTTAGCGAGATATTGTGCACGTTCACTGTACCTGCATACTCCGGGATAATCCCCCTGATTGCCCTGCATGTCAGTGATGATCTGGAAATGCAGATGAGGAGGCCAGTGACCGTTTTCAGCAATATCTCCGAAGTGAGCGATCAGTTGTCCGGCAGCTACCCGCATCCCTTCATGCAGGCCTTCCAGATCTTTGAGCGAAAGATGACCGTATAGCGTATGGAAGGTATATCCTTCCAGCTGATGTTGCAGGATAATAGTCGCGCCATAGTCGCCATGTACATCATTGAAACGGAAGCTGTGTACAGTACCGTCCATAGGAGCGAAGACATAGGTGCCAACTGGTCCCCAGATGTCAATACCCAGATGCAGACGGCGGGGTTCTTCTCCGGTAGAGAAATGCTCACTGCGGGAATAGATCGTACGGTGTTCAGCATAACCACCGATACCAAAGGTACAGTCATGGTCTTCCAGCAGCTGATTGACATAAGCGGTAAACCGTTCTGTATTGTCAAGTATTTCAGGTGTAAGAGAGGTATTCCGGTCGGTGAAGTCCATCAGCAGTAATCTGTCTGTTTCCGGATCAAGCAATACTACGGGCTGAAAAGGCTGATAACGCGCTAATATCTGGTCTGACATTCAAAAAGGTTGAGGCGGACAAAATACATAATTTCTCAGTAAATGATAGGTCATCCGGTACTTTGACTATAGTAAACCTACGTTAATGCTACGTTTTTATCGTAGCATTAACGTAGGTTTACTATAGTCAAAGCATAGACAAACCGATATCAACCTACAGGCATAAAAAAGGAGCGCTCCATCATCTGATGGAGCGCTCCTTTTTTATCTTTAGACAGTGTTTAGACAACCAGATTGATCATTCTGCCTTTTACTATTACGATTTTCTTAACTGGTTTACCATCGATCCATTTCTGAACGGCTTCGTTTTCCAGTACTTCTTTCTCAATCGCAGCATTATCGGCATCCAGTGGAAAGCTCAGTTCGGTACGTGTTTTACCGTTTACAGCGATCGGGTAAGTGAAGGCGCTTTCTTTCGTGTATTTCTCATCAAATACAGGATAAGGTGCATCCAGTATGCTGGTGGTATTACCAAGCTGGTGCCACAGTTCTTCTGCGATATGTGGTGCATAAGGGGCCAGTAATACCAGTACTGCTTCCAGTACACTACGCTTGTTACATTTCAGGCTGCTCAGCTCATTCACACAGATCATGAACTGGCTGACAGCTGTATTGTAAGAGAAGTTTTCGGTATCTGCGTCGATCTTCTGAATAGTCTTGTGCAGTACTTTCAGTTCTTCCGGCGTAGCCGCATCGTTGTTGACGATAATACCTTTCTGTTCGTCAGCAAAGAGACGCCACAGTTTCTTCAGGAAGCGGTGTACACCCTCAATACCTTTGGTATCCCATGGTTTGGATTGTTCTACCGGACCGAGGAACATTTCGTACATACGGAAGGTATCCGCACCAAATTTCTCTACAACGTCATCCGGGTTTACTGTGTTATACTTTCCTTTACTCATTTTTTCAAGGACTACTCCACAGATATATTTACCGTCTTCCAGTATAAATTCAGCGTCTTTATTAGCCGGACGCCAGTTTTTGAACGCTTCAATATCCAGTTCCAGACCGTCTACGATATTCACGTCAGTATGCAGTTCATCTGTCTCATACTGGTCTTTCAGACCGTGAGAAACATAGGTGTTAGTGCCACGTACACGGTATACCATACGGGAACTACCACCGATCATACCCTGATTGATCAGCTTTTTATAAGGCTCCTGAAAGCCGATATAACCGAGGTCATACAAGGCTTTTGTCCACATACGGGAGTACAGCAGGTGTCCAACGGCATGTTCTGTACCACCTACATATACATCTACCTGATTCCAGTAATCGGTCGCTGCACGGTCGGCAAATACTTCTGTATTTTTTGGATCTGCATAACGGAGGAAGTACCAGCTGCTGCCTGCATAGCCGGGCATGGTGTTGGTTTCTCTTCGTGTGTGCGCATCTACGTTTACCCAGTCAGTGATATTGGCCAGCGGACCTTCACCTTCTTCGCCCGGTTTGTAATTCTCTACGTGCGGCAGGGTAAGTGGTAATTCTTTTTCATCCAGTGGGTAAGGCGTACCATCTTTATATACGATCGGGAATGGCTCACCCCAGTAACGCTGACGGCTGAAACCGGAATCCCTCATCTTGTAGTTGATCTGACGTTTGCCGATACCCAGTGCTTCCACTTTATCGATCACTACATCCATAGCCTCCCGCATGTTCATTCCATTCAGGAAATCACTGTTCTGAAGGGTTGCATCTTTGGTTGCATTCGCCTCTTCGCCGTTGAATGCGTCGCCGATGATATTGGTGATATGGATGTCAAAATGTTTTGCAAAGTTGAAATCACGCTGGTCGCCACAAGGAACGGCCATGATAGCGCCGGTACCGTAGCCGGCCAGTACGTATTCGGAGATCCATACCGGAATGCGCTGACCGTTGAACGGATTGAGCACATAGGCACCAGTAAAGCAACCTGTGATCTGTTTTACTTCTGCCATACGCTCTCTTTCGGAGCGGCTTTGTACATAGTCCAGATATTTCTCAACGTCTTCTTTTTTATCAGGCGTCGTAATGAGTGATACGAGGTCATGCTCAGGGGCCAGTACCATAAAGTCCACACCGAAGATGGTATCAGGACGGGTGGTATATACTGTCACGCCGGCATTTTCGATGCCATCTATCTGGAAAGTGATCTCAGCACCCTGACTCTTACCGATCCAGTTACGCTGCATTTCTTTCATTGCATCGCTGAAGGAAACTGTTTCCAGTCCTTCCAGCAGGCGGTTGGCATACTCAGTAATACGCAGGAACCACTGTCTCATTTTCTTTTTGACAACAGGGAATCCGCCACGTTCGCTGACACCGTTGATCACCTCGTCATTCGCCAGTACAGTACCCAGTGCTGCGCACCAGTTTACTTCTGCGAAGGCCAGATAAGCCAGCCGGTAGTGCATAAGTATTTCACGCTGACGTACTTCGGAGAATTGTTTCCATTCCTCAGCGGTGAACCTGATATAACGATCACCGGGGCATTCGTGGGCAGCATTACCTGATTGTTCGAAGATGGTGATCAATGTGGAAATTCTTTCTGCTTTCTGCAGAGAGCGGTTGAACCAGCTGTCAAACAGCTGCAGGAAGATCCACTGTGTCCATTTATAATAGCCTGGGTCGCTGGTTCTTACCTCGCGTTCCCAGTCAAAGGAGAATCCGATGTTATCCAGCTGCCTGCGGAAGGAAGCCAGGTTATTGGCAGTGGTTACTGCCGGATGCTGACCAGTTTCCAGTGCATATTGCTCTGCCGGCAGACCAAAGGCGTCCCAACCCATTGGGTGGAGCACGTTAAAGCCTTTTAGTCTTTTATAACGCGCATATATATCCGATGAAATGTATCCAAGTGGGTGTCCCACATGGAGTCCCGCCCCCGATGGGTAGGGGAACATGTCCAGTACGTAACATTTGGGTTTGGGGCTATTGTTGCTGACCTGATAGGCTTTCGTTTCTACCCAGCGTGCCTGCCACTTTTTCTCAATCGCCCTGAAATTGTATTCCATATAATTAAATAATAATCTGTCTGTTCTGTCCATGAGTCGATTCAAGCTGCTCATGTATCAGCTTAAAATAACGTTAAAGGATGACAAAAGTAAACATAACTCCTAATTTTTATTATTTTCGCCAATAAACGGTAGATTAATGGCGCAGCAACCCGGCAAATCATCATCAAAAAAATCTAAACCTTCCTATCTGTACTCTATTATTGGGGTGGCTCTTGTCCTTTTCCTGCTGGGAACGCTGGGACTTATTGTCATTCATGCCAATAAACTGAGTGAGTTCTTTAAGGAAAGTATTGAGATACAGGTGATTCTAAGGGATAATGTAAAAGAAGAGCAGGCCATTGCACTGCGTGATTCTATTGCTTCCCGTCCTTACGTGAAGTCGATCGAATACGTTTCCAAGGAGATGGCTGCGGACCGTTTCAAGAAAGAATTCGGTGAGGATTTCATCACCCTCTTACAATATAACCCTTTGTACGCGAGTATCAATATCAAAGGTAATGCTCCTTACGTGAACCCTGACAGCCTTCGGATTATCGAGGCCAATCTGTCACAGCAGAGCATTGTAAGAGAAATATCTTATCAGCGTGGACTGGTAAGTAAACTGAATGAAAACGTTCGTAAGATCGGACTGGTGATACTCGGCATTTGTGTGCTGCTGGCACTGGTGGTGATCGTACTGATTGATAATACAATCCGTCTGGCAATGTTCAGCAACCGTTTCCTGATCAAAACCATGCAGATGGTAGGAGCAACCCGCTGGTTCATCGCCAAACCGTTCGATATCCGCAGTATCATTAATGGCGCTATCAGTGCCCTGATGGCAATAGCAGGATTGATCGGTATTGTTTATTTTGCAGACCAGCTGCTGCCTGAACTGGCAGGTATGAGAGACTATTTCATGATGGCTGTGCTCTTCATCGGGATGATCATTATAGGTATCTTTATCTCCCTTGTGAGTACACACCGCTCAGTGATGAAATACCTGCGTCTGAAGCTGGATGACCTTTATTAAACTGATAATTACACCATACTACAGATATGAGTAAAGCAACTAAGACAATCAATGTCGAGAAAGCAGGCGTAGACGTCCGTGCTGTTTTTCCAAAGGAAAACTACAAGATCATGATTGCCGGACTGGCAGTCGTAGTAGTGGGCTTCCTGTTAATGATGGGCGGCAACAGCGATGATCCTAATACCTTCAAACCTGAAGAAGTATATAGCTTCCGCCGTATCACACTGGCTCCTATCGTAATCTTACTGGGATTGGTGGTAGAGATCTACGCTATCATGCGCAGACCTAAATAAGCAGTAAAAAGATATGAATTTTCATATGGCGATGACCAGTTCATCGCCTTTTTTTTGATAAACAAGCAACCTCAGAAATTTAAACCCGTTAATTGTCATGGAGATCTGGCAGGCCATTATTATTGCGATTGTGGAAGGATTAACCGAATTTTTACCTGTATCATCTACAGGTCATATGGTAATCACCAGTGCATTGTTAAAGCTCAATAAAGACGAATTTACCAAGCTGTTCGAAGTATGTATCCAGTTAGGCGCTATCCTCGCGGTAGTGGTGCTCTACTGGAAGAAATTCCTGGTATTTGATAAAAACCGGGTGAATTTTTATATCAAACTCGTAGTAGCAGTATTGCCTGCATTGATCGTAGGTTATCTGTTTGCTGATAAGATCGACGCCTTGCTGGAAAGTCCTCTGGTAGTTGGTATTACCCTGCTCGTTGGTGGTGTGGTACTGTTGTTTGTGGACAACTGGTTTACGAAACCAACTATCGAAAAGGATGAAGATATGAGCCTGTTCAAGGCCCTACGCATTGGTTTCTGGCAGTGTGTGGCCATGATACCGGGCGTAAGCCGTAGTGCAGCGACTATCATCGGTGGTATGCAGCAAAAGCTGACCCGTAATGTGGCGGCCGAATTCTCCTTTTTCCTCGCTGTACCAACGATGGCAGCTGCAACCGGATATAAATTACTCAAAGGACGTGAACTGCTCATGTCAAATACAGAGAACCTGAAATTGCTGTTGATCGGTAATGTGGTAGCCTTTGTGGTTGCGATGGTAGCGATTAAGTTCTTTATCAATGCCCTGAAAAAATATGGCTTCAGGGTATGGGGTTACTACCGTATTGTAGTAGGTATTGCTATCCTTGTGGCGATTGGCCTCGGATATAAATTGTCTGTGTAATCTTAACATCACATATAGGCTCCGTCATACCATGGCGGAGCTTTTCTATTCCTTCATTTTTTTTATGAGAATTATTACCCTGTATCTGTGCTGTATGGCATTGTCATGCGTTGCTGTTGCGCAACGAAATTATGTCCCTGCAACTATTATTACTTCACAGAATGACTCCCTGAAAGGATTTATTGATTTCCGTGACTGGTTTGTGCCCCCAAAGGAAATTATATTTAAACAGAGTCTGGCGGATGCAGCTGAAAAGCATTTTGGTCCCGGAGATATCAACGGTTTCAGGATTGGTGAGCCGGATATAGAATATGCTGTACGTAAAGTGAGTATAGATATTACTAAAGAAGACTTTTCAGGCGACAAAGAGGCCTGGGATCGTACAATACAGGATACGCTTGTGTTTCTGCGAAAATTGACAGGCGGTACTTACAATCTGTATGAATACGTTGACGTACACACAAGAGTACATTACATCGCAGATGGCAAAAATACACCTGTGCAGGAGCTGGAAAAAGTGACCGCGTTTGTAAAACGCTCAAGCGGAGACGGAATATATACCGATAATCGCTATCAAAAGCAATTGGCCGATTTATTTGCCGACAATCCTGCTGTGGCTAAAAAAGCGGCATCTGTTACTTATCATGAAAAAAACCTGACCAGACTTTTTGTCACCTATAATGTGGCGAAAGATCCATCTACTGCGGTGATCACAGATGAGCGGAAAAAGATAAAATATCCGTTGTCATTCGGTTTAATGGGTGGGATGTCCTTTAATACCTATGATTTCAAGGGACCGGCTTTTAAATTTGATGGTCCTTCAAAATCGAATAGCAGCCCTATAGGAGGGATCTGGCTCAATCTCCCTTTTGGAAGGGTTGCACGCAACTTTTCTGGTGTGATAGAATTGATGTATAAACAATCTAAAACAAGTTCAATCAGTACGACCGGTTATTTTAGCAGATACGATTTTCGCTATTTGCAGCTGAATACAATGATAAGGTATACTTATCCTACCAAAACTGGTATCAAGCCATATGTTAATGTGGGTATGGGGAATGGAATCGCAATTAAAGTTGCGCAGAATGACCTTGCCAATCCATCCCGTCCTGATGAATGGCAGGAGAATATTCCCGGCGTCCGTAAACATGAACAATCCCTTGTTGGAGGTATTGGTGTAACGATATACCGGCTCGGTGCTGAAATCCGTTACAATAGTGGTAACGGGTTTTCACCTTTCGTAGGAGGAAAGACTGCATTCAACAGTTTGCAGGTATTGGCGAAATTTAGCTTCTAACCTTTTACAGCCAATAGCAGTTCCAGATCTGTATACTTTAATTTGAATTTTTCGCTGAGATGATAGTTGGTCAGCGCGCCTTTGTACAGGTAGATACCATTACGTACACCGCGTTTGATCCATACAAGGTTTTCAAAACCGCCATCATCGGCAGCCTCCAGCAACAGGGGCATCAGCACATTGCTGATCGCTTCTGATGCTGTACGGGCAAATCCGGATGGGATATTGGGTACGCAATAGTGTACAACGTCGTATTTCTTAAATACAGGATTTTCGTGACTGGTAATCTCAGATGTTTCGAAACAGCCACCACGGTCTATACTGACGTCAACGATTACAGAGCCGGCCTTCATGTTGCTAACCATTGCTTCTGTCACAACGATAGGTGTACGGCCGTTTTGTGACGATAGTGCGCCTACGGCTACATCCGCATTACGGAGTTGTTCTGCCAGCACTTTCGGTTGCATAACAGAAGTGAATATACGGACGCCGATATTATTCTGCAGGCGTTTCAGCTTATAGATATTATTATCAAATACTTTTACAGAAGCACCCAGAGCCATGGCTGTTCTGGCGGCAAATTCACCTACTATACCCGCTCCGATGATCACCACCTTGGTAGGAGGGATCCCTGTTACACCACCTAATAGAATTCCTTTCCCTTTATTGCTGTTACTGAGGTACTGACCGGCCAGCAGCATCACTGCTCCGCCGGCAATTTCACTCATAGCTCTTACTATCGGATAAGTACCCGCATCGTCTTTCAGGTTCTCGAAAGAGAGCAGGGTAATCCTTTTTTCCATCATCTTTTGTACCTGCTCAATTTTGAGGGCGGCAAGATGAATAGGGGATATAACGATCTGGTGGGGACGCAGCAATTCAATTTCCTCGTCGTTGAGGGGAGCAGATTTTACGATAATCTCTGCCTTGAATACTTCTTTTTTATCATACAGGATTTCGGCGCCTGCTTCTGAGTAATCGGTGTCATAGAAATGGGAGCCGTCGCCTGCTTTATGTTCAACCACTATATGGTGACCATTGTTTGCCAATATGCTCACCGCATCCGGTGTTAATGCAATACGGTTTTCCTGGAAGGAGTTTTCTTTTGGTATGCCAATAAATAAACGGGAATTTTTTTGAGGAATATCCAGCGTTTCTTCCAGCGGTGAATATGTAAAGCCAGCACTCACAACAGGTTTTTGCCTTTGCTCCATATGATTATCAAGATTGGTCCGGGTGATTTTTTCCGAGTATCCAAAGATACGTCATTTGTTTAAAGCATTATCCGGCGCGTAAGAGCCTTTTTTTATCCGGTAACACTGATAACTGCAGCCGGATGGTATCCGGGGGCAGCAGGTCATTAATGATATCAGGCCATTCTACGAAACTGATTGCATGATCGCGGTATATGGTATCTTCTACGCCGGCGGCGATAGCTTCTTCTTCGTCTTTGAGACGATAGAGGTCCAGATGGTAAATGCTGTACTGCTGACCATTTTCCCTGAATGCATATTCATTGATGATGGAAAAAGTGGGACTGGCAGTCGCGTCTTCCACCCCTCTGGCCGCGCACAAAGCTTTTATAAACGTGGTTTTACCTGCTCCCATCGGTCCTTCAAGGGTAAATATATGTTGCCCCTTGTAATGTTGCCAGAAGTTTTCAGCCGTGGCAGGCAGATCTTCCTGAGAAAATGTCCATTCCATGGAGTAAATTTAGCTAATTACTATGTCATTGGTTGCTACCCAGTTGCATTAAAAATTCAGGTGCCCGGAACGGATTGATAATCTGTATGATAAGCTCGTATGCCGATACTCCGTTGCATTAATATTTTATTCGCGTAAAACGGTGCATGGTACCTTTGTAATGGTATTTTGATATTAATATTTATTCAGTAGAACATGGAGACGATCAGTTGTAAAGTAAGGGGTATGCATTGCACCAATTGCGCGCAATCGGTGTCCAGATACCTCGAACATAAGGGCATGCAGGACGTAAATGTGAGCTTCGCCACAGAAGAAATGAGTTTTACCTTACCGGAAGGTGTTTCTTCTGCAACTGAAGTATTGAATGGTGTCAGCCAAATGGGCTATCAGGTATTAATGCCTGACCAGCCTCTGCCTAAAACAGCATTTCTAAATACCCTCCGCTTTAAATTCATTTTCTGCGCCATATTTACCGCTCCGTTGCTCTTACACATGTGGGTACACTGGGCATGGCTCCACAATCCATATGTACAACTGGCCTTGTCCACACCGGTATACCTGATGGGATTATGGCACTTTGGCCGTAGCGCATGGCGCTCACTGGTCAACAGACTGGCCAATATGGACGTACTCATTACATTAGGAGCCACCGCGGCTTATGGTTATAGCCTTACAGGTACTTTACTGCATCTTGGCAGTGAGTATATGTTTTATGAAACCGCAGCGGCAATTATTACACTCGTTTTTCTGGGAAATCTGCTGGAAGAGCGTTCTGTAAAGCAAACGACTACCGCGATTGCCGATCTGGCCCGTATGCAGGTCACTACAGCCCGGCTCATCACTGATCATGGGAATCACGAACATATTCACGTTGTCGATAATCAGACCCTGAAACCGGGAGATAAGGTATTAGTCAACACAGGTGACAAAATCCCGATGGATGGCACTATTTACTGGGGTAACGGACATATCAACGAGTCCATGATCACGGGTGAAAGTACCCCAGTATCTAAAAAGGAAAAAGATAAGGTCATTGGTGGTACTATTATGGAAGATGGTAGTATCAAGCTATTTATTACTGCTACCGGAAAGGATACAGTACTGTCTTATATCATAGAACTGGTAAAACAGGCACAGGGTAGTAAACCCAATATGCAAAGACTGGCTGACAGGATCAGTGGTATTTTTGTGCCGCTGGTACTGGGTATTTCCATTGCTACATTCCTCGGATGGCTGCTTTTCAGTCAGGTAAGCACCGGAGACGCCATTATGAAGAGCATTGCGGTACTGGTCATTGCCTGTCCCTGTGCCATGGGATTGGCTACACCGGCAGCTGTAATGGTCGGACTGGGACGTGCAGCGAATAATGGCATCCTGATCAAGGGTGCCAATACACTGGAAGCTTTTAAAGACATTAAATATGTGGTGCTGGACAAAACCGGTACCCTTACAACCGGCAAACTGCAGATAGGTAATTACCATTTTGAAGGGATGACAGAGCAGGCGTTTAAAGCCACTGTGTATAGTCTGGAAAAATACTCGTCACATCCGATCGCACGCTCGCTTTCCACCCAATGGAAAGGGCACGGAGAAGCCGGATTATTGCAGGTCAGAGAGATCAAAGGCCGTGGCATGCAGGCGAAAGATACACAGGGGAATGAGTGGCAGCTTGGATCATATACAATGGCGGAACAAGCGACCAAAGATGACAGTCATAACATCTATCTGCTGAAAAACGGACAATTAGCAGGCTGGATTGATTTTACGGATGAGATCAGGCCTGATGCTGCCCAGATGGTGCAGCTGTTACAACATAGAGGGATTAAACCAGTCCTGCTGAGTGGAGATACAGAAAGAAAATGCCGGGAACTGGCAGCACAGGTGGGTATCACGGAAGTCTTCGCCGGACAGACACCGGAGCAGAAATTGCAGAAAATAGATGCATTAATGAAAGAAGCCGCCGTGGCCATGGTCGGTGATGGTATCAATGATGCTCCTGCGCTTGCAAGGGCCAGTATTGGTATTTCACTGAGTGATGCTACACATGTAGCCATGCAGAGTGCGAATGTGATCCTGCTGAATAACCGTCTGTCCTCATTGCCTCTGGCACTGGGACTGGGACGGCATACTTATCTTACTATCAAACAGAATCTCTTCTGGGCATTTATTTATAACATCATTGCTATTCCTTTCGCTGCATTTGGCGTATTAAGCCCTATTTCCGGCGCCGGAGTAATGGCACTGTCAGATATCGTGCTGGCAGTGAACTCAGTCAGATTACGCTATAAAAAGGTGGTCTGAGTATTGCTTCCTGTAGGTGCAGATTCTTTATTTTTACACCTGCTCAGATATGCTTAATCCGTCCGACATACTCAAGAAGTTCTGGGGATACGAACAGTTCCGTCCTTTACAGGAAGATATTATACAATCGATCATCAACGGAAAAGATACCCTGGCATTGCTGCCTACGGGTGGTGGGAAGTCTATTTGTTTTCAGGTACCGGCCCTGATGAAACCGGGATTGTGTCTGGTAGTGACGCCTTTGATTGCGTTGATGAAAGATCAGGTAGCAAACCTGCAAAAGCGGAATATACCGGCTGCAGCAATTTATGCCGGTATGTATTATCAGGATGTGGAACGTCTGCTGGAAGAAGCCCGCAGAGGGAAATATAAATTTTTGTACGTTTCTCCGGAGCGTTTGCAGAGCAATCGTTTTCTGGAATATTGTGACGGGATGCCGGTGAACCTGCTGGCGATTGATGAAGCACACTGTATTTCACAATGGGGATATGATTTTCGTCCCGCCTATCTTGAAATAGCAGCTATCAGGGGCTATTTTCCCGGAGTGCCGGTACTGGCACTTACTGCATCCGCTACCCCTGAAGTACAGCAGGATATCTGCAAAAAGCTGCTGATGAAACAGGCCGCAGTATTTACCAAAAGCTTTGCCCGCGCAAATCTTTCCTATAGTGTTATTGAAGAGGATAATAAGCCTGAAAAGCTGAAGCATATCCTGCAAAGAGTGCCGGGTAGTGCAATCGTCTATTGCCGTAACCGGAAACGCACCCGTGAGATTGCCGATATGCTGGAACAGGAAGGTATTGGCGCTACTTATTACCATGCGGGACTGACCGGGGAGGAACGTACCGCACGACAGGAATTGTGGATCAATGGACGTATACGGGTGATTGCCTGTACCAATGCATTTGGTATGGGGATCGATAAACCAGATGTGCGGGTAGTGGTGCATTATGACGCCACAGATGCGCTGGAAGCTTATTATCAGGAGGCTGGACGCGCAGGCAGGGATGAAAAGAAAGCTTATGCAGTACTTTTATACCAGCAGCAGGAACTGAATGAAATGGTGCAGAATATGCAATTGCAATTTCCTGAAATACCTGCTATCCGTGAAGTGTATCAAAGTCTGGTAAACTATCTGCAGGTGGCTGTGGGTAGTGCAGAAGGGGTGTATTATGACTTTGATATTAATGATTTCGTAAGAAGGTTTAATCTCAATATAACGACTGCCTACAGCGCATTACGCATACTTGAACAGGAAGGTATATTGCAACTTAGCGAAAGTGTGTTTATGCCTTCAAGAGTAGAGTTTGTGATCAGTAAGCAAACACTCTATGATTTTATAGATCTCCAGCCTGACTTTGAATCGGTCACGCAGACATTATTACGCACGTACGAAGGCATCTTTGATACGCCGGTGCCTGTGTATGAAAAACAACTGGCACGCATACTAAGGAAGCCGGAACTGCAGATTGTACAATGGTTACAACAATTGCATCAGAGGAGTATTATCAGCTATAACCAGCGTAAGGAAGAACCGCAGCTGTGTTTTTCGCAGGAGCGCGTATCTGCGCAACACCTGCAGATAGATGCGGGAAAAATAAAAGAGCGTATGCAGGCATATAAAGCGCGACTGGATGCCATGCTGGACTATGTAGGGAACCGGGAGATCTGCCGCACGCAATTGCTGGTCAGATATTTCGGAGAGAAGGATACAGCAGCATGTGGTACATGTGATGTGTGTATAGAGAGGCGGAAAAAGCCGCTTGAAGCAAAAACGGGCGCGACAATTGCGAGTCAGCTGATTGCAGAGTTAGGGACCGAACCGGAAGATTGGAATGTAGTAAGGAACCGGCTTTTAGCTATAGACGAAGATACACTGCTGGAAGTGATGCAGTTCCTGATTCTGGAAGAAAAAGCCGCCAGGGATGCTGATGGAAAGGTATATCTCAGATAATATGATTTTGTATAAAAGCGAAAGCCGTACACGTGAAGGGTACGGCTTTCGCTTTTATACAGACTGATTGTTTTACAGTTTGACGATACTGCCGGTTTTACTGCTTTCAAAAGCGGCTTCAATAACGCGGATCACATTGACAGCGTCAGTTGGTTCAACCGGTACAGGCGCACCATTGGCAATGGCTTCATACATGCCATCGAAGAATTCCAGATAGTTGCCTTTGGGTGATGGCAGATATTTTCTGATGACCTCTCCATCTTTCTCTGTGTGTATCAGTCCCCATTCATGAATACCTTCTATACCCCATCCTGGCGCACCGGGCATAAGTCCCTGTTGTAGCATGGTCTCCTGTGTGTCGGCCTTTGTTTTGATGAAAGAACCTTTACGACCATGGAACTGATAGGAAGGAATAGGTTCTCTGGTGATATAGCTGCATTTCAGGCGGACGCGCAGTTTATCATAAAAGAATACCAGTTCGAAGTAATCATCTACCAGTGAATCTTTACGGATGATACGGATATCAGCCCAGATACCATCAGGCATACCGAAGAGTTGCAGTCCCTGATCTACCAGATGAGACCCGAGGTCATACAGTCCGCCAGTGCCGGGGAGGGCAGCTTCTTTATGTTTTTTATAACTGAGTTCTTCGCGATAGCGGTCATAGTGTATTTCTGCTTCCAGAATATCTCCCAGATCACCGCTGTTTATTACTTGTCGTACGATTTTGAAATCACTATCAAAGCGTCTGTTATGATATACGCTCAGTAAAAGACCTTTGCTTTTGGCCAGTTCCACCAGTTCCTGTCCTTCTTTGGATGCAACGGTGAATGGTTTTTCTACGATCACATGTTTGCCTGCTTGCAGAGCCGCTTTGGTGTATTCGTAGTGTGTATAGTTCGGCGTATTTACAACGATCAGTTCCAGGCTTTCATCCTGGAGCATCTCTTCTACACTTTTGTACACTTTTACATCAGGATATCTTTCCTGAGCCATGTGTTTACTTCTTTCCACTACAGCCGTGAATGCAAATCCGGGATGTACATGAATAAAAGGTGCGTGGAAAACGTGGCCTGACATGCCGTAGGCGCATATGCCGGTTTTGATGATTTTTTCCATGTAATCTTTAGTTTGATCTATTGAGGCAATAAGATAGTGAATCTTGAGAAATCATTGTCAATAAAATGTATGACAGGTAGGAGCGGGGATAAAAATGCCCGGCAGTAAGACGTGTGTGACGCCGCTGCCAGGCAATAAGGTGATTGTAGCAAGGTTTAGTTCTGTACCGTTCCGGTCAGATGTAATTCTTTTTCCTGGTCAATTCCTTTGATCTTTACCCAGATCGTTTTGTTTTGTTGTCCAACCGAGTTGGCAGAATAAGTAGTAGTTACTTTTCCTGTTTTACCTGGCAGCACGGGTTCTTTCGTCCATGTGGGGGCAGTGCATCCGCAGCTGGTCCTTACATTTTCAATCAGCACCGGTTGTTTCTCCACGTTGGTAAATTCAAAGTTGACAGTAACAGGTTTGTTAAAAGCAGTGGTACCGAAGTCAACATTTTCCTTTTTGAATTTTACTTTGCTGTCTGCTGGGTGTTCCGGAGTGGTAGAGGTATTCGTCTGAGCCTGGGTGTATAAGAAAAAGAGGCTGACGAAAAGGGTTAAAGCTAATTTCTTCATGTTATACTTTTGAGGGTTTATAGATAAAGTAAATTTAAAGAAAATGTGGTAAACGCTATAAAGGATTTATTTTAGCTATCTGAAGCCCTTTTTAAAAACCCTGAAATATGTTACCGATACAACAACTTACTGCCGCCGGATTTGGCGCTTACCGTACATCAGTTAACCAGCAGGAACATCATGAAGCCCTGCTTGCTGCCATATATGCCGGATGCAATCTGCTGGATACAGCAGGTAATTACCTGAATGGCGCTTCTGAGCGATTGATAGGAGAGGTCCTCTCAGCACATCAGCTTAGAGAAAAAGTATTTATTGTGACGAAAGCGGGTTATATACAAGGTGAAAGCCTGCCCCTGTTAGACAGGGTAGACAATAAGCTGCTGGAAGATGAAGTGATTACTTTCTCTGAAAGAATGAAATATTCTATTCATCCGGTGTACCTCGAATTGCAGTTAAAGCTATCTATGGAGCGCATGCAGGTGGATTATGTGGATACATTTCTGTTACATAATCCTGAACATTACTTCCGGCAAACAACAGTACCATTGAGTAGAGATGAGTATTATCATCGCTTCAGAAAAGCATTTGAATGGCTGGAAGAACAGGTGAGCAAAGGAGTTATAAGGTACTATGGTGTCAGTTCCAATACCTTTCCTTTTGATACAGTTGCAGATGACACAACAGACCTTGACAGATTACTGGATATTGCGCGTAGTATTAAGTCCGGCCATCACTTTAAGTTCATACAATTTCCTTTTAACCTGATAGAGCAGCAGGCGCTTACGCCGCATCATAATGGCCGTAGTCTTATTGCTGCTGCAAAAGAGAATGACATTATCACAATTGCAAACAGACCACTCAGTAGTCAACAAGGAAATGAAATAATCAGGTTTGCATCTTATGAGAAAGAGACAGCGAAATTGCAGGAGGAAAAAGACGTATTATTGGTTGAAAAGGCAATTACGTTGATACAACAACGCATGATCAGGAATGGTCTTGAAGAGGATGCATTGTCACTGCCTGTTGTGAAAATTATTAATGACAGATGGAGGAGTATGGGGACGCCAGATGCCGTGGAGCAAGTATTTCAGACGCATTTGTATCCTTTACTCAGAACGTTGTATGACAACAATATTCCGATTACACATAAACGCATCTACGAAAAATTGAAGCAGTTGTGTAAAGATTACTCACGAAAAGAGCTCACATTGAAAGCAAATGCATGGAGAGAAAAATTTGTCCAAAATGGCTTTTTACCAGATAATGATAAACGAAAAATTTCTGAGCTCGCTTGCGAGTATTGTCTGAAAGCCGGTATGGATCACGTTTTGGTAGGAATGACAAAGAAGAGTTATGTGAAATCTACTGAGCGTTTGTTCTCAATGCGTGACTAAATTTTTTTGGAGGATTGGAAAATGTTACTAAATTCGTTTTGAAGATTGAAGAAAGGAAGTAAGAAGTGTTGCCCAATAATTAAGACCCATAACATAACATCCACAACACTATGTTACCCCTCAATATCACGCGGAGACCGGATCAATCAACAGATTTTATTGATGATCTCAAGCTGCAGGATAAGTTGGAAGAACTTGCGCAAACAATAAAAATACTGGTATACAAGGAGGACGAAAATATCATATCCCTACTGGACATCAATGATGATGATATCTTTCTGGAACCACTGTTATTTGCCCGGTTTAATAACGCAACAGCACCCAATTGTCCTTCACTGGAACAGATCCTTTTTGGATACATTTCTGAAGAACTGCGCCCAAATTCGTTTACAGCGACATTTGATCCGCATGGTATAGCTTATCTGCCTAAGATGGGAAGCATTTGCCTTACCGGTGCAATCCATGTAGAAACGGCGCAGGTGCGCTATAGAGGAGGAACAGCCTTTGAAGTAAGAGATGGTGATACATTGCTGCCACATACTTTTGTGCCGCTGCAGATGGTTGGTGATTTTGAATTGTTGCCATTTAATCATCCACTTTTTTATAAGTATTTTGTCCCTGTACGTGAAGACGCTGAAGTAGATGCATCAGCGATCGATACCTACAACATCAGCGTGTTACAGCGCAATAATCTGGAACGTGCATTGAAGCTCATAGAAACGCACTGTCCTGTCTTTTACAGGTTATCCTGTATGACAAACAGTAAGATCGTGATCTTTAACAGCGAACCAGTGAACAGCTTTGCTACGAAAGAATTACAAGGAACTGTCTTCCTGAATGCAAATGAAAACAGCAGCGTCGCTTTCTTTCTGGATGATCTGATACACCAGTGGTCACACAATATGCTCAACGCTTACATGTTCAATATGGACGAGTATTTTGTGATCAATCCTGAACTAAAACTATTATCAGATTATTCGGGGATAACAGCTGACAAAAGAAATATCTACGATGCTTTCCATGGAATATTTACCGTGGGACAACGTGTGAAATGTTTTGATGTTTTGTTTCGGATAAAGGATGCATTCTCCAAAGAGGAACGCCATGAACTGATAGCCCGATACTGTGACCAGAGCCGCAGATACAAGACCGGTATGCAGAAAGTTGTTTTTTCAGAAGTCTATACCGATGCAGGAGAAAATCTCTATACATCTTTGCATGAAGGTATTGAACATACACTGGAAAACATCAGACATATACTGGATCGTGCGGACTTCTCCAATCAGGTTTCCAGGTTTAGTTATCCTAATTTTTGTCTCTTAAATGATTACTCAATAACCAGCGAATAACCAATAGATCCTGTTCCGATTTGCTTTTAAATGAAAACCTATGATGAGCGCTTGTAAAAAGACAGCGTCACTGTTAGTATTGTCTGTACTCATTCACCTACAGGTGTTAGCCCAGTTACAGATAAGAGGAACAGTGAAGGAGGATAGTACGCAGTTACCTATCGCATATGCTAAAATTACTGTGTTGAATCTGCCCGATTCGACAATAGTTGCCAATGCCGAAAGCGATGCTGCAGGTGGCTATGATATCAAACACCTGAAGAAAGGTAACTATGTGCTCAAAGCAGTATTAATCGGTTACAGGGAATTAGCAGTTCCATTGAATCTGTCTGGTGTTGATAACAGTCCTGTAGAACAGCTACTGGTATTGAAAAGAGATCCCCGTTTGCTAAAAGAGGTGACGATCGCATCGCGTAAGCCACTGATAGAATATAAGATTGATAAGATAGTACTGAACGTAGAGAAGAGTATTCTCACCAACGGTAATTCAGTGTGGGATTTACTTGGTAAATCGCCCGGCGTTGAAACAAGTGGCAGTGCAGTGTCTATACTCGGTACTACCGGTGCTGTAGTGTTGATCAATGGTAAGTCAACTTATCTGCGCGGAGAGCAGCTGAGTAACATGCTGAGAGGTATGGCAGCTGATCAGGTGAGTCAGATAGAGATTATCAAACATCCATCTGCCCGCTATGAAGCAGGACAAGGGGTTGGTGTGGTCAATATCAGAACCGTAAAGAATCAGGCAGAAGGCACAAACGGAACGGTGTCTTTTACATATGGACAGGGAAAGTATGATAAGTATAGCCCTGCGTTAAACCTGAATTACAAAGTGGGAAAGCTGAATGCTTATGTGAACTATTCTTTCATGAGCATCAAAGATTATCAGCGGCAACCTTCTTATGTAGATTATGCAGATCAGGCAGTACCGGTTTACTTCGATCAGCAACAGTATGCACGTACAGTCAATAAATCACATACGCTGATAGGAGGACTGGATTACACGATCAATGCGAAACATACCATAGGGTTTCAGGTTAATGCACAGCGCGTACGCAGGAAAAGCCTGTATGACAACGATACCTATATTCAAAGTAAAGGCAACATCGACTCTATTGTACATACCAACAGTGCTATCAGATACCCTTCAGGTGTGCAGTTGTATAATGTGTATTATAATCTGACAATGGGTACGAAAGGATCGCTGAGTGTAAACGCAGACTATGCACATTACAACGCAGACAATGGACAGGACTATTTCTTTTCCTACTTCAATCCCAATATGGAAGAGCGTAAGCCATCTGCTTACTTCAGAAATGAGGCGCCTGTAAAATTGAATGTGAAGGGTATTACGGTTGACTTTACAAGAAAACTGAAGAATGATTATACCCTTGAGTTAGGTGCCAAAAGCACATGGATGGAGAATAACAGCGATCTCGTTTATGCAGAATTGCAGGGTGATAAATACAGAGTAGATACTTCACAACTGAATAAGTTTGATTATACTGAAAATGTGAACGCTGCCTATTTTAATCTTGAGAAGGCATTTAAGAAATGGACAGTAAAGGCAGGCACACGTGTGGAGCAGACCATTGCAAAAGGCAGTGTATTGCGGCAGGAAGATATCGTTGATAGAAATTATTTCAGGGTGTTCCCTTCTGTGTTCGCACAGTATGTGGTCAATAAAAACCATGAGTTTAATTTCTCTTACACCACAAGTTTTGAGCGGCCGAACTATAACTATCTCAGTCCACTGGCTATCCGGAGAGATCCGAACGCCTATTCAACGGGTAATCCTTTTCTGAAACCGTCTTATACCAATACACTGGAACTGGCTTATATATTCAAAAAGAAGTATCGCGCAGCAATCGAGATAGATCAGATCAGAGACAGAATTGAACAGTCAGTACAGCAGCATTATGATTTACAGTCATTGCAGAATATCATTGCGAATATTGATTACTGTTATTACTACCGTATATACTTTATTATCCCTGTCACAGTCACGAAATGGTGGCAGAGTAATATCACCTGGAATAACTACCTGATACAGTATAAGACACCTTATCTGAATGGTACTTATAATATAACCAAACCGGTATTCTACATCAACGCCAATAACACGTTCCCTATATCAAAAAGTGTGACGGCTGAGATGACCGCTTATTACAGAACACCATCGTTGAATGGTCTCTATGAAGTGGGTACACGTTTCTTTGTAGATGCTGCTATCCGTAAAACATTTTCTGCAAAGTTTGCAGCTGTGTTAAGTGTGACGGATATCTTCTATACCAACAGGTGGCAGTGGGACATCAACTATCTGGACCAGCACTCCGGATACAAGACCTATACCGATTCAAGAGTTGTTAAACTGAACCTCAGTTACAAGTTTGGCAACAGTAAACTCAGAACTGCCAAAAGACATACCATCGGTATTGGCAGTGAAAGGGACAGAATGAAATAATTGTTATTTACAATACAAAGGGTTTTACAGAGGAAGCCGAAAATCTGCGACAGAGTAGGCGTTAACCAAATAAACGTTCATTGTATGAAAATGGGTAAAAACAGCTCCAAAGCTAACGAAACAAAGAAAAAACTGACCATCGAAGAGCTGAAAGCAGCAGCACAGTCAGTGAAAGCAGAAGATGCTCTGGCAAAAATCGTAGGTGGTACACTCGCATCTTGCCACACTACGCTGGAAGCAGCATCTGCGCTGTAATTGAAAAAACGTAAGAGTGTAAACAAGGGCAGTAGTAATACTGCTCTTGTCTTTTTCCCTTCACCAATAACCCCGCAATATGGATAACGAATTAACAACGTTCCATGCCGGTGATACGATCGTTGCCGCCAATGCAGGATGGACCTTCTCTGGTAAAACTGTGGCTGCCTTTGATACACACGCTCCCAAGTCGATCCCCTTATATCATGAAGGTCATGACCTCATCGTAAAATTGTCAGATTTCTTTTTGTCAGACGATTCCGTTTGTTATGAAATAGGTTGTTCAACAGCCGAACTTACAAAACAGCTGGCCATAAACTGTCAAAACAAAGATGTTGAAATCATCGGTATAGACAGAGAAGCTGATATGATCAGCGCTGCAAAAGAAAAGTGCAGGGAGTATCCGCAGGTTTCCTTTATACATGATGACATTCTGGATATTGATCTGAAAAAGAGTGATCTTATTATCCTCTACTATACACTACAGTTTATTAAACCCAAAGTGAGGCAACTGGTAGTGGACAAAATATACAATGCCCTGAATTGGGGTGGTGCATTGATCATGTTTGAAAAGGTACGGGCAAATGATGCACGCTTTCAGGATATTGCTACCAGCCTCTATACAGAATTTAAGCTGGCACAGGGTTTCACAGCTGGTGAGATTCTTGCCAAGAGCAGAAGCCTGAAAGGCGTATTGGAACCTTTTTCTACTACTGGTAATAAAGACCTGCTGACAAGAGCCGGTTTTGTAGACATCCTGTCTGTGATGAAATATGTTTGTTTTGAGGGTTTTCTTGCTATAAAATAATTCAGATGATTACATATACTGACATTGCTGCTGATCAGATGATCTGTCTGCAATGCGGAGCGCCTCTTATAAAGGAGGAGACATACAGTTGTGCTGCGTGTCATAAAGACTATCCACATCTTCATGGTGTGCCATTGTTTGTGAGCAACGAAGAAGAATATATTGCCGGTATGGCAAAACAATATGCAGATTTCGCCCAGCAGAAAGAAGCCGAGCTGGGAGAGCTGGAACAGGCTTTTGAAAACAGACCCTTACGGCAGGTATACTGGCAGCAATTGAGAAAAGCGTTGTCGGGTAATAATGAGCTGATAGGAACTCTGGTCAATATGTTATGTGAACGTGCGAGTCCTGCTGCCTTACTCAGGACGAAGTCTTCTCCGGTAACGGCTGCTGTCCTCAAGGATTTCCAATATCTGAAAAGAGACTGGTGCTGGCTGGAAGAAGGTGAACTACAACTTTCAGAAATTCTGGGACCACTTGAAGAAGTGATCAATGAGGCTATCAGTGACAGGGAAAATATCCTTGTTGCGGGAGCAGGTGTAGGACGTATTGCCGTAGAACTATGCGGTTATTTTGAAAAGGTATATGCGACTGATCTTTCCTTTTCTATGCTCTGGTTCTTTCAGCAGTTGTTGAAAGGTGCCAGTATCAATTTTCATGAAATCAATTATGCTAATATATTACAGGATACATATGTAGCCAGAGAACTGACTGCCAGTTATCATGCACCATTCAGCGGATATACACTGCCTGAGGTAAACGATAAACTGTTCTGCTATATTTCAGATATCCTGCATTCTCCACATAAAGATGGTAGCATCTCGGCATTCTGTTCCGCTTATTTCACGGACGTACTTGCCCTGAAATTGTTATTGCCCGAAGTGAAACGACTGTTGAAGCCCGGTGGGGTATTTATTCATCTGGGGCCATTAGGATATGGCTTTGAGGATGTTGGTGAGAAGCTTGCGGCTAACGAGATCAGGGCTGCTTTTATAAGGGCTGGTTTTGAAGTGGTACGGGAAGAAGTGATCAGGTGTAATCATCTGGAATCGGATTTGTCTATGCAGACAGTTACCCTGAAAAACTGGCTGGTCGTGTTTCGCAAGATGGAGTATGTGCAGCAGCCGATAGTGGATGCAACTATATTCGGTGTTTGTGAAGGGATAAAATATGAAGTCAGAGGCCGGCTGGAAGAAGATATTCCCATGGATCAGATCATGATCCGTACGGCTGACGGAGAGGCGGTCATCATCGCCGAACTTGCTTTTGATATACTTCGCTTTCTGGCAACACCACAGACTTTCGAAACATTGATCTCACATCTGGATAGTTGTTATGAGATTGAAGCACCTTCTATGATCGCAGATGTATTGCTACACCTTGAATCACTGAAAGTGATCAACAGAATCTAATTATCTTAAATCGTATATCAGTTGATCAGATTTTCCTCATTTCCGTTCTTCAGGCAGCTGGACCAGATGGACTGCGGAGCAGCCTGTCTGAAGATGATCTGTGCATTTTACAAAAAGAATTATTCCATTCAGCAGCTCAGGGAAATGTCAGGTATTACCAGACAGGGTGTCTCCGTGCTGGGGCTTTGCGATGCAGCAGAACAGATCGGGATGAAAACCCTGGCGCTGAATATAAGTTTTGAGTCATTGGTCAATGACGTGCCGCTGCCTTGTATCGTACATTGGCGGCAACGGCATTTTGTAGTGGTTTATAAAACAGATGATAAACACATCTGGGTAGCAGATCCTGCTTTTGGTAAGGTGAAGTATACCCACGCGAAGTTCCTCGAAGGCTGGTTATACAATAAGAAGATTAAGAAAGAAGAAGAGCAGGAGGGTTTTGCCCTATTTTTAGAGCCTTCAGCAGAGTTTTATAACAAAGAAGGAGAAGTAGCGGGCAGGCCACTTGATCTGCGATTTTTGCTGCCTTATTTGCGTACACACAAGCAGATACTCTATCAGGTAATGATCGGAGTACTGATCCTTTCTTTTATACAGGTTGTCTTCCCTTTTCTGACAAAGGCATTGGTCGATAAAGGTATCCGGTTTAATAACCTCAATTTTGTGTACCTGATTCTGGCAGGGCAACTGATATTATTTCTGTCTCAGACTGGAGCCGAAATAGTACGTCGATGGTTGTTGCTGTACATGAGTAAACGTGTAAATATTGCTATTGTTTCAGACTTCCTTGTGAAGATGATGAAACTGCCAATCGCATTCTTTGACTCCAAAATGATTACTGATCTTATTCAGAGGATAGAAGATCAGAAGCAGATAGATACTTTCTTGTCCAATACCTCTCTCAGCGTACTGTTTTCTCTTATCAATATATTGTTGTTTGGTACGGTGCTTTGCGTATTCAGCTTCCCATTATTCCTCATCTTTCTGGCGGGTAGTACTTTGTACTTCAGTTGGATCATGCTGTTTGTAAAGAAGAGGGCTGTCCTAAGTTATAAAAGGAGAGACGAGTCAGTAGAAAACAGGAGCAGCATTCTTGAGATCATGCATGGTATTCAGGAAGTAAAACTAAATAATAGTGAACGTCGCCGCAGATGGGAATGGGAGTCTGTTCAGAACAGGGTTTACAACACAGCGGTGAAAGAACTACGACTGGAACAATTACAGGTAGTGGGTGGCAATTTCCTGTTACAGCTGATGAATATCATTATCACTTTCGTGGCTGCGTGGTCAGTGATCGAGGGAAGGATCACACTGGGTGTGATGCTGGCAACACAGTATATTATCGGGCAACTGGCTACACCGCTGAATAGTTTTGTGGCATTTATTCATGGCGCTGCGGAAGCACGTATCAGTATAGAGCGTATCGGCGAGGTGCTGAATGTGGAGGAGGAAGATAAACAGAAGAATGTTTTCGATGTCTCTGATCAGGATGATGACCTTGTACTCGATAATGTGTCTTTTCGTTATGGCAGCACCAGTTCCCGGCTGGTACTAAAGAATATCAGTCTGACTATCCCGAGGGGAAAAGTAACTGCTATAGTGGGTACCAGCGGTAGTGGAAAAACTACCCTGATGAAATTATTACTAAAGTTCTATGATCCTTCTTCCGGCAGTATCAGCCTTGGAGATAAATCACTGGAAGCCTTAGACAGCCGTCACTGGCGTAGTAACTGTGGCGTGGTAATGCAGGACGGATTCATCTTTGCCGATACTGTGTTACGCAATATCACAGAGTCCGATAATGATTACACCATTGATAAAGAAAGATTGCAACAGGCAGTGCATGTTGCCAATATAGAAGACATGATTGAGCAATTACCTTCCGGTTATCATACCAATCTGAGCCATGGCGGTATTGCTTTGAGCGGGGGAGAATATCAGAGGGTGTTGATTGCACGGGCTGTTTACAAGGGACCTGCCTTTCTTTTCTTTGATGAGGCGACCAGTTCGCTGGATGCTAACAATGAGAAGGTGATCATGGAGAATCTGCAGGAGTTTTTTAAAGGCAGGACGGTCGTCATCATCGCACATCGTCTAAGCACTGTAAAACATGCAGATAAGATCATTGTACTGGATAAGGGGGAAATCATAGAGGAAGGCGATCATACAGAGTTAGTGGCCCTGAAACAACACTACTTCAAACTTGTAAAGAATCAACTGGAACTGGGAAAATGATAAAGCGATATAAAGCCATTGATGAGGTACCCGAGAAGGGAGATTTTGTACTTGAAGTACAGAAGGACAAGCCTCACTGGTTACTGAGGTATGGTAACCTGTTTATCCTGCTATTTCTGGCTGCGGGAATCTGTTTATTCCTCTATTGGAAAGACCGGATATAAAGAAAAAAGGCCGGCACATGGCCGGCCTGTATAAGTATTTGTACGCGGATCAGAACCAGCTGCTGCTTTTTTTGTTGCTTTTACCACCAAGACCAAGCGCCCCGAGCAAACTGCGGGTAATGATGTTGGCAGCGGTACGTCCTACCTGTCTGGCGGCAGAACTGGTCAATACAGTTTCCAGCACACTCTTTTCTTCTTTTTGTCTGCCTCCTTTTGACGCAGGCTTTTCCTGCTTTTCTTCGGCCGATTTTTCGGCTGCTTCCTGCAGCTTGGCAGTTAGTATCTCGTAGGCACTTTCATTGTCTATTTCCCGGTTATATTTCTTTACCAGTTTAGATCCATTTACCAGTGCATCCGCTTCTGCATCGGTCAATACGTCCATACGGGAGCGGGGCGATATTAACATGGTAGCGGCGAGTGGTGTAGGCTGCCCTTTTTCATTCAGACAGGTAAAGAGGGCTTCGCCAATACCGATCTGTGTCAGCAGGTCATCCGTCTTATAGAATTCAGAGATCGGATAGTTTTCAGCGGTCTGTTTGATCGCCTTTCTGTCATTCGCAGTAAACGCGCGCAGCGCATGCTGTACTTTCATACCGAGTTGCCCCAATACGGAAGGAGGTACATCCATCGGGTTTTGTGTACAGAAGAATATACCTACGCCTTTAGAGCGGATCAATTTAATAATGGTTTCTATTTGCTGCAGAAGAGCTGTGCTGGCTTCCTGAAATATCAGGTGTGCTTCATCGATGAACATCACCAGTTTTGGTTTCTCCAGATCGCCTTCTTCCGGAAGGGTAGCATAGAGTTCGGCCAACAGGCTTAACATGAAAGTTGAGAACAGCTTTGGGCGATCTTGTATATCGGCTACTCTCACGATGGAGATTACACCCCGGCCATCATCACTGATATGCATCAGGTCGTCCACTTCAAAGGAGGCTTCTCCGAAGAAGCGGTCTGCACCCTGTTGTTCCAGTCCGATCACCTTCCGCAGGATAGTACCGGCAGAGGTAGTAGATATTTTACCGTAGTCTTTTTCCATTTCGGCTTTGCCTTCGTCACTGACATATTGTAGTACTTTTTTAAAGTCTTTCAGGTCCAGCAGAGGAAGTTTGGTATCATCGCAATACTTGAAGATCATGGATACCAGTCCTTCCTGAGTATCGTTCAATTCGAGGATCTTAGAGAGTAGTACGGGGCCGAATTCACTTACAGTTGCACGGAGACGGGCACCTTTTTCATTACTGAGAGAGAGCAGTTCCACGGGGTAGGCTGAAGGAGACCAGCTGCCACCTATTTTTTGATAACGCTCTTCAATTTTTGCGTTGTTGGTGCCGGCGGCTGCAACACCACTCAGGTCACCTTTGATGTCCATCAGCAGCACAGGAACGCTGGCGTCACTAAGTGCTTCTGCTATGACCTGCAGGGTTTTTGTTTTACCGGTACCGGTGGCGCCGGCAATGAGACCGTGTCTGTTGAGTGTTTTCAGGGGTATGAATACATCAGCGCCGTTTACAACTTCGCCATCCAGCATGGCGCATCCAAGCTTAACGTGTTCACCCTTAAAGGAATAACCGTTGCGGATATATTCCAGAAATGCTTCTTTCGTTGCCATGGTGTGCAAATTTTTACTGAAGATAAAGAAAAGCGATTTCGGACAATAGTGCTGCACAAAAAATTACGAATGCCCGGTGAGGATGTTTTATCCGCACCTGACATTCGTAATAACTAACGGTGTAATTGCCGTTACAGATCTTCTTCGCGTTCCAGAAGCAGAATAGCGCCCTGTGGAACGATATAGTATTTTTCGCCCTGATAAGATACCTCGGTAGAACCACTCAGCAGGAAGATAGCGAGGTCGCCTTCTTTTGCCTGCAGCGGAATATATTTCACTTTCTCTTCTTCTGGTTTCCACGCTTCATCCTCTTCGGAAGGAAGTGGAAGGGCATATCCGGGACCTGTTTTGATAACGTATCCCTGTTGTACCTTTTCCTTTTCCTGCATGCCGGGAGGAAGGTATAAGCCGCTGTCTGTGCGTTCATTCGGAGTGGTCAGTTTGATCAGCACCCGGTCTCCTACAACAATTAGCTTCTTCAATTTATTGTCTTGAGTCAAATGTATAGCCATGATAATATAACCTCCGGTAAGGGTATTGCAAAATGTGTGCAGCAGGCATGTGCGGTGCCAATATGGCACTGCTTATACATCAGACAATCTGAATGTATCTGCTACACGGATGCCTTTTTCGGTCATCTGCAAAGTGCAACACTCTGTTACAGGATCGTGTTCAAAAAACAGAATATATTTATTCTCAACGGCCTCCTGGAGGAAATTTTTTTTCTCCTGAAGGGTTGTCATGGGAAACATATCGTAAGACATGATATAAGGAATAGGAATATGTCCCTTGCTCGGCAGCAGGTCAGCCATATACAGGATCGTTTTATCCTTGTACTGGATCTGTGGCAGCATCATGGAATCAGTATGGCCGTGTACAAAGCGGACGTTAAAATCGTTGCTGAAAGGAATGCCCTCTTCTCTGGGAATAAATTTCAGCTGACCGCTATCCTGTATAGGCAGGATATTCTCTTTCAGAAATGAAGCTTTTTCACGTTCATTCGGCTTTGTTGCCCATTGCCAATGTTCTTCATTGCTCCAGTAGGCGGCATTTTTGAATGCAGGTACCAGTTTATCACCCTGTCTTTCAATACAACCTCCACAATGGTCGAAGTGCAGATGTGTCAGAAATACGTCTGTAATGTCATTGCGGCTGAAACCATGTTTCGCCAGTGAATTGTCAATGGAATCGTTGCCATGCAGGTAATAATGGCTGAAGAACTTTTCATCCTGTTTACTACCAATACCGGTATCTATCAGGATCAGGCGATCTCCGTCTTCGATGAGCAGACTACGCATGGCCCACGAGCACATGTTGTTTTCATCAGCCGGATTCAGCTTATTCCAGATACTTTTAGGTACAACGCCAAACATAGCGCCGCCGTCCAGTTTAAAATTGCCAGTCTCTATTGTATATAACTTCATGGTGTTGTCTGTTGATTGCCTGCTGAAGTTCGTGCATTTCAGCTTTTTGCGGCGAGGCTTTTTTGTTTTTTCTGTGCTGATAGCAGCCAGATCAATCCAATCACAAAGAAAACGATCAGCGCCAGTACGGAGTTACGCATGCTGCCGGTAAGCTCGTGGATGTAGCCGAATGTGGTGAGTCCGACAGTGATGGATAACTTCTCCACGACGTCATAATAGCTGAAGAAGGAGGTGGTATCTTCTGTTTCGGGCATCAGTTTGGCGTAAGTGGAACGGCTGAGAGATTGCACACCACCCATTACCAGTCCTACAGCAACAGCCAGCATATAAAAATCGTTGGCGGTCTGCATGCGGTAGCCGGCAAGGCAGATACCGACCCATAGTACGATTACAACCATCAATACGGGCAGGTTACCGAATTTACCGGAAAGCTTTGCCATACCCCATGCACCTAATATTGCCACTACCTGAATGGCAACAACTGCCACGATCAGGTTGGTGGAAGGCAGGTGTAGTTCCTGACTGCCAAAGATGGTAGCTGCCATCATTACTGTCTGGACACCCATGCTGTAAAAGAAAAAGCCGCGCAGGAAGTTTTTGAGTACGGGCATCGTTTTTACCTGAGCATATACTTTTTTGAGTTCATGAAAGCCTTCGGTCAGTGCACCGGCTTTATGTTCCTGTATGGTTCCTTTGGAAGCAGGCAGCCGCAGGAAGGTGATCTGTGCGAAGCCTATCCACCATATACCTGTAAGCAGGAAAGTCAGACGAACAGCATCTCCGTCGCTGAGACCAAATGGTTTTACTGCCACCAGTACAAATCCGATCAGCTGTAATATTACGCTACCGATATATCCCATAGCAAAGCCTTTGGCACTGATCCGGTCACGGTCTTCCACGGCAGCCAGTTCAGGCAGGTAGGAGTTATAGAACACAAGACCGCCGCAATAACCAAGCGTGGCGAGGATAAAGAATATGACACCATATTCCACATTAGCGCCCCGGAAATTGTACAGTGCGATACAGCTCAATCCACCCAGCCAGGTGAACAGCATGAGATATCTTTTCTTATTACCTCTCGTATCGGCGATGGAGGAGAGGATAGGAGACAGCAAAGCGGCCAGAATAAATGCGGCAGCCATTGCATAATCGTAGAGTGCAGAGTTGACGAAGTATTTACCAAAGAAGGAGATATTATCGCCTGTTTCAGCGGAATGGGTTGCTGAGGTAAAGTAAATAGGGAAAAAAGTGGTGGTAATTACCAGGTTGTACACGGAGTTCGCCCAGTCATACATTGCCCAGCCATTGATTACTTTTTTACTGGCAGTTTGCATATTGAGTAAGTAAGTTATTGATCAAATATAAGAAACAAGACATTGGCAGCAACGGTCGGGGCTACTACCGGAGGGGAGCTTATTTATAATCCTGTATTCTGATGTGGTTGGGACACATGAAATATTCCTGTTCATCATTGGAACTGACAATGATCATGCGGTCACCACTGTAGTCAGTAATAAGTTGCTGATAAAGCCGGATACCTGCGGCATCGAGGTTGGTACAAGGTTCATCCAGCAGCAGCACGGGTACATCAGAGAAAATGGTCAATGCCAGTTTCAGGCGTTGTTTCATGCCGGATGAGAAGTTGCGGACCTGTTTGTGCATGGATTTCTCCAGACCGACAATGGCCACGGCGTCAGCGGGAGTAATATTGGGAATGAAATTTTTGAATTGCAGGTGGAATTGCAGACTTTCTGCGAGTGTAAATTCTTCCACCAGTTCAAGATAGGGAGCAGCGATGGCACAATGCCGGAAGAACTGATCATGACTGAGCAGTTCTTCCGGAGTGCTATAGGTAACAGTTCCTTCGTTTTGATGAAGGTGACCACTTATAACCTGTAATAGAGTAGATTTTCCCGAGCCATTGGGACCCAGTATGGCATATCGTCCGCCCTGTTCGAAGGTAGCGGAAACACGACGGAAGATCCAGTCGTAGTTAAAGCGTTTGCCTGTCTGGTCGAGCGTTATTTTCATTCGTCGCCGGCTAGTGACGTATAACCTTTCATAATGCCCCGGCCGGATTCACGGATAAAGGAGAGTATTTCATCTCTTTCGTCAGTGGCAGGATATTCTGCTTCGATGATACTGATCGCTTTGGAAAGCTTGTATCCTTTCACGAATATCACGCGGTATATGTCAAGTATGTGATTGATCTTTTCGAGTGAGAAACCTCTTCTTTTAAGACCGATGGAGTTTACACCTACATAAGACAGCGG
This sequence comes from Chitinophaga pinensis, assembly GCF_007896845.1. Classification (GTDB taxonomy): domain Bacteria; phylum Bacteroidota; class Bacteroidia; order Chitinophagales; family Chitinophagaceae; genus Chitinophaga; species Chitinophaga pinensis_C. The sequence goes on along the minus strand of NZ_VOHS01000008.1, from coordinate 38,097 downwards.
TTCACGCGCTGCTTTTACGAAAGGCGGTACGTCTTTTCTTACCAGGGAGCCACCTGTAACAAAGGCATGATCGCCTATCTTACAGAATTGCTGTACGGCTACCATACCTGCAAGTACCACGTAGTCTCCTACGGTGATATGACCTGCCAGTGTAGTGCTGTTGGAGAATACGCAGCTGTTGCCAACTTCGCAATCGTGAGCAATATGGCTATAGGCCATGATCAGGCAGTTCTTGCCGATAACGGTTTTCCATTTGTCCTTGGTTCCACGGTTAATGGTTACATACTCTCTGATGGTGGTGTTGTCTCCTATTTCGGTTGTGGTGTCTTCGCCTGCAAATTTGAGGTCTTGCGGGATAGCGGAAATTACAGACCCGGGGAAGATACGGCAGTTCTTGCCGATCCTTGCGCCTTCCATAATAGTGACGTTTGAACCGATCCAGGTGCCTTCACCGATTTCAACATTTTTGTGAATAACGGTAAACGGATCGATTTTCACGTTTGGCGCCACCTTAGCGTCCGGGTGAATGTAAGTAAGCGGATGGATCATTGCTATGGTTTAGCTTTCTCTTGTTTTAATGATTTGAGCGGTCAGGTCACCTTCGGTTACTACCTTGTTCCCTACAAATACGGTTCCTCTCATTTCCACTATACCTCTCCTGATAGGGCTTAGTAATTCCATCTTCAGGATCATGGTATCTCCCGGAACTACTTTCTGCTTGAACTTACAGTTGTCTATCTTAACGAAGTAGGTATCGTAATTATGAGGGTCAGGAACGGTGCTGAGAGCAAGAATGCCACCACATTGTGCCAAAGCTTCCACCTGAAGTACGCCCGGCATAACCGGATTACTGGGGAAGTGTCCCTGGAAGAATGGCTCGTTGAAGGTAACGTTCTTGATACCTACTACCTGCGTATCAGTAAGATCGATGATCTTGTCCACCAGCAACATCGGAAAACGATGCGGCAGTGTTCTTTCAATACGTGGTAAGTCGAAGACAGCTGGTTTATTAGGATCGTACACAGGCATATCTTTGATATGCTTGTTCTTCTTGATATATTGCTTGATCTTACGGGCAAATTCCACATTGGAAGCATGTCCGGGACGGTTAGCAATGATATGCGCCTTGATAGGAACGCCCACCAGTGCCAGGTCACCTACGATGTCCAGCAGTTTATGACGTGCCGGTTCATTCGGGAAGTGAAGCTGGATATTATTGAGGATGCCTTCTCTTTGTGCTACACTGATATGTTCACGGTTGAATACTTTTGCCAGATGGCCCAGTTGTTCTTCACTAACCGCTTTATCTACGATGACGATAGCATTGTTGATATCGCCGCCTTTGATCAGATTGTTGGATATCAGGTATTCCAGTTCGTGCAGGAATACGAAGGTGCGACATGGCGCTACTTCCTGTTTGAAATCCTGCAGACTATTAAGATTAGCGTGCTGTGTACCTAATATCGGTGAGTTGAAATCGATCATGCAGGTGATGCGATAGTCAACAGCTGGTAATGCTACCATTTCTACGTTCTTTTTATCGTCGTAGAAGCTGATGTTGGTATCAATTGTATACCATATTTTTTTCGCATCCTGTTCTGCAATACCTGCTTCCTCTATTTTCTGGATAAAAGGGTAGGAACTACCATCCATAATAGGAATTTCAGGACCATCGATTTCGATGTGTACATTGTCTACTCCGGTACCAACCAGTGCAGCCATAATGTGTTCTATCGTACTTACGCGGGCGCCATTGTGTTCGAGCGTTGTGCTGCGGGATGTATCCACAACATAATCCACATCGGCTTTTACTACAGGTTGCGCCGGCAGATCCACACGTTGAAACCTAATACCATAACCGGGGTTAGCCGGCTTCAGAGTCATATTTACATGGGCTCCTGTGTGTAAACCAACACCCGATATCGTAACTGGGTCTTTTATCGTGTGTTGGTTAGACGACTGTTGATTATCCATATTTTTTTATAACTGTTTGTCCTAACTTTTAATCATCAAACACCTTCCCGCACGGAAAGCAGTTGTTTAACCATGTCTTCCAATTCCTTCACACGCTTTTCCAGATCGGGCAAATTTCTAAAAATTGCCTGACTTTTTAAGGAGCTTTTATAATCAAAAGCAGGAGATCCCATAAGGGCTGAATTCGGTTCTGCAATAGATTTGGACAGGCCACTCTGTGCATTGATCTTGGTTCCATCAGCCAGCTGGATATGTCCAACCAGACCAACCTGACCACCGATCACACAGTTCTTACCAATTTTAGTGCTACCGGAAATACCGGTCTGTGCTGCGATAACAGTATTGGTGTCCACATCTACGTTGTGCGCGATCTGGATCAGGTTATCCAGCTTTACGCCCTGACGGATGATAGTAGAACCCATTGTTGCACGGTCAATGGTTGTATTCGCGCCGATCTCAACATCATCGTGGATGATAACATTACCGATCTGAGGTACTTTTTTATAAGTGCCATCAGGCTGAGGTGCGAAGCCAAAACCATCTCCTCCGATTACACAACCGGCGTGCAGGATTACCCGGCTACCCAGTACACAGTTTTCGTACACTTTTACGCCGGGAAAGAGAGTAGTATCATCTTTTACGATCACATTATCTCCCAGATATACGCCGGGGTAGATCTTCACATTATTGCCGAGCACAACATTCTCACCCAGATATGCAAAAGCACCGATGAAAACGTTCTGTCCGGTTTTTACAGACGCAGGAATATGAGACGGCTGTTGAATACCCGTCTTATTACTCATGATCTGCTTATATTTTTCAAGTAAAAGGGCGAAGGCGCTGTAGGCGTCTTTTACCCTGATAAGCGTCGATTTTACAGGTTTTTCCGTTACAAGGCTCTCATTCACTATCAGTATGGAGGCATTGGTCGTATAGATAAACTCTTCGTATTTAGGATTGGCGATAAAGCTGAGCATCCCTTCACCCGCCTCTTCGATCTTGGCGATGTTGCTCACTTTTACGTCCGGGTTGCCTTCCAGCTTACCATCCAACATGGTAGCCAATTGTAATGCGCTAAACTGCATAGTTATTAATTAATAATGTTATCCGAATCTGACCAGCTATCAAAACGCTCAATTTGCCTATCGTATTTTTTTTATTCTTAATTGATAATTAGCCATTCATCAGATTTTTGGATGACAAATGTAGAATTTTTTTACGGGTATAGCCAGAGTATGACTAATCAGGGCATTATCAATGGAGGAAATGTCTTTTACGGTGCCGTCTTTGAAAAGAATGTTAATCTTCTCATTATTCATATTATATGTGCTGAGGCAGGCAGTTCCGGTAAAAACAAAATAATCCAGGTCAGCGCCACTGATGCCATATTCCCGCTGTACCTTTTGTTTCAGCAACTGGATACTTTCCATATCAAATGCCTCACTATTCAGGACGCATTTAAATAAGTTCCTGTCAATGAGCCATTTACATAATAAGGAGAGTACTTTGTCAGGATGTTGCGACCAAACTTTAATGGCCCCCATAATATCATAGTCATCCAGCAGGCAGAACTGCTGCAGACAGGACGGTTCCTGTTCAAAGTTGGCAGCGGTAATATTATGGTATAGAAAATATTGCAGCGCCGGTGAGGCAAAGAGCGTATCTCCCTGTAAAGCCAGTTCTTTGGCCCTGCGCAATATCTTAACCAGCAGATTCTCCGCGCTCAATACTGTTTTATGCAGGTATACCTGCCAGTACATCAGCCTCCTCGCTATAATGAACTTTTCTATTGAATAGATCCCTTTCTCTTCCACCATGAGCTCACCACGGTGTACAGTCAGCATCTTTATAATCCTGTCATAGCTGATTACCCCTTCGGAAACACCCGTATAAAAGCTGTCCCTGTTGAGGTAGTCCATTCTGTCTACATCCAACTGACTCGATACCAGCTGGTGCAAGAAAGTCTTGTGGTACCGGCCGTTGAATATCTCTATTGTCAGCGTCAGTGCCCCATTCATCTCCTTATTCAGCTCCTCCATCAGCCACTGGCTGATTTCTTCATGCGATACGCCTTCAATAATGCCGTTCTCCAAAGCATGTGAATACGGTCCATGACCTATATCATGCAAAAGTATGGCCATCTTTGCAGCAACCTCTTCTTCTTCCGTTATCTCCACTCCCTTCCCCTTCAGTTCGGAAAGCGCACAACACATCAGATGATAGGCTCCCATACTATGATGGAAACGGGTATGCATTGCGCCCGGATAAACCAGATGCGCCAGCGCCATCTGATGGATCCTGCGCAGGCGCTGATAATATGGATGGGAAATCAATGTAAAGATCAGTGGATGGTCGATCGTAATGAAACCATATACCGGATCGTTTACAATTTTACGCTTGCGTTCTGCCATTGACCGTTCTCCTTTAGCCAGACAAAGCTACGTTAAGGAATTATTATCTGTAACTTTTTCTAATGTATAGACGCACGAGGGGAGTCTTTCCCCTATCTTACCCGCTATTTTAACTATTTTTATGATCGAAATTATTAATATTTGACGACAGCTTACAGAACATGTTGTTTTTTAACAATTTATTGTGTCCCCCGAAAGGCGGAGGAACGGTTTTTGACCAAATGAAATGTTAACTTGAGTACTATAGTTGTCAGCGCCAACTATTCTTTACCTTACTATAAATACCATACTTGAATGAGTCAAATAAATATACTTTGGGTAGATGATGAGATAGAGTCACTGAAATCACAGATCATGTTCCTGGAAACAAAGGGTTATAAAGTTTCGGCACTCACCAATGGGTACGATGCGCTTGAGTTCCTGAAGGAACAGGTGGTAGATGTGGTTCTGCTGGATGAGTCTATGCCGGGTATAACCGGATTGGAAACGCTGGGTAAGATCAAAGAGATTGATCAGCAGATTCCGGTTGTGATGATCACCAAGAATGAGGCAGAGAATGTGATGGACGAAGCGATCGGTTCACAGATCACAGATTACCTGATCAAACCCGTGAATCCTAATCAGGTGTTATTGTCCTTGAAAAAGATCATCGACAACAAGCGTCTGGTAGCTGAAAAGACCACCATCGCGTACCAGCAGGAGTTCCGTAGTCTGTTTATGGCGCTTAACTCCAATCCTGACTATAATGAATGGATGGATATTTATAAGAAGCTGGTATACTGGGAAATGGAGATGGGTAAAACCAATAGCCCCGAAATGCTGGAAGTGCTCAATACCCAGAAGGCGGAGGCAAATACCGAGTTCGCCAAATTTATCAGCCGTAATTATGCCAGTTGGGTGAGTCCCAAGGCGAAGGACGCGCCGGTTATGTCGCATACCCTGTTCCGGGATAAGATCGTTCCTGCCCTTGATAGCGAGGTGCCCAATTTTGTTATTATTATAGATAACCTGCGTCTGGACCAGTGGAAGGCAATACTGCCTATCTTCCTGGAATCGTTCCGGCTGGTGCAGGAAGATACTTTTTACAGTATTCTGCCTACTTCAACCCAGTACAGCCGTAATGCCATCTTTGCGGGAATGCTGCCTATAGACATTGAAAGCCGTTTTCCGCAGGAATGGAAAAATGATGATGAGGAAGGAGGGAAAAACCTTCATGAGGAACACTTCTTTGCTGATCAGCTGCGTCGCCTGAAAATGGATACACGGTTTTCCTATACAAAGGTGACCACCCATAACGACGGGCAACATCTGGTTAACAATATTCATAACCTGATGGCCTATCCATTGAATGTCATTGTGTACAACTTTGTGGATATGCTCAGTCACGCGCGTACAGAAATGGAGGTCCTGAAGGAGCTGGCAGCAGATGAAATGTCTTACCGCTCTATTACCGCCAGCTGGTTTGAACACTCTCCGCTGCATCAGGCGCTGAGAAAACTCTCAGACAAGAAAATAAACCTGATCATTGCGACTGATCATGGCAACGTACGTGTAAAAACACCGATCAAAGTAATAGGAGACAAGCAGACCACTACCAATCTTCGTTACAAACATGGCCGTAACCTTAACTATGAGGCGAAGGAAGTACTGGCGTTCAGAGATCCTAAGGAGGCCGGACTACCAAGGCCCAATGTGAACTCATCTTATATCTTCGCCAAAGAAGACGGCTATCTCTGCTATCCTAACAACTATAATTACTTCGTTAATTTCTACCGGAATACTTTCCAGCATGGCGGTATTTCACTTGAAGAAGTGATTGTGCCGGTAGCCAGACTGGTGAGTAAATAGGAGCTCCCGACTTTTTCTTTATTTTTGTCGAATGAATTTTAAAGTCACGCCCAATAACCTGACCCGCCTCGAAAAAATATTTGGAGAGGCTAAGTATGAGTTGCGTTTCGAAAAAGGAACGTTTAACTCAGGCTATTGTGTACTTGAGCACAAGAAGGTGGTTGTAGTCAACAAATTCCTTAATCTGGAAGGCCGTATCAATACCCTCCTTGATATCCTTGGTGGCATGGAACTGGATGAAACCATGCTGTCTCCTGAGTCCCTGAAACTGTACAAACAGGTGCTGGAAAACAGGAATGCTCCGGAAGCAGAAGACAATACCGAAGAAAAATCACCTTCACCCGAACAACCTTCAGAAAATTGAAAGTAACCTTTTTAGGCACAGGTACATCACAGGGCGTACCTGTAATCGCCTGTGGCTGTCAGGTCTGCACTTCCTCCAACTCAAAGGATAAGCGTCTCCGCAGCAGCATCCTGATCAGTGATACGCCCGCCGGCAATATTGTGGTAGACACCACACCGGATTTCCGTTATCAGATGTTGAGAGCCGGTGTAAAACACCTTGAGGCGGTCCTGATTACCCATTCACATAAGGACCACATTGCCGGTATGGATGATATCCGTGCTTTTAATTATTTCCAGCAGAGGGCTATTGATATTTATGCGACCGAATTCAGTCAGCAGGTGATCCGCAATGAGTTTTCCTATGCATTTGCGGAGCAGAAATATCCCGGTATTCCGGAGTTAGATCTGCGTACACTGACCAGCGCGCCTTTCAATGTCAACGGACTGGATATTACCCCTATCAATGTAATGCATCACCTGATGCCGGTGATGGGATTTCGTTTTAATGATTTTACTTATATCACGGACGCCAACTTCATCGCCGAAGAGGAAAAAAAGAAGATTATCGGCTCCAAAGTGCTGGTATTGAACACCCTCAGAAAAGAAAAACATATCTCCCATTTTACGCTTGCCGAAGGCATGGAGTTAGCCAGAGAGCTGGGCGTTCCACAGGTTTATTTTACACATATCAGTCATCAGCTGGGATTACATGAAGAAGTGTCCGCAGAACTGCCGCATGGCATGGCGCTCGCCTACGACGGACTGGAAGTGATATTGTAACTTTCTGCCGGTAATGGCCGTTTTACTGGAAATCCTCATCTATGCGATTTGTATCTGTTTCACTGTCGTTAACAGGGCTGTTCCTGTTTCTCTCTGCCTGTGATAAGAATAAGGATAAATCCGCATTAGAAAAAGGACTAAAAAGAAGTGACGGATTGTGCTTCTTCAGTATCAGCAACGATACATATTACCTACAACTGATTAAAATATCCCTTACATGAAACCTTTATCAGCGATGATACTGATAAGCAGCCTCCTGATGGTAGCTCCCGGCTGTAGCAAAAATGACGTTCAGGAAAAAACAATCCTGCAGAAAGGATTAAGAGGTAAGATTGTCTATTCCTCCTGTGCAACAACGGTTGTTCAGGTGATGAATAAAGATATTGGTACGGATTGGACCAATTGTCATGATCAGAAGACCTACCAGCATATCATCGGTGTAAATATTATCAACAGGAATGGCATAGCGGCAGAAGCTGAATTTAATTTTAATATCATCGAAAGAGAACCAGAGATGAAATGCGATATGGGTGATTGTGGCCCTATTAACTATGAGACGATTGTTATCACCGGCAATTAACCTCAAAATTTTATCTATATGCGATCAGCTCCTTTTTTGTTATGCAGTGCCATCTTATGTCTGCTCTTCAGCGGATGTCGTAAAGATGACGATCAATATTATGAAGGCGTCGTTGTATATCAGTCCTGCACAACAACTGTTGTAGCAGTCACTAACCGCGACTATGGTGTCGCCTGGACCAACTGTCACAACGGAGCACGTTATGAACATGTTTTTGAAGCACACGTTGCCGGTACAGGCCATATTGGAGATGGGCTGCATCCGGGTGATAAAATCAGGTTTGAACTTGCGCCCAGAGAATCATTTGCATACTGTAAGGTAATGGACTGTACGCCTTCGCTGACAGCATCAATTATTCTCAGGAGAGTTTAACTTCGTATTAACCAATTCCGGCTGTTTATACGATAACTTGCCCTGCTTTAAAATCGTTAACCCATGAAGCAGGCGTTATGGAAGGCGTATTGCAGCTTTTCCGCGAAAGAACGGCAAGGAATTTTATTACTGTTATTAGTAACAGGTATCTGTGCAGTAACACCTGCTTTATGGGAGTATTGTGTGCCACCGGCGGCTCTGAATACAGACAGCACTTGGCTGGCTGAAGTCAGGGCATTCCGTTCGTCCCTGTCAGTGACTACTGTTGCCAGTAGTGATAGTGTAAGACATTACCAGTATTTTGATCCAAATACCATTGATGCGGCTGGATGGGCTGTAATGGGAGTGCCTGAGCGGACGATCCGGACGATAGCACGCTATCGTGAAAAAGGAGGACGGTTTCGCCGTAAAGAAGATCTGCTACGGATCTATGGATTATCGCCTGTACTTGCCAATGCTTTGTTGCCATATGTGCGTATTGCATCCGCAGCAGTAAGAAAAGATTCCGGATATCCATCAGGGCCTTCATTGAGAACGGGTTTGCCCTATAAAGGGGCAAAGCGCACTCCTGATCTGGATATTAACACCGCTGATTCAATGTTATGGGAAGCACTTCCCGGTATAGGGCCGGTGCTGGCAGCGCGCATTGTGAAATTCAGGGATAAGCTGGGCGGATTCTATGCTGTTGCGCAAATAGCTGAGACTTTCGGATTGCCGGACAGTACATTTAATAAAATTCAACCGTATTTGAAAATGTCTACGGTTTCACTAAAAAAACTGGACCTCAATCAGACGGATGAAAAATCTTTGGCCCAACATCCATATATCCGCTATAAACTGGCGCGGTTAATCATACTGTATCGCAGTAACCACGGGGCTTTCAGGCGACCGGAAGACCTTCTTGGCATACCATTGGTAGATGATAGTATTTATCGTAAAATTGAACATTACATCAAAACAGAAAATTCCCCATTATGAACTTTGAGCCCACTGAAATGCAGCAGCAGATTACACAGGTGATTCGCGATTTTGGAAAGACACATATGCAGCCCTATATCCTTGAATGGGATGAGAATCAATCTTTTCCTGTAGAGTTATTCAAACAGTTGGGAGAACTGGGGTTGATGGGCGTACTTGTGCCCGAAAAATATGGTGGCAGTGGTCTGGGATATCTGGAATATGTCACCGTCATCAGTGAAATAGCAAAGATCTGTGGCGCTATCGGATTAAGTGTAGCCGCACATAACTCACTTTGTACCGGCCATATTCTACAATTCGGATCAGAAGAGCAGAAACAACGTTATCTGCCTAAGCTGGCCAGTGCTGAATGGATAGGCGCCTGGGGCCTGACAGAGCCTAATACCGGTTCTGATGCTATGAATATGAAATGCGTAGCACGTAAGGAAGGAGATGAGTGGGTGCTCAACGGTACCAAATGCTGGATCACACATGGCAAAAGCGGAGATGTTGCCGTTGTGATCGCGAGAACCGGAGATGTCAGAGATAGCCACGGCATGAGTGCTTTTGTGGTAGAAAGAGGAACACCGGGTTTCAGTGGTGGCAAAAAGGAAAATAAGCTGGGGATGCGGGCTTCTGAAACCGCAGAAATGATATTTGACAATTGTCGTATCCCGGCCGCGAATATGCTGGGTAACGAAGGTGATGGCTTTATCCAGTCTATGAAAGTATTGGATGGCGGTCGTATCTCTATCGCTGCGCTTTCTCTCGGTATCGCAAAAGGCGCTTATGAAGCCGCTTTGAAATATGCACAGGAAAGACATCAGTTCGATAAACCAATTGCCAGTTTTCAAGGTATCTCTTTTAAACTGGCGGATATGGCAACAGAGATCATGGCTGCCGAATTACTGACCATGCAGGCGGCTGATGGTAAAACGAGAGGCGCGAAGGTGACCCAGCATGCTGCTATGGCAAAATATTATGCCTCTGAGGTAGCTGTGAAAGCAGCAAATGATGCGGTACAGATCTTTGGTGGATATGGTTATACAAAAGATTTCCCTGTAGAGAAATTCTATCGGGATGCGAAGTTGTGTACAATAGGAGAGGGCACTTCTGAAATACAGAAACTGGTGATTGCCCGTGAAGCATTAAAATAATATTAACAGATTCGTATAAGTGGTCACACCGTCGGGGAGTCTCCCGGCGGTTTTTTTATGTATTTACAGGCTTGTTTTAGTGTCTATGTACTGTTATTTCTTGTATGAAAGAAAGAAATAGTTATCAATTTCAAAGACTGGCGCTCAGGGACTATACTCTCTTCCCACCTTTTCTTATCTTCATCTGACTAAATTAACTATGTCATGAGCTTTGAAGAACAACTACACCAAATGTTCCCTACAGCTGACGCAATTCCTGCCGAATACAGGCTGGAGAAAGAAGTACATCAGCGGGAATACCTTTCAGGTGGTGAAATGAAACCATGGAATGGCGATGTGCATACAGTGTTATCTCCCATCTGTATTCAGACAGCAAACGGACTGGAGAGAAAAGTGATTGGATCCTATCCTTTATGCGGCCCTGAAGAGGCGATGGCTGCATTGGATGCAGCAGTACTCGCTTATAATGACGGCCGTGGTGAATGGCCTACAATGCCGGTTCCTGAGCGTATTGCCTGCATGGAGAAATTCACGGGCAAGATGATTGAAAAGAAGCCGGAGATCGTTCAGCTCATCATGTGGGAAATCGGTAAATCTTATGCCGACTCCGTTAAAGAGTTTGACCGTACTATAGAATATATCAACACTACCATAGATGCCCTCAAAGATCTGGATCGCAATTCCAGCCGTTTTGAAATTGAGCAGGGTATTATCGCCCAGATCAGGCGTTCTCCACTAGGAGTAGTGCTTTGTATGGGACCGTTCAACTACCCGCTGAATGAAACCTTTACAACACTGATCCCCGCGCTGATCATGGGTAATACAATATTGTTCAAACCTCCGAAACACGGTACTTTATTACATTATCCGTTGCTGGAAGCTTTTGCAGGCTGTTTCCCGAAAGGAGTGGTGAATACGATCTATGGTCGTGGTAATGTGATTATCGGTCCGTTAATGGAAACTGGTAAGATCAATGTACTGACGCTGATCGGTAGCAGCAGAGTTGCTAACCAGCTGAAGAAAATGCATCCGAAAGTTAACCGCCTGAGAGCAATCCTCGGACTGGATGCTAAAAATGCCGCGATTATCTCTGATAAGGCAGATCTTGATCTTGCTGTACAGGAAACGGTGCTGGGGTCATTATCATTTAACGGACAGCGTTGTACAGCCCTGAAGATCGTATTTGTACACAGCAAAGTGGCAGATGTGTTCCTGCAGAAGCTGAGTGCCGCTATCAGTCAGCTGAAGGTGGGTATGCCGTGGGAGAAAGGCGTTTTCCTGACTCCATTGCCTGAACCACAGAAACCGGCATATCTGAAGGAATGTATTGACGACGCAATTGCCAATGGTGCAAAAATCGTTAATGAAAATGGAGGTGCTTCCTATGAATCATTCGTGTACCCGGCGGTGTTATATCCGGTAAACAATAAAATGAAATTATACAGAGAAGAACAGTTTGGTCCGGTGATTCCGGTATTACCATTTGACGATATCGAAACACCGATCGAATATCTGATTGAATCTGATCACGGTCAACAGGTAAGTCTATTCTCCAATGATGCAGACGAACTGGCGTCGCTGATAGACCCGCTGGTAAATCAGGTTAGCCGTGTTAATATTAACTGTCAGTGTCAACGTGGGCCTGACGTATATCCGTTCACAGGACGTAAGGATTCTGCGGAGGGTACATTGAGTGTACCAGATGCTTTGCGTGCATTTTCGATTCGTTCAATGGTTGCCACTAAACAATCAGAAATGAATAAAAATTTGCTCAATCGCATCGTAAATGATCAGACTTCAAACTTTTTATCAACAAAATATATATTCTGATCAAAATATTATTAGTGGGTAAAATACTTGTTACGACACTATGCAATAGTTGGTTAACTATATTTTAAAATTATAATGTGAAGATTATTGTTATCTTTTTTTGCAAAAAAATGACTGTTAGTGGCTTAGGGTGATGGAATTGTGGATTAAGAACGTTAAATTTGGGTTAATTCATCACTCTTTACCATTTATCAACCTTCAACAAAAAGAAAGACAATCGAAACATTTTTACGCAACCCACAAGAAAAGCATCCGCTTCCACAAAGCGGATGTTTTTTTGTCCTGCGAAGAGTGTATAAACGATCGCTCTAACTGTTAGTAAGTCCCGGGTATGTGATCGACTACCGGACGAAAAGGAAAAAGGCCGATCTGTCTCAGACAGATCGGCCTTTTATTATCCTTTTACCTGGTTTACTTAGTGCTCCAGGAAATCATTTTCTTTACTTTCATCGGTTGTGCCGCTGGTGCCTGCTCTTTTTTCAATATCGGCAAACCATTTTTCAACTGTACCGGACAGGAATACGGGCACTTTCCCCCTTACATACTCTTTCAGTATTTCGAAAGTTTTCACTGCCTGCTCATTGGAGAGTCCGGCTTTTTCTTGAAGTTCTTTTAAGAGGTCCATATCGTATTGCTTTGAGTTTAAAGGTAGGAGAAAATGCAGTAAGTATGAATTATATTCTATTTTTGCCGGAGCAATCCCCTATACCTATGAGCAGAATACCTGTTGGAATCCGTCATTTTACAAGACGAGCCCTATCCAAAGAAGAGGCAGGATGCATTGATGCAATACCTTGTGCGTTGCAGCTTGAATATATCCAGTATTATTTTCACATTTGTCAGATACCGGTGATACCCACACAGGCCGGCTGGTATGCACGTACTAAAGAGAATGCCATTGAGAAATTGCCGGAAGATATAGCTGCGCAACTGACTGCTATCTATCATCCCCGTGTTTCTCTTTGGGCCTGTCTGGGTCCATTGATGCTGATAACGGTAGTGGCTCTGGTGTTCCTTGCAAAAGGATTGGCAGCGTACTACACAGAGACGAATATCTTATGACGCATTACTCCGGACTTGTCAGGTATAAGCCTCATTATTTTGCAGGAAGAAAGGTAGATCCTGCCGTATTAACTGTATACGTTACTCCGGATATTGTCAGCTTTGAATACATACAATGCAATCCATTATCATGAAATCCTGATTATAAGACCATACTTATGTTATTTATTTTTGGCACCAATTCCTATGTCCGGAAAACAATCTATCCTTCCGAATTGAAGATGGAGGTACCGGCTGATATCAGCTGCTTTGAATACGTGCAGCATTATCTGCATCTCTTTTTCCTTCCTGTCATGCCGGTTGACGCCGCATGGATTGCGCGCAGCAAGGAAAACAAGCGGAAGGCTTATAAAGTCAATCAATTGCATGAAGAAGCACTTTGGAAGCTATATGAGCCCCGCGTACCGCTTATATGTTTCCTGTTACCGGGATTGTTGTTAATTGGTTTGCTTGGCTTCTTTGGTACCAATATCATCAGGACAGAGACAGAAAGCTTTAGTGGTAACAGTGAGCAGATAGATTGGGATAATACGGCTTCAATCAGGGAACAACTTAATCATGCTGTGGTGAATGACTATCTCAGGTTCGGTAAAAAGGTCTTTGGTGAGCGGGACCGGCCGATATATGCAAAAGTGTTAGCCGTGAAAGATTCTGCCTTGTTATTACAGGTAGCAGATACGGCAAACGGGCAGATATATCATGGCGACAAGTTGTTTGAATTATTCGATGATTATATGCCTGTTATTAAGCCCGAATGGGTCAGGATTGATATGCTTAGAGGAATTACCTTACGTGGCCGGGAAATGACCTTATTTGGGGTGAAAAACCTATCTCTCAAAGAGGTAGGACATATAGAAGACAAGCGGAGTTTTGGTGTGCGTAAAGTGAACAGCTACGGTGAGCAGGACGAATTAGTGATGGAACATACAGGAAAGAACGTGCGTATTACGTCTATAGAGAATCTGGAAGGGAAGATAGCGCCTGCTGATAAGACGATGCATGCCCCCTATGAATTACCCACACTGTTTTCATTGAAATATCATATTCATAACACAGACAGCACCGCGAAATTTAAAGTGACATTGATAGATATGAAAGGGCGCTACTCCTACTATACCGTCTCGGTAAGAAGTGAAGAAGCGCAACTGATGATTATGCGGGATAGCTTGTAGAAAAGAAAAGGCGTTCGTTATTACGAACGCCTTTTTTATTTCCCTGTAGTATTAGTATAGTAAGTTTATTAAGCGACTTTCAGCTGTACGAGGGTGGATTTATCCAGTCTTTCTTCTGCATAAGCTCTTGTCAGTACGAAAGTGCTTTCATTAGAAGAAGGAAGGTTAAACATAGCGTCACTCAGTACCACTTCACAGATGGAGCGGAGACCACGTGCGCCGAGTTTATATTCCATCGCTTTTTCAACGATGTAATCCACTGCTTTATCTTCGATCACCAGTTCAATACCTTCTACTTTGAACAGTTTCTTGTATTGTTTCACCAGTGCATTTTTCGGCTCGGTCAGGATAGCTTTCAGCGCTTCATGATCGAGTGAGTTCAGGTAAGTCACAACCGGCAGACGACCCAGTAGTTCAGGGATCAGACCGAAGGCCTTGAGGTCCTGTGAGTTAACGTAGCGAAGGATGTGTTTTTTGTTCTCTTCTTCTCTGTCGGTATTAACAGTGAAGCCGATACTGTGTGTCTGCACTCTGCGGCTGATGATCTTGTCAACGCCATCGAATGCACCACCGCATATAAACAGGATATTCTGTGTATTCACCTTGATGAGCTTCTGCTCAGGATGCTTACGACCGCCCTGTGGAGGTACGAGTGCCTCGGTACCTTCAAGCAGTTTGAGGAGACCCTGTTGTACACCTTCGCCACTTACGTCGCGGGTGATGGAAGGGTTATCGCTTTTACGTGCGATCTTATCGATCTCATCGATATAAACGATACCGCGTTCAGCGGCTTCTACATCGTAGTTACATACCTGCAGAAGGCGGGTAAGGATGCTTTCTACGTCTTCACCTACATAACCTGCTTCCGTGAATACGGTTGCATCTACGATAGTGAAAGGTACATTAAGCAGACGGGCGATAGATTTTGCCAGCAGGGTTTTACCTGTACCGGTTTCTCCGACCATGATGATATTGGATTTCTCTATCTCCACATCATCATCACCAACTTGTTGGTTAAGACGTTTGTAGTGGTTATAAACGGCAACGGCCAGTATTTTTTTCGCGTCGTCCTGTCCAATTACATATTCATCCAGGAATTTCTTGATCTCTACCGGCTTCGCCACTTTAGGAACAAAGTGGGAAGGCGCTTTCTTGCCTTGTTGCTGAAACAGCTCCTGTTCTATGATTTCCTGCGCGTTTGCCACACAGTTCTCACAGATATGACCTTCAGCACCAGCAATCAGTATCTGCACTTCATCTTTTGAACGGTTGCAAAATGAGCAACGGATTTTGGACTCTTTCATAGCTTACAAAGGTACGTTAAAAGGGGAATTTAGATAAAAAAAAGGGTGCTGAAAAGTTATTTTCGCACCCTTTTACATTTAGCTTTTTCCGTAATCTATTATTGCGGAGTGTTGTTTTCCTGCTGTTTTCTTGGATTTCTGGTGAGTACGTCATCGATGATGCCGTATTCTTTTGCTTCATCAGCAGTCATCCAATAGTCACGATCTGAGTCTTTCTCCACTTTCTTCACTGGCTGACCGCAATGGGTAGCAATGATCTCGTTCAGCTCTTTTTTCAGCTTAACGAACTCACGTGCAGTGATTTCGATGTCGGAAGTCTGACCTTCTGCACCACCATGAGGCTGGTGAATCATAACCCTGGCGTGTTTCAGTGCAGTACGCTTACCTTTTGTACCAGCTACCAGCAGTACAGCGCCGAAAGAAGCGGCCATACCAGTACAGATAGTTGCTACATCAGGAGCGATGATCTGCATCGTGTCATATATACCTAAACCTGCATAAACGCTACCGCCGGGGCTGTTGATATACATCTGTATATCACGGGTACGGTCAGTAGACTCCAGGAACAGTAACTGAGCAGTAATGATATTTGCTACGTAGTCATTTACAGGGTCTCCCATGAAAATGATACGGTCCATCATCAAACGGGAAAACACGTCCATGATTGCCATATTCATCGGGCGCTCCTCGATGATGTTTGGCGTCAGGGCATTGATCTGATGACGGGTATAGCTATCTACTACCAGGCTGCTGATCCCTCTATGCTGGATGGCATATTTCCTGAATTCGTTATTAATGTTCATGATGGTGATGTTTATTAGGTAATTTAGCAAATTCTTCGGCTGTTACTTCCTCATCCTTCACATTTACCTTATTTTCTGCCCAATCAAACAATTTCTGGGTCACCATTTCGCGGTAAGTCTGGTCCACGAATTTCTCATCCTGCAGCAGACGTTCCATGTAGCTGTCCAGCCAGTCAGCACCATCGGTAGCAGCAGCGCCACCAAAATAGCCCATAACTTTCTGTTTAGCAGCTTCTTTCACCTCGTCGAAAGAAACGTCCAGCTGATTTTCGCGGATCAGTTTATCACTGATGAGTGTCCAGCGTAACTGATGATCAAAACCTGGATATTCTTTGTCAGCTTCTTCAGCGGTTTTTGGTTTTTCACCGCCAGTCTGCAGCCAACGTTTCAGAAAATCCTTAGGCAGCTCAATAGGCGTCTCGTGAACCAGCACTTCGAACAGGTCGTTGTGCAGGCGGTTGCGGCTTTCGGCATCCCAAGATTTTTCTATTTCTGATTGCAGTTTTTCGCGGAAAGCTTCTTCAGTGGTGATTTCTTCAGCATTGAATACTTCCTTGAAAAACGCCTCGTTCAGTTCTCTTTTCTCTATTAATTCTACCTTGGTAATAGTCAGTTTGTAGTATTTCGCAGAGATATCTTCGTGCAGACCCAGTACTTCGTGCTGGAACCACACCAGTTTATCTGCATCGATCGCAGCAGAAGTCAGCACTACAATGCTGTCATCTTTTTTCTTACCCTGCAGTTCTTTCTGAGTAGCAGCAGAGAAATTCTTTACAAGGAAAGAAACTTCTTTCTGCAGACCACCCTCTACAGGAGTACCCTGAGCGTCTGTTTCAACAACATTCAGGCCGAGTACGTTATTTTCAGAAGAAATAGCTTCAACTTCTTCAGATTTACCACCTCTTAACTGCAGGCGCTCAATCTCTTCGTTCAGCATTTCTGGAGTAGCTTTGATTTTGTAACGGGTCAGGGTAGTCTTTCCGGACTCAAGTGGAGTCACTTCGAAAGTTGGTTTCAGACCGATTTCGAAATCGAAGTTGTATTCAGATGGGCTATTGATATCGAAATTTCTCGCTTCTTTATCCAGGGACAGTGGTTGTGCAAATATTTCCACCTTCTCGTTCTGGATATATCCCATCAACTCTTTTTCCACGGTTTTCAGTACTTCATCCGCGAAAATGGCCTGACCATGCATCTTTTTTACCATGCCTACAGGTACCATTCCTTTACGGAATCCTGGTATATTGGCGGTTTTGCTGAGTTGCTTTACTGCTTTGTCAAAATTGGGAAGATAATCTTCCTGGCTCACTTTCACAGTGATCTTATCATTCAATAAACCGATGTTTTCTCTGGTAACGGTTGCCATAATAGTTTAAATGTTCTTGTATGAAGCAATAATAATTCCTTGTTTGTATTTTCTGCCATGAAGTCACAAAGGCACGAAGGAATGGCAGCTATGTGGGAGTTACTTGGTGACTTAGCGCCTTAATGGCAATTTTCAGAAGCCGGTTGCCGGATAAAAAAAACGCTTAATGCTGAGGCAGTCTCTGCGTTAAGCGGTCAGCATCTTGCATTAAGCGTCAAAAAAAGTGCGGGTGATAGGACTCGAACCTACATGCCGTGAAGCACCAGATCCTAAGTCTGGCGTGTCTACCAATTTCACCACACCCGCATTTAAATATTTGTAAGAACTATTTTCCCGTACAGAAATACTGGGAAAAGGACTGCGAAGGTATGTTTTTTTATGAATAAAAAAAATCAGACCCAACAGATTTTTTAACTGACTGTCAGTCCTTCCACTACGGGTCTTAACAGATGGGCCAGCCGCTCTGAAAAAGTACGTGTGTAACGATTGTCGGGGTCAAGGGTAGGATCCAGAATCGTAATATGCATTCCCTTGAAATACCCTGAGTTAACTAAAGGGATCAGGGTTTCCTCTAATTCGAGGTAGGAGAGACCGCCTTCCTCCGGACTATCAACACAGGGCATGATCTCATTATCCAATATGTCCACATCGAGGTGGATCCAGAATCCGTCCAGTCCTGCATGTCCTATCATCGTCAGGAATTCAGCCGTTATGGCATGTATCCCCCGCTCCCGGATAGATGGCAGGTCATAATAATGGACCTGACTGTCCCGGATGATCCGAACGTATTCTTCGTCCAGCTCCCGGTTCCCATAAGAATAGATGTGTTGCTCCATTATATATGGACGCAGCGAGTGAATATCACAAAGTTTAGGATGCCCGTTGCCGGAAACGATCGCCAGCCCCATACCTGCCGCTCCGGCAGTGCCGGAATGAAAAGGCAGCATATAGTCATGGTGCCCGTCCATGGAAAATAGTCCGTAGCTGCCTCCGCTACATTTCAGTCCGAGGGCAGTTCCTATCAGGATGCTACAATCGCCTCCGATAACGATAGGAATAATATCCTTTTGGACGGCTTCGCAGACTCTCTCCGCCAGCAACTGACTATAGGCGCAGATAGCATCCGCATTCCGGATCTGGCTGTCAGGGTCGATGTCCATAGTATATGGTGGAGCTGGAATATTGATAACATGATTAATGCCGGCTTCCCGGGCAAAGCCATTCCGGCGCAAAGCCTCCGGAAGAAAACGTACACCGGGTTCCACTCCCGGACGCGGTTCTTTCAAGCCCAGGTTAGATGGGGCCTCAATGATCATGAAATTACGCATTGGTAGACGGTTTTGTGTCGTTAACGTGGGTTATACAGTTGTCTACCGAAGTTAAGTGCTTTCATGCAAAGGCTGGACGCAGTGGCCGCTTTAAATTTTTTGCAACGCCATTTCTACTGCCGCGTCGCGGGCAGCTTTTGCTTTATTTCTGAAGAAAAGCAGGATATTGACTGTAATGATGGCACTGCAACCCAGACATACCGCCGGCCAGTGGCCGATATTCCAGAGGAAAAGTCCCATTGCTGAGCCGGTTGCGCCCCCGATGAAAGTAGAAGTCATGAACACCGTATTGAAACGGTTTCTGGCTTCCGGCATGATGGAATATATAATTGTCTGATTGGTGACCTGTACTGCCTGATGGCCTACGTCAAGAATAATAATGCCTGCCAGCAGCAGGAAAATACTGCTACCGGTAAAGTAAAAGCCAATAAAGCTTAATAACTCACATACCAGTCCTATTATAATATTGTTACGTGGATCGCGGCCGTCACTGATCTTTCCGACCAGTGGGGCAGCCAGTGCTCCCGCGGCTCCTGCAAGTCCGAACAACCCAATTTCAAAGCTCTTATATCCGAAAGGGGCGGCAGAGAGGAATAATACCATGGTCACCCAGAAGGCACTCAGTACAGCAAAGGAAAGCGCATTGGTGACAGCGGCCTGTCTTAACAGCGGTTGTGTCATCGCATAATGGGCGACAGATTTCATCAGCTGACCATAGTTACCATTGAAGGATGGCCTGCTCACAGGAAAACGGAGGCGCATCAATACCATGAGTATGGCACAAACGGCAGCTGCAATGTAATACATGGCTCGCCAGCCGTATAATGATCCTATTGCACCACTAAGACTGCGGGACGCTAATATGCCGACCAGCAAACCAGCCATTATGGCGCCGATCGTACTGCCACGTTTATGGTCTGCTGCCAGGGTGGCTCCCAATGGGAGGATAAGCTGTGGTATGATACTACATACGCCAATCAATACGCTGGCTATCTGTAAAATGATAAAGTTTTGTGCGGTGGCCGCCATCAGCAGGGCGACAATAGCAGCACCTGTACCGAAGAGTATCTGTTTGCGACGTTCGAGGATGTCTCCCAGAGGTACCAATAATAAAAGTCCCATAGCATATCCGATCTGTGTCAGATAGGTGACCCTTCCTGCTATGCTTTCATGTAATCCCCATTCTTTTGCCATTAATACAATCAGTGGCTGGCAATAATAGATGTTAGCAACGATCAATCCTGCGCAGGCCGCCATGAATGCTGTATCTCCCTTTCCTAGGTGTTTCTGTTCCATTCCCTGAGATTTCTGATAAAGCCGCAAAGTTACGACAATTACCGGAAGCCCTCCAGAAGAGCGACAGCCCCTTTTGCAAGAAAAGATGATCCGAAAGGAATGCAGGCCTCATTAAATATAACTTTCGGATGGTGCAGATAATAGTCTGGAGAAGCAGGATCCTGCGCGCCTAATAAATAAAACATAGAGGGGACCTTACGGGAATAATAACAGAAATCTTCCCCTGCAAGCAAAGGCACCTTTTCCAATGTATTGGTCTGGCCAAATACGTCAGTCAGGCTGCCCTGAAGCTGATGGTGTACATCTTTATTATTGAGTACACTGGGTATCGTGAAGTAAAGATCAAATATGATCTCTGTCTGATGAATCAGTTTTAAACCGTCAATCACCTGCTGCAGATGTGTAACTACACCTTCATAAATATCCAGATTCAGGGCACGGATAGTTCCTTCGAGCACGACCTTATCTGCAATCACATTGGGGGCGACACCTCCATTGATCTTGGTAAATGACAGTACGGCGGTTTCCATCGGAGGGGTCTGTCTGGATACAATAGCCTGAGCGGACTGTACCAGTTGCGACGCGATTAATACTGCGTCTATTCCCAGCTGTGGTGAAGCACCGGCATGCGCGGCTTTTCCTCTTACCTCAATAGTAAAAAAGCCGGTGCAAGCGAGGGCGGGCCCGAGTGCATAGGATATTTGTCCGACAGGTAGTGAAGGATCTACATGTAATCCAAGTGCTGCCTGTACATCATCCAGATGACCGGCTTCCACAAATTTTCTGGCGCCACTTTTCTTTTCCGGATCATTGGCCGGTCCTTCTTCGGATGGCTGGAACAGGAATTTAACGGAGCCGCGGAAGTCTGTCTCTTTCAACAAGGCAGCTGCACCAATCAGCATGGTAGTATGGATGTCATGTCCGCAGGCATGCATTTTTCCACTTACTGCAGAAGAGAACGGCAATCCGGTCTCTTCCTGCATTGGAAGTGCGTCCATATCTGCACGGATAGCTACACAAGGACCTTGTCCGCGTGTCAGTGTGGCAATAACGCCTGTGCCGGCAACATTTGAGAGATAATCTATTCCCAGTCTGTCTAATTCCTGTTTTACAAGGCGGGATGTGTTTTCTTCTTCGTACCCTAATTCAGGTTGTGTATGAATCTGTCTCCTGATCTGAATAAGCCTGTCCGTTAGTTGTGCGTCCATCTATGCAGCATTTTCCGTCAAGTTAAGTGGTTTTTCCGAAATTCTCTCGGAGAACAACGATAACGCTTGCGGAATACGGCGGTGAAGTAATTAGGGCCCCGATAGCCGCTGCTGATACTTATTTCTTTAATGCTGAGGGATGTCTGGGCCAGCAGCGAAGCTGCTTTTTTCATGCGCAGGTGCTCGATGTATCCTCTTGGAGATACGCTGAGCAGTTCTTTAAATGCTCTTTCAAAGGTATTAATATGCATACCAGCTTGCTTGCTCAATTCTGCGATGCTGAGATGATGATGATAATGCTCCTGAATATATACACAGATCTGTCGTAATTTTTGCGCCTGATCGCTGTTTTGCAGATATTTAGGCGTAAGGGCATTGAAGTAAAGTGTCAGTAATTCATGGAGTCTCGTATCAATATATGGCTTCAGTGTTTCTGTTGCAGCTGGCGACTGTCGCATTTCCAGCAATACTTTCAGATCAGAAACTTCCATACGGATAGCAGGTAACATAGATGCCCGGCGGGCCTGCCGCTGTTGCAGCTGAAAGATTTCTTCAAAAGACGGATGATGGGCAATGAATTGCCGCAGGAAAGCAGGAGAGAAAGAGATACATATCATTTCATAATAACCGGGTCGCAGATCCGCTGTGTTGTCGGAGTGATCGGGAATGTAATAGATACCAAATTCCTTTTCGATCAGCATTAGTTTCCCCTTTCCCTGCAGGCGACAGGAAATATTACCCTGCAGAATGCAATACATCGCAAGCATTGGTTGTGCAACAGAGGGACGCAGTCTTACTTTTTCTTTAACGAAGCAGTGCTGCCAGCTGATAACCCAGTCGGGTCCGCTGATCTGTTGTGTGATGTAACTGCCAAATGGGCCTTCTGAATACGTTGTTTCCGTGGCTTGTGCGATCCGGTATTGCTGATATCTTTCCGGCAGGCTCTCTGATGTCCGGACATGTGGCTGCATCGCTTCAGGGATCCCGAAATGCAGCGCCGGGGGATATAAGCTGGAGGTCATGTTCAGGCATTTAACCGGTGACTGTAATAAATTCTGGTTGTAATAATTTTGGCTACTTCCCAAATTTATGCCCCGGTACTGCGATGAAACTTCAGATGAATCGGCTGCTAAATATACTTCAGCCACCACTGGTTGTGCATTTTCCGGTATTCCCGGAACCATTTACATGGCTTATAAAGCACTGCAACAACTGCCATCCATAGCAGGTATACTATCGGTAATGAATAACCGAAATCTGCTGGCCGGAACAAAAATGGAATATTCGGATCGACGATATCTTTCGCTGTATATCCGCTAAGAAAGAAGGCGGCCACTAATAAAAAGTGCAGCAGGTAGAAATGTAACACATAATAGAAGAAGGGCACACTACCATATACCCGCGCAATTTCCTGCCAGCTGCCTTTTGCTTTTTCCAATGCTGCCAGCGCCAGCAATGCGGGTCCCAGTGTCATGCAAAGAAAATCCAATGAAGGCGGATATTTACTGACATCAATAAACTCCAGTAAAGTATCAAAGCCATTTTTCTGCGCTTCCCATGGTGTGGGATTACCGTATTTATTAATCGCTCTCAGTACAATGAACAACAGGATAGCAGCACTACCTGTCATGAGTAAGAAACGTCGGCGTATTTCAACAGCAATGCCGTTTTTAAAATAATAGCCCGCACAATAGCCAAGTAACATGGCACTGGTCCATGGGAGTACAGCATAAAATGCGAAGATGAATCGATTGCCTCCAATAGGTATCACTGTGCCGAAAGATGTAAAGAAGATCTTCCAAAGATTGCCTGGCAGATTGAAATAGTCAAGGATATTGTGTCCGAAGAAAAGTATCAGTCCCGTAATCAGTATCACTTTGAAAGAAGTTCTCATCAGCAGCCCAAGTATTACCATACTGACACCTATTGCCCAGATCACCTGCAGGATAAAAACGTTGTAAAGCGGATTAAAGGTGAGTCCCAGCGTCACAATCACCACTTCTGCAATAATGAGCCATAATCCTCTTTTTAAAAGAAATTTACTGGCTTCGGCGGGTGTTTTCCGTTGAGAAGAAAGATAGGCAGATAAGCCCGACAGAAATACAAATGTTGGTGCGCAATAATGAGTGATCCAGCGTGTGAAGAACAGCCATGGAGTAGTTGTATCAACATCTAACGGATCAGCGGTCATCGCTGTATTATGAAAGAAATCGCGTGTATGATCAAGGGCCATAATGATCATTACAATGCCACGCAGAATATCTATAGATGCAATACGGGGAGTGGATGACTGCATATGCTACGTTATTTACAGGTATGGTTGATACTATTGTGAATATAACGATGTTTAAGCAGCACTGCAATAACTTTCCTGAATTTGATTTAAATTCGGGGACACTCCAAAAATCCACCATTGTCATGACTACACAAGAAATCGCTAACCGCCTTATTGAACTCTGCAAAAAAGGTGACTTTGAGACAGCACAAAAGGAACTGTTCGCTAAAGATGCTGTAAGCATAGAACCTTATGCAACACCTGAATTTGAAAAGGAAACCAGAGGTCTTGATAAGATCTTTGAGAAGGGAGAAAAGTTTATGTCCATGACGGAAACCGTACATGGTGTTGAGCTCTCATCTCCGTTGATTGTGGGCTCCTCATTTGCTCTCACCCTTAAAATGGATATGACCATGAAAGGACAGGACAGAATGAACATGGAAGAATTGTGTGTATACGAAGTGAAAGATGGAAAGATCATTTCGGAGCAATTCTACATGTAACAAAGATGTATTATCTTTTCGGGAGAGAACTATCAGCGGATAATGAAAGGGCAGAAAAAGCGTCAGACGATCAACAATACGTTTTTACAGGAAGACAGCATCGGGCTGGAAATATTTACGATGGAGGAACTCCACGAACAGCACTATGCATTGTTATCACAACCACTGAGAACAAATACTTATCAGGTACTGATATTTTTTACAGCCATTCCACATCATGCTATAGATTTCTCTCCCGTTATCATCCGTCCTTATTCTACCTTTTTTGTACGAAAGGGAAGAGTACATACATTCGATCCACATGCACGGTACGAAGGTATTGTCATTAACTTTACAGAAGATTTTGCCTGTCGGGATGAGCATGACCTGATATTATTACATCAGCATCCTTTATTCAATGGTGGCGGACAAATAGACCTGCAGGATATTGATACTTACAGAGAGATGATAGAAACGATGATGGCTGAATCACGTAAACCCAAAGATGAATTCAGCAGAATGTTTCTTAGAAATCTGTTACAGAATTTTCTCATCCTATCCGGAAGAGAGTATACTGCAACACATCCTTTCAACCATATGAAAGGCCCGGATATGCAGTATGTACAACGATATAATGTGTTAATAGAAAAACATTATAAGACAGTCAGGACTGTCGCGGGATATGCTGCAATACTGCGTATAACAGAGAAACGATTAAATCAGGCAACAACTAATGTAAGTGGAAGATCTCCCAAACAACTAATAGATGATTATATAATGATTGCAGCTAAACGGCTGCTTTCTTTTACCATAATGACGGTAAAAGAAATTGGTTTTGAACTGGGGTTTTCGCAAACGACGCATTTTATAAAATACTTTACCAAACATACAGGTCTTAGTCCCGCCAGTTTCCGGCAACAACAATATATATAGGCTGAAATAGATAGCAAAAAGGAGCAAATGCGCCTTTCCGGCATTTGCTGCAAAGCTGAATTTTGTTGTAAAAATTTAGCTGTTATGCCAAAGATAAAAATGGCCCGGAAGTCCACCGCTGTTGATATGACAGCCATGTGTGATGTCGTGTTCCTGTTGCTCAACTTCTTTATTATGACTACCAGTTTTAAGCCGGATGAACCGGTGGCAATTGTTACTCCCTCTTCTATCAATACAAAGCTTATTCCTGACTCTGATGTTATACTTGTAAGTATAGATAAGGCCGGACGCGTGTTTTTTGATATGGATGGACAACCAAAAAGAAAGCAATTAATTGAAGATATCAACACGCAGTTCAAGCTGGGCTTGTCTGAAAAGGAGATGAATGCCTACATATTGGGGGCAAGTGTGGGCACTGATCTGCACCATCTGAAAGAATACCTTGGCTTAAAAAGCTCCGACAGGCGCAAGTATGCGGGTGAGACCGGTATACCGGTTGATACTGCCAATAATGAACTGGCTGTCTGGATAGAATACGCGCAGTCTGCACAGGGCACGGGTATCAAGGCATTGAAATATTGCATTAAGGCCGACAATGCAACGCCTTATCCGAAGGTAAAAAGCGTGATGGAAACTTTTAAGGAGAAGAATATACAGCATCTGAATCTGGTGACCAGTCTGGAGGCGGCACCAGCAGGAACTGCTGCTGCGGAGGAAGAGTAAACATTGCAACTAAAAAGGGGCTACATATTTGTAAGCCCCTTTCTTATTACCAGCCCCGTGAATTGGAACCGGACTCAATACAGTGGAGACAATATCGTTCAAATTCTTCCCCGAATTTGTCCTGATATACACTATAGCCAATAAAACCGATCTCACCGGAAGAGACGTTTAATGTAGCCACAGCCGGATTTTCATCCACCATATCATAATATTGTTCTCCCATGCCGACGATGAAGCACCTCCGGTGCAGGAAACCGTCATCTGTACCGCCAATGCGTTCATGGATTTCTTCACGGTCTATATGGAAGAGCTTTTCTTCCATGACGTGATTAAATTTCGTTAATTCCCGTTCATCCAGATAAATTAGCTGTTGCTGGATATGGTCTGTAATCTCTGAGGAAACGATGTTTCCGAGATACCTGATTAAGGAGGGATCATTGGTCGTAAGCGCTGTTTCTCTCAAATTATATAAATCTCTATCTGTTGTCCACGCCGTTTCAATGATTTCCCAGAATCTTGTTGCGTTCATAAAGACAGATTTTTGTATGTCGTGGAATAAGTGCCGGGTATAACTAATGTACATTTGCGAAGGCACCCTTTCTATAACACATAAAGGGGTGCAAAGTTCATCCCATATTTTAGAAGTATACCCGTGATTTTGCTATTTTGTCAGCTCCTGGATAATAACACCTCTAAACAGCATATTATTTTATGAAACATCTATTTTTTCTCGTCGCCCTCCTTTCCCTGGGGTTGACAATGCGGGCGCAACAAACCCAGAAGCCGCCACTACATGGACGTCACTGGATGGCAGTGACTGGTAAGCCACTGGCTGCCACAGCTGGTTCTATGATTTTTCAGAAAGGCGGTAATGCGGTAGATGCGGCCTGTGCGATGCTGGCGGCTACCTGTACAATGTGGGACGTATTGAGTTGGGGTGGAGAGACGCAGGCGCTTATTTTCAATCCGAAGACGAAGAAAGTCATTGCCATTAATGCCCTTGGTGTTGCTCCGACTGGCGCGACGCCGGAATTCTTCAAAGGCAAGGGCTATAATTTTCCGCCGGAATACGGTCCGCTGGCAGCGGTAACCCCCGGTACGCCGGGAGGTCTGTGTTATATGCTGGCGGAATACGGCACACTCAGTCTGAAAGAGGTGCTGGCACCTGCCATGGAAATGGCTGCCGGTTACCCAATTGAAGCACAGACGGCCAACAGTATGGAGAGAGCCAAAGACCGTCTGAAGCAGTGGCCTTACAGCAAAGCAGTTTTCCTGACTCATCCGGGCGAAAAAAGGGAAGCGCCGGAAGCAGGAGAGATTTTCGTGCAAAAGGAGCTACTGGCTACGCTGACTAAAATGGTGGAAGCAGAACAGGAGGCTCTGAAAAAGAAGAAATCCCGCAAAGAAGCGATTATGGCTGCCTATGATAGATTTTACAAAGGAGATATTGCAAAGGAATTTGTGCGTGGCTGTCAGGAACAGGGAGGTCTGATCACAGAACAGGATCTGGCCCGCTGGAAACCGATTGAAGAGGAGCCATTGCATGTGAATTATAAGGGGATCGAGGTCTATAAGCTTCAATCCTGGACACAGGGACCTATGTTGCTGCAAAGTCTGAATATTCTGGAGAACTTTGACCTGAAAGGAATGGGTTATAACTCTCCACAGTACATTCATACTTTGTATCAGACGATGAACCTGACTTTTGCGGACAGGGACTTCTATTACGGAGATCCTTATTTCACGCCTAAAACACCGATCACCGGTTTATTAAGCAAAGCTTATGCAAAGGAGCGGGCAAAATTGATCAACCCTGATCGTAATGATCCGGATCCCTTACCGGGTGATCCTTATCCTTTTGAAGGTAAAAGCAATCCTTATCTGCAATTGATGCAGCAACATCAGTCTTTGGCTGATACATCTTCCCGGAAAAAACCAACACGTTTTGTACCGAAGCATGATGCAGCCAGCATTCTTCAGGCTCCGGCTTCCGAAGAAATGTATGCAGTAAATGATATTGATAGTGCTTATATGGACCGATTATGGAGAGGTACTACCAGTGTGGAAGCGGCCGATAAAGATGGTTGGGTGGTATCAATCACACCAAGTGGTGGATGGACGCCAGCCTGTATTGCGGGACATACAGGGGTAGGTATGAGCCAGCGTTTACAGAGTTTTGTGCTTGACAGTGCCTTATGCCCTTTTAACGTTATTGCGCCGGGCAAACGTCCGCGTGTGACATTGACGCCTTCCATGGCTCTGAAAGACGGCAGACCTTATCTTTCTTTCGCTGTACAGGGTGGTGATACACAGGATCAGAATTTATTGCAGTTCTTCCTGAATATGGTGGAATTTGGTATGACAGTACAGCAGGCAACGGAAGCAGCGAATATTAATAGCAATCAACTCTGGCTTTCTCTGGGTGGTACTTCCATCAAAGAGCGTATGCCACATCCGGGAAGTATATTGCTGAACAATAATACACCGGCGACAACGAGAACGATCTTACAAAAAATGGGGTATACGGCGAGTTATAGTGAGCGTACAAGTGGTCCGGTGAATGCAATATTGCTGGATACTGCACATGGCTCATTATGGGGTGGTAGCAGTAACCACGGTGAAGATTATGGTATCGGCTGGTAATACAGCTCGCTTATAAAGGGAAAGGGCAGTCCACCATTGGTGAACTGCCCTTTTTACATAGAATAGATAGTAACAAGAATTAGTTAAACAGGTATCTGATACCGAACTGCATCTGCCAGCGGGAAATGATCGCTGTATTGTTTGCAAAGCTATTGGTCTGATGTACCTGATTGCTTGGATCTGCGTAAGGGAAAGAGAACAGAGGTGTAGTACCATCTGCTGCCAGACCTTCATACTTCAGAGGGTTGGTAACTGTCGCTGCTTTTACGATACCCCAGTTTTTGTTTAACAGGTTGCCCACGTTAATGATATCCAGTGATAAGCGCAGTGTGTGACGAGTTTTACCAGTCTTCATAGAGATATCTTCTGTAACGTTTACATCAGCTTTCTTGAAGAAAGGTAATGTAACAGCATTTGCTTTCGCAACCTCTCCACGGTGAGAAGACAGGTAACCGCTCTGGTTAATGAAGTTGTTCAGTTGTGTCCAGATCTGACCTGCAGTTCTTGGATCAGCAGCTGTACCGGTAGTAGAACCTGTGTGTGTGGTAGCATTGTAAGAACCAACGTTGATCAGGCTGATGTCTTTATCCGTTTTAGGAATGTACATCAGGTCATTGTTGAAGCCATCACCATTCAGGTCACCATTATAAGTGTAGGAAGTAACACCGGCAGGTGCTGCTTCATAAATCAGACCAAATGAAGTAGAGAAATATTTAGCGTAAGATACTTTGTAAGAAGCCATTGCTATAACGCGGTTAGGCAGTCTGTAAGAAGCATATGCCAGGTTCTCACCATTAGGGTCTGTACTTACACCACGTGCGCTCCACAGGGAAGAAGCGGTGCTACCTGTTTCAGCAGCATTGCGTGCATCACCATGCGTATAAGCAACGCTTACATACAGGTTTTTGTAAGTTTTCTGGATACGACCAGTAACGTTGTAAGAGTAACCTTTGTTAGTGTTGCTCATCAGGATAGCGTTACCAATATTAGGATTATCCAGAGTAGTACCTGAGTAATACTTGTTGCTGTTGGCAGTAGATGTCAGATAACGGTCTCTGTGATCACCGCCATTGGTCAGTGCAAACCCGTTTGTTTCATTCAGGTTGATGTTCTGGAAATATACAGCGTTGATATCTTTTGAATAAGTACCTTCTACTGTGAATACCCAGTCACCCGGCAATTTTTTATCAACAGCAACACTGGATTTCAGTACTGAAGGATATTTGAAATTCTTATCAGTCAGTGCTACAGCGTAAGCGGTGTTAGCAGCAGCTGATTCCGGACGATATTTGTTCGGATCAGTATCGAATGCTACACCACTTTTGGTGAATGAACCCCACTGAACACCGTTGTTGCTCGCCTGATTGCTGATCCATACAAATGGAGGAGGACCAGAGAAGATACCTAAACCACCTCTGACCTGTAAGGATTTATCATCCAGAATGTTCCAGTTAAAACCAATACGAGGAGAGATCAGCAGAGCATTACCCGGTGCTTTTCCGATGTCGTAGCTTTTACCGTCTTTAAACTTAAGTGCGTTGAACTGTGGATTTGCTTCGAAATCCTGTTTGTAGATAGTCATATCGAGACGCAGACCGTAGGTCAGGGTGAACTTGTCAGAAGCTCTCCATTTGTCCTGTGCGAATACACCTAATTCGGTGGATCCTGCATAAGCCCATGGGAAAGAACCGTCAGGTAATGCGGAGTACTGCAGATAGTAGCTCTTTGCATTCATATCACCATTCTTTGCACTGTTATAGAAATCAGTCAGGCTGGAGAACTGGTAAGCACCCTGATAACCGGGAGCGAACGCGTTCTTATACTTCCTGTAATAGTCCTGTGTACCAACAGTGATCTCGTGAGAACCTTTATAGAAGGTGAAGATATCAGAGATCTGGAATACGTCGGTATTCAGTACGTTATTGTAGGTGTAAGGCTCGTAACCGAAAGTTGTGTAGATGTTACCGTTGTTCAGGATATCCACCAGTGGGAACGTGCTGGAATTGGAGTGAGAAGAACGGAAGTCACGGAGTGCGGTATAACCAATCTGGAATTTATTGGAAGCTGAGTTACCAAAGCGGCTGTTCAGTTCAGCAATAAAGATGTTGAAGTTGTTATTGATTACATAGCCGCTTCCATAGAATGGCATAGAGTTAAAACCTGGCTGACCACCAGTAACACCTGCCGGTCTGCTGGTACTTGCAAACTGGTCAGAGAATGATTTCAGGCGGTTGTATTTCAGTGTCAGGGTATGGTTACTATTGATGTTCCAGTCTACTTTTGCAGTGATCTTATCACTGTTGGTTTTGAAGGAGTAACCGGAGTAAGCACCCGGATCATAACCATAGTTTGTTTTCAGGAAATTAGCCAGTGCAGCAAGTGTATCAGCATTTGCATTAGAAACACCACCGCCATTGCTTGGTGCATTTCCTGCACTTGAAGGTGTCCAGCTGGTAGCAGGAGTCGTTTGACGGGAAGATTCAGCGTTCACGAAGAAGAACACTTTGTTCTTAACGATGTAGCCACCCAGTGACGCACCACGAATATTGAAAGAGAGGTCAGTTTTAGGAACAACTGCGTTCTCAACTTTGTAACCCTGTGTACCTTCATTTTTGAAGTAGGTGTAAACAGTTCCTCTGAATGTGTTGGAACCACTCTTCGTCACGGTATTCACACCAGCGCCGGAGAATCCGCCCTGACGTACGTCATACGGTGCAACGTTCACCTGAATCTGATCGATCGCGTCGAGAGAGATTGGCTGTGCACCTGCCTGACCACCGAGTGTACCTGACAGACCGAATGAGTTGTTGAAGTTCGCACCATCCACAGTAAAGTTGTTATACTGGTTGCTGCGACCACCAAAACTTTGTCCGCCGGCAGTGCTGGCTGAAGTAGGTTCCAGTTTAGTGAAGTCCTGTGCTGACCTGTTGATGGTAGGCAGCTTTTCCAGCTGGTCACGGCTGATAATCTCCTGTGCACCTGTACGACCGTTATTAAATGTTTTGTCTTGTTTACCTGATTTTATGACAACTTCACTCAGTTGTTTTGTATCAGGTACGATGTTGAAGTCACCAGCATACTCCTGTCCCAGGGAGAGGGTGACGTTCTCAATCTTTTGATCTTTGTATCCGATGTAGGATACAGAAATGGTGTACGGTCCTCCGACGCGGACGTTTGGTACGTTATAACGTCCATCCTTACGGGTGGTTGTCATGTACTTCGTTCCGGTGGGATTGTGTAGTGCGATAATGACAGCTCCGGGAACTCCCGTTTGCCCATCTTTCACCTGCCCGTGGATTTCGGAGGTAGTCTCCTGGGCAAGTAGTAGCATAGGTAAGCTGATCAGCCCGAGGATGGCTGACAGGCATTTTTTTAATAGCATGTACTAATTGGATTTAAAGTTCGAAATACTCAAAAAAAAATCACATAACAGCAGTAGTTATGTTAACAAATTATTTAGATTTTGATTGACAGATTTACGATTACGAAGTGCTCCCTGAAGTAATTAAGCGCGGAAGATAAGTTGACCGGTAACGTTCCCGGAAAAATAATCTACAGGACCGGGAAGTATGTCTTTGAAACAGGTGTTATTGAACGACGGATTTTTTAAAACCCCTCGTTTCAGCAGTGGGTATATCCGCTTGTAATGTACAAGGGGTAAGAGTTTGAGCTTGTTTGTTTTAAGTCGCTTTTAAGTCTTATTTAAGCTGATTTTAAGGTCAGATGTCTGGCTGACTGTCTGGTATGTATGTTATATGTCTTCTTTGGTCGTATTTTCATTTTTAGCCTTCATCCAGAGATATAACGGAATACCTGTCATTTGTAAAAGAAAACCATAAAAAATGGTTTTTTGTCCGGCGCTGGCAATAGCCCAGAATACATACCCGAAAGCAATGGCGAATAAGAGTATGCATTGTGCCCATTCGCTGGTTGTCAGTTTTTTGCTTGTCCGTAATATAAAGTACGAAGCGGTTGAGAACAGGTAAGGTATTAATACAGAAAGTGTCGAAAGCAGTACGAGGAATTTAAATTGATCTACCAGTCCCTTGTTATAGTTCATGATCATAAATACAGAGATCAATATGCTGCTGAAGAACATCCCAACATAAGGCACGCCTTTCTTATTCTCTTTGCCAAATATGCGCGGAAACAGGTTGTCTTTTGCAATTGCGTAAGGTAATTGTCCCTGAATCAGGATCCAGCCATTTAAGGCACCAAATGCGGCAATCGCCACACCTGCGCTCACCAGAAAACGGGCATTGGGTCCCCACATGATGACTGCTGCATCTGCAAAGGGCGTCAGACTATTTTGCAACTGTGCCGGTGGAATGATGCCCATTACACTCACGGTTCCCAAAACATATACAATTGTAACTATAATCAGTCCCAGCATAGTAGCTCGGGGGATCGTCCGCTGTGGATCGGCCACTTTATCTGCCGGTACAGTGGCCGACTCAATTCCCACAAAGGCAAACATAGTGAAGGTCACCGTCTGTGAAATGACCTCAAACAATGACATATTGCTGTTATTGAAAGGAGGGAAGTTGTCAAGCCTAATGAAGAATAATCCGCAGAAAGCGACTGCGATTAAAGGTATCAGTTTAAGGATAGTGGTGATCAGCTGCACTCTGCCTGATACTCTTACGCCGGCGTTGTTGATGGCCGTCAGCAGCCAGATAGACGCCAGTCCTGTCGATGCTGCCGCCAACGTACTGGTAGATAGTAAAGGAATAAAAGTACTCAGCGCACTCACAAATCCTACTGTAATAGCGGCATTTGCACAGGCAACAGCAATATAATACCCCCATGCAATAGAGAAACCCATATAATCCCCGAATCCCCGGCGGGTGTAAGCGTATGGTCCGCCGGTAACGTTTGGAACAATCCGGCTCAGATTACTGAATATCTTCACCAGAAAAAAACAGCCTGTTGCAGAAATCACCCATCCAAGCAAACTGACGCTCCCAAAGGAAGATAAGGCCGCTGGCGCGAGGAATATGCCAGCACCAATCATGTTTCCGACGATCAGGGAGGTGCTGGTTACTAAACCCAGTTTGTTCTTTTCAGTGTGCGCTGTTTTTTCGGGCATATAGAGTCGTATTGGCGCAAAAATAGGTTTTGAGGGAGAAATTGGAATTATTATAGGGAATATTTGCTGATTTCAGGAAAATTTATACATTTGCACACCATTCAGCAGGGGAATTAGCTCAGTTGGCTAGAGCGCTTGCATGGCATGCAAGAGGTCACCGGTTCGACTCCGGTATTCTCCACATAAAGTTAAAAAGCCTTGTAAAGTGATTTACAAGGCTTTTTTTATTGATTTGATTTCTCCAGATGTAAAAGACTATTATTTCAGGTGCAATACATTTGAATTGTCTATTTCGTATTGAAAATTAAGTAATTCTTTCGCGTTGTCCAGGAAAGTAGTAATTGGATCTTTCCGATTCAACTTTCCGGTGAATATTTTAGTCGCCAGTGTGCTATCATCAATCACCACTTTTTTGCCGTACCAGCGGCTAAGCACCTTCGCAACATCCTCCATTCGTTGTGACTTAATGTAGAATACACCTTCTCTCCATGATAATTCGAAGTTTTCGTCAAACGGTGCTATAGAGATGTTTTCATTCAGCGTTGTAGCGAGCGTTCCAGGCTTCAGTAAAACAGAATCAGCTCCTGTTTTTAATGATACAGATCCACTAACCAGTGCAACTTTCGCGTGTTGTTCTTCATATGCATTTACATTAAAGCTGGTACCAAGGACCGTTACGTCTTTTCCACCGGGAAGATGGACGATGAAGGGGCGGCTGGCATCGGGAGCTACTTCAAGATAGGCTTCACCAGTGATTGTAATCTCCCGGTGTTTACCGAATTTGAATGGGAATTCCATTTGGGTTTCGGAATTTAACCTAACGAGAGTACCATCATCCAAGCGGATCTGATAATCAAGTCCGGAGGGTACGGTTAGCGTATTGATGGAGCTATTGTTCTTTTCTTCTGTGGTAGTAAAATTAAGTGTGCTCCCCTTGCCTTTTAGCAGCGCACCATCTGTTTTAATGGTTTGATCACCGGTGAGGGCTATGACCTCTCCCGAGGCAGTTGTTAAAGTGATGTTGTTTGAGGGGTGCTTAAGTCCGGATGTTTGCGTATACATATAGAAACCCACTAAAGCGCCCGTGATACAAGCGGCTGATGCAATCGCATATATCCTGCGGATACGATTTTTTTGCGCCCGGATTTGTTACTTGATTTCGACCAATCTGGCACATTTACAAATTCAGGCCTGTTGATATAATTTTGCGTTTCAATGTTATTGTATTCTGTCATCGCTTCTGCAGAAATAGCGCGTGCTTCCTCATTAGAATTGATTTGCTGTTGCAGGTATTCGTTTTGCTCCGGCGTACTTTGTCCGAAGGCTTTTAAATATGTCAGCCACTTTATCTCCGCTGCGAAATCTTCCTGTTGTAAATTTTCCATTGTAAATGTGCTTATGAACAATACTGATTTTGAGGGGTATTAATAAACAAACGATTCACCTGACGCCCAGTTTCTCTCTTAGTTTTTTCATGCCGATGTGGAGATGATTTCTAATCACTTGAGAAGTCACGCCGCATTGAGCCGCAATATCTTTTATCTTATACTCTTCAAGGTATTTTAATGTAATGACGTTTTTAGGCATGGGTTGCAGCTTCTGCAGAAATGTGGCGACACGTTGTTCCATATCGCTGATCTCGTGTGTAATTTCTGTTTGTATTTCT
The DNA here is from genome assembly GCF_007896845.1 of Chitinophaga pinensis. Lineage (GTDB taxonomy): Bacteria > Bacteroidota > Bacteroidia > Chitinophagales > Chitinophagaceae > Chitinophaga > Chitinophaga pinensis_C. The sequence goes on along the minus strand of NZ_VOHS01000008.1, from coordinate 2,493 downwards.
TCTTGTGCACCGTAAGTGGTTTCTCTATTTGTATCTTTGTTTCGTTTACGAAAATAATCTGCACACTTATATCGTACTGCTTTCTTTAAATAGCCTTCCAGTGAGAGATTAGACAGTTTTAGTCCTTTCAGAGCTTCCTTTTCCCACCACTCTTCGAAAATGTCGTGTACGAGGTCTTCTGCCTGATGCATCGAGCTTCTCAGCAGTGAACGTGCAAGGAGAATTGCCGGGCCCTTGTACCTCAGGTAAATCTCATCAAATGCCGTTGTATCACCATTTCGTAGTCTACTCAGCAGTATTTCATCATTAGTGTCAGTCATTTTCCAATACAATATAGATTAAGACTCTGCTTATGTAAGCATTTCAGTTGGCAGCCATCGGGAGAGTGCGTGTCATCCTGCGATGGTAGGTTATGTTTCGGAAACTGGTCATGAATTGATCATCTTTTCAGATATTCAAAGGCATGACATACTTTAACAAGGATGAATATTTCAACGATCTATTGGCAGAACGTATGAAAATGGACGAGTTGCTGATGAAGTAAACACTGTTTTATCTACGCTGTGAACATAGACAAAGTTTTTCAATTGTGTAGGTCAGGGATGTATGGTGACGAATATAATAAGTTTTACAATAATTTTTTGGTAAAAAAATTTAGCTATCACCATCATCATCCCGGATCAATAATGATCTTACCTCTTCCATTGTCTTTCCAAAGAACTCATAAAATGCATCCTTTAGGGAGATCAGGGATTGGTAACCCATTAACTCAGCTATGGCTTCGAAGGACTTTGAGGGGTTTGCAAGCATTGCAAATACACGGGAAAGCCGCTGGTTAGTGTAGTGATCTGTAAAGCGTTGGCCGTACAGATCCATAAACGCATTTTCCAGATCATCGGGAGCAATCTGGAATTGTCTGGCTATGCGGTTTATATCATGTGATTCAGATAAATGATTGGTTAAATAAGCGTTCAGCGCAAGCATGTTGGCCAGTTCCTGGTCGGATACCCGTTTCTTTCCGGAAAAATATGCATCCAGCTCCTGGCTATATTTACTACAGAATTCCAGTACCAGCTTATTGATCAGCTTTTCAAGCTCCCTGATAGCGGCCGGTCCGGTTTTCTGGTAATTTAACACCTGATTGACCAAAAATGTTTCGTATCCTACCATATTGTATGGCCGGAGATTAATAATTCCACCTGTTTCACTAAAGGATTCCTGTAGAAATTGAAACAATAGAAGAGAGTTGCGAAGATCTTGCTGAATTTTTTCTTTTAGAATAATATGGAAGCAGTAGTAAACACCTTTTTTAATCTGTGCAAAATGCCGGTGGCTGGGCAGCTGGAACATGTTATATTCCTGGGCTGTCAGCATTACGCGGCTTCCGCGGCGTAGACCGGCGTCAATGTTGCCCTGCAACATATAATGCAGTGTCAGAATATTTTCTCCGTGTTTAGGTCTGATGAGCGCGGTCCCTTCCGAATCAAATATGTGAAATTGTACATCATAGTTTGGTAGTTTAATTTTCTGAGATATAACCCTGAGCCCCGGCGTTGAGTAGGTGAAGCACTCTGCAATGGGAATTCTGAGGTGTTCAAACTCTTGAGGGAAGTAATCTGTTTGCATAGCTGCGGGAGATACAAACTCCATTTTGGTTGATTTATTACGTGGTGAATAAAATAAAAATGTACTTCGAGGGTATGAAAATCAGGCGATAAGCCTACTCCAATAAAATTATTCAAAAAAATAACAAAAAAATAAAACAAAAGTGCTTTTAGCTTCGACTATATAGTAAAGAGGTGCAGATACGAAGTTATTGTCAGGCATCAGGGAGTTAAAAAATCGAGATTGCAAAACCAACCAGTACTATTAAATACAACACTCATCTAGTTGTGAAGGACAGCTTATATCTATTTATCAATCAACCATTACTAGCTAATCACTTATGGCTTACAAATTTATCTTACTCAGAGCGAAGCAGGTCTTTACGATTCTGCTGATCTGTCTCAGTCCCTATCGAGACGCATTTGCTCAGGACAAAAGCGCCGAGAGCTACTAACATTTTCGGCTAAACGAACACCTATAGTGAAGTTTTTGATCAGGTGTTAAGCAGACGGGAACCACAGTTTGGTTTACCGATGATATTGGGAAACGTGTGGTTAGAGATGTGGTATTAAAGAATATGCCTATTCAGGAAGTAATGACTAGGATAATACCGAATGATTTTGACTGGATGGTGCGGGGGAGGGATATCGTTGTTAAAAAAAAGAATGATGATGAAGTAGTAACAAATAGTGCAGCCAATAATTTTTTGTTAATACCAGCAGTTCAAGAAATGTTGATGAGGAGTTAATTGATGTCACGGGTAAGGTGGTCGACGAGAATGGAGATCCCATACCAGGAGCCACTGTACTCATCAAAGGAACGATGCGGAACAACAGCTACTATCGAAGGCATTTTTTTATTGAAAAGTGTAAATTTAAATGCAATGAT